>JAOTVX010000043.1 GCA_029863175.1 Betaproteobacteria bacterium | reverse complement strand
GCGGCTCTCGGATTACCGAGACTCCATGTTTTACCTACCGCTTAACCTGCCGAATCGCCGTGTACGGACCCGTACGCACGGTGGTGTGGGAGGGGTCGAGCCGTGAGGCTTGCCCCTATCCCGATTGCCGGTTTTACATTAGGAGTTTGTCGGGACTAAGTCCGACAAACTCCTACCGCAAACAATCTCCGATGCCGCGGTGAACGTGGCGCAGAGAATCCGTAGCACCACAAACAAAAACCCCGCCAACGCGGGGTGTGTAATCAGCGAAGCATGTCACTAAGAAGTGCCCGAAATCGGCGCCGCGTTGGTTTTGTGTGCCTCGAGTCCTTCGGCGATGCGGCGGCGAACTTCCTCCTCGGATAACTCGGCGTGGTAGGCCGTATCGCCGATCCATTGCGTGTGCGCGATCGCCTCATGGTCGATCCTGTCGCGCTCGGCCTGGGCGCGCAGCGCAGCGCGCAGCTTGAGCTTGTAGTCAATGAGACGCCAGAGCAGCCAGAGCGTCAGGACGCCGGCGATCGCGGCCGAGCCGATTGCGGCCAAGGTCCAAGCCGGCCGGCAGATGGGTGCCGTCATGGGTAGCTCGAAGCACGCGCTCAGATACGCGAACCATTGCCCGAACCATTGCTGAGTCAACTCTATCGCTTTCATAGTGCCTTCCCTGTGGAAGAGCTGATCTGGGTTATTGCTTTAATCGGTAAACGCTATGCTCTATGAACAAAATCAACAAGGTAAATAGTCCACGCTGCAAGCATTCTGGGTAGTGGTGGGGCTAGATTCCCATAGTAGAGCAGGCTATGCGTCCAGGGCGTGCTAAGGCATCACATATTTATGGGATCGTCACGTGCTTTTGACACATATCTCCCGCCAATTCCACCGGCCAACCATCGCGAACGCCCGAATAGGCCGCCGCCTTAACCCCCGAACAGCGATTCTGGGGCGCGTGACAGGCGCAGCAAATGATAGGCCTCGGCATAAGCCATGCCTGCCTGGCTGCCGCGGAAGAGCGCGAGCGCCCTGAGCGCCTCGACTGAGCGCGATGCGGGAAACGGACGCACCTGGCTTTCGTAGCAGCGCATGGCGTCGAGCTTGGCGTCGATATGATCGCTGATGTCGACGTTCCAGTTGGGCGTGAAGTTAGGCTCCAAATGGGGCGCGTTCCAATGGGTTTCCGACAGCGATTCATACGCCGCGACCAGGCCGATGTTGCGCCCGGCGCCGATCGGGCGCGCGGCCACCATGCAGGCATCGAACACGCGCCGATGGTCGACATGGCGGTCGTAATACGGGATCAACAGCACGTCGGGCTCGGCCTCCGCGACAATCGTGCTCACCATGCCATTGAACTCGGGGAGTTCGATCCGGTCAAGCAGCACCGCCGGATTGTCGAGGAAGATCGACTTTTTAACCCCGAGCCTTTGGTGCGCTTTTTTCGCTTCCGCGACCGTCTGCTGGTGGAGCTCTTCGGTATAAAGCGGGGGCATATGTGCGGCGATGGTCGCGACCGTGACCACGCCGGCGGCGGCGAAGCGCGCGATTGTCCCGCCCGCGCCGAGGACCTCGTCGTCCGGATGCGGCGCGATCACCAGCATTCGCGGCGGACGATTAGTAGACATCGCTATCCCCTTGGCTGAAGTGCCACGCGCTCGAATCGGTGGGAAGGCCGCCCGCGTCGTTTGCGGTGGCAAATATATAGCGGTCTAATTGCTGTAGCCCGAACCCAGCCGCTTCATAAGCCGGCTCGTGCGGGTGGCCCGCGGGCAGCCAGCACGTAAGTTCGCTCGTACCCAGACGCTGGGCGTGGTGCTCGGCCGCGGCGAGCGCCGCCGTGACCAATTCGCCCGCGTCCGCCGGCGCCACGAGCTCGCAGATGTGGACGATCACCCGATCCCCTTCGGCATAGCGCTTGAGCACCAGAATACCGGCATTGTCACCGACGATGAATCTCGCGTAATGGCAATCGGGCTTGCGGTAGCGCCAATTCAAATATTCGGCGTCGCGGTGAACGCCGCATGGGAGGCCGCTCTGTTGCCAAATCCGGGTGGCGGCCTCGTCGAAACGGTCGACTTCGCGCAGCACGACACGCGGCCCTTGGGGCGCGGCCGGTGCGGCCGGCGCGATCGTCCTGGTCCGAAGCGGCACCCGGCCGAGCTCGATCCAGCCGGTGCGGCGAAAGCTGCGTTCGGATTGTTGGTTGGGAAATGTATAGCCCACTTCCCCGGCGGCGGTCATATCGTCCAGGCAACGCCAGGCCTGTGCGTGCAAATAGCCGCGCCCGCGATAGTCGGGAAGCGTCATGACGTCCTGGATCATGCGCGCGGCCCGTACCGCGCCGCCGAAGCGCACGCGCTGCTGGATCGCCTGATACATCGAGACGATGCGACCGCGGTCGCGGATGACGTAGATGCGCGCCTGCCCCGACGGATTGTCGAGCCATTGCCAGGCCAACAAGTTCGGCGTTGCCGCGACATGGGGCATGCACGCCCGGCGCAGCTCGACAAGCCCGGCCAAGTCTTCGCGCGCCGCCTCCTCGACCGCCGTCGCCTTGCTTTCCGCCATCTATTCCCCCGTCTTTCCGCGCCTGCGGCTTCGCTCACGCCCGTTGCCGGGGCAACTGCCACAATCTTCGCCTAACCGCGCAAGATCAATGAACTGACGTTCCCTCTGTTTTTCGTCTTCCAAGGGAGCGGCATTAACTAGTCAGTCCAGTTGACCGGCGGAGAGGGCGGGATTCGAACCCGCGGTACGGCTTTCACCGTACACACGCTTTCCAGGCGTGCGACTTAAACCACTCATCCACCTCTCCGGAGGCGCCAATTTTATCAGATGGCGGGAAGGGTCCCGCGATCTCAGTTGAGCAGCTTCCCGACCAGGTAGGCGACCCCCTGGGCGATCTCGCTTTCCAGCGGGAAGGAAAGCATTCCCATTACGGAGTAGCCCAGCAGCCAGGGCATGGCGTAGAAGCGGAACATGAAGAAGAACCAGGCGACGTAGAGCGGGACGAGGGGGCGAACGAGAAAGGCCGGCGTGATCGGGTCGAAGAGTTTCAGCAGCGGGTTCGTCACGCGGACGAAGAAGCGCATGAAAAAAAAGCTGCTGGTTTCGGGCAGGAAAATGCTCATCCCGAAGCGCCCGATCAGCGTCCACATGACCGTCCCGAGGACGTAATCGACGACGATCACCCAGATCGGGAACCCCTCTGTCATATGCTCCAAGCCTTTGCGACAAATTCTTGCAAAAAAAACGGGGCAGACTCGCGCCTGCCCCGGTCTTACTGTTAAAGCAATAACCTCAGTGAGTCGAGCCCAGGATAGTCTCGCCCTTCGGGATACGGAGCTCGTCGACCATGGCTTGCGTCTCCGCATCCGGTTCCTTGGTCATCAGCGACACCGCAACCATGGCGATAAGGCTCGCGCCTGCGCCGATGATCCCGAACCGCAGGTGGTCAATACCCAGCCACGGCGTCATGCCGCCCCACCGCACCATGTAGAGATACCAGGTCCCTACGCCGAGGCCGATGAGCATGCCTGCAATGGCCCCTGGACGGTTGGCACGCTTCCACCAGACGCCCAGCACCAGCGGGAAAAATAATCCGGACATGGCGAAGTCGAATGCCCAGGCCACGGCACCGAGAATCGTGGTCAGCCTGAAGCTTGCGACGACGGCACCCGCCGCGCCGATGCCGACCAGCAGAACGCGGGCGACGATCAGACGATGCCGCACGTCCGCCTTCGGGTCGATCATCTTGTAGTAAAGATCGTGCGAGAGCGCGTTGGCAATCGCCAGCAGCAGCCCGTCGGCCGTAGACATCGCTGCCGCCATGCCGCCGGCGGCAACGAGGCCCGAGATTACGTACGGCAAACCCGCAATCTCCGGTGTCGCCAGCACGACGATGTCGCCGCGCATGAAGAACTCGTTGATCTGCAGGATCCCGTCACCGTTGCTGTCGATGATCTTGAGGAAGCCGACGTTGCTCCACTTCTGAATCCACTCGAGCGCGTTCACGTCCGCGATCGACTTGCCGATGATGCTAGTGGCGAGGTTCGGATCGAGCACCTGGAGCTTGGTGAAGGTGGCCAATGCGGGCGCCGTGAAGTAGAGCAGGAAGATGAAGAACAGCGACCAAGCCACCGACCTGCGCGCGTCTCTAACCGAGGGCGTCGTGAAATAGCGCATCAGGATGTGCGGCAGCGACGCGGTGCCGAGCATCATGCACGCGACGAGCGTCACGAATCGGATTGCCGAGATCACGGAATCGCCGGACGCCGCGTGCTTCACGGTGAGCGCGCTCACGCCGGCCACGGCTGCGGCTGGCTTGAGCACACCGACCTGATGCAGTACCTCCAGCTCGCCGATCCGCGCCACCGCATCGCCATAAACCAACTGCGGAATGATGCCAAAGCCCTGCTTGTTCGACATCCAGATGACCGGCACCAGGTAGGCGATGATGAGCACGATGTACTGCGCCACCTGAGTCCAGGTCACCGCACGCATGCCGCCTAACATCGAGCACAGCAGGATGCCCAACAGGCCGAACCATACGCCGACTTCGAACGGGATCTGCAGCGCGCGCGAGGCGATCGTGCCCGTGGCGTTGATCTGCGCCGTCACGTACGTGAACGAGGCGATCACCAGCACGAGCACCCCGCACAAACGCGCGAAGTTGCCGCCATAGCGCGTCCCGATGAAGTCGGGCACGGTATAGCAGCCGAACTTGCGCAGGTACGGCGCCATCAAGGTTCCGACCAGCACGTAACCCCCGGTCCACCCCACGACGAACGCGAGGTAGGCGTGACCGCCCATGTAGATGCCGCCCGCCATTGCGACGAACGAGGCGCCCGACATCCAGTCCGCTCCGGTCGCCATCCCGTTGAATACGGGCGGCACCTGGCGGCCGGCGACGTAGTAGGCATCGATCTGCATGGTGCGCGACAGCCACCCGATCAGGGCATAGATGAAGATCGTGAAGGCTACGAACAGAATCCCGATCGTATCGGCGCCCAGTCCAAACTGCTCCAGTACGGCCATCAAGGCAATAAAGAGAACGAAGCCGCCGGTGTAGAGGCCGTAGATCCGAGGCAGGTTGTCGATGAACGAACCTTTTGGTTTGAAAAAGCTCATGGCGCATTCCCCCCTTTATTCGTCTTCAGCCATGCCACAGTCGCGGTCGATCTTCTCCTGCTGCTTGGCGAAGAGAAAGAGCTGGACCACGAACACAACGAGCGAGCCCTGCGCCGCCATATAGAAACCGAGCGGGAAATACATGAAGGAAATCTTGTTCAGCTGCGGGGCGAACCAATGGACGACGAACGAGAAGATGAACCAGATCGTTAAATGGATAATCATCAACCGGCGGGTTCGTTCCCAGTGCGCTTTTTGGGTATTGGCCGTGCTCATGCGCTATCCTCCTCTTATTTGGTGGTCTTGCCGGATAGTGTCCGTTGCCCCCGGTGGGGAGCGCTAGGCACCGTAAAGATACGCTGTTTCAATCATTAATGTCCAGAGGTGACAATATGACGGCGCCATGGCCGGTCCGGGCCAGAGCCGCGGAGTTGTGGCAGACCTTCCGACACTACCTTGGGGCGGGTGGACGGGGTCGGCGGACGCGAATCAACGACCGCGACGGCTTGCGGCAGTTTCTCGAGTCCCGCGCCAGCCACGTCGCGCAGACCTCCCTGTACGGCTATCTCAGAACGCGCGCGGGCGTGGGTTTTCCAAACCTGTTCGATAACGATGACTACGTTAAATCGATCGACATCGCAAAGTGGTATGTCTGGCTCGCGTGCCTGTCGGATATTTCGATTTACGCAGGCGGCCTCGTGATGCGGCGCACCAATGCGGGCCAAGACGAGGTCGGTCGTCTCATGGCCGCCGTCGTCGATGCGATCCTCACGGCTACCGGTATGCCGGAGGGAGCGGGTGGCGAATTTCTGGAGCTCACGGAGCGTCTGAGCGCACGTCTGGAATCGTGTGACTGGGCCGCTGTGCGCGATGACGAGACGCCGTTCTCGGAGAGCCCCGGGGCGCTGATCAGCCGGGCGCCCGTCATAGACGAGTTGAAGCGCCTGGACGACGAAATCGTCAGAAACTCAGTGCGCTTCCGCTGGCAGGAAGTGCGCCGCGACCTGCGCCGCGACCTCGATGCCGAGGCGCTGATCGCATCGCTGGGGCTGGCAAACCCGCGCAGCGAGGCGCGGCGGAACGGCGGGTAAGTGCCGCAAGCGCCGGGCACTGACTGCAGCGATCGTCATGCGGTGACCCATGACCGCACCTCGTTCACGCTTTTTCTTGCAGCTGCTTAAGAATGGCGGGGTTCTCCAAGGTCGTGACATCCTGGGTGATCTCCTCGCCCTTTGCGATCGAGCGCAGCAGGCGCCGCATGATTTTGCCGGAGCGGGTCTTGGGCAAATTGTCGCCGAAGCGGATGTCCTTCGGTTTTGCGATCGCCCCGATTTCCTTGCCGACCCAGTCCTGCAATTCCTTGACGATGGTCTTCGCATCGTTGCCAGCCGGGCGTGCCCCTTTCAACACTACGAAAGCAACCACTGCTTCACCTGTGAGGTCATCGGGCCGTCCCACCACGGCCGCTTCCGCGACTTGGGTGTTGGCGACGAGCGCCGACTCGATTTCCATCGTCCCGAGACGGTGACCCGACACGTTCAACACGTCATCGATGCGCCCCATGATCCGGATGTAACCCTCCTCATCGAATGAGGCACCGTCGCCGGCGAGGTAGAGCTTGCCCTGGAAATCGTCGGGGTAGTAGGTCTTCTTATAGCGCTCCGGATCGCCCCAGATCGTGCGCAGCATCGCCGGCCAGGGACGCTTGATCACCAGGATGCCGCCCTTGCCTTTGCCCACCGAGCGGCCCGTCTCGTCCACGATATCGGCGAATATGCCGGGCAGCCCGAACGTCGCGGAGCCCGGCTTGGTCGGCGTGGCCCCGGGCAACGGCGAAATGAGATGACCGCCGGTCTCGGTCTGCCACCACGTGTCGACGATGGGGCACCGCCCGCCGCCAACGGTCTCGTGATACCACATCCAGGCTTCGGGATTGATGGGTTCCCCGACCGTTCCCAGAATGCGCAGGGAGGACAAGTCGTACTTTTTCGGCAGGTCGCTGCCGGCCTTGATGAGGGAACGGATTGCCGTTGGCGCAGTGTAGAACACCGTAACCTTGTGGTCCTGGATCATCTTCCAGAACCGTCCGGCATCTGGATAGACGGGAACTCCCTCGAATACGATCTCGGTGGCGCCGCAGGCGAGGGGACCATAGGTGGTGTACGAGTGCCCGGTGACCCAGCCTACGTCCGCCGTGCACCAGAAGATGTCCGACGGCTTGTAGTCGAACACCCACTTCATCGTCAGGATGGTCCACAGCAGGTAGCCGCCGGTCGAATGCTGAATGCCCTTGGGCTTGCCCGTGGAGCCCGACGTATACAGGATGAAGAGCGGATGCTCCGCGCTCACCCAGGTCGGCTCGCAGGTGTCGGACTGACCGTTCAAGAGATCGTGCAGCCACACATCGCGCTTCGGATCCCACTTGACCTGGCTGCCGCTTCGCTTGTAGACCACGACGGACTTCAGCGAATCGCATCCGCCCAGGCCCAGCGCTTCGTCGACGGCGGGCTTCAGCGGGATTTCGCGACCGCCCCGGAATTGGCCGTCGGCAGTGACTACTGCGACGGCACCCGCGTCTATGATCCGCTCCTGCAGGCTTTTTGCCGAGAACCCCCCGAAAACCACAGAGTGGACAGCGCCGATACGGGCGCAAGCCTGCATGGTGGCGACAACCTCGATCGACATCGGCATGTAGACAATGACCCGGTCGCCCTTCTTTATGCCAAGGGACTTTAGCCCATTCGCCATCATGCACACGCGGTGATAGAGCTCCTTGTAGCTGATCTCGGTGACCTTGCCGTCGTCGGCCTCGAAGATGAGCGCGGTCTTGTCGGGCTGCGTCTTGAGGTGACGGTCAAGGCAGTTGTAGGAGACGTTGAGCTCGCCGTCCTCGAACCATTTGAAGAACGGCGACTTGCTTTCGTCGAGCACTTTGGTGAACGGCTTGTGCCACAGCATGTGTTCCTTCGCAAGCCGGCCCCAGAATCCTTCCAAGTCCTTTTCCGCCTCGGCGCAGAGCTTGCGGTAGGCGTCCATGCCCGAAACGTTGGCCTGCTTGACGAACGCCTCGCTCGGCGGGAAGACGCGGTTTTCGTGGAGAACGGATTCAATCGTCTTCGTTGCCATGCACTCCTCCGCTCAGGATGTTGACATTGTCATCGGGATTTGACGCCGGCGACCCGTAGAGGCGCCACAGCGCGAGCTCTGCTTCTCGCGGCGGGTTAAATGGAAGCATTAAACCACGCGCTTGTAAAGTTGTCGTGAACGGGGCGCTGTAGCGCATCGTCCGGCGTCCGTGCATAATGTTTTCATTTGATTGACGGCGGGCCTCCCCGCATTGCAGGATAGTGAACCTGGTCAGGTCCGGAAGGAAGCAGCCACAGCTATTTTTTGCAAGTGCCGGGGGTAAGGCTCGCCACCCTTATTCCAATTGAGTAACGTCTCAGCAGCATTGAAGTAAGGGGGAGAATAATTAAGAAGAATAAGTTACGCGGCGCGACGGCCGCACTGCTGATGGTGCTTGCGATCGGTTCTGCCGGGGCCGTCGATGGAATTTCGATCCAAGGCGGCGTCGGCGCCGGTGGGGGTTCAAGCTCTGGTGACGGCACCGGGATGGTGGACGTCGCCCTGCAATGGGACTGGGATCGGCGCTGGTTCGAAGGGAAGCGCTGGCACGTCGGCGGATTCTGGGATGTCGGCGTCGGCTATTGGCGGCGCGACGCGTTGCCGGGACAGAACAAAGACCTGGCCGAGATTGGGGTAACGCCGGTGTTTCGGCTTCAGCAAAACGACCTCAAGGGTCCCTATGTTGAAGCGGGAATCGGGGCCCACCTTCTGTCCGAAATCTCGCTGGGCAACAAGGGCTTCGGCACGTCGTTCCAGTTTGGCAGCCATTTCGGTGTCGGTTACCGCTTCGGGGCCCGGAACGCGTTCGCCCTGAGCTGCAGCTATCAGCACTTTTCGAACGCGGACATCAAGAAGCCGAACGACGGCATCAATTTTCTGCAGATTAGCCTGCAGTATCATATCTGAGTGACCCGTGACCCGTGACTTGTGAGTCGTAAGGCGGCGGTTGCAGTAAAATGCCACTCACCACTTACCACTCACCACTCACGGTTTTGCAGTGACCCAAGTTCTCGCCCGCAAGTGGCGTCCCAAGGCCTTTCCCGAACTCGTAGGGCAGGAGCACGTCGTCAGGGCGCTTACCAATGCGCTGAAGCAGCAGCGACTGCACCATGCGTATCTGTTGACCGGCACGCGCGGAGTGGGCAAGACGACCCTTGCGCGTATCGTCGCCAAGGCACTCAACTGCGAGACCGGCGTGACCGATGCGCCGTGCGGGAAATGCGGTGCCTGCACAGAGATCGACGCGGGGCGCTTCGTCGACCTGCTCGAGCTCGATGCGGCGTCCAATACGCAAGTCGACAACATGAGGGAGCTGCTCGAAAACGCCCTTTATGCCCCGACCGCCGGGCGCTTCAAGGTTTACATCATCGACGAAGTGCACATGCTGTCGCGCTCAGCCTTCAACGCCATGCTGAAGACACTCGAGGAGCCGCCCCAGCACGTCCAATTCATTCTGGCGACGACCGATCCCCAGAAGATCCCGATCACCGTGCTTTCGCGCTGTCTCCAGTTCAACCTCAAGCCCATACCCCGCCAGCAGATCAGCGAGCGCCTGCAGCATATCCTCGAGGCGGAAGGCATTCGTCACGAGCCGGCGGCGCTGGCGTTGCTGGCGCGCTCGGCGCAGGGCAGCGTGCGCGATGCGCTGAGCCTGCTCGACCAGGCGATCGCGTACGGAGCGGGGGTGGTCGAGCAGGAATCGGTGCGTGCCATGCTCGGGACCGTAGGCCAGGATCACCTCTACGCCATCCTGCGTGCGCTGGCGGCGGGAGATGCGGCGGGGCTGCTGGCAGAAGCCGATCGCATGGCGGGCCTCAGCCTCTCGTTCGAGGCTGCGCTGCAGGACCTGGGTTCGCTGTTGCACCGGTTGGCCCTGTTGCAGCGGGTTCCCGACGCTGTGCCAGCGGAGGATCCCGAAAGCGCAGTCCTCGTTGAGCTGGCCGAACAGTTCGCGCCCGATGATTTGCAGCTCTATTACCAGATCGCACTCCAGGGCCGCAGCGATCTCGGCCTCGCCCCGGACGAATATGCCGGTTTTACGATGACGCTGCTGCGGATGCGAGCGTTTGCCCCGGCGCGCGACGGCCACGAAGCGAGACCAGCGGCCGCTTCTGGCCAAGATTCGCCCGCAATGGCCGCGGTGCGCGCGCCTGAGTCAAAAAAAAACCGCGCTGACCCGGAATGGCGGGAACTGATCGATCAGCTCGGGCTCGTCGGGGCTGCCAAGATGCTGGCTCAGCACTGCGAGCTGGCAGGGCGCACGGCCGGGCGCATCGAGCTGAAGCTCGGACAGGCCCACCAGCACCTGCTCGACGGACCCTACCAGGAGCGCTTGAAGTCGGCGCTGGAGCGCCATTGCGGTGAGCGGTTGCGGCTGATCATCACCCTGTCCGAGGCGGCTACCGGTTCGCCAGCGGCGGTTGCCGACCGGGCGCAGCAGCAGCAACAGGCGGATGCGTTTGCGGCGATCGAGCAGGATCCGTTCGTGCGCGGGCTGGTGGAAAACTTTGACGCGCAGGTGATCGAGTCCTCGGTCAAACCGGCGAAATGAAGGAGCGCGACACATGAAAGGCGGCATCGGGAATCTCATGAAGCAGGCGCAGCTGATGCAGGAAAACATGAAACGCATGCAGGAGCAGCTCGCCGAGATGGAAGTGGAGGGGCAGGCCGGGTCCGGACTGGTGAAGGTGCTGATGACCTGCAAGCATGATGTCAGGCGGGTCAGCATCGACCCGCGCCTGCCGGCTGATGATCGGGAGATGCTGGAAGATCTCGTCGCCGCAGCCTTCAACGACGCGGCTCGGCGGGTGGAAGTTACCGTGCAGGAAAAGATGGCTGGCGTGACGGCTGGATTGCCGCTGCCGCCAGGATTAAAACTACCGTTTTAATCTTAAAGGGATAATGCGAAATGATGGTCTAAATATCTAGAAATGCGTGCTTGCTCGTCATTCGTCATTAAGCGATGAAGACACCTTCATCGCTTGAAGAGCTGATTTCCGCCTTGCGCTGTTTGCCGGGGGTTGGCCCGAGGTCGGCGCAGCGCATGGCCTACCACCTGCTGCAGCGTGATCAGCGCGGCGCGGGGCGCCTGGCGGCCGCGCTGACCGACGCCCTTGGGAGGATCCGCAACTGCGAGAAGTGCAACAGCTACGCGGAAGAACCAGTCTGCGAGTTGTGCCGCTCAGCGCGCCGTGACTCGGCGCAGCTCTGTGTCGCCGAGACTCCCGGGGATGTCCTCATGATGGAACAGGCGCAATGCTACCAGGGCCTGTATTTCGTGCTGATGGGTGCGCTTTCGCCGCTCGACGGTGTCGGCCCGAAAGAAATTCATCTCGAGCGGCTCGTGAAACGGGCGACCGATGGAGTCGTGCGGGAGGTCATCCTCGCGACCAACTTCACCGTCGAAGGCGAAGCGACCGCGCACTACGTCGGCGAGCTGCTGCGGCAGCGCGGGCTGAAGGTCACGCGGATCGCCCGCGGTTTGCCGGTCGGGGGCGAGCTCGAACACGTCGACAGCGGTACGCTCGCTCAGGCTGTCATGGAACGACGCGATGTCTGATTCGAAGGGCGGCAAGCCCCCGGTGACCAATCCGGCCGCCCGGAGCGCGACGCCAGGAACGCAGAAGCTGCAGAAGGTTCTTGCAGATGCCGGTCTCGGCTCGCGCCGCCAGATGGAGGTGCTGATGGGAGCGGGACGGGTAAGCGTGAACGGTGCCGCAGCCGGCATCGGAACCCGGGTCGGGCCGCACGATTTGATCAAAGTCGAGGGCAAGGTGCTGCGGCGGCCTTTGCGCCAGCGTCCGCCGCGGGTGCTGCTCTACCACAAGCCCGAAGGGGAAATCGTCAGCCGGGCGGATCCCGCGGGCCGGCCCAGCGTGTTCGAGCGCCTGCCGCCGGTGCGCGGCGCAAAGTGGCTGACCATCGGTCGCCTCGACTTCAATTCCTCGGGCCTGCTGATCCTGACTACCTCGGGCGAGCTCGCCAATCGCATGATGCATCCCCGCTACGCGCTGGAGCGTGAATACGCCGTGCGCGTTCTGGGACGCCTGAGGGCGGAAGAGCTGGCTCGACTCGTTGCTGGGGTTCGCCTTGACGACGGCGTAGCACGGTGCGACTCGATCCTGGACGCGGGCGGCGAGGGCGCCAACCACTGGTACCGTCTAGTCATACGCGAAGGTCGAAATCGTGTGGTGCGCCGCATGTTCGCAGCGCTGAGGCATGCCGTCAGCCGTCTAATTCGAGTGCGCTTCGGGTCGGTAAGCCTGCCGCGGCAGCTCCGGCGTGGTCAGTTCCTCGAGCTGCCGCCGCGGGAAACACGGCAGCTGCTCACATCACTGGACCTATGATTTCGCCGATCCTAGCAGCCTGTCGGACTTAGGTGTCGGACAGGCTGCTAACAGCAAAACCGCCTGCGGATTTCGAATGAAAGCCCGGATAGCGACCCTTATTGGCCTGCAAAGGGCGGACGAGTAGGCTCGAAATGAAGTTTTCATTGCTCTTTGCGTCGATTTTCGTGCGGGCGGTTTTGCATAAGGAGTTTGTCGGAGCTAAGTCCGACAAACTCCTAGGGCCGGCGAAATCCTTAATGTCTGGACCCTGATAAGCAGCAGGACATTCGTGCACTTCGTAGCGAGTTCTAAGTGAGCCGCGATTTCGCTGCGGTGTCGGGGGTGCATGTGTTAAGAAATTGATCGGGCGAGAACTCGATCAATTTCTTCGCGCTCGATCACGAACACGGCGCTGCCTGCATCCGTGTCGGGCCAGATGAACGGTATCGTCGAGAACATGCGCTCGACGCGGCGGCGGCCGCGCCCGACTTCGACCACGAGCAACCCGCGCGGGTTCAGATGCGCACCGGATTCGGCCACGATGCGCCGCACGACATCGAGCCCATCGGCGCCGCCGGCCAGCGCGAGTTCGGGCTCGTAACGGTACTCCGGTGGCAGGCGGCGCATGCTGGCAGTCGTTACGTACGGGGGATTGCAGACAATGAGATCGTAATGTTTGCCCTGCAGCTTCGAGAAGAGATCTGACTTGACCAACCGGATCCGCCGGCCCAGCCGATGCTCGCGCACGTTACGACGTGCGATCTCCAGCGCTGGCGTAGAAATATCTGCCGCGTCGATCTGCGCATCCGGAAACGCATGCGCCGACAGGATAGCCAGGGACCCGGAACCCGCACAGAGATCGAGCACTGACTTGACCCTGCCGGGTTTACTTATCCAGGGCACCAGACCGGTTCTCAGTAGCCCGGCGATGTGAGAGCGCGGCACGATCGCGCGTTCATCCACGAAAAAGCGCAAATCACCGAGCCAGGCTTCGTGTGTCAGGTAAGCGGCCGGTTTGCGCTCCCGAATGCGCCGCTCGAAGAGGTGGAGTATTCGTTCCGCTGTACCCGGGGCGACCGCGCGCGACATGACGCATGGCGTTGCGCCGGGGGGGAGATGAAGCGCGTGTAGGGCGAGCCACGCGGCCTCGGCAGTCGCGCTGACACTGCCGTGTCCGAAGGCCAGGCGGGCACGCCGGAAGCGGCGCGCACCCTCACGCACAAGCTCGCCCACGGTCCACGCGCGGGCGCGAGTGGGGCGGCGTCTGCTCAACCGAGCGCGTCTAGATTAAGCTTGATGCTGGAGAGATCCTCGGCTGGCTGTGTGACTCTGGAATTCGACGACGATGCGCCAGCCGTGCCGGCGGGCGTCTTGGTAGCGTTGTTGATAAGCCAGTGCAAGTTGGTTGGTGAATCTGCGTTTGCCATCGCTTCCTCGAGGCTGATCTTGTTGGACGAATAGTGCTGGCAGAGGGCCTGCTCGAAGGTCTGGGATCCGGGCGCGAGACTCTGTTCCATCGCGTCCTTGATTTGGCTGATCTCGCCGTCCTTGATCAGCTCGGCAATGTGTTTCGTGTTGAGCAGAACCTCGACGGCCGGGATCCGCTTGCCGTCAACCGCTCGCACCAGACGCTGCGAAATCACCGCGCGCAGCGAGATCGACAGGTCGGACAGCAGCGCGGACCGCGTCTCGAGCGGGAAGAAATTGATGACCCGGTTGAGCGCGTTGTAGCTGTTGTTGGCATGCAAGGTCGACAGACAGAGGTGGCCGGTCTGCGCGAACAGCAGTGCGGTCTGCAGTGTCTGGCGGTCGCGGATCTCGCCCATCATCAGCAAATCGGGCGCCTCGCGCATGGCATTGACGAGGGCAGTCTCATAGCTGCTGGTATCGACCCGCACTTCGCGCTGGTTCACGATCGACTTCTTGTGCTTGAAGATGAACTCAATCGGGTCCTCGATGGTGAGGATATGACCGGTTTTCAGTCCGTTGCGATAGTCGATCATTGAAGCCATCGTCGTGGACTTTCCCGACCCGGTCGAGCCAACGACCAGGATCAGGCCCAGCTTCTCCATGATGGCTTCCTTGAGAATCGGCGGCAGCCCGAGACCGTCGAATACAGGGACGTCCGGCTTCACGAACCGGATGACCATTGCGACCGTGTTGCGCTGGCGGAATACGTTGACGCGGAAGTTGCCCAGTTGACCGGCGGCCAGCGCGAAGTTCATTTCCTGTGTGGACTCGAACTCCTTGATCTGCGTCTGATTCATGACCTCGTAGCAGATCTTCTTCACCTGCTCCGGATCGAGCAGCTGATTGTTGATCGGCATCACGACGCCATTGATCTTGATCTGGATCGGCGCGTCGGCGGTGAAAAACAGGTCCGACGCCTGCTTGTCGGACATCAGCTTGAAGAGCGGGGTCACGAACATGACCGTCCTCCGTGGCAACTATCGGCGCGCAATCACCCCGCTGGCGGGGCCCGAAGCCGGCCCTCTGGCAAATCGATGCCCAAGGGACCCGCAACTCCGGTTATTGTGCCAACTCTCCGGCACATTAGCTAGCCAAATTAGTCACTTCGGAGCAGGTCGTTAATGCTGGTTTTGGCGCGCGTTTTGGCGTCAACCTGCTTGACGATCACCGCGCAGTAAAGACTGCAGCGGCCATCCGGCGTGGGCAGGCTGCCGGGGACTACGACGGCGCCCGCGGGAACCCGCCCGTAGAGAATTTCACCGGACTGACGATGATAGATACGGGTGCTCGCGCCGATGAAAACGCCCATCGAGATCACTGCGCCCTCTTCGACGACGACGCCTTCGACAATTTCGGAGCGCGCACCGATAAAACAATTATCCTCGACGATCGTGGGATTGGCTTGCAGCGGTTCGAGCACGCCGCCGATGCCGACCCCGCCAGACAGGTGCACGTTCTTGCCGATCTGTGCGCACGACCCGACCGTGGCCCACGTGTCGACCATGGTGCCCTCGTCGACATAAGCGCCGATATTGACAAAGCTGGGCATCAGCACGACGTTCTTTGCGATGTGCGCGCCCTTGCGGACGGCGGCCGGTGGTACCACGCGAAAGCCGCCTTGCTGGAAAGACTGAGGCGTATAGCCCGCGAATTTGGCGGGCACCTTGTCGAAGTACTGCGTGTAGCCGTCCTGCATCACGACATTGTCCTGCAGCCGGAACGAGAGCAACACGGCCTTCTTGGCCCACTGATGGACGACCCATTGACTCCCGGTCTTCTCGGCCACGCGGAGTCTCCCCTGATCGAGCAGCTCGATCGTGTCGGCCACGGCCTGCTTGCATTCTGTGCCCGCGTTCGCGGCGCTGATTTCGGCGCGGCGCTTCCAGGCTTGTTCGATGATGGCTTGGAGTTTCTTCATGGCGATGATTTTATCCCTAGTCCTTTCTTGCCGTTCTCTTGCGGGCGGTTTTGCCTCAGGAGTTTGTCGGACCAAAGTCCGACAAACTCCTAGGTTATAAGGTTTCGACAAAGGTGCGTATCCGCTGTGCCGCCTCGGCGCATTCATCGACCGAGGCGACGAGCGCGATCCGCACCCGGTCGGCCCCCGGATTGATACCGTGGGCTGTGCGCGCGAGGAAGCTGCCCGGCAGCACCGAGACCGCCTGCTCCTGATGAAGACGGCGAGCAAACTCCGGGTCGGGCAGCGGCGTCCGGGGCCAAAGGTAAAAGGCGGCATCGGGCATCTCGACGTCCATGACGGGACGCAGGATCTCGAGCACCACAGCGAATTTCTCACGGTAGAGGCGCCGGTTCTCGATGACATGCGCCTCGTCTTTCCAGGCAGCGACGCTCGCGGCCTGAACCGGTAGGCTCATTGCACAACCGTGGTAGGTGCGGTAGAGCAGGAATTGCTTCAAGATCGCGGCGTCGCCGGCGACAAAGCCGGAGCGCATCCCGGGCACGTTCGAGCGCTTGGACAGGCTGGAAAACATCACCAGGCGCGGCCAGCCCTTGCGCCCCAGCTGCGAGGCTGCCTGCAATGCACCGAGCGGGGCACGCCCCTCGTCGAAATAGATCTCGGAGTAGCATTCATCCGACGCGATGATGAAGCCATAGCGGTCGGAGAGCTCGAACAAGCGCTGCCATTCGTCAAGCGGCATCACGTGTCCGGTCGGATTGCCGGGTGAGCAGACGTAGACGAGCTGGACGCGCCGCCATAGCGCCTCCGGCGGCTCGGCAAAATCGAAGGCGTAGCCCCGTTGCGGTAGATTATTGAGGTAGTGCGGGGTGGCTCCCGCGAGCAGCGCTGCGCCTTCGTAGATCTGATAGAACGGGTTGGGGCCGATGACGATCGGATCGGGTCTGGTCGAGTCGACCACCGCCTGTGCAAAGGCGAACAACGCCTCCCGGCTGCCGTTCACGGGGATGACTTCGCTGCGTGGATCGACCCTGTCCAACTGGTAGCGCACCCGCAGCCAGTCGGCGATTGCGGTCCGCAGTGCCTCTCCACCCGCGGTTAAGGGGTAGCCAGCCAGCCCGTCCAGATGGTCGATCAGCGTTTGCGTGATGAAAGCGGGCGTCGGGTGCTTGGGCTCGCCTATATATAGCGCAATCGGCTTCTTGCGGGGCGGAGAGGCGACGCCATCGAGCAAAGCGCTCAGCTTCTGGAAGGGATAACTCTGAAGGCGGTCTAGATCGGGGTTCACGCTGGCTCGGCAGACACCGGGGAGGGTCTCCCCCAAGAGAACGAAAGGTGCGGATTATAAGGGGCCTTTCGGCGCGCGGGTCAGTTCGCGGGGCTACCCGGAGCAGGCTGAAGTGTGGCCAGGTCTACGGCCGGCCCCGGTCTCCAACGCGGCTTGATGTGTTCGACGACGACCGTCGTGTAGATGCCGCCGCGGACGTTGAAGCGGGCGGCCAGGCGCATGAAGCGCGGACGCGTGGCCCGCACCAGATCTTCCAGGATCCGGTTCGTGACCGACTCGTGAAAGGCGCCCTCGTTCCGCCAGGACCAAACGTAGAGCTTGAGGCTTTTCAGCTCGACGCAACGCCGGTCAGGCACGTAGTCAAGCACGAGGGTCGCGAAGTCCGGTTGGCCCGTGCGCGGGCACAGGCACGTAAACTCCGGTATTTCCATGTGAATCCGATAGTCGCGCGCTGGGTGAGGGTTCGCGAAGGTCTCCAGCGGTTTCGAAGGCTTGCCTGGCATTATCGTGAGCGCCTAAATCCGTTACAATCCACCGTCAATGTTGACGCTCAGATTATAACTTCGTCGATAAAAGAGTGCGCCTCAAGCAGATCAATCTCGCCGGCTTCAAGTCTTTCGTAGATCCCACTCACATCCCTGTCCCCGGACAACTGGTAGGCATCGTCGGCCCCAACGGCTGCGGCAAGTCCAACGTCATTGATGCCGTACGCTGGGTCCTCGGGGAAACGTCGGCGCGGCACCTGCGCGGCGAAACCATGCAGGACGTGCTCTTCAACGGCTCGGGCCAGCGCCAGCCAGTGAACCGGGCGAGCGTCGAACTCGTCTTCGACAACAGCCTCGGCAAGGCCGGCGGGCAGTGGGCAAGCTACGCCGAGATCTCGGTTCGTCGCGTGCTCAACCGTGACGCGGACTCGTCGTACTACGTCAACAATCTTCACGTGCGCAGGCGCGATGTTGCCGACATCTTCCTTGGCACGGGACTTGGAAGCCGCGCCTACGCCATCATCGAGCAGGGGATGATCTCGCGGGTGATCGAGGCCAAGCCGGAGGAATTGCGCGTCTTCCTCGAGGAAGCGGCGGGCGTTTCCAAGTATCGCGAGCGGCGCCGCGAAACCGAGCTTCGGCTCAGGGATACCCGCGACAATCTGTTGCGGGTGGAAGACATTCGTCAGGAGCTGGACAAGCAGCTCGAGCACCTTCAGGCCCAGGCTGAGGTCGCGACGAGCTACCATGAGCTCCAGGGGCAGTTGCGGAGCACGCAGAACCTGTTGTGGTTGCTGCGGCGGCAGGAAGCGGCCGCCCAGCGGGCACGTCATACCCGCGAAATCGAGCGGCTCGGCCTCGAGCTGGAGGCTGAAACCACGCGCTTGCGCGAGATCGAAAAGCGGCTGGAAGCCATGCGGGCGCAGCACTACCGCGCAAGCGATGAAGTGCAGACCGCCCAAGGGGCTTTCTACGAGTCCAATGCCGAGACCGCGCGGCTGGAGCAGGAGATCGCTCACCAGCGCGAGAACCGCAGTCGCGTCGAGCGTGAGATCGGAGAGCTCCAGACGCAACTCGAACGGGATCGCGGACAGATGGCTGTGGCACAGGGCGAGCTTGCCGAGTGGCGCGAGTCGCTGGGCGAGGCGGCGGAGCGACTTACGGCGTTCGAGGAAGTGGCGCGGGTGGAGACCGACAAGCTCCCCGTTGCCGAGGAAACGTTCCGGGCAACGCGCAATCGCCACGACGAACTGCTACGCGCGTTGGCCCTGGCGGAGCAAAAGCTCGAGGTCGAGCAGACCAAGCGCACCCATGCCATTCAGCTGCTGGAGCAACTCGGTCAGCGCGTGCAGCGACTGCGTGATGAGCGCGAAGCACTGGAGCCGGCCAATACGGAACGGCTGGCGCAGCTGCAGGAAGAAATTTTCGGGCTGGAAAAGGCACTCCAGGCCGCACGCGAGACGCTCATGACGCAAGAGTCGGGGCTGCCTCAGGCCGAACAGGCAGCGCGTGAGGCCGACGCGGCGCTTGAGACGGGAAGTCAGCGGATGAGCGGACTCGAGGCGCGATTGCATGCGCTCACGCAGCTCCAGGAGCGCCTCGCGCGCGGCGCCAACACCGCGGGTTGGCTCGGAACGCACGGCCTCGATCAGGCCCCGCGGCTGTGGCAGGGCATCCGCATCGAAGCCGGCTGGGAGGATGCGCTGGAAGCCGTGCTGCGCGAACGGCTTACTGCCATCGCCCTGGAGCGCCTCACCGAGACCGAAACATGGTTCGCGGAACCGCCCCCAGGGAAAGTAGCCGTCTTTGCGCTGTCGAATGCGGCGCCGGAGCCGGCCCAGGCGTGGGCCGGCTATGAGCCGCTGCATCGCTACGTGAGTTGCAGGGATCCCCGGACTGAGGCAGCGGTGGGCGAGTGGCTGCACCAGGTGTACATCGCGCCGAGCGCGGGTGACGGCCTCACCGCGCGCGCCAAGCTGCCGGCGGGCGCGATGTTCGTGACACGGGAGGGGCACGCGTTCACCCGGCACAGCGTGAGTTTCCATGCCCCCGACACCGAGCTGCATGGCGTGCTCTCGCGGCAGCGCGAAATCGAGCAGCTTGAGGGCACGATGAAAACCGTGCGCGAGGAAGTTGCTGCACTACGCGGGCGGGCGGCCCTAGCCGATCAGGAGGTCGGTGAGCACCGAGTGCGTTTGGACGAGCTGCGGCAAACCATTGGCAACCAGCAGCACCACCACCACGCGTTGCAGATGGAGGCCCTGCGCCTCGCCCAGATGAACGAGCGTGTCACCGAGCGCACGCGGCAGATTGTAGAAGAGTTGGCGGAGGTCGAAGCGCAGACCCGGACAGCAAACGAGACCGGCCAAGTGGCTGAAGCGCGGGGCGCCGAGTTGCGCGCGGAAGCCAATGAACTGGGCGAGCAGGTTGCGCTTGCGAATGACCTTTACCGCCGCGCAGAAGCGGTCCTGGAACTTCAGCGAAAAGCGCTACAGGAAGCTCGCGATGCTGCCCAGCAAGCCACCTTCCACAAGCATACATGTGATAATAAAATCAATGAAATAGATAACTCTATTAAAGCTGTTTATCAAAGCGTGGAGCGCTTGTCAGGCACGCTCTTCGCGCGCCAGCAGGAACTGAGCGGTTACCAGGGAGCGACGCTTCAGGAGCAGTTGCAGAAGGCGCTGGCGCTGCGCGCCGAGCGGGAACAGACGCTCGCGCAGGCGCGCGATGCGCAGGAGGGCCTGGAGGGACAGCTCAAAACGGTCGACGAAGAGCGCCACGCCTGCGAGCAAAAGCTCGAGCCGTTGCGCGAGAAAGTCGGCGATACTCGCCTGAAGGAACAGGAAGCCCGCCTCAACGAGGCGCAGTACGCGCAGCAGCTGGCCGAGGCCGGGGCGCGCGAGGAAGACTTGGCTGCATCGCTCGAAAAGGGTACCCGCCCGAGTGCGCTGCAGGCGGAGATCGGGCGGCTAAACGAAGAGATCACGGCGTTGGGAGCGGTGAATCTCGCCGCGCTGGAGGAACTGCAGGCGGCCCGGGAGCGCAAGGATTACCTCGACGCGCAATCCCGCGATTTGACCGAGGCCATGGCGACGCTCGAGGATGCGATCCGACGCATCGACCGCGAGACACGCGAGCGGCTCCAGCAGACCTTTGACGAAGTCAATCGCCATTTCAGCGAGCTGTTTCCCGCCCTTTTTGGCGGTGGGAATGCACACTTGATCCTGACCGGCGAGGAAATCCTCGATGCAGGGGTGCAGGTCACTGCCCAGCCTCCCGGCAAGAAAAACACCTCGATCCACCTGCTCTCGGGTGGTGAGAAGGCTCTGACCGCGCTGGCGCTCGTATTTTCGCTGTTCCAGCTCAACCCCGCGCCATTCTGCCTGCTGGACGAAGTCGACGCGCCGCTCGATGATCACAATACGGGGCGCTTCTGTGACCTCGTGAAGAAAATGTCGCAGCAATCGCAATTCCTGTTCATCAGCCACAACAAGATCACCATGGAAGTCGGGGAACAGCTGCTTGGCATCACCATGCAGGAGCCGGGCGTATCGCGGGTGGTTGCGGTGGATATTGAAGAGGCGATGAAGCTGACCGAAGAAGCGGCCTGATTTCCGGGAGCGTGCAATGAGCGACCTGCAGATCAGCTTGTTGGCGATCGGGGCGCTAGTGGTGGTGGCCGTTTTCCTGTACAACTGGTTCCAGGAACGCCGCTTCCGGCGCCGGCTGGGCGAGGCCTTCGGCGAGAAACCCGAGGATGTCCTGCTGGAACGCGAGCCTGCTACGTTTCCTGCGGAAGACCGGCTCGAGCCTCAGCTGGAGATGGACGCGCTCGACGCGTCACCCGCCGGAATAGCGCCTGATACGGCCAGCCTACTCGCAGCTGCCGCTCCCGCGCCGTGGCCCCCGCGCGAAGCGCTTGCGGACGCGGAGTTTGATGTGGTACTCGACTACGTTGCCGAGATTCAGGCCGACCGCGCTATCCCGGAAACCGTGATCAACGAGCTGATGAGCAAAATCGCGGCCTGTGGCAAGCCGGCACGCGCCGCCAGCTTCAATTCGGAGACCGGGGCGTGGGAGGCGCTGGACCGCGGCGCGGGAGCCCGGTACACGGGCCTGAAGCTCGGGCTGCAGCTGGTAAACCGATCGGGACCGGTGAATCCCGCGCAGCTGGCGATGTTCAGCGATGCCCTAACCAGCACCGCTGACAAGACCCACGCTCGGGTCAGCGTGCCCGATGTGCAGGCGGCGCTCCAGGCTGCGCGCGACATCGATGCGTTCTGCGCAGCCGTGGACGTCGCGATTGGCGTTAACGTGGTGGCCACGGAGGGCAGGGTCTTTTCCGGCACCAAGATCCGGGCGCTGGCAGAGGCCGCCGGCTTCAAACTAGAGCCCAACGGAGTGTTCCACTTCCGTGATGAGCACCGGCGGACGCTCTTCACGCTGGACAATCATGAGCCCGCGCCCTTTCTCCCGGAACAAATCAAAACGCTCTCCACCGGTGGCGTCACGATGCTGCTGGATGTTCCACGCATCGCTGACGGACTCGACGTGCTCGAAAAGATGGTCGATATCGCGCGCGGCCTTGCTTCTGCGCTCGGTGGGCGCCTAGTGGACGACAACCGTGTCGAGCTGAGTGAGGCGGGAATCGCCCGCATCAATCAGCAGTTGAGCTCCATTCGCGGCGCAATGGAACGCCACGGGATCCCCGCAGGCAGCGCGCGCGCCCTAAGACTTTTCTCGTAGCATGTCAGCGGTGCCGAAACCGGTGGCCGCGAGCGCAGCGCGCTTGCGTGCCGAGCTCGAGCGCGCCAATTTCAACTACTACGTGCTCGACGCCCCGACCATTCCGGACGCCGAATACGACCGCCTGTTTCGCGAGCTGCAGGACCTCGAGGAGAAATATCCGCAACTCGTCGTTCCCGATTCCCCCACCTTGCGGGTGGGGGTTACTCCCCGTACGGCCTTTGTACAGGTTACCCACGCGACGCCGATGCTGTCGCTCAACAACGCCTTTTCGGGCGAAGAAGTCGAAGCCTTCGACCGACGGGTACGCGAAGGCCTGGAAACGGCGGGGCAAGTGGCGTACGCGGTCGAGCCCAAGTTCGACGGGCTGGCCATCAGTCTGAGCTACGAGCGTGGCGTGCTCGCCATGGGCGCCACTCGCGGCGACGGCCATACCGGGGAAGACGTCACCGCCAACTTGCGCACGGTGCGGTCGATACCGTTGCGCCTGCGAGGCGATGCCGTGCCGTCTGTGCTCGAGGTGCGGGGAGAAGTCCTGATGCTCAAGCGGGATTTCGCACACTTGAACAGCCAGCAGCGAAACAAAGGGGAACGGGAATTCGCCAATGCGCGCAACGCGGCGGCAGGCTCGCTGCGTCAGCTCGACTCGCGGGTGACCGCCTCGCGACGCCTCACGTTTTTTGCTTATGGGCTGGGACGGGTCTTGGGTGGCCGCATGCCCCACGACCGTCATAGCCGGCAGCTGGAGCACCTGGAGGCGCTGGGCTTTCCAGTAAGCGCGCAGCGCCGTGTTGTCCATGGGGTAGCGGCGCTGCTCAGCTATTACCGGGACATCGCCGAGCAGCGCTCGAGTCTGCCGTACGAGATCGACGGGGTCGTCTACAAGGTCGACGACCTGCGGCAACAGGACCAGCTCGGGTTCGTCTCTCGGGCGCCACGATTTGCGGTGGCCCACAAGTTTGCAGCGGAGGAGGAGGTCACGCAGGTGACAGGGATCGACGTGCAGGTCGGTCGCACCGGGGCGCTTACGCCGGTGGCGCGCCTGACTCCGGTCTTTGTGGGCGGGGTGACAGTTACCAACGCAACGCTTCACAATGAGGACGAGGTCCGGCGCAAGGACGTTCATATCGGCGACCACGTCGTCGTGCGGCGGGCGGGCGATGTGATCCCCGAAGTGGTGAGCGTGGTCAAAGAGCGCCGGCCCAAGCAGGTGCGAGCATTCCGCATGCCGGACAAGTGCCCGGTGTGCGGATCGCGCGTCGAGCGGCTCGACGATGAAGCGATCGCACGCTGCACTGCGGGTTTGTTCTGCCCGGCGCAACGCAAACAGGCACTGCTGCATTTTGCTTCGCGTCGTGCGCTGGACATCGAAGGCCTCGGTGACAAGCTCGTGGACCAGCTCGTCGATGAGGGCTTCGTCGAAACACCGGCAGACCTGTACCGGCTCGAGCCCCATGCGCTTGCAGCACTCGAGCGCATGGGGCGGAAGTCGGCGGCGAATCTCTGCGCCGAGATCGAGAAAAGCAAAGACACGACGCTAGCGCGTTTCGTCTATGCCCTGGGCATTCGGAACGTCGGCGAGGCAACGGCCCGCGATTTGGCGCGGCACTTTGGCAACCTGGACGAGCTGTGCGCCGCGGATGAAAGCGCGCTTCAGGAGGTCGCGGACGTCGGGCCGGTGGTCGCCCAGAGCATCGTGCGCTTCTTCCGCGAGCCGCGGAACCGCGACATAGTCAAGCAGCTACGCAAGCTTGGCGTGCGCTGGTCGGAGGGCAAGATGGCAGGCGCCGGGCTGCCGTTTCGGGGCAAAACCTTCGTTGTGACCGGAACGCTGCCACATCTGAAGCGCGAGGAAGCGAAAGCGCGTCTCGAGGCCCTTGGGGCCAGGGTAAGCGGTACCGTGTCACAGAAGACCGACTACGTCGTGGTGGGCAGCGAGCCGGGAAGCAAATACGATAAGGCGCGGGAGCTGGGCATCACGCTGCTGGACGAGGAAGGTCTCCTCAAACTGCTGGCCAAGGAGGGTTGACGAATGGGACAGATTACAAAAGCCGTATTTCCCGTGGCGGGATTGGGCACGCGTTTCCTGCCGGCAACGAAGGCGAGCCCCAAGGAGATGCTCCCAATCGTTGACAAACCGCTCATTCAGTACGCCGTCGAGGAGGCCGTGGCAGCGGGTATGACGGAAATGATCTTCGTTACGGGTCGTGGCAAGCGCGCCATAGAGGATCACTTCGACACCGCCTATGAGCTCGAGATCGAGCTGACCGGCCGCGGCAAACGGGAGCTACTTAAGATTGTCAGGGAAGTTATTCCGTCGCACGTCTCCTGTACCTACGTGCGCCAGCCGCAAACGCTTGGGCTCGGTCACGCGATTCTGTGCGCCATGCCCGTGGTGGGAAATGTGCCGTTTGCGGTCGTGCTTGCCGACGACCTGATTGATGCGAAGACACCGGCGCTGGCGCAAATGGTCAAGGTCTACCGGGATACGGGCTGCTCCGTCGTGGCCGTGGAGAATGTCCCGCGACGCCAGACCCGGCAGTATGGCATCGTGAAGACCGTTGGGCGTTCGCGTTCGCCGCACGAGATGATCGGTATCGTGGAAAAACCCGAGCCGCAGAAGGCGCCCTCGACGCTCGGTGTCGTGGGGCGATACGTGCTCACCCCCGCGATTTTCCGGCATTTGCAGGGCATCAAGCCCGGCGCGGGCGGGGAGATACAACTGACCGACGGCATCGGTTCGCTGCTCCACGAGGAACATGTCTTCGCATACGAATTCGACGGCGTGCGCTACGACTGCGGCAGCAAGCTTGGGTACCTGCAGGCCAATCTAGCCTATGCGCTAAAGCACCCTGAAGTAGGCGCCGATGTCAGAAAATTTCTCAGGAAACTTGGCTGTCGCCATCTATAATTTGCCGTCGCCACATTGTGAGCCTGTCACCTGAAAAAGCGCGGCACCTACTGGATACGGCCGATCTGGTGGTATCGGGCCCTGCGGTATCCGAGGCCGTAGCTCGGCTCGCACGCGAAATTTCTGTGCAGCTCGCCGACGCCTTTCCGCTGGTGCTGTGTGTGATGCGGGGGAGCGTGATTTTCGCAGGGCAGCTACTGCCGCAACTGAGGTTTCCACTCGAATTCGACTATCTGGACGTTACCCGCTACGGAACCGCGACGCAGGGAGGCGAGATCGCCTGGAACGTGACCCCGGGTACCGGCGTCGCAGGGCGCGTCGTGATGGTACTCGACGACATTTTGGACGAGGGCAAGACGCTCGCTGCGATTCGCGATAAGGTGCTCGCGGCCGGCGCCAGTCGCGTCTACAGCGTTGTCTTCGCTGAAAAGGACACGGGAAAACCGAAACCCATTGGTGCGGATTTTGTGGGCGTTCACGTTCCCGACCGGTACGTGTTCGGATTTGGCATGGATGTCGGCGGCGTATGGCGGAATTTGCCCGAGATCTACGCCCTCAAGGAACTGTAATGATTCCAGAGCGCAAGTTGCCAGGTGAGGAGCGCCGCTTCAACTCGCGCAGCGCGGGTTGCGGTTATCGTTAATCACCCACCATCCATCACCCATCATCCATCACCATGTTAGGCATTATCGGCGGCAGCGGGCTGACAAAGCTCGCCAATCTCGACATCACGCGGCGCCAGGTGGTGCGGACACCCTACGGCGAGCCGTCCGGCGCCTTGACCTTCGGCACGATTCAGGGGCGCGAGGTCGTGTTCCTGGCGCGCCACGGCTATGGCCACACGATTGCGCCGCACGAGGTGAACTATCGGGCGAATATCTGGGCTCTGCATGCCGAGAAAGCAAGGAATGTCGTCTCGATCGCTTCGGTGGGTGGCATTCGCGCGGACCTCGTTCCCGGAGCGCTGGCGCTACCCGATCAGATCATCGATTACACCCATAGCCGCAATTCGACCTTTTTCGATCAAGCGGACCGGAGCGTGACGCATATTGATTTTACGTTCCCGTATTGCGACTCGATGCGGAGGCGGCTTCTTGAAGCGGCCGCCGCGACAGGCGAGCCCGTGATGGATGGCGGCACTTACGCGGTAACGCAAGGGCCGCGCCTTGAAACCGTCGCAGAGATCAACCGGCTCGAGCGCGACGGGGCTGACATGGTCGGCATGACTGGCATGCCCGAAGCGGCGCTGGCGCGCGAGATGGGC
Source organism: Betaproteobacteria bacterium (assembly GCA_029863175.1). Next base: position 2,482 of record JAOTVX010000043.1, on the reverse strand, counting down.
CTGTGCTACGCGGCGATCGCGGTGGTCGTTAACTACGCTGCGGGCCGCGGGACGAGCAGGAATGGCGTGCGCCTGGAAGAGATCAATGCGGTATCCGAGGTCGCGATGGCGCGCGTGCGCAATGTGCTGGACCGGTTGCTGAGTCTCGATGGCGATTAGGACCGTATTGCGCATGGGGGACCCGCAACTGTTGCGGGTTGCACAGCCGATAAAGCGCTTTGATACGCCCGAATTGCATTCGCTGATCGCCGATATGGAGGATACGATGCGGGCCCTCAACGGCGCCGGGCTTGCGGCGCCTCAGATCGGGGTCGGGCTTCAGGTGGCCGTTTTCGGAGTGGAGCGTAACGCGCGCTATCCCGATGCCGAGCTGGTGCCCTATACCGTTCTGATCAATCCGGTGCTGGTGCCGGTCGGCAGCGAAATCGAAGAAGACTGGGAGGGATGTCTGAGCGTGCCCGGCATGCGTGGCCTCGTTCCGCGCCATCGCCGGCTACGCTATCGGGGTCGGGACCAATACGGGCAAGAGATCGATCGCACGGTGAGTGATTTCCACGCACGGGTCGTGCAGCACGAGTGCGATCACCTCGCGGGAATCCTCTATCCAATGCGGATCCGGGATCTGCGCAATTTCGGCTTCAACGAGGAGCTCTTCCCGGGGCAGGACCTTCAGGATGAATAATGTTGAATGTTGAATGCTAAATGGTACAGGCTGAGGTCAAGTCATGCGACGAGGATTATTCAACATTCAAAATTTGACATTCAACATTCCGTCAGGTACGGAGCTGCTCGACCAAGGCGCTTTCCAGCCGCACGACCGTTTTCGGGTTCTTGAGCCCTGCTCCCGTGACGAGAAACACGTCCTCGGCGCGGGCACCGAGCGTGTTGATCTTCGCGGTGTGCAAATCGATATCGTAAGCTGTCAGCACGCGGGCGACGCGGGATAGTAGTCCCGGCCGGTCACCCGCAATCACAGAGAGCACCCAGTAAACTCCTCTGTCGTCGGGTTGAACATTCACTTCCGGCGAGATCGGAAAGTGGCGCAACTCGCGGTTCAGACGCGGTTTGCTGAGCGCCGGCAGCGGCGTCTTGTTCCTGAGACGATCGGCAAGTTCGTATTCGATCAGCCCGATCACGTCCCGGTACTGCGGACGCCGGTTGTCAGGATCCTGGACCTGGAAGGAATCGAACGCGTAGCCGTGCCGCGTGGTGTAGATCTTGGCCTCGTGAATATCGTAGCTGATGCTCTCGAAAAAACTGCAGATGCGGGCGAAGAGCTCCTTCTGATCCGGCACATAGATCATCACCTGCAGTCCTTCGCCCGCTGGCGACACGCGAGCCTTGACGATTGGCTCGGGCGAGTCCACACGGTAGTAAAGCGAGCGTGTGTGCCACGCAATCTCCTGAGACTCGTTACGCAGGAAATAGGTGTCATCGAGTTTCGCCCACAGCTTGTCCTGGGCGTGCTCCGAAACCGCATAGAGGCGAAGCTTTGTCCGAGCCTCCTCCTGACGCATCTGAAGGTTGCTGGCAACCGTGGCGCGGTGGCCGGCGAGACGCCGGCGCGTTGCGCCGAACAGGTCCTCGAGCAGCTTCGATTTCCACGCGTTCCATACCTTGGGGCTGGTTCCGCGAATGTCAGCGACTGTAAGGAGATAGAGAGCATGCAGATGGCGCTCGTCGCGCACGCGCTGGGCGAACGCCGATATCACCTCCGGATCGGCGATGTCCTGCTTCTGCGCGGTGGCGGACATGACGAGGTGGTTTTCGACGAGCCACGGCACGAGCTCGGTATCGTCAGGGCTGAGCGAGTGGTCACGACAGAAGCGTCGCGCGTCGACCGCGCCCAACTGCGAATGATCACCACCGCGCCCCTTCGCGATGTCGTGAAACAGCGCCGCCGCATACAGCACCTCCGGTCGCTCGAAATTGCTCATAAGGCGGCTACATAACGGGAACTCATGCGCCAGCTCCGGGATCGAGAAGCGGCGAAGATTGCGCACGACGCGCAGGATATGTTCGTCCACCGTGTAGACGTGATAGAGGTCGTGCTGCATTTGGCCGACGATCCGACCAAAGTCGGGGAGGTAGCCGCCGAGGACTCCGTTTTCGTTCATTTGCCGCAGCGCGCGCTCCACCCGTTCCGGGCTCCTTAAGACTTGCATGAACTGCTGGCGGTTGTGCTGGTCCCGACGAAATGCCGTGTTGATGAGGCGTCGTGCCCGCCATAGTGAGCGCAAGGTTGGAGCATTCATGCCCTTTAGCTCGTGATGTTGTTGCAGGAGCACGAAGCTTTCAAGAATTGCGCTGGGACATCGCCTGAATACCCGATCGTCGTGCGCCTCGAGTCGTTCACCTCTCATTCCGAAGCGCTCGTTGATAGGGTGGTATTCCTTGTCGTGCACCGGAGCGATGCGGGTACCCAGGTACTGCAGCAGAATGGTGTTGAGTTGCGATACCGACTTGGCCGTTCGGTAATAGC
>JAOTVX010000009.1 GCA_029863175.1 Betaproteobacteria bacterium | reverse complement strand
GTTGCCGTGGCGGTCGATCCGAAAGGCCAACTGAACTGGCAGATGCTGGTTAAGGCCTCTGCGACCCCAGCGGAACCTGCATCCACGCCGGATACACCGGGACCGCCGTGGGCGCTAAAGCTCGAAGCGATACGCGTTGCCGATGTCGCCTTGCGCTACAGCGATCACAGCCGCGCTGTGCCGCTGGTGGTGAGCGCGGATGGCGCGCAGCTCAGCCTGTCTGCCGCGCTGGAGGCAGGGGCGGGGAGCCCCCAGGTCCTAGTGAACGATATTGCCCTCACGCTGGCTGGAATTAAGTGGCAGGAGCCCGGCGCGCAGGAGCCCCTCGTTTTGCTCAAGACGATTGAAGCCACCGGCGGCCGCTTCGATCTGGCCAAGCGGGAGTTCGTGCTGCCGGAGCTGCAGATCCGCGATGGCAGTGTTGCCGTGGCGATCGATCCCGAGGGCCGGCTCTACGGGCAGATGCTGGTTAAGACTTCTGCGACCCCGGCGGAACCTGCATCCACGCCGGCTGCACCGGGACCGCCGTGGGCGCTAAAGCTCGAATCGATACGCGTTGCCGATGTCGCCTTGCGCTACAGCGATCACAGCCGCGCTGTGCCGCTGGTGGTGAGCGCGGATGGGGCGCAGCTCAGCCTGTCTGCCGCGCTGGAGGCAGGGGCGGGGAGCCCCCAGGTCCTAGTGAACGATATTGCCCTCACGCTGGCGGGAATTAAGTTGCGCGAGCCCGGTGCGCAGGAGCCCCTGGTTGCGCTGGAGGCGGTGGCAGTGGAGGGGGGTGCCTTTGACCTTCGGAACACGAGCCTCGCCGTCAAGCGTGTGGCGGTGAAAGGCGGGATGGCGCAGGTCGTGCGCGACGCCGAGGGACGCGTGCGGATCGCCGAGGTCGCGGCAGCCGGCGAAACGGCAAAGGTGCAGCGTGAGGTGACCGAGGCGCTGGAGCAGGCGCGCGAAGCAGGCGGTTCATGGCGCCTGGCTGTCGATGCGCTCGAGTTCGACGGCCTGCGCGTCGCGCTGGAAGACCGCAGTTTCGGCGAGGCCCTCCATTACGATCTGGAGGGCTTGCGCGGCGCCGTCAGGAGCATTCGCAACGACGGCAAGACGCCGCTTAACTTCGACGCGCAGGTGCGCGTTGCCCAGGGCGGCGACGCGCAAGCCACGGGGGAAGTCAGCGCGGGTGGGGAGCGCATCACGGCGAACGTGAAAGTCGAGCGCTTCAATCTCAAGCCGCTGCAGCCGCTGGTGGCGCGGTACAGCACCGTGCGCCTGGAATCGGGTGCGGTTTCCACGGCGGCCAAAATCGCCTACCGGGCGGGCAAGGCCCATCCCGACCTGCAGGTCACCGGAACGCTCGAGGTTGATGATTTGCTGCTCAACGAAGCGAGCGGCGATGAGCGTCTGCTGGCGTGGAAATCTCTGGCGACGAAAGGCGTGAAGTTCAGGCTCGAGCCGGGCAAGCTCGAGGTGCAGGAGGTCCGGCTGGTCGAGCCGGGCGCGAAAATCGTGATCTTCAAGGACCGCAGCCTCAACCTTGCGAAGGCGCTCGCGCCGCCGCAGCAAAGCGAGGACACCGCGCCGGCGCCCGAGCAAGCGCGCACGCCTGCACCAGCAAAGACCGGAGCGCCGTTCGAGATTGCCGTGGAGAAGGTTGCTGTCGACAAAGGCGTCGTTGATTTCGCTGATCTGAGCCTGATACTGCCGTTTGCCGCCAAGGTGGAGAAACTGCAAGGCGCCGTGTCGGGCATTTCCTCGGATCCGGCGGCACGAGCGGGCGTTAAGCTCGAGGGCCAGGTCGGGGAATTCGGCCTGGCACGTGTCGAGGGCAGCCTTAAACCGTTCAGGCCCAAGGAGTTCATGGATCTGGGCGTCACCTTCCAAAACGTCGAGATGCCGCCGCTGTCTCCCTATAGCGTCACCTTTGCGGGGCGCAAGATCGCGTCGGGCCGGCTCGGGCTCGACCTGCGTTATAAGATCGTCGACAGCAAGCTGGCCGGCGATAACAAGATCGTGCTCGAGAAATTCACTCTGGGCGAGCGTGTGAAAGTGCCGGGCGCGCTCGACTTGCCGCTTGACCTCGCAGTGGCACTGCTCACCGATGCGAACGGCCGGATCAACATCGGCGTGCCCGTCAGCGGTAATCTAACCAGTCCCAAGTTCAGTTTCGGAGACGTCATTGGGCAGGCGCTCGCCGGCACCATCACCGGTATCGTCACAGCGCCGTTTCGTATGCTGGGGGCAGTATTCGGGGGCAGCGGCGAGAATCTCGATACGATCGCGTTCGCGCCCGGCAACGCGGCGATCCAGCCGCCCGAGCGCGAAAAGTTGAAGAAGGTGGCCGCGGCGCTGGTCAAGCGCCCGCAGCTCAAGTTGATCGTGGCGGGACAGTATGGCGAAGCCGACCGCGCGGCGCTGCGACAGCGCGACGTTGCCGCTGCTGTGGCCTCGGCGCTCGGGCGCCCGGTGCCTCCGGGCGAGGCGCCGGTCCCGGTCAACCCGGCGGACGCGAAGACGCAGCGCGCGCTTGAGGCGCTGTTCGTCGAGCGAACCTCGGCGCAGGCGTTCACACAGTTCACCTCCGAGCTCGAAAAAGCCCGCGGCAAGCCCGTGCAACGCGTCGATCCGTTGCTGGCCCTTGTCGGCAGGCCGAGCGCCGATGTGGCGTTCTACGAAGCTTTGCTGAAGCGGCTGATCGATAGCGCTCAGGTTCCGGATGGGGCACTACAAGAGATCGCGCAGGCGCGCGCGCACGCCGTCGCCGATCATCTGGTGAAGGCGCTTGCTGTACCCGCCGCGCGGGTGGAGCCAAAAGCTGCAGCCGGTAAAAGCGGAGAACACGCGAAACTCGCGCTCGACGTCACGCGGTCGGCGGCCAAGTAATAGCGTGACCCGTGACCAGAGGCCGGTGATGAGTGCTGGTTGGTTGGTTCTTCCATACACCATTTACCACTCACTACTCACGGCCTTTAGTGCCACAGACCGTGCCAGTGCCAGGAGGGTCGGCGCGTAATCACCGGCAGCTCGGAAAGAAGGTCAGGCTTGGTGGGCATCGTCAACTCAGGCATGAGCGGAGTGCGGGGTGCCAGCGCCATCAAGCGCCGCACACGCTCTTGCGTGCGGGGATGAGTGCGCAGCCAGCGCGGAATGCGTCCGCCTGCCATGAACATCCGTTCCATCCAGCCGCCCTGCAAGCGCTCGAGCTTGTCGAGCGCAAGCGCAAGGCCCTCGGGATCGCCGGTGAGGTCCGCCGCCACGACGTCAGCGTGATATTCGCGCGTGCGAGAGAGCGCGAGTTGCAGGAGCAGAGAGATCGTGGGTGCAAAAATCAACGCCAGGATCGGCAGAAGAGGCAGCCCGTAGCCGCGCAGAATGCTCAGCGGCAGCATGACGATCAGCAGCGCTTGCCCTACCATCGATAGCAGCGCGGTGAGCCGCCCGACGACGTCTGCCAGATTCATCACCCACAAATCATGACCGCGCACGTGCGCGATCTCGTGCGCCAGCACAGCGACGAGCTCGCGCAACGTCATGGCGCGCAGCAGGCCGTCGGTTACGGTGACCGCGGAGTCGCGGACGTTGCCCGTGGCAAAAGCGTTCAACACGCGCGTCGGCAGGTAGTAGAGACGGGGTGCGCTTGAGAGACCCGCGCGCTCCGCGATCAGCGCAAGCACGCGGTGGAGCGCGGGCGCGTGCCACGGACTCAGCTCGCGCGCACCCGATGCGCGCAGCACCCAGCGCGGCGATACGCGCGGGCTGAAGACGAGGGCGGTGACGGCAATTATCGCGGCCCAGACGACTCCCTCATCGCCGAGCAGCCACCATCCGAGGAGGCCCGCCAGCGCCGTAATGGCGGCGAGCAGCAGCACCGTGTGCAGCGTATTGAGCACGCGATGCCGGAGAGCACGTAAGCTGTTCATGCGATCGATGTCCGGTGTCGGCGCCGCCGACTATCGCACGATGATCGTAACCTGGAAATCGCCGCGCAACAGCGACACCGCGAAGCCATTTCGCGCGCGTCCGATGAGGCCCTGAAGCTCGGCGATGGTCTGCACACGCTGGCGATTGACGGCATAGATGATATCGCCCGGCCGGAACCCGGCCTGCCAAGCGCGACTGCCCTGCTCGACCGCGGTCACCACGAGACCGCCGCCCTGCAAGCGCTCGAAGAGCGGACTGCCACGCTCGATTTCCACGGCGGCAAGACCCGGGAGCTGCGGCAGCGTGCGCCCTTGCACACCAGCAAATGCCTGGGGCGCGGCGATGCGCGTGAGTATGGTGAACACGTCCGTCCCACGAGCGATTCGCAGCTCGATTTCCTCGCCGACAGGCGTGAGCCCGAGCCGCGCGCGCAGCGCGCCGGAGCTGCGTATCGGCCGACCATTCAGCGCAATAATGACGTCGCGCTCGCGCAGGCCCGCTTTTTCAGCGGGTGAGTCTGACTGCACCGCGGTGATCGCCGCTCCGGCGCGTGCCGGGACCCCGAACTCTTTGGCGAGCGCGGGCGTGAAGTCGGTCATGGTGATACCGAGGCGGCCACGGCGTACGTCGCCGAAACGAACGATCTGGCTCATCACGGCGCGCGCCATGTTCGATGGTACGGCCAAACCGATCCCGACGTTGCCGCCGGAAGGTGCGATGATCGCCGAGTTAATGCCGATCAACTCGCCGCGCAGGTTGACGAGCGCCCCGCCCGAGTTTCCGGGATTGATCGAGGCATCGGTCTGGATGAAGTCCTCGTAGCCTTCCGGCGTCAAGCCGGTGCGGCCGAGCGCGCTCACGATGCCCGAAGTCACGGTCTGCCCGATGCCAAAGGGGTTGCCGATCGCGATGACGTAATCGCCGACTTCCAGCTGGTCGGAATCTCCAAAGGGCAGCGCCGAGAGCCCCTGCGCCTCGATCTGCAGCACGGCGATATCCGTGCCGGGGTCGGTGCCCACGAGCCTTGCCGGTAACTGGCGGCGGTCCTTGAGCGTGACGATGATTCTCTCGGCGCCCTTGACGACGTGATTGTTGGTGACCACGTAGCCGCGCGCCGCGTCCACGATCACGCCGGAGCCGGCCGCCTGCTCCTGGGACCGTGGGTGGTCCGGGAGGTTGAAGAAGCGGCGGAAAAAAGGATCCTGGAAGAGGGGATTATCCTCGAGCGGCGAGCGCGTCACGACGGAGATGTTCACCACGGCGGGGGTCACCTGGCTTACGATCGGGGCGAGAGTGGGGAGGTCCCGCGGCGACCGCAGTGGCTGACCCTGAACCGGGTGCGGGACTGCGAGGACCCACGCGCTCATCAGCACAATTAAATACGCCCGCAAAAACCGGGACATCGTTGTTCTCCCGAGTAGGGGTCAGTATCCTGGGAGATTGGGGCTGCAGGGGCGATCTTCAACTGAAGCTATCTCAAAAACCCAATATGCGGCCGCCGATGAACGCCGATAAGAAACCTTGTTTTAGGAGGAATGGTCGTGAACGAACACCAATCCCTACTGGGAAACCCCTCGAGTGATGAAGAACGGGCCATGAAGCCGCACGAGCGGTTCGAGTACTCGGCGATCTTGGACCGGCAGCCGCTCAAGCTCCCGCGCGGCGCGCGGCTCGTGATCTGGCCGGTCGTCAACGTCGAGGAGTGGGAAATCACGCGCCCGATGCCGCGTGGTGTCTCGATGCCGCCCGGCGGCCAGGCGATCGTTCCGGACATCCAGAACTGGGGCTGGCACGAGTACGGGATGCGTGTCGGCATCTGGCGCCTGATGGAATCGCTGCACCGGCACCGCATCACGCCGACGCTTGCGATCAACGCGCGCGTGTGCGAGACCCGCCCGCGCATTGCGGAAGCTGCGCGTGATGCGGATTGGGAGTTTATGGCGCATTCCTACGTTCAGATGCCGATCCACAAGCTCGAGGACCAGCGCGCCACAATGCGCCAGTGCGTGGAAGTCATCCGCAAGTACACCGGCAAGGCGCCCGCCGGCTGGCTCGGGCCGGGGCGCGGGCAGACTTATGCCACGCTTGATTACATCGCCGAAGCCGGCTTCAAGTACTTCGGCGACTGGGTCATGGACGACCAGCCGTTTTACGTGAAGACGATGCACGGTCCGGTTGTGGCAGTGCCTTATTCGGTCGAACTCAATGACATTACCATCATGCTCACCCATCAGCACCAGTCGGATGTCATGCTCAAGCGCGCGCGCGATGCCTTCGACCAGATCTACCGCGAGAGCCGGACCGGCGCCCGCGTAATCGCCTTCGGCGTGCATCCCTACATCAGCGGCGCCGCACATCGAATCCGCTACTTCGACGAGATGCTGCGCTACTTCAAGAAGCATAAGGGTGTCGTGTTCTGGACCGGGGAGAAAATCAACGACTGGTATCGCGACGCCGTCAAATCTTGAGGGATAAAGGATGAGCCGGGAATTCGAAAAACGTGCCTGCGCACGTTTGAGCCGGCGAACGCCCGACGCGATGCAGTGCGGCGGGACGGGGAGGAGTGAAGGATGGAGTTGAAGGATGAGTGAACTTCGCGATACGCGCGGCCGAACGATTCTTTACGTGCTTGCTATGATTGCCGGGCTCGCGGCCCCGCTTCCCACAAGTGCCACGTGCCCGAGTCACGAGAAAGTCAGCGCGATCAATCGGGCCTGGGAGGCGCGCGAGCCGGTGCGCGGGCTGCGGATCGATCGCTCCATGGCGGGGGCCGAATGCGGGCGCAAGCGGTTGGTGGAAAAGCTTGAGCTGGCGCTCGGGCGTGTCGTTGGCTACAAGGCGGGACTCACCAATCCGGCGGTTCAGAAGCGCTTCGGCGTCTCCGCCCCGTTGCGCGGGACGCTGTTGCAGAGGATGTTGCTCGAGGAGGGGAAAGAAGTGCCGGCGCGGTTCGGTGCGCGGCCGGTGTTCGAGGCCGACCTCCTGGTGGTGGTGGTGAAAGATTCGGGGATACACCGCGCCCGAACGCATCTTGAGGCATTGAGATCGCTCTCGCTGGTCATCCTTTTCATCGAGCTGCCCGACCTCGTCGTGGCCAAAGGCGAGAAACTCACGGCGCCAGTCATCGTCTTCATCAACGTCGGCGCGCGCCTGGGCGTCGTCGGGAAGGGAATACCGGTATGATACGAAAGAAGTGATGAGTACGGGTGATGAGAGATGGTGATGATTAGTGGTGATCTACTGCGCGTCTACGGGTTTGATCATTATTTTCCATCACCAGTGTTCATCATTAGTATTTGATTGCCGTTCACCGTTCTCTGTTTATTATTGTCGGATTGACCGGTTTCAGGGTCGAGAACTGCGCCTCAGCGCCGGAAGTCATGGTACGAGATCATGACAATTCCCGTCAACATTCAGAAAGCAGACCCGCGGGCGCGGCGTCGCGCCGCCGTCGTGCTCATTGCCGGTGTTGTCGTCGGCGCGCTGTTGCTTCTCGTGTTCGAGCGGTATGAGGATGCGCTTCGGGACTGGATTGCCTCGATGCCTGAGCTTGGGCCGGCGAGGATCCGGCTTGCGGCTGTCGCCATGATCATCCTCTTGATCGCGCCGCTGCTCGGTCTGGCCGTTTATTTCTGGAGGTTCGGCGGCGCCGTCATCGGGGCGCAGCGGTTTCCGCCGCCCGGGTGCGCCGTCGTTCGCGATACGCCCGTTCTCGCGGGGCAGAAGGCGTTGCGCCGCGGCCGCGCATTCAGGATGATTTCGGTGTTTCTGTTGGTTGCCGCGGCAATGCTGTCGATTGCGCTATGGCGTCTTGCAGTGGCGCTTGCTGGGCAAGGGGCTTAACATCGAGCGAACGTTCGTGCGCCGCTCCAATAGGATGTGGCGGCGTTATGTTCCCGGCATTACAAGGACCGAGTAATCCATGAACGAGCGCGCAAGACGCCGCTACGAGCGCATCGAAGTCCTGCCCATTTCCGGCGCGCTTGGCGCCGAGATCGGCGGTGTGGACCTGTCGCGCCCGTTGGCGGACGCTGTGCTCAGCGAGATCCGCCAGGCATTCCTCAATCATCTCGTCATCTTCTTTCGCGGCCAGAAGTTGACCCCCCAGCAGCAACTCGCGTTTGCGCAGCGCTTTGGCGAGCCCATGGAATATCCGCAGTTGAAGGGGCTGCCAGAGTGCCCGCTCATCACGCCCGTCGTCAAGCTCGAGAACGAGCGCGTCAACTTCGGTGGTATCTGGCACTCCGACACGACCTACCTCGAGCGCCCGCCGATGGCGAGCATGCTCTCCGCGATCGAGATCCCGCCTTATGGCGGCGACACGCTCTTTGCCAACCAGTATCTTGCCTACGAGTCGCTGTCGGAAGGTTTCAGAAAAATGCTCGATCCACTCGTCGGCGTCAACAGCTCCCTCAAGGCCGATGCGTCGAAAACACGCGAAGACGTCTTGCGCGCTGCGGGCGTGAAGTCGAAGGTGCTGGTCGCGGAGCATCCCGTCGCGCGCACGCATCCGGAAACCGGGCGCAAGGCGCTTTTCATCAACGTCGGCCACACGACGCACTTCAAGGGCTTGAGCGAAGAGGAGAGCAGGCCTTTGCTCGAGTATCTCTTCCAGCACCAGGTCCGGCCGGAATTCACCTGCCGCTTTCGCTGGGAGCCGGGCTCACTCGCATTCTGGGACAACCGCTGCGCGCAGCATAACCCGGTGAACGACTATCACGGGTTCAGGCGCGTCATGAATCGTGTCACGCTCGCGGGTGACCGCCCGCGCTGATCGAAGCCGGTGAATGGTGAACAGAGACTGGTGATGGGTACTGGTGATGAGAGCTGGTGATGAGTACCGGTGATGCCGTACTACGGTTCGTGCGGTTTTCATCACCATTTCGCATCACCATTTTCCATCACCACTATTCATCACTTCTTCGGCTTAGCGGGGCCGATCCGCCGCCGAAATCTGCTCTCGTTTCCCGTTGCAGTGCCTAGACGCCGCGAACCACGCGGGTCTGCGGCATGCCCGCTCCGATATAAACGTTCTGCGGACCGGAACCGCCGGCCACCGCGAGGTAGATCTCGTCCGGGCTGCGCGCGCGCCATACCGTTTCGGCGTCCCCGCGTCCGGCCGCACACTCCGTCGAGGCGAAGCCCTCGGCGAAATGGCTGATCGGCACGCGCGCCATCTCCCACAACTGCTGCTGAATGTCTCGCTTCGAGAGGCCGGCCTCGGAGAGAGAGGCCGCGTGATTGACCCCGAGCAGGAGAAGCACACCGTCGCCGCCGCCGTACATGGGCGGCATGTTGGTTGCGATCTGGCGCAGGATTTCCCCGGGACCCACGCCCTCGCCACCCGAGATATTGCAGAAGTTGGACGCTTTGAAGACGGTCACCGTACTCTCGTCGCGCTTGAAGCCGCGATCGACGTGAAACGGAGTCCATGGGTTCTCTTCCTCGTTCTCGCCGCAGATGTAGGAATATCTCAGCGGCGAGCCCAAGCTCACCTTCGAGTAGACGCCGGGCAGGGCGCCCCCGATGTTGATCATGATGAGCCGGATGGCGCGGCCGATCGTGGCGTTGGCGCGCCACCCGGGCCCTAGACATCCCGTGCCGTAATTGATCTCGAGCTTCTTGCGGACGGGGCCGTTGACGAGCAGAAACGGCGTCATCGGGTTCGTCGTGACCTGCATGAACTCGAGCGGATAGCTGGGATCGGTCATGCCCTCGACGGCGGCGATGATCACGGGCATGTACTCCGGCCGGCAGCCCGCCATGATGGCACTGACAGCGATTGCCTCCATTGTTGCGCGCCCCTTGCGCGGGGGCAGCAGCCCGATTAGATCGTCCGCCGTTCGGCCTGAGGCCGCGACGAACTGCTTCACGCGCCCGGGCGTGGCCGGAATGATCGGCAGACCGTCAGTCCAGCCCTGCTCGTAAGCGTGCTCGTAGGCGCGCAGCAGCAGGTCCTCTACGGATTCTGCCTGGATGCCTACCTCGGGTTGGCCCATCGCCTTGTGCAGTCAACTGTGGACATTTGGACGAAAATGGTGATGCGTACTGGTGATGAGAAATGGTGATGACTAATGGTGATACGTGGCGCTTCCGCGCTTGTTATCACCATTAGTCATCACCAGTATTCATCACTATTATTCATCACCAATTCTCACACCGGAACTGCAGAGCGCACGATGCCTTCCGGATGGATTTCGCCCCGAGCGACTTTCTTGAGGCGGGACTCGATCTCCGCGGGCGGCAGCGTCAGTCCTTCGATGACCGTGGCGAGCATCGCCTCGGCCCGCACGCGCAGCGCATCGGACTCGAGCTGGCGGATCGGGTTCTCGGTTTCCGCAATGATCACGTAGGGCCAGCCCTGCGTGGACGACATGCGACGCGCGAACTTGGAGAACGTATCGGTGACGACCATCACCGTGGGGACTCCGCGCTTTTCGAGGGCTGGCGTGACGTGGCTACACCACGTCGTGCAGGACCCTCAGTCGCCGGTGGCGGTGATGACGACGTCGACGCGGCGCGCGAGGCCGTCGAGCTGCTCGTGCATCGTGTCGAGAAGCTTGCCGGTGCGAATGGGAAGCTCGCGCACGGGCTGCTCCATCACGAGCTCCTTGAGCCGGTAGCGTTCCTGGAGCAGCGTTCCGATTGCGCGCAGTATTTCCACCGCCGAAGGGCGCCAATTGGGCAGCAACCCCACGACTTTTCCGTCGAGGCTCGCGGGCCGCGGCGCAAGCTTATTCCGGGGTCCGCTCTCATCGAGGTAGACGGGTAGCGGCGAGACCATGGTGAGATCGAGAGTCGTCATATCGCGTTCCTCGCTTGGCTTGAACCGTGCCGTTGATCTTAGTTCGCGGTGGCAAACACGGTCAAGGCGTCGTGCGACGCGAGCGGCTGTCCGCATCGTGGAGGCGTGGAGGGGAGCGTGTTTTGCCGTGCTAGAATCGCCGCCACCCAAAGCTGCCGTGAATCGTGAATCGTCAATCGTGAGATCGACTGGTACTCGTCGCTCGTTACCCGTCACTCATCATCGGGACGACCTTGCGTCTCAGTCTCCGCTGCCGCGCGGCGCCCAGGCGGGTATGATATTTGGCGATTTCGCTAACTATTGGAAGTTGGGCGGCGTGCCCCGTTGATTAAAAAATGGGGCCGCGGTGGAATAACATCTACGGCTTGCCACCACAGTTGATGCGCCGGGGAAATTCCTTCAACTTCGTTTCTTCGCGGCCCCATTTTTTATGGATTCGATGATCGAGCAGCTGGCGGATTACGCATCCGCGCTGCGTTACGAAGAGCTGCCCCCGGACGTTGTCCACGAGTGCAAGCGCCGGTTGATCGACACGCTGGGCTGCGCAACCGGTGCATTCGACGCGCGCCCGGTCGAGATCGCGTGCGCCATCGCGCGGCGCGCGGTTGGCAATCCCCCGGCGCGTATCCTCGGCACGCAGGAACCCTCGACGCCCGATCTCGCGGCGTTCGCAAACGGTGTCGCGATGCGCTATCTCGACTTCAACGACGCGACCTTCGGCAAATCGGCAGGTCACCCGAGTGACATTTTCGGCGCGGTTCTTGCCGCAGCCGACGCGATGCATGCCGACGGCCGCACCGTCATCACGGCGGCCACGCTAGCTTATGAGGTTTTCTGCAATCTTACCGAGAACGTCCTGCGCGACCAGGGGTGGGATCACCCGGTCTACGGCGTTATCGCCAGTGCGGTGGGCGCGGCAAAGGTGTTCGGTCTGGGGCGCGAGCAGATGGGCAACGCAATCGCGCTTGCCGTGATCCCGAACATGGCGCTCGAGCAGACGCGCACGGGCGAGCTGGCCATGTGGAAGGGGTGCGCGGCGGCCAATGCTTCGCGCAACGGCGTGTTCGCCGCGCAGCTCGCGAGGGAAGGCCTGACCGGACCGGAGCAGGCGATCGAGGGCAAGTTCGGGCTGTGGCGGGCACTCGGGAAATTCCAGTGGCAGCCGTTTGGTGGCAAAGGCGGTCCGTACCGCGTGACGCAAACGCACATCAAGTACTTCCCGGCGGTGATTCACGCTCAAACACCGATCACGGTGGCGCTCGAGTTGCATGGCAAGATGGCGCCCGATGAGATCGAGGCGCTTGTCATAGAGACGTACTGGATTGCAGAGCGCTACACGGACCGAAAGAATGCGCTGTGGCGTCCGGCCACGCGCGAGACCGCGGACCACAGCATTCCGTACTGCGTGATTGCGGCTTTGATCGATGGCGGCATTACGGAGGCCAGCTTCGCGAAGGCACGCGTTGCCGATTCCCGCATCGCGCGCCTGCTCGAGCGCGCGACGATGCGCGAGAATCCGGCATTCACGAAGGCGCATCCCGATGAGTGGCGCTGCCGCATCGAAATGACCGGTCGCGGCGGCAAGAAGCAGGCGGCCGAGGCGCGCTATTTCAAAGGGCACGCGAAGCGGCCTTTAAGCGATCAGGAGGTCGAGCGCAAATTCCATGAGCTGGCGCAAAAGGTGCTCTCCCCAGGGCGTATCGAGGGGATACTCAGAAAGGCGTGGTCGCTGGAACAGCTGCCAGACGTGGGCGAGCTGCTGGCGCTATTCGACTACCGCCTGCAGCCAGGCGACGAAGTTACGGAGTGACACGGCGACGCCGGGGAGGCGTTCCAGCGCTCCCTGCGTCGCTCGTAAATCGTAAATCGTGAATCGTGCGTCGTGAGTTGTCATTCGTTGTCCATCACTCATCACCCGTCACGGACTTTCGGGGGTACTGCAACAGCAGCACTTCCAGTCCTTTGGGCCCGGCGCGAAGCTCAAGGGCCGGATCGGTTGCCGGGACGAACACGGTGGACCAGGCGGCGTATTCTCCGCCGCCGATCTCAAGGCTGCCGTTGACGACGAGATAATGCTGGCCGCCGGTGGCAACCGGATCCGGTCCGGCCAGGGTCATGCCGGGTCCCATGCGTATGAGCGAGGCGGCGAGCCCGTCGCTTCCGTCCAGATCTCCCAGCAACTTTTCGGTGGCGATTTCTTTGCGGCTCATCAGCACGGGCTCGGTGCTGAGCGGGATGCCGTCCGCGACACCGTGGCGCTTCTTCGAGGGTTTTAGACGCTCGCGATAGCCCGGCTTGTGCAGGTAGACGGCGCCGGGATCGGTTCGCGCGCGCAGCGTGAAGTAGGAGAAGCCCTGCGCGCTGGCATTGATCGGCCCGTAACCGGTGTGATGGTCAGCGTAGTGAACGGCGAGCGGCCCCGCGGCAGCCTGCCGCCCCAGGCTGCCCGAACCCGAGACGAAGACCTGGAACTGATCGACCTCATGGAAATGCGGGACGATTACCTCGTTCGGGCTCATCTCGATGAGAAAAGCCTGCGGCTCCTCACGCGTGACGCCTTCGCCCCGCTGCCCGATGAAGTCGGTGCGCCAATGTTCCTCGCCCGTTCCCATCGATTTCACCATCCGCCGCGCTCTGAGTGCTTTCGCGCCTGCCACCATCTGGACCATGATTTTCTCCTCCTGTCATCTCATCCAACGTCAACGATTTGCGAGTTCCAGCAGCGTCGCGGTGAGCACCCGCGCGCCGGCAGCGAGATCTTCGGGCTTTGCATTTTCCGCCTCGTTGTGACTCACGCCGCGCTCGCAGGGCACGAAGATCATTCCGGTCGGGCAGACCCGTGCCAGGTACATGGCGTCGTGACTGGCGCCAGACGGCATGCGCATATTGGCGATGCCCAGCGCCTCTGCGGCGTGCTCGATCGCATCAACTACCCCGGGATCGAAAACGCACGGATCGTCCCACAGGGTGGGCGTCACCTTGACCTTGCAGTGCTTCGCTGTGCCGCGCACGACCGGCTCGACGGCGTCGCCCAGCCTGCGAATGGTCGCCGGGTCGGGATGGCGCAGGTCGACCGAGAATAGGACGTGGCTCGCAACCGAGTTCGGCGAGTTTGGAGTAACGACCATCCGGCCGACAGTGAACCGCAGCGCGTCATCAACTTCACGCGTCAGCTCGTGCAACGCGACGATGATCGCGACGGCTTCGCGCAGGGCATCCCGGCGTACGTTGAGCGGAGTGGTGCCGGCATGAGTCGTTTCGCCGAACACCTCGACGTTGAACCAGCGCAGGCCCTGGATTCCCGTGACGACACCGATGGTCTTGCTTTCCATCTCGAGGCGCGGGCCCTGCTCGATGTGGGCTTCAACATAGGCCGCGACCGGCGTGGCGAACGCGTGTGGCGCGGCATCCGGCATGGCAGTGAGCGTATCGTGCAACGCGTCACGCAGAGCAACGCCCTCGTTATCTTTGACGTCCAGAAAGTCTGCAAGCTGCCGGGCGCCCGCGAAAACCGCCGAGCCCATGGTGCATGGCGCGAAGCGCCCGCCTTCCTCATTGCTCCAGGCGACGAGCTCGATGGGGTGCCGCGTTTTCGCGCCCGCCGCGTCGATCGCTTCCAGCGCTTCCAGGCCGGCGAGCACGCCGTAAATCCCGTCGAAGCGCCCCCCGCGCGGCTGGCTGTCCATATGGCTGCCGGTCATGACGGGCGCCGCACGAGCATCGTGGCCTGACCGCCGCACGAACAGGTTGCCGATGTCGTCCACCGACACGGAGAATCCGCGGGCCCGCGCCCAATGGACGAGTCGTTTACGGGCAGCAATGTCTTCGCTGGAGAACGCGGCACGGTTGACGCCATTGCCGGGAATGGCCCCGATCCCGGCCATTTCCAGGTGGCGCCGCCACAGGCGGTCCTCGTCAACGCGCGATACGGCGTCTTGGGTTGCTTCTCTCATAACACTCAATAGGAAATGGTGATGAGTGGTGGTGATGAGAGATGGTGATGATTATTGGTGATGACCACATTTCTACGGTCTTTATCACCATCTTCCATCACCATCTTTCATTACCAGTACTCGTCACTCTCTTTCGTATCATAAGTGTATCGGCGTTCATCGGCGGCCAGATTACATTTTTGCTTTCGTTACATCCGTGTTTATCTGCGGCTAATGATGTTTTTGATTTTCGAGACAACTTCATATCAGGTTCGCGCTAGAAGCCGCGCGATTTCGGTCGCATCCCCGAGCTTGTCCAGGCCGAGCATGGTATCGCGGAGCTTGCCGAGCTGCGCCTTGGGCAGGGCCTTCACGGCGAGCTTCTCGAACTTCTCGACGATCTCGGCGTCGGAGGCGAACTTTTTTTCACTGCCGCGCGCGGCTTCCACCGTGCGCTTGAGCACTGTGCCGTCCGTCAGATGGGCTTCGACGTGCACCAAGTGGCGGAACTTCGCGCCTTTCGCGGTGATCTCGGGATCGTGGACAACTTCGACCTTCTCGGAGAGGGCCATGCGCGCCGCATCCGCCACCTTGTCCTCGGTAAATTGGTCCACGAAGCAGTCGCCCTCGATGAGCCAGGTCGCAACGCAATAGGCGAGGTTCAGCTGCGCCGAGGTGAGCCCTTGCGGCACGTACTTCCAGCCGACGTGGTTCACCGTAACCTGGGAGCCGTGCACGACGATCTTCTTGACGTCGGTGGCGCCGAAGGGCCGCTCGCGCTGCATGTCGCGGATCGCATCGAGCGTGGTGTGGTTGGTGCCGACGCAGGCGTAGAACTTGAGCGCGACACCCATCGTCTGCCAGGTCGAGCCAAGCCCTGCGGTGAGCTCCGTCAGGTTGAAATGATCGCGCGACTGCGAGAGCGTCGTGCAGAAGCCCCCGTACTCGCTCTCCAGCACGTTGACGATACCTGTGAAGCCGCCCGCCGCGAGGAGCGCGCCGTAGAGCCCGCTCTGGGAGGAGCGCCCGGCGTGCATCCGTTTCACCATCGCCCCAAACTGCGCAGCCATCAGTCCCGCCGCCTGGGTGCCGGCGATGCCGAGCGCGTGCACGGTTTTTTCCGCGTCGAGCTTGAGACCGCGCGCGGCGCCCGCCGCAGAGGAGAAGACACCCAGCGTCGCCCCGGAGTGCCATCCGGAGGCGATGTGCCCGGGGCCCATGCAAAGCCCCACACGCGGCCCGATCTCGTAGCCCGCGACGGCCGCCGTCAGGAATTCCTTGCCGCTCATGCCGGGCTTGAGCTCCGTGACCGCGATGAGCGCCGGCAGCACCACTGCGCCCACGTGCAGCACGCCGGCGCGATGCACGTCATCGAGCTCGAAGCCTTGCACGGCAGTGCCGTTCACGAGCGCCGCGTGCGGGGCGGAAAGCTTCTGATTCGTGCCCCAGACGGAGCAGACGCGCGTGGCGTCCACGGCGCTGAGGCTATCCTGGAGAATGCGGCACCACTGCAGGTCGGTACCGTAGAGCGCGCAGCCCAGGGAGTCGAGCATGAGGAGCTTCACGCGGCTCTTCACGTCATCGGGGATCGCCTCGTAGCGCAGGCCGGAGACGAATTCCGCGATGCCGCGGGTGTAGGGGTTGTCGCCGGCGTCATGCGCCATGTTCAACTCCAGTTCAAAAAGACGATAGCCACAGAGAGCACAGAGAACACAGAGAAAAAATATGATGGACAGGATTTACAGGCTTAACAAGAATTAAACCGACCCAGGACGTAAAAGCATTCTCGCTCTAATCCTGTTCATCCTGTCTATTTCTTGCTTGGAATTTTCTGTGTTCTCTGTGGCCAATGGTGTTTTCAGGATCTTGCAGCCTTCGCTGCGCTCGTTCCGGCAAGGCGGCCGAACACCGAGCCCGATACCAGGCCCGTGCCGCTGGGGTAATTGAAATAGAACAGGCCACCGACCATTTCGCCGGCGCAATACAGGCCCGGGATCGGCTGGCGATGTGAATCCAGCACCTGGCCGTTGTCCTTGTCGATTCGCAGGCCGCCGAAGGTGAAGGTGATACCGCAGGTCGTGGCGTAGGCCTCGAACGGTGGCTTGTCGAGCGCCTGCGCCCAGTTCGATTTCGGCGGCTCGATGCCGACCGTGCCTTTACCGTCCTTGATCACGTGTTCGAACGGCACATCCTGCATCACCGCGGCGTTGTAGGCGCGCACGGTTTTCAGGAACTCTTCCGCGTTGACGCCCTCGAGCTGCGGCGCGAGTTCTTCCAGCGTGTTGGCCGTGGCCTTGGTTACGAACTTGATGCGGTACTCCGAGCGCAGCAGGTGCTTCACCTTGGCGTCGAACACCTGCCAGGCAAACTGGCCCGGCTGTTTCAGCACCTCGCCGCCGTACTTGGCGTAAGTGAAGGAGTGAAAATCGATGCCTTCGTCGACGAAGCGCTTGCCGTCGGCATTGATCAGCAGGCCGAAGATGTAACTGTGTTTCTGAAACTGGTCGCCGACGTTGACGTCGCCGAACTCCGGCGCGTAGCGGTCCCAGCCGGTGGCGTGGCAGCCCGACCAGTTGCCGTACGGCGCGGCGCCGATGTCGAGGGCCATCTTGATCCCGTCGCCGACGTTGAAGCGCGAGCCGCGCACCTTGGCGAGCTCCCAGCCCGGTCCGAGATAGCGCGCGCGCATTTCGGGATTGGCTTCGAAGCCGCCACAGGCGAGCACGACGGACTTCGCGCGCATCTCGAGCGCCTTGCCCTGCTGGCGCACGCGCATGCCGCTGACGGTCGCGCCGTCGTACATCAGGCCGATGGCGCGGGTTTCGTAAAAAACCTGAATGCCGGCTTTTTTAGCCGCTGCGTCGAGGAATTGCACCAGCCCCGCACCACCGCCCGACACTTCGATCGGCATGTTGCCAAAGAATTTTCGCTTGCCGTTGACGACTGCGGATTGGCGCCCCCAGTTGGGGACGAAGCGCACGCCCTTCGAACGGAGCCACACCATGGTGTCGAGGCTGTTGTTGACCAGGATCTCCGACAGGTCAGGATCCGTGCGGTAGCTGGTCAACTCGTAGATCTTGTCGAGAAACTCCTCGCGGGTGTTGGTGCCAAAGTCGCTGTTGGCGATTTCTTCGTCGGTGATGTCGGTGACGCGCTTCAGGTCGTCCACGGTTTCGTAGACAAAGCGCATCACGCCGCCGGCGAAACGGCTGTTGCCGCCGGATTCGTCTACTGACGCGGCCTCCAGCATGGCCACGCTCACGCCCCGCTCGCGCGCCGACAGGGCCGTGCATAGCGCGGCGTTGCCTTTGCCTACTACAAGCACATCATATTCTTTCATATAGGACACGATGGACGCTGTTCAATGACAAAAAATGGTGATGAGAACTGGTGATGCGAGATGGTGATGAGTACCGGTGATACAAAACGGTTCTGCGGCCCCTATCACCAGTTTCCATCACCATTACTCATCACCAGTACCCATCACTTTTTTCCAATCAGGCATGGGCGACACGAGCACGTCGGCGGGCGCGCTGCGCCGGGGCGACGATGATGGCGCTCAGCTCGCGCGCGTCCGCCAATTCCTCGAAGCGTTGCGTCGCGGCATAGAGCTGCGTGACCTGCTCCGATCGCAGGGCGCGCAGGCTGCAGTTTTCGAACTTCTCCTTCAGGAGCTCGGGCGACAGCGGATTAGCCGAGGTGCGTCCCAGCGGCTGGTCTACTTTCGCCGTAAACGTCTCGCCGCTGGTCGTGCGTACATGCACCTCGGCGCCGAAATGGTTGTCGGCAGGAAACTGCTCGGTCGTGTACGGCGCCACGTGCACCCGTGACAGCAGCTGGCGCACCGCGGCGTCGCGGTGGGCGTCACCTTCAAAGTGCTCGAGCATGATCTTGCGGTCGGTCACCGCGCGGGCAAGGCAGTATTGCAGGCTGAATTTCGCGTCGAGCTCGCTGCGAGGATCGGGGCGGTTGGTATGCTCGAGCCGGCGGGCGTGGATCCAGGCGTCGATGCGCTCGATCCCGCCGGGCGTGAGCTTGTGCCAGCGCGCGAGCTGGAGGATCGCGTCGAGCGCGGGATGCGTGCTGCCGCAGCAGGGGTACTGCTTGATCGCGATGCCCGGGCTCACGATGTCGAACGGATCGGCCCAGCGTGTGAGGATGCGCGAGGCGTCGTAGGTGCCCTCGCCGTTGAACACGTTGAAGAAGCCCTGCTTGTGCTCGAAGGCCTCCGGTCCCGCCGTGAAGCCGGCACGCGCGAGCTGCGCCGCGTAGAGGCCGTTGCGCGTGCAGTGGCCCACGTGCAGCGGCTTCACCATCGTGCCGAAGTTGGACTTGACGCCAGAGGCCATCGACGCTGCGATGGCGAGCGCGGTTGCAGTGCGCTCATCGTCGAGGCCCATTAGCTTCGCGCAGGCCGCGGCTGAGCCGAAGACGCCGAGCGTGGCTGTCGGATGCCAGCCCTTCATGTAGTGGTGGAAGTGCACGGCCAGTGCGATCTTGGTCTCGACTTCAAACCCGGTGACATAGGCGGTGAGGAAATCACGGCCGCTGGCACCCGCCTCGTCGGCGAGCGCGAACAGCGCGGGGAGGATCGGCGCCGAGGGATGACCGCCGAACGTGTTGTTGCAGTCATCGAAGTCAAGCGCGTGCGAGGCCGTGCCGTTCACGACTGCGGCATCCAGCGCACCCACGCGCCGGTCCATCCCGAACAACGCGGCCGCGCCGGCCGCGGGAGTGCCGAGCGCTTCCAGCGCGAGGCGGGGCGCCGGTTCGCGGCTGCCGGCCAGCGTTACGCCGAGATAGTCGAGAACGCCGATCTTGGCCCAATGAATTGCCTCATTAGGCAATTCATTAAAAGAAAGCGAATTGATCCGTTTCGCGAGGTCTAGCGCTAGTGCCATATAGATACCATGGGTCGTGGATCGTGGATCGAGATTCTTATTTGGTCGTCCTGAGGCAGCCGATAGTTTATACCGGGGGTCAGGGAACTTCGATGTCCATCAGCGGCGCGTACTGCTGTCCGCCGTGACCATCGCTGTCGGCGAGGTCGCCCTGAAACACCGGCCGCGGAATCGAAGCCTTGATCGCGAGCGCATTGTCGCAAAAGAAGAATTTCACGCGCTCGGGCGGCAACCCGTAGCAGGCAGCCACCGCTTCTCGAGTCAGGACGCCTGACTCTTTGACGCGGCGATACTTCGCCGCGTCATCGAACATGATGTCGAAGGTGAGCTCGAAGGGCCCGGCGTTTTTGCTTCGAATGAGCCGTGCGAGTCGCGCAAGCGTTGCCATACGGAAGCTACGAAAAATATACAGGATTTACAGGATTAACAGGATTAAGACCATACGAGAAATCTTGTTAATCCTGTCCATTACGGACTCTCAGAGGCTCTCGACTCGTCTGCCGTCGATGGCATAGAGCTCCATCGGGAACATCTCGTACGGGTCATCGGGCTCGACCACGTGGTTGACGTTAAAGCGGTAGACCGGGCCCCGGTCGAGATGCGCGGGATTGTAGGGGCAGGCGAGCGCCGTGATGAGCCCGCTCCATTCGGGAATGGGCAGGTGCAGCGCCTGGTGCCGCACGATGCCCGCGATGGCGCTGGCAGTTTCCTGCGTCGGCGCCGTCGCTTCGATGATCAGACAGAGCTCGTGCGAAGCGGTCTCCTTGACCGGCTCGAGCGCGCCCATGGTCCCGTTCTTGCCGTAGATCCGGAAATGAAGGTGGTAGGTCTCGCGCTTGAGCGCGGCTCCGAACACCTGGGCTACCCGTGCATGAATACGATCCCGGAGCCGCGCTGTCCAGTCGTCGATCTGCCGCACGATGAAGGGGTCGCGCACCGAGCCAATGACGATGCTCTGGTAGCCCACCTTTTCGGCGCCTTCGAGCTTGACCGTATAGGTATCTGCGGGCTCGAATCGGCTGCCGGCAACACGGACGCGGCGCGGGTCAACCGCGTGATAGGCGCTGGCGGTGAGATCGAGCGTGCCGGACGATTCCCTGAGAAAGTAAGGGTCTGCATTCTCGTACAGACTGTGGGCGGCGATGCTCTGTGGCGTGCAGCGCAAGTCCGGGTCGGGCGCCTCGACCTCGAAGTGATCGTCGCGAATGAATGCCATCATGCAATCGGGCGTCTTGCGGTTGACCACGGCTGCGGCGCCGCACTCAAGGATCTTGGCCGCGTGCCATGCCAAGCCCGCCGGGAAGCCCGCGCGGATGGGCAACCCCGCAAAAATCGCAGTGTCGCTCGAGCGGCCTGCGATTACGACGTCGGCCCCTGCTTCGAGCGCCCGGAGAAAGGGCTCGGCGCCCATCATCCCGACGAAATGCTCGCCACGGTCGATCACCGCGCCATCGAATTCCGGCGCCGGATCGAGCGGCTTGATGCGGCCCTCGCGCAGCCGCCGATTGAGAAACTCCTTGGACTGCTCGGCATGAATCAGCGCGAGCCTGAACGACAGCTTTTCCTCGCGGGCAGTTTCTTTCGCGATGTCGAACGTCCAGTCAAGATGCACGTCTGCGCCGGCGGTGCCTGCCGAGCCGATGACGAGGGGAACGCCGAGCCGGCGCGCGCCGAGAAGCATGAGGCGCAGGTCGCGTTTTACCGCGACGCGGGGAAACGCGGGGTGGCCCGAGCCAAGATGGCTCGGGCCCGGGTCGGTCGAGCCGGCGTCGCAGCCGATGAAATGCGGCCGGGACGCGAGTGCCCGCTCGAAAGACGTTTCCAGAAAACCTGAGCCGAGCACACCGGTCGGCGCCAGGACCCTCATCTCGCTCATGGCGGTTCCCGTACTGCGTTACGTCAGGCGCGACCACCGGTCTCGACGGGGTAAAGCGTCGCCTTTACACCGGGCGGCGGGGTATGTGTGATCGATCCGCGTTTCAGGATCGCGGCCTTGCCGCCGAAGCGCTCCATTTGGCGCTCCTGATCGTCGCGCGCGCGCCGGTCGACCGCATCTGGATCGAGCAGTCGTCGCAATTCCTGCTCGTATTCCTCGAGAACGCGGCGGTGCCCTGGGTCGGAGGCGAGGTCCCGCCGCTCGAAAGGATCGCCCGCGAGGTCGAACAGCATGGGCTCGAATCCAACGTAGTGTATGTATTTGTAGCGGCCGCGGCGGATCATGAAGGAGCCGCAAATCGCGGCCGAGGCGTGGTACTCGGAAAAAGCGCTGCGATTGCGCAGGGCACCGTTGGCGACATCGAGCAGTGAAGCGCCCGGAAGATCAGCGTCCTCCGCAAGGGTCTGCGCGCCGACGCCTTGCAGGATCGTGGGAAAGGCGTCGACCAGCGTGACCGGGGTATCGACGGTGCGGCCTTGCGGCACGTCCGGTCCGGCCATGATCAGGGGAATGCCGGCCGCTTCCTCGAACAAAATGGACTTGGCCCAAAGGCCGCGCGCGCCGAGATTCTCGCCATGATCGCTGCCGTAGATCACCCGCGTCGACGTTGCGAGACCGGCGCGCTCGAGCGCGGCGAGCACTTTGCCCACGTTGCCATCGAGGTAGCTGACCAGTCCGTAGTAGGCGGCGATCGCCCGGCGCACCATGTCGGGGCCGGTGAACCCATCGTCATAGGGGCGGCCGCGCGCGAGCGCGTCGAGATAGGGGTGGCGCGGCCGCTCGGCTACCTTGTAACGATCCGGCATCGGAATCGCTTTCTCGTCGTACAAGTCGAAGAATTTCTCGGGTGCCAGAAGCGGCGGATGGGGACAGACGAAGCCGACGTAGAGCACCCACGGCTTGCCATGATGCTTCGACGCCTCCTGCTCGAGCCACCGGCAGGTTTCCGCCGCGATGTCGCGATCGTATTGCGTGTATTCCGACTCGCCGGGGCCGGCTTGCGGTCCCAGTTTGCGCGCGCCAGTGCGCACGATGACCTCGTCCCGGATCAACCCCGAAAGGTCGCCGACGCCATCGGCAATGTGCATTGGGATGATCTCTTCGTGAAATCCATCGCGCGCTGGGTCCGCGCTTGTGTAATGGAGCTTTCCGATGGCGGTGACGCGATGGCCCTGCGCCATCAACCGGTGCCCCCAGCTTGGCACGCTGCCGTCGTAGGCAATGGCGTTGTCCCAGAAGCGGATCTGGTGCACGTAGCGGCCGGTTGCGAAGCTCGCGCGTGCCGGCACGCAAATCGGGGAGTTCGTGTAAGCGGCGGTGAAACGCGTGCCGCGTGCGGCAAGACGGTCGATATTCGGCGTCTTGGCCATCGGATGACCGTAGCATCCGGCGATCCTGGGGTTGTGCTGGTCCGAAAGGATGACAAGCAGGTTGGCGGGTTTCATATTAGGGGCTCTTAATCTCACACAGGACAGAGGGGCCTGCGGGAGGCGACATCATCGCATGGGGTGACCTAGAGCCCCTAACATAATGAAACACGCTGTCACGATTTTGGCTGGGGACTTGCACTCAAACCAGTGACCAGTGACCAGTGACCAGTGACGGGGATACTCGAGAGATGAGGGTTTCCGCATCACCCATCACCGATTCCCCATTCCCATTTCCGATTCTCGAATTAGCCCGTGAGCAGGGGATTTCAATTAATTTTTTCGGCGCCCGACGAAAAAATTGGCGGAAGAGAGTGGGAGTCGAACCCACAAAGGACCGCCAGCGGCCCCTACCGGGTTTGAAGTCCGGCCGCCCCACCGGGGGCGATTCCCTTCCCCTGAGGAACCTCTGCGATAGCTTTCCCGCAGAGGTTCCTTAACTTTGATTTCTCTATACCGCCCTGCGCCGCCCGCTTGTAACCGCGAGCGGCGCAGGGCGCCATTCTACACGGCCCGTGCCATCCCGCCGAACAACACTGCTGCGATCGGTCGAGCATTTGCGGCTCAAGGGATCTCATGTTTCTTGGCGTTCATCGGCGGCTGACATTCGATCCGCTTTTACTTTAGCCGGTTCAGTGCGCTAGCCACGGCGGTCTCGGCTTCCTTGACCGCGTCGGCCAGCAGCCCCGAGTAACCGGCCCGCACCGCGCCGGCAGCCCACACGCCCGCAAGCGCCGTTTGCAGCGATCCGTCAGTGACGACGGCACCGGCGGCATCGCGCGCGATCGAGGTCGGCAGGAACTCGCTGTTGGGCGAGAGCCCGATGTACGCAAAGAAACCGCTACAGGAGATTTCCGAGCGTGCACCGTTCGCCGTGTTGTGAACGCGAACTTTCTCAACGCCCTGTCCACCAGCGATCTCCTCGGCGACCGTGCTCCAATGCACGGCGATGCGATCACTCGCGCTTACCTGGTCCACGAAATGCCGGCGCGCGCGGAAACTCGGGCCGCGGTGCACGAGATGCACCTTGCGGCAGAATCGGGCCAGCACGAGCGCCTCCTGCAGCGCCGAATCTCCGCCGCCAACGACCACGACCTCCTCGTCTTTGAACATTGGACCGTCGCAGTCGGCGCATTGCGAAACCCCGCGGTGATCGAATTCGGCTTCGCCGGGGATGCCAAGCCGCTTCAAGTGCGCGCCGGAGGCGACGATCACGGCATGGGCCAAGTGTGTAGCGCCCTCGGTGCGCAGCTGCAAGGCGGCACCGTCTGTGGCAATGCCGAACACCCGCTCGCTGATGCTCTGCACGCCCAGCTCGGCGTTCACCTGCATCAGGCTGGAAGCCAGTTCGACGCCCGATGCATGCTCGGCCGCCGGCGAGCCTTCGAGCGCATTGATATTGATCACGAGTCCCCCGAAGAGCTCCGCTTCGCAGGATGCGACGGTGCGGCCTTGCCGGGCCGCGCGGTTTGCGGCGGTGAGTCCGGTGATGCCCTCTCCGATCACAATAACGTCAAACATTTTCTCAGCCATTGCCTTGTCATCTCAAAAGAGTGAGTGGTGATGAGAGATGGTGATGAGAGTTGGTGATGACTACTGGTGATGTACCGCATTTCTACGGTCTTCATTACCACTTTCCATCACCAATTTTCATCACCAACACTCATCACTCTTTTCCTATCCGACGTGTATCGGCGTTTATCGACGGCAAAAAAAATCATACAGAACGGTTGTTAAGTTATATCAGTGTTTATCTGCGGTTATCTGCGGCTATATTGCTTGCACTCTTTGTTGGCGGCTTGAGGGGCTCGGCGGCGCCCAGCACCGTTGCGTAGTCCTTGCGCATCTTGCGCGCATCACCGACGCGCTGCGTGATGGCAAGCGTGTCGAGAAACTCCAGGATTTCGATTGCGAGGCCGCGCCCGACCCCGGTCGCGTCGCGATACTGCGCGGCCGTGAAGGTGCCGCCGGCACTCTTCTGCGCGAGGGCCTGCGCGGTCGCAGCGAGCGAGGCAACGGTGCTTCTCAGGTAGAAACGGTCTGGCTTGACACGCATGATCTCGCCGGTCCGGCTCTTGCGGTGTAGGAAGTCCTTGAGCGCCGCTTCTTTCAGCTTGAGCTTGAGCGCCAGCTCGGGGATCGGGGGCGGGCTCGCTCCGCCGGCCTGCAACGCCGGCTGCAGTGCCTGCCACATCCTCTCGTCCTCGGGGTTCGCGGTTGCGTCGTGCCCGGGCAGGCGCACGGCGGTGCCGTTGATCTGGAGCTGACGTTCGTCGGCTAGGGTGCGGGCGATCGCCTGAAAAACCTCCAGCGGAAGCTTGGGCGCGAGCTGAACACGTAGCGCAGAGAGCTCCATGCCGACCGCCTGCGGCTGGCTGCGGTGAAACTCGCGCACGCTGGCCGGGATTCGCGCGCGCAGCTCGTCGCGAAGCTTGGTCGAGACACCAATGCGGGCGTCCTTGCCGAGCGCTACGATGCCGGCTTCGGCATAGAGCTGCGCCGCGCGCTCCGGCTTCAGATTAAACGCGCGCTGGAAGCGCGCGAGCTCCACGCCTTGCTCCTGACTTTTTAGCAGCTCGGCGAGCACGGTCTCGGCTGGCCCCGCATCGAGGGCGGCGAGCTCGGCATTGCGCGCAGCGGCAGTGCGGCGACCAGTACGGACCAACGGGTCGATGATCACGCCGCCTCCGAGCGTGCGGCGCGCCGATTGATCGCGCAGAATGAAGCGGTCCCCGTGGAGCGCACCGACGGGTTTGTCAAGAACCAGCTGCGCAATGACTGTGGCGCCCGGGACGATCGTGCCGCCCCTCGGAATCGAGATTCTGGCCGTCACGTCAGTGGTCGCGAGGTGCACGTGCAGGGGCGTCCAGTGCTCGAGCGCTTGCGCCTCGGCGGCGAGGACCGTAACGCGGGCGTCGAACCGTTGTGTTGGCGCGTGGATCGCTTCGTTCAGAGCCCAATCACCGCGGGCAACGGCCTCGAGGTCGGCGCCGGTGAGGTTGAGCGCGCAGCGCTGCCCGGCCTGAGCGCGCGCGGCTGCGGCGCCGCGCATCTGGATACTGCGAACGCGTACTGGCGTTCCCTTGGGCGAGACGACCAGTCGGTCTCCCGGCGCGACAGTGCCGTTGAAGACGGTGCCGGTGACAACCGTTCCGCTGCCTGCGACGGTGAATGCCCGATCGATTGCCAGCCTGAAATACTGTCCTTCCGCAGAGCGAGCAGACTGTGCGTCCGCTGCGGCGATGAGCGCCTGGCGCAAGTCTTCGACGCCGGCACCCGTGACGGCCGACACCGGCATCACGGGCGCCCCATCGAGGCGGGTGCCGGCCAGCAGTGCCTTGACGTCCGCGGTCACCTCCGCGACGCGCTCCGGGGCAACCCGGTCCACTTTCGTGACGGCCGCGATTCCGCGCCGGATGTTCAGAAGATCGAGGATGTGCAGGTGCTCGACGGTCTGCGGCATGACCCCGTCATCTGCGGCGATGACGAGCAGCGCGAAATCGATGCCGCACACGCCGGCTAGCATGTTGCGGATGAAGCGCTCGTGCCCGGGCACGTCCACGAAGCCGACCACGGCGCCGCTCGGGAGCGGCCAGTAGGCAAAGCCCAGATCGATCGAAATGCCGCGCGCCTTTTCCTCGGGCAGGCGATCGGTGTCCACACCCGTCAGCGTCCTGACGAGCAAGGTCTTGCCGTGGTCGATGTGTCCCGCCGTCGCTACGATCACGTGACGGCCTCCTGAAAATCCATAGACACGAAGGTTTCCATTTAACAATATTCTTGCCTGAATATTCCTTTGTGTCCTTTGTGTCCTTTGTGTCCTTTGTGTCCTTTGTGTCCTTTGTGCCCTTCGTGTCCTTTGTGGTTCAGCTTTTCTTCGATGTTCAAGTGGCCCAGCTGGGCGAGAAACTCGTCCTCGTGCTCCAGGCAACGCAGATCCATGATGAAGGCGCCGTCTCGAACACGCCCGATCACAGGAATGGGGAGGGCGCGAAAGGCCGCCGCGATCTCCGCCGCCGCTGTACTTCGCCGCCGTCCCGGCACGCTCACTGCGATGCCGCAGCTTGCGATGAGGTCCACGGGCAGCGATCCACTGCCGATCTGGCTTTTCAGCTCGACGATCGCGCTTTCGGCTACCTTCCCAAGCGCCGCCTGCACAGCCGGCAGCAGCCGGCGTGCCTGTACCTCGATGTCGGGCAGCGGCCGTGTAAGCCAGTGGAGTGTTGGTAATGCATTGCGCAGCCGACCTGGATTCGAATAGAGCTTGAGGACTGCTTCCAGCGCAGCCAGCGTCATCTTGTCAACGCGGAGCGCGCGCTTCATCGGATTCCTGCGCATACGCTCGATCAGCTCTGCGCGGCCGACGACGAGGCCCGACTGTGGACCGCCGAGCAGCTTGTCACCGCTAAAGGTGACGATGTCAGCGCCGGCTTTCAGGGCATCGCGCGGTGTGGGCTCGTGCGGCAGGCCGTATTCCTTGAGGTCGATCAGCATGCCGCTGCCAAGATCGACGATGAATGGCAGGCCGTGCTTGTGCGCTAGCGCCGCGAGATCGGGCTCCGCGACCGCCGCGATAAAGCCTTGAATGGCGTAATTGCTGGTGTGCACCTTCATGAGCGCGGCGGTGCGTGGCGAAATCGCCCCGGCGTAGTCCTTGAGATGCGTCCGATTGGTGGTGCCGACTTCACGCAGCCTGCAGCCGGCCCGCGCCATGATGTCGGGTATGCGAAACGCGCCGCCAATCTCGATCAGTTCGCCGCGTGAGACGGGAACCTCCTTTCTGGGAGCGAGCGAATTGAGCGCGAGGTAGACCGCGGCGGCGTTGTTGTTGACGACGAGCGCGGCTTCCGCGCCGGTGAGCTTCATGAGCCAGCGCTCGATGTGCCGGTCGCGTTCTCCGCGGTCGCCGCCAGCGAGGTCGAACTCGAGGTTCACGGGTCGCGTCATCGCGCACGCGACCGCGTCGGCCACCTCCTGCGGCATCACGGCGCGCCCCAGATTGGTGTGGAGCACCGTGCCGGTCAGATTGAACACGGGCCGCAACGATGGTCGCGTCTCGCGGGCGAGCCACGCGGCGCAGGTCTGCACGAATGCCGCCTCTTCGAAGGCAGAACCGTCGTGGGCGGAGCGGCGGGAAAGCGCGGCGCGCAGTGCCGTGAGTTCGGCGCGCGCCGCTTCAGTTACGAGGAGGCGGCCGTAGCGCGCAATGAGGCCGCCAATTGCATCGAGCCTGAGCAACCGGTCCAGAGAGGGGATCGCGCGACGCGCGGTGGGTCTGGGATTCAACATGGCGGACAGCCTAGGATTTTGTCGGACATGGGTCCGACAAAATCCTGAGGCAAAACCGCCTGCAATGAGACGGCGAAAAAGGACTGTAATGACATGGATTCGACTGATGCGGTGTGCAGAAGCGCGAAACCCGACGAAGGCCTTGGAAGGCCTTGCAGTTTAGCCCAACTCCAGGCCTTGTGCTATTCTCGCACCCACCTCGCGCATGCCCGCTTGTGCCTCGCGGACGCAGATATCCAGGGAGGAAAAGAAGGATGAGGGCCGTAACGACATGGGCAGTCGGGCTCGCCGTTGTTCTGGTCTGTGCCGGCGCCCACGCGCAGAAACCCGGTCCGGCGCAGAGCTACCCGGCCAAACCGATTCGTTTCATCTGCCCCTACAACCCCGGTGGCGCTGGCGACCTCTTCACCCGCACCATCGCCCCGAAACTGACCGAGTATTTGGGGCAAAGCGTCGTCGTCGACAATCGCGCCGGAGCAAATGGTGGCATCGGCACGGCCCTGGTGGCAAAGGCGACACCCGACGGCTACACGATCCTGATGGGTAGCAGCGGGCCGTTGACGGTCAATCCCAATCTCTACCGGAAGGTGCCGTACGATCCGGTGAGGGATTTCCAGCCGGTCAGCCAGGGCACGGTGTACTGGTATGTCCTGGTGGTTCTGAACACCGCACCGTTCAAGTCGCTCGATGAACTGATCGCCATGCTCAAATTAAAGCAGGGCGCGCTTACCTATGGCTCGACCGGAATCGGCGGCGGCAAACACCTCGCGGGCGAGCTGTTCAATCTCATGAGCGGGACCAAGGCAATACACGTGCCCTACACGGGCAGCGCCGCGGCACTGAGATCCTTGCTCCGCGGACAGACGAATTACATGTTCGAAACGGTAGTGACGGCGGTCCCGCTCGTCAGGGCAGGGCAGCTGCGGGCGTTCGCGGTAACGGCGATGAAGCGTTCGCAAGCCCTGCCGGAAATTCCCACCCTCGACCAGCTCGGCCTGAAAGGTTACGACATCACGCAGTGGCAGGCGGTGGTCGCGCCGGCCGGCACGCCGCGGGCGATCGTCGAGAAGCTCCACCGGGCCGTGGTGCGAGCGCTCAAGTCGCCCGACGTGATCGAGCGCATCGGCCCGCGCGCGGGAAACGAACTCGTCGGCAATACGCCGGAAGAATTCGCGCGGGTGATCAAGAACGATCTCGCCAAGTACTCGAAGATCATCAAGGCGGCGGGCATCACTGTCCAGTAGCTAAATTAACCGCTAAGGCGCCAACGCCGCCAAGAGAAGCCAGGATTAATTGAACCGCCAAGACGCCAAGACCGCCAAGACAACCACACATAGAAATTGAATCGCCAAGGAATTCAAGAATGGCGATGACGTCTACGGTTGGCCGCGTGACGTAGGCTCGGCGAGTGTCAGCTTAATGCTTCTATTTTCGTTCTTCTTGGCGTTCTTGGCGTCTTGGCGGTTCGATTCTGTCTTTGATCTACTCAAGCGCCCGTGCTTACCTCGACTCGGACATCCGGCGTCGCAACTGCGACGCTGCCATACAGCGGTCACCGCCCCTTGAAGCGATCGATGAGCACGCTTGCCTGTGCCTGCGTCACACCCTTGAGATTAAAACGCAGCTGCACGGAATTGAATACAGTCACGTCACGCCGCACCGGATTGCTCCGATCTAGCGCGCCCTCAATCTCGACGTTGACTGCCTGCAGCGGAAGCCGTTCGTCCCGCGCAACCACCTGAAGAAGCTCGACTCCGCACGCAGCGATGCCGGTTAGGAAGAGCTCAGCGGGCGTAACGGCCTCGCCCGGACACCCGTTCTGGACGGGGCCATCGACGACGAAATGTTGGTCCCGGGTATTGCAGAGCACACGCCCGAACGTGTCGGTCGAACGCGCCTGTACTGTGTAGCCCCGGATCTCGCTTTGTGCCATGAAGCTCGGCCTCCCGCGATAATTCGGCTACTCAAACAACCGCTCGGGTAGCGGCAGCCCTGCGAGATCCTCCGGCGTGAGCCGACGGTCGGGCTCGATACCGTAGCGCTCGAGCAGGTGGATCAGCTGCCGCGAGTGCTGTGCCGAGTGCCAGGTACAGCGTTCGAACAGCTGATGTATCGTCTGCGGGCCGTAATACGTTTTGAGTTTCTGCTGGCAGGTGCGATCGGCGAGCCCGCCCCACCACTGCTGAAGACGCCCGATCACCGCGTCGCCATAGGCCACAAACTCCGGGCCATCGAGGAAGGTGCCTTCCTTCGGCGGGGTCGTGGCAAGGCTGTTGCTGTATTCGACGCCGTCGACCACCGTCTCGAGGTAGGCCTCGGCGATGCGGAAGACGTGGTGGCCGAGGAGCCGGATCGAGCGGTCTCGATTCTCGATGACGCGATCGCTTATATGCGCCTTTGGGAGCTGCCGCAGGTAGCGCTGCGCGGCGCGCAGCACGGTGATCCATTTCTCGATCAGCTTCTCTGGCGGCAGCGGCGTATGCCCGGTGCCTACGAGGCCGACGAATTCAGCCACATCTTCGAGGTTCTGGCCGAATACGAACTGCTCGCCTTGGCGACCACGGGAAGGTTGCGCACTCCGTACGCGAGCAGCCGCTCGCGCCCGCCGGGGTCGTTCAGCACGTCGACCGCGACGAAGTCGATGCCCTTTTTCGAAAGAAACTCTTTCGCTCGCAGGCAGCTGCTTCACCCGGGCTGGGTAAAGAGCGTGAAGCGTTCGGCGGATTCCATCTGACGTCGTTCGTAAAAAAGTGGGGAATGAGGGATCGAAGAGTAACCTTCGCGTCAGTGGCGCGTCAAGGCAAACCCAAGGCGGAAGGCGAAGGGGAGTGACTCTACCTAACAGGTTTTTCCTTCATCCTTCTGCCTTCATCGTTCATCCTGGGGCGGTTCCGTTCCCGGCGGACATTCCCGCTCGGTGTTGTCATCGGCCCGAGGCCGCTCGGCTGACTTGATGATGCCGCCGCCCAGGCACACCTGGCTCTCGTAGACGACCACCGACTGGCCGGGGGTGATCGCCCACTGCGGTTCGGCGAAATCGATTGTGCACTGCTCCGCGCTCACGCTGTCGATCGAGCAAGGTGCGTCTTTCTGGCGATAGCGGGTCTTCGCGCCGTAGACCCACTGGCAGTGCGGTGCGGCCCCGCTGATCCAGCTGAGATCGGTCGCCGTGAGGCGGCTGTGGTAGAGCGCGGGATGCTCCCGACCCTGCACGACGATCAGCCGGTTGTATTCAAGATCCTTGGCCGCGACGTACCACGGCTCGCCATCGCCGTCACGATGGCCGCCGATGCCCAAGCCCTGGCGCTGGCCCATCGTGTAGAACATCAGACCCTGGTGCTGGCCGACGGCGCGTCCCTCGAGCGTGCGGATCTCTCCCGGATTCGGCTCGAGATAGCGACCAAGAAATTCTCGGAACGGGCGCTCGCCGATGAAGCAGATGCCAGTCGAGTCCTTTTTGTCGTGCACCGGCAGTCCCTCTCGCCGCGCGAGCTCGCGCACATCGCGCTTATGGAGCGCGCCCAAAGGGAACAATGTCCGGGCAAGCTGCGCCTGGGTGAGGCGGTAGAGAAAATAACTCTGATCCTTGGTGCCGTCCTCGGCCTTGAGCAGCTGGAAGAGACCGTCGGCGTCCCGCACCTGTGCGTAGTGGCCAGTCGCGATGTAGTCCGCGCCGAGGCCGACCGCGTGGTCCAGAAATGCCCTGAACTTGATCTCTGCATTGCAAAGCACGTCCGGATTCGGCGTGCGGCCGACGCGGTACTCGCGCAGGAAATCGGCAAACACGCGCTCCTTGTATTCGGCGGAGAAATTGACGACATCGATCTCGATGCCGAGCCGCTCGGCCACTGCCACGGCGTCAACCAGGTCCTCGCGCGCCGGGCAATACTCGTCGGTATCATCGTCCTCCCAGTTCTTCATGAACAGGCCCGACACCTGATAGCCCTGCTGCTTGAGCAGCAGGGCGGCAACGGACGAATCAACGCCGCCCGACATGCCAACGATGACGTGTTTTCCGGTCATGGCTGTGTCCAGGGGGAATACGGGGGTAGAACGGCAAGCGGGTAGCGCCGGCCGGCGAGATAGTCGTCGATACAGCGCATGACCAGCGGCGAACGGTATCTTCCTCGACCAGGAGAAAGCGGCCGTCGCGCTCGACGATCGCAGCAACGGTAACGTTGGGTTTCCAGGGCATAGACGCGCGCTAGCACTCGGATTGTAGCGCGGCCAGTCGCCATGTTCACGCGCGTTGTGGGGATCCCGTTACGAGCCGCGCCCCGTCGCCGCTTGGCGGCAGTGGCGGTTTAGAACGCGCCCCGCGCACCGGTCCGGCGGTGGGGCCGTGCCGCGGCGGCAAGGTGGTTCGCTATCGCGTCGCGACTCAGGCGGCGACGCTTTCGCGCAGATGGCGCGTGAGCCAGTCGTAGCCCGGCAAGGTGAGGAATTCGACGTAGTCGTCGCTGGTGGTGATCTGGTCGAAGAGCTTGGCCGCCTCGTCATAACGGCCTGCCGTCCAGGCTTCCTCGCCCAATAGCGTCTTCACTTTCGCGAACTCTTCCGGCAGCAGCTTGCGGAAGAGCTCCTGGGTCACCTTGCGGCCGTCGTCCAGCACGCCCTTGGGGCTGCGGATCCACTGCCAGATCTGCGAGCGCGAGATTTCGGCCGTGGCGGCGTCCTCCATCAGGTTGTAAACCGGCACGCAGCCATTGCCGGCTAGCCACGCCCCGATGTACTGGATGCCGACACTGATATTGTTGCGCAGGCCTTCCTCGGTGATCGGTTTCTCCGGCCGGAACTCGAGCAAGTCTCTTGCCGTGACCTGCACGTCATCGCGTCTCTTGTGGACCTGATTGGGTGTCGGCATGTGATGGTCGAATACCGCTTTCGCCACTTCCACAAGGCCGGGATGCGCGACCCACGTCCCATCGCAGCCGTCGGTCACTTCGCGCACCTTGTCGGCTCGCACCTTTTCCAGTGCCGCTGCATTCGCAACCGGATCGCCCTTGATCGGAATCTGCGCCGCCATACCGCCCATGGCGAAGGCCCTGTGCCGGTGGCAGGTTTTGATGAGAAGCAGGGCGTAGGCGCGCATGAAAGGCGCCGTCATCGTGATCTGGGCCCGGTCCGCCAGGCAGAAATTCTGGTTCGAGCGGAATTTCTTGACGCAGCTGAAGATGTAGTCCCAGCGCCCGATGTTGAGGCCGGCCGAGTGCTGACGCAGTTCGTGCAGGATCTCGTCCATCTCGAAAGCGGCGACGACGGTCTCGATCAGCACCGTCGCCTTGATCGTGCCCACGGGAATGCCGAGCTCGCGCTGCGCCGTAACAAAAATGTCGTTCCACAACCGTGCCTCGCGGTAGTTTTCCAGCTTGGGCAGGTAGAAATACGGTCCGCTGTCGTGCGAAAGGGCGGGCTTCGCGTTGTGGAAGAAGTACAGTCCGAAATCGAAGATCGCGCCGGACACCGGTTCACCGTCGACCAGGACATGGCGCTCGATCAGGTGCCAGCCCCGGGGGCGCACCATCAGGGTCGCCGTCTTCTCATTCAGACTGTATTCCTTGCCGTCAGGACCGGTGAACGCGATCGTGCGGTTCACGGCGGCACGCAGATTGATCTGACCTTCGATCATGTTGTCCCAGGTCGGCGTGTTGGCATCTTCGAAATCAGCCATGAACACGTTAGCGCCGCAGTTAAGTGCGTTGATCACCATTTTGCGGTCGGTCGGCCCCGTGATCTCCACGCGCCGGTCCTGCAGGTCCCGGGGCACCGGTGCCACGGTCCACTCGGACTCGCGGATTGGACGGGTATCAGGCAGGAAATCGGGCAGCTTGCCGGCATCGAATTCGGCCTGGCGCTTGACTCGCGCTGCCAGAAGCTCCCGGCGCCGCCCCTCGAACTTGCGCGCGAGCTTGGCCACGAAGGCAAGCGCTTGCGGCGAGAGTATGTCTCCATACGCCGGTGTCATCCGGCCGAGAATATCGATGCCGTCAGGCAGGGCGGTGGGGTGGCTCATGTTGGTTGGTCCTCGTCTTGGCTTGTTTGATTTCAGGAGCCAATTTCACAATGCGGAATTAGCAAAAAGCGCCCCTGCTGCATTGCATTAGAGACAATCTGCTATGCTAACTAACACGTTGTCAAGAAAAAAATGTTTTCGATTGGTGCGTTAGCACAAAAAGGTACCGATCCGGTCTCGAAATTCTTTTAGTAACCGGACACTTATGACCCTGACGTTTGTAGGGTTAGCCTTTGGAAGTGCAAGTCATAATGCCCGCAGGACTGCTGCGATCGGACGGGATGGGGAGGGCGTGTCCTTCTTTTCGACGGGAGCCTCGATCTGGCTGGGACGGCGGGCTTCGCGGGGGCATTTGATATAATCCGGCCGTTTCCGGATGGCCCGTCCAACCTCGTGCCGGCGCAGCGCGCCGACCAGAAATTCTGTCATGTCCGGAAGACAGGAGCACGCAATCGCAATGACGATCCTGCGCACCAATCCCTTCTGGACGCCCCGATAGACCGCTGCAATACCCCAATCACGTGACTGACCCAATTCGAACGGAGAAGAAGCCTCATGACTGAACGACTCGACCTATTAAAGATTGCCCAGGAAGAACAAAGCGGTGATCTATTCAAACTGCTGGACAGCACCTACAAGCGATCCAAGATCCAGCTGCGGGGCATTTCCGACGCGATCATCTGGGAAGGTGGGAACCAATACGGCAACGTTAGGCCGGTCGCTCACTCGTTCACGGATATGTTTGCGCTCAACGGCACGCTGATGGCGCTCGACATCTTGGGGTTGCCGTTCCTCGGCGTGCCCATGATGGCGCAGTTCCGGCATGACACCAAGCTCGCATCGCTTGAATGGTTCGGCAAGCTCGATTACACATCGATCAAATGGTCCACCGCCGGCGATTTCATGGTCAACGAGAACGGCAAGAAGGTGGTGGTCTTCGGCAAATCCGCGAACGCGCCGCTGCGCACCGCGGCTGGGGTCTACTGCAATGTCCGGCCTTACGGCACGATCACCAACGTGCGCTTCATGCCCGGCCTGCCCTACTCGCAGGACGGCAAGAAATTCCGGGTCGATCGCGATACCGGCAACATCCACTCAGAGATGAACACCCCGGGGGTGCGGATGGCGTACGCCGTGCGCCTGTTCCTGAAGATGGTGCACGAAACGGGGCAGATCGGCCGCGTCGCCACGAAGCCGACCCAGGCCCAAGAAGATGCGGTCAACGCGGGTATTGTGCGCTGGTTGGTCCAGGGCACCAAATTCGAGCTCAAGCGGCGCTACTCGGTCGACGCCTATGCCGAGCACAAGGCAAACGTCGATGCAATCGTCGCCCTGCTGCCCAAGGACTTCAAGGCTGGAATGGAGAACTGGGGCGGTGAGATCAATGAGCATATCTCCGACACCAATTTCGGCATCCTGTTGCACGACATGTATCAGCAGCGCGACGTCGTCGTGTACTCGACCGATCTCGACGGCGATCGTCTGACCGACCTCATGGCCGACGCGCCCGACGTGCTGCGCGGGTGGGGGCAAAGGATTCTCGACCATGTCAAGGCCAGCGCCGACATGAAAAAGGTCTGGAAGGAAATGCGCTTCACCATGACGAACGGCAAGGACATGACAAGCGTCATGTACCGCATGGAAGGCGAACCGATATTCGAGCAGACGCTGGGTTCCGCCGACGCGATGCTACTGCGCCTGCTGGCCGGGGATGAGACGGTCGGCGGCGAGAAGCAGCCCTACGATCCGAGGATCCACTTCGTCCTGATCAACGAGGCTTACAAGGCGGCAAATCCGGGCAATAAGGAACTGGCTGGCTGGCTGGACGCACAGCTGGAGACCTTCGACAAGATCTATGGCGGCAAGCGGCCCCGCTACATCGAGGGGTACAACAAGCTGAAGGAAGCGATCAAGCCCTGGGGCAAGTAGGCGCCCAGCGAGGCGTCGCGCAGCCGGGGGGGCAGCGCCTCCAATACACAAAGCCCACGCTAACTGACGTTGCGTGGGCTTTGCTTTCTGTAAACTCGGATCGCCGGTTCAGGCCGGCGCGGGCGTCAAACGGCCTGTATGTTGGAGGCCTGCTTGCCTTTCGGGCCCTGCGTCACTTCAAACGACACCTTTTGGCCTTCCTTGAGGGTCTTAAAACCGCCCATCTGGATCGCCGAAAAGTGCGCGAACAGATCCTCGCTGCCGTCATCCGGGGTAATGAACCCGTAGCCTTTAGCGTCATTGAACCACTTCACCGTACCTGTTGCCATACACCTACCTTTGCCGAAATTAGCGGGCTTGGCGCCCGCACGCTGTTTGAGATTCAAGATCGCGTACGGGCCAAACCGGTAAGCGACAGCGCTTGAAGCCAAACACCCAACCGCTTTCTAGGACATTTGCCCATGGAAGTCAAGTAACCCCCTCTGGGCACCGTGCATTCGCCACTTGATAAATTCCGGATTATGGTGAAAATACCAATTGAAGCACGGAATTAAGCGCTAATGTTGCCATGGCGAGTCGACAACGGGAAGACACGGTTCTTGAGGCCAAGAAGAGCAAAGTCAAGGCACCGCCGATGTTCAAGGTGCTGCTCTTGAACGACGATTTCACACCCATGGATTTCGTCGTCATTGTGCTCCAGAAATTCTTCTTGCTGAGCCGTGAACAGGCAACACAGGTCATGCTCAAGGTGCACCGCGACGGGATCGGGGTGTGCGGAATTTACCCGCGGGATGTCGCGGCGACAAAGGTGGAACAGGTAAAATCGTACGCCAAACAGCACCAACATCCGTTACAGTGCGTGATGGAAGAGACGTGACATGATTGCGCAGGAACTAGAAGTCAGCTTGCACATGGCCTTCATGGAGGCACGGCAGAAGCGCCACGAGTTCATCACCGTGGAGCATCTGCTTCTGGCGTTGCTCGACAATCCGTCGGCATCGGAAGTGCTGCGCGCGTGCGCCGCGGATATCGAGGACCTGCGCAAGCAGCTCGCCGAATTCGTGACGGAGCACACGCCGATCCTGGCTGGCGAGGAGGCTGACACCCAGCCGACGCTCGGCTTCCAACGGGTGATCCAGCGGGCGATTCTTCACGTCCAGTCCTCGGGCAAGAAGGAGGTGACCGGCGCCAACGTGCTGGTTGCAATCTTCGGTGAAAAGGACTCCCACGCGGTCTATTTCCTGCACCAGAAGGGAGTCACGCGGCTCGACGTGGTCAATTTCATCTCGCACGGCATCACCAAGGTGCCGCAGACGAGCCCGCAGAAAGGCGAGCACGAGGCCGAGGCGGAGCAGGAAGGCACGCCTGGCGGCGCGCTGGAGAACTTCACGCTCAACCTGAACACGATGGCGCTGGCGGGAAAGATCGATCCCCTGATCGGGCGCGAGCGGGAGATCGAGCGCGTGATCCAGACCCTGTGCCGGCGGCGCAAGAACAACCCGCTGCTGGTCGGCGAGGCCGGCGTGGGCAAGACCGCGATTGCCGAGGGTCTCGCGCGCCGCATCGTCGAGGGCAACGTCCCGGAAGTGCTCAAGCGCTGCCACGTCTACGCGCTCGACATGGGCGCGCTCCTCGCCGGCACCAAGTATCGCGGCGACTTCGAGCAGCGGCTGAAGGCGGTGCTGAAGCAGCTGGTCGACAATCCTAACGCGATCCTTTTCATCGACGAGATCCACACGTTAATCGGCGCCGGCGCTGCGTCGGGCGGCACGCTGGACGCCTCGAACCTGCTCAAGCCTGCGCTGCAGAGCGGCCAGCTGAAGTGCATTGGCGCCACCACCTACCAGGAGTTCCGCGGCGTGTTCGAGAAGGACCACGCGCTCTCGCGCCGTTTTCAGAAAATCGACGTGATCGAGCCGTCGGTGCCGGAGACGATCTTGATTCTGAAGGGCCTCAAGTCCCGGTTCGAGCAGCACCACGGCGTGAAATACATGGCCGCGGCGCTGACGGCCGCGGTGGAGCTGTCGGCGCGCTTCATCAACGACCGGCACCTGCCGGACAAGGCCATCGACGTGATCGACGAGGCCGGGGCCGCGCAGAAGATCCTGCCGCGCACCAAGCAGAAGCGCATCATTGGCAAGCATGAGATTGAGGAAATCGTCGCCAAGATTACGCGCGTGCCGGTGCAGGCCGTTTCGGCGGACGATCGCAATGCCCTGAGGAACCTCGACCGGGATCTCAAGGCCGTCGTCTTCGGGCAGGACAAGGCGATCGACGCGCTTGCCGCTGCGATCAAGATGGCCCGTAGCGGCCTGGGCAACCTGCAAAAGCCGATCGGCTCCTTCCTCTTCTCGGGCCCGACCGGGGTCGGCAAGACCGAGGTCGCGCGCCAGCTCGCCTACATCATGGGTGTCGAGCTGACCCGATTTGACATGTCGGAGTACATGGAGCGGCACGCGGTGTCGCGGCTGATCGGCGCGCCGCCGGGTTACATCGGTTTCGACCAGGGCGGGCTGCTCACGGAGGCCATTACCAAGCATCCGTACTCGGTGCTGCTGCTCGATGAGATCGAAAAGGCGCATCCGGACATCTTCAACATCCTGCTCCAGGTAATGGATCACGGGACGCTCACCGACAACAACGGGCGCAAGGCCGATTTTCGCAATGTGGCCATCATCATGACCACCAATGCCGGCGCGCAGGAGCTTTCCAAGACGTCGATGGGCTTCACGCCCAGCGCGCAGGCGGGTGACGAATTGGCCGAGATCCGGCGCATGTTCACGCCTGAGTTCCGGAACCGGCTCGACGCCATCATCTCGTTCAACGCGCTCGACAACGACATCATCATGCGCGTGGTGGACAAGTTCCTCCTGCAGCTCGAGCAGCAGCTCGAGGAGAAAAAGGTGGAGCCGACGTTTACCGATAGGCTGAGGCACTACCTGGCCAAGAAGGGCTTCGACCCGCAGATGGGCGCCCGCCCGATGGCGCGGCTCATCCAGGACATCATCCGCTCGGCTCTGGCTGACGAGCTGCTGTTCGGGCGGCTCGCCAACGGTGGCAAGGTGACCGTCGATATCGGTCCGGACGAGAAGATCCAGCTCACGTTTGCGGAGGAGCCGGCTGGCGTGACCTGACCCCGCGCAGTTTTCGCGAGAGGTAATCCACTCGTCCCGTTTTCCGCCAGGACCAGGAGTTCGTCGGACTTTGGCCCAACGAACTCCTTAGGTAAAACCGCCTGCGAGAAGACGACGAGAAGTGGACCACGGATACGCGGACTTGCGCCCGCTTTTTTCGCCAACGGCGGGCTGGCATTGTGACAAGCCCCAGCTCCGATTCCCAGAAGGTTTTGCTCTAAGCAGTCTGTCGGGCCACCAGGTGCGACGAACTGCTGGGGCGTTTTCTTTTTCTTGACTTGGATCATGCTTGCGCTGATTGAAGTGCGTCCGAGCTTGACGCTTCGCAGGCCGAATCGCAAATTGTTCCGGCTTCGTCGAACAGCTTGAGGCGCCGCGATCCGCCGCCCGGACTCGGGGCCGAAACCAGACGAGACCAAGGGGGAGATACCATGAAGCGAGTCGCGATCGGCGCGGGGTGCGCCGCCTTGCTGCTCTGGGGCGGCATTGTCGCGCACGCTCAGGACAGTACCTACGCGCGCAGCCTTGCCGCCACCTGCTTTACCTGCCACGGAACGGACGGGCACAGCGTCGGCGGCGTGCCGTCAAGCCTCGCCGGGCAGAACAAGGCGTACCTGCTGCAGCAGCTGAACGAGTTCAGGACCGGAAAGCAGCCGGCGACGATCATGCATCAGCATGCCAAGGGCTACACGAACGAGCAGCTCGAGCTGATCGCCGGCTATTTTTCCAGCGTGAAACCGGCGCCGGCCACCCCGGCGCCAGCGGCCCGCGGCGGCTACTAATGAGCGTCACAAGCATGTACGGCGACGCTCATTCGTCATCCCCGCCCTTTCCCCGAAGGGAGAAGGGCGATTTCAGGTGCGAATGCGCGGTCACGCAATCGCACCCTATTTGATTGGAGGGCGCCATGTCATTGACCAGACGCGCGTTCATGAAGTGGATAGCGGCCTCCTCGGGGGTCGCTGCAATGACCGGGTGCGCCACGCCGGGCACGGGTGGCGCAGGGCGGGTCGTGGTGATCGGCGGTGGCTATGGCGGGGCGACCTGCGCCCGTTACATCAAGATCTGGGCGCCTGACATTGACGTCACCGTGGTCGAGCGCAACACCGTATTCGTATCCTGCCCGATCAGCAACCTGGTGCTCGGCGGTAACACCTCGATCGACACCATTACGATGAGCTACGAGGGCCTCAAGAAGCGCGGAATTCGAATGGTGCGAGACGACGTCGTGGCGGTGGACACCGCGGTGCGGCGGGTCCGGCTCGCCGAAGGCGGCACGCTTGTCTACGATCGGCTGATCGTCTCACCCGGTATCGACTTCATGCTGGAGAACATCCCCGGATTGAGGAACGCCGACGCGCGGATGCGGGTTCCGCACGCGTGGAAGGCGGGCGCGCAGACTGTCGCGCTGCGCAAGCAGCTGGAAGCGATGCGCGACGGTGGCGTCTACGCGCTCCACGTTCCGCGGTCGCCCTACCGCTGCCCGCCAGGGCCGTACGAGCGCGTGTGCCAGGTCGCGGACTACTTCAAGCGGGCGAAACCGCGCTCCAAGATCATCGTACTCGATTCGAACCCCGACATCGTCTCGAAGAAGGGTCTGTTTTTGCAGTCCTGGAACGGGCTCTACAAGGGCATGATCGACTACCGGCCCAACAGCGAGCTCGACGACGTGGACGCGCAAGGCATGACCGTGAAGCTCGCGTTCGACAACGTGAAGG
Organism: Betaproteobacteria bacterium; assembly: GCA_029863175.1. The sequence goes on along the minus strand of JAOTVX010000009.1, from coordinate 57,359 downwards.
GCGACGTGCTGAACGTCGTGCCGCCCCAGCGCGCGGGAGACATTGCGGTCAAGACCGGTCTCATTACCGCGAACCAGCGCTGGTGCGGGGTCGACTGGCGCACGCTCGAGTCCGTCGCCATCGCGGGCGTGCACGTGCTGGGGGATGCGACGCTGTCGGCCTCGGCCATGCCGAAATCCGCCACCATGGCAAACCAGCATGCCAAGGTGTGCGCCGCCGCCGTGGTTGCGCTACTGAAGGACCAGCCGGTCAACCCGGACCCGATGATGATGAACACGTGCTACAGCTTCATCAGCGGCAAGGCGGCGATGCATGTTGCCTCGGTGCATCGCTTTGATCCGGCGAAAAAATCCATCGTGCCGGTCAAGGGCACGGGTGGCGTGTCTAAATCGGCGAGCGAAGCCGAGGCGTTTTACGCCTGGGGCTGGGCGCGTAACATCTGGTCGGAAGCCCTCGGCTAATTGCGCTTGTTCAACGCAGAGAACACGGAGTAGGGCCGATACGCAAGGTGCGCGACGGGCGATCAACGTCGAGTGCGCGCGAGTGCGCCCTTTTCATTTACCGCGGCTCCGCACTGGGCGCACGAACCACCAGGTCGCAATCACCACCAACGCGAACAGTACATATGCCGCGGTAAATACCCACGGCGGCAAGTCATAGAACAGAAGCCGGTGGATCCACTGCGCGAGGAAGCCCTTGTCGGCGTGTGCCCCGCGGAGCTCGGCTTCCCAGATCGTGAGCGGGCACCAGATTCCGGCGATCGTTTCACCGGCAACGAACACGATCGCGCACAAGTGCGCCACGCGGAACCAGAAATTGCGCACGCACCGCCATCCCAGCCAGGCCCCGAGCCACGTCGCGCCGAGCCCGCCGACGACGAACAGCACGAAGGCGAAGTGCGCGAGCAGAACCATGTCGGCGAGCCAACTCACGGTATGACCTCTAGTAAAAGGGTCTTACACCCGCTAGGACTTTGGTGCTATTACTTCAGTCTAATTCTATACGCCATTGCCTTCTGGAATAATTCGCTGCACTTGCAGTGGCATTCCCGCCACTTTCAAGGGTGAGGCGAAATTTCGGGAGATTACGATGGCGATCAACCTGGGTGACTACTGGAAAGCACGGGCATTGAAGCTCCCCGCCCGCGGCCGTGACGGGGAGTTGCAGAACCTGAACTGGACCTTGAAGTCGGCCGTGGATGGCCGTTCCTGCTCCGAGATACTACAGGAACCGAGCCCACGACTGCCCGATAATTTCGAGGGTACCGACATACACGCACTCATGCAACGCCTGCGTGCGCTGGCGAACCAAATCTAGAACACTCGTCCCCTTTCCCCCCGAGGCGGGCCGTGCCCTTCGTGGCGGGCCCGCCTTTTTTTCCGATTCCTGTTCGCGAAACGGGTAGCCGGAATCGTCTTGCTGTTTTCTCAAGAGTGCCTCGAAATCCTCGTCGCGCTTGTCGCCGCGTATCTTGCGAAATTTTGCGTCGAGTTCCGAATCGAGCACGCGCAGCCGTCCAGCGGCTCGTCGACTATCCTGAAGTCGTCGTCCTCGATCCGCTCGCGGACCCATAGCGGAAGCCGCTCTCCAGCGGCTCTTTTACGATCTGCCGGGGAATCGGCCAGAGGGTACCTGCAGCTTCTGAGTAATCAGCTCGCGTAGCTGGTCCGGCTGCACGGGCTTGATCAGCAGGTCATGGCATTCCGCGTCCGCTTCAGAAACGCGTTCCGGGGCGGTGCTGCCGGTTATCACGACCGCGGGTATCTCGGGGTCGAGCTCGCGGCGCAGCCGCTCGATGACCTCGGTACCAACGGCTCCTCCGGCGAGGCGGTAATCGGCGATGATGAGGTCGGGCATGCGCTCCCTGGCGTGGACGGCCTCGATCACGTCGTCGCCGGTGAGCGAGCCGATCACTTCGACTCCCCATCCCGCCAGCAGCACCTTCATGCCATCCACGATCGCGGCTTCGTCGTCGACCACGACAATCAGTTTCCCCGACAAGTCGGCCCCGCCTCTCGGAGCCACCGGTGCGTCGTGACGTGACTCCGGCGCCGTGCCGAGCGGCACATCGAGGCTGAACGTTGATCCCTTGCCGATTTCCGAAGTCAGGCGGACCTCGTAGCCGAGCAGTCCGCACAGGCGCTTGACGGTGGAAAGGCCGAGCCCCAGCCCCTTCTTGCTGGTCCGCGCCGGGTTCGCGAGCTGGAAGAATTCCTCGAAGATCCGCTCCCGCTCCTCCGGACGTATGCCCGGACCTGTATCGCGCACCTCGATCCGCACCGAGCCGTTCACCGGCGCGGCAGTGATCGTGACCTCGCCCGCAGCCGTATTGCGGATCGCGTTGCTCACGAGATTGCGGAGGATGCGCTCCAGGAGCACCGGGTCGCTCTCGACGATCTGCGCGCCGCCCGCGAGAGAGAGCCGCAAGCTCTTCTCGGCGGCCTCCGCCGAGAAATCGTTGCGCAGCCGGCCGAACACCCCCTCGAGCGCGAAATGCGAGAAGTCGGGTTTGATGACGCCCGAGTCGATCTTCGAGATGTCGAGCAGTTCGTTGAAAAGCCCCTCGAGCGCGGAGACTGAAGCGTTGATGCTTTTGACGACGTTGAGCACCTCTGGGTCGCGGATCTTCTCGTAGAGCGCGGCGGCGAACAGGCCCATTGCGTGCAGCGGTTGGCGCAGGTCGTGGCTCGCCGCCGCGAAGAACCGGGTCTTCGAGCGGTTGGCGGCCTCCGCCTCCTGCTGCGCCTGCTCGGCGATCGCCTTCTGCGCGCGCAGCTCCTCGATGAGATCCAGGTTCTCGAATCGTCTCTTTTTCGATTCGGCGATGATGCGGTTGACCGTCCGGCCGAACGACAGCCCGATGAGGAACACGATGATGCCGGGGATGGCTAGGTAGATCCGCGCGGGTCCTGGGTCGAGGAGCATGCGCCCGATTATCGGCAGCAGCATCAGCAGGATCAGCGTATAGAACGCCGGGCCGAATGCGGAAAGCGTGCTCGTGGTCACGTTGGCGATACCGAACAGGATCAGCACCAGCATCGCCTGATGGGCGAGCGAGTCGGGCACGTACATGAGCACCCCCGCGGATCCCCAGATCAGCCCCGACGTCGCCGCCGCCATGATGTAGAGCTTTCCCCAGCGCTCCGATTGCTGGCCTGCTACGCCGGCTCGGAGATAACTGCGGTAGTGGTAGACGCGCAACGACTGGTGCAGGCAGAGAGCGAGCAACCACCCGATCAGCACCGGGTGAGAAACATGGTTCCACATCACGGCGACGAGCGCCGCCCCGGCCACCAGAGAGCCGATCGTGGTCGTCGGGGAGTGCAGGTATACCGTGCGTACCTGATCGACACGGACCTGGGCGCGGCGTCGGGCAGCAGTCCCTGCACTCGCCGCCGTGGAATCCGGTTCAGGCGTCGACATTTTCGGTATTCGCTCCCTGACGCGTCTAGCTCAGCCGGCGGCGGCGCTCGTCCTAGCCCGCTGGCGTTCCAACGGGCCGATGGCCGGTTGCATCGCGAGGCGATTCCGCCGACCGCGGCGGTGGTAATCCCCGTCGACGGAGCTGACGCCGATTCGCATGTTCATTTCCTCTTACGAACCCGGCGCACGCGAGGAGAGCGTAATGAGGAGGTCAAGCAGCCGGCAGCTTCAGACCAAGCCTGCTCACTGCGATCACCGCCTGAGTGCGGTTCGCGACACCCAGCGCCCTGAGAATCGCGGTAACGTGAATCTTGACGGTGCCTTCCGCCAGATTGAGGTCGCGGCAGATTAGCTTGTTCGGTTTGCCCTGGACGAGGAGCGTGAGCACTTGTGACTGCCGCTCGGTCAGACCGAGTTCCCGGGGGTCACGCAGCTGCGAGGCTGCGGTCTGGTCGGTGGGCCTGAGGGAGGCGCCATTCTGTTTACGCAATACTTCGGGCGGAAGGTAGATCCCGCCCGAGAGCACCAAGCGCAATGCTTGAATGAGGAGTTGGCTCGATGACGTCTTGGGGATGAAACCCATCGCACCGCGGTCGATCGCCCGCATCACGGTCTCGGGTTGCTCGGATGCGGACAAGACCACGACGGGTATGCCGGGAAACTCTTCGCGCAGCTGGCGCAGCGCTTCGAAGCCGTCTGCGCCCGGCAATGCGAGATCGAGCAGAATAAGGGAGATATCGTTGTTACCGCGGGTAACCTCGAGCGCTTCCGCGCTGGTCTGGGCCTCGCGCAGTTCGAGGCCCTGGTCCAGTGCCTGCAGGACCTGCTTCACTGCCTCTCGTATCAACGGATGATCGTCAACTACCAGGATTTTCACGCGCCCTCCTCACTCGGCAGAGCATTGTGCCTGCCGCGAGCCGCTTGGGACCAGGTCATAGTACTTTGGTCATAGTCTAGCGTATTGCCTGCCGGCACGCGCCGGCGGCAGCCCAAGGCGTTGCGGCGGCGGCATATTTTCCCCTTCTCTTGTGTGCGTCTTAGCACCAGTGCACTAGCCCGCCGGTTCGATACAGCATTTTCCCCGCGCTCGTGAGAATGCTTACCAGAGGATTCGAGCGAATTCTCCTCGCGAAGCCGGCGCGAAACGGTCCGGCAAGAGCTGAAAGGCGACCGACATGAGCGTGAATCGAGGCGTTCTAGGACACCGCGAACACCGAACGAACACACCATTTTTTGGAGGATCCCGCGCTGACATCAAAAGAACGTCGTGATCTCGAAACCGAATGGACTGACGAGCGCATCGCGAAGACTGCCGCGCTCATGAAGGCGAGCGTGCTGCTCGCGGCTCTGGTGGCGCTGATGTGGATCGGGCTGAGCGCCGATACACGGGAACCGTCCGAGCAGCCTGTTGCCGCGACGTCGGGCGAAGCCTGGCGCCAACACGGCTCGGGCAGCGCGGTGACGCACAGTCGTGAGGTGTTCGAGGAGCGGCGAGCACGCTGGATGGAAGGTGACCCCTCTTCGTTAGGCGAAATGGCGCACCGCTAGATGACAGCGCGTGCCTTGACCCGGTCGTGTGACGCCGAGGATGCGTCGGTGACGCCCGACTCCGCAGCGCTCGCGTTGGTGGAGCCAGAGCTTTGAACGGGGCCCGTCGTGTCAGCGCTCGATGGGGCGGGAGGGATCGCTGCACCACTCGCTCCACGAGCCGGCGTAGAGGCGGGAGCCGCACAATCCCGCGATTTCCATCGCGAGCAGGTTGTGGCACGCGGTGACGCCCGAGCCGCAATAATGCGCCACGTTCCCGGGCGCATTATTTCCAAGTAACTCATCGAATTCCTGCCTGAGGGTCGTCGGTGGCTTGAATTTGGCGTCGACATCGAGATTGTGGCGGAAGAAGCGGTTCACCGCGCCGGGGATGTGCCCGCCAACCGGGTCGAGCGCTTCGTTCTCGCCGCGGAAGCGGTCCGCGCCGCGGGCATCCAGCAAAAGCGGCACGGGCTTACCACGACTCGAAAGGATGAATTCTGAATCAAGTGCCGCGTCGTTCCTGACACGCATGTTGAATCGGGCCGCCGTTATCGGCGGAAGTTGGTCCGTAATGGGATGCGTGGCGGCGAGCCACGCATCCCATCCACCGTCGAGCGCGGCGATGGCCTCGTGTCCGACCCATCGCAACATCCACCAGAGCCGCGCAGCGTAGGCGCCGCCGGTCGCATCATAGGCGACAACCTGTTTGCCGTTGTGTATACCAAGCGCGCCGAGGCGTGCCACGAACTTCGCCGGATCGGGCAGGGGGTGGCGGCCGTTGCGTCCCGTCAGTGGCGCCGACAGGTCCTCATCGAGATGTACGAAGCGCGCGCCGGGAATATGGGCTTGTGCGTAGGCGCTGCGGCCCGCGTCGGTCTTGACGAGATCGTGGCGGCAGTCGCACACGATCCAATCGGGGTCGTTGAGATGTGCGGCGAGATCGCTGACGGAGACGAGGGTTGTGTATCTCATTTCCAATGCTTGGTGACGGGTGACGGGTGACGGGTGACGGGTGACGGGTGACGGGTGACGGGTGATGAGTGGCAAGTTACAAAATACAAGCGTTTCCGGAAGCGCTGCGGCAAAGCCTAGCGTGGGGCGGGATGCTCGTCGAGCAGTTTCGATTCGATGAGCCGCTGGTAATCTTCCGGCCGGTCGACGTCCCACAAGGCCTCGAGCTCGTGCCAGTGCCAGCCGAGCGCGCGAAGGCGCGCGCGGGTATCCGCGAACACGGTGTCGCTGCCCCAGGCAATGCCCTCGAAGAGGCGCTTGTCAGAACGCGTAAGGCCCAGCAGCACGTAGCCGCCGTCCTCGGCCGGGACGAGCACGGCAGCGGCCCCATCGAGCAGCGCCTGGTTGGCTTGCCGCAGGTGGCGCGCGGTGAGGGCCGGACAGTCGCTGCCGATCAAAAGCACGCGCGCATGAACCGCGAGGGCGGCGCTCACAGCGGCAGCCATGCGTGCGCCGAGATCCCCGTCGGCTTGGGCCACGAGGTCCGCGCGGTAACGATTGCTGCAGAAGCGGAAGAAGTCGTCATCGCAATCCGGGGCGCAATGCAGCTCGACCGCGTCGAGCGCCGCCTTGCGGACGGTCGCGAGCGTGTGCTTCACCAGCCGCGCGTGCAGCGCCGCGGCGCCTTCTGGGCCAAGCAGCGGTATTAAACGGGTCTTGATCGCCCCCGGCTGCGGCGCCTTGGCGAAAACCATTACGACGGTGGAACTCATCAAGAAAACGCAATCTAGCCGCAGATGGACGCCGATATTTGTTTCTCAACGGTGGATCAGCCAAATTGTTTCTAGCGATTTCCGTCATAGCGCAGCGCGAGCTTGCCGGGGTCGGCACCCAGCCAGTACGCCAGCCGCAGCCCCCACATGAGCCAGATAGTGCGCAGCACGCCGCGTTTCTCCCAGCGTCGTCCCGAGGTGACGATGCAGTGATTGAGGCACAGGGGCGAACCGAAGCGCTTGAGGCGCTTCGACAGCTCGATGTCCTCCATCAGCGGTATGTCGGGGAAACCACCCGCAGCGGTGAAGAGCGTGCGCGTGACGAAGATGGCCTGATCGCCGGTCGCAATACCCGTCAGGCGCGAGCGCGCGTTCATCAAGCGCTCAACTGCTCGCAGGAGGGGGTGCCGGCCGTCGATCCTGACATCGAAGCGTCCCCAGCTGCGGCGCGCGCGCTTGAGGCCGTCGATGACGAGGCCATCAGCCGCTTCCGGCAGCAGCGTATCAGCGTGCAGGAACAGCAGGATCTCGCCCCGGGCGCGGCCAGCACCTGCATTCATCTGCGAGGCGCGGCCAAGCGGTGCCGCGATTACGACGTCGGCCAGGGGCGCAGCGCGTCCCGTCGTCCCGTCGTCGCTGCCGCCGTCGACCACGATCACCTCCGCGCCACGGCAGCGCACCGGCTCGAGCGTCGCGAGCGTGCGCTCAATGCCCTCGGCTTCGTTAAGACAGGGGATGATGATTGAGAGCATTACGGGCTTTGCCGCTCAAATTTCCAGGTTCCAAGTTCCGGGTTCCGGGTTCAAAGTTCAAAGTTCAAAGCGGGGAACTTCGCGTGCAACGTTCGTCCAACCTTGAACAGCATTAGCGTGTGGCGTCGTTGAGCCCCCAATCATAATCCAGAAAAGCGATTTCCACCTTCTGCGCCCGTATGACGCGCCGGTGCCCGGGGTTGTCGGCGAGCAGATCCGCGTACGTGGCCAGGAACTGCCGCCGCGAATGAAGAGGCGGTGACTTTCCCTCGAAGCCGCGGTAGCCGCTCGTCCAGTCCGCCTCAAACCAGTCGAAGATCCTGGAGACCTCGAGCCGTCCACCGCGAGGATCAAAGCGGTTTCGCGTCCGGTCCGAGAGGAAACGCCGTGTTTGCTCTTCGAGCTGGGCCTCGAGGCTCGCGGCGACATACGGTTCCTCGCGCAGCATCGGGCAGCCGATCGAGGCGCAGTTTGCCGCGAAGTGAACGCGTGGCTCGTCATAGGCGCCGGGCCGCCGCAGCATCCCGTGCTCGATATCATCGAGGCTTAACTCGGTGCCGAGGAGCCGGAAGAAGCGGTCCTTGAACGGATTGCTGAAGAGCTTGCCAAAATCCCAGATCGAATCGATGTCGGGGTAGCGCATCAGGATCTTCTCGATGGTAAACGCATTGTACGCGTTGATCAGGAAGGCCATGCGTTGCGCCTTACTCCAGCCGGTGAATTGTTGTTTGGTAACGCGGGACAGCGAATCCAAATACGACGTCAGCGCGGCCCGGTCCTCCGCGAAGCCGTCATAGCGCACGCGCGACGCCTTGCCGCCGTCGATCAGCACCACGTGCTTCTTCACCAACGCATCCCAAGCCTTATATTCGTGGTCGAATCCTTGCGCTATCGCGCTGCCCGCAGCGAGCTGCGCGAGCAGCGCGATTAAGGAGATGACGGTTTTCATCCCTCATCCCTCAGCATCACCCGCGCACCCAGGCGTGATATTTGTCGACCCACCTTAGTAATTCCTTAGGCGTGTGGGCTTTTTTCCACACGCCTGCAGCGTACTTGTTGGCCTCGGCGAGGGTCGGATAGATGTGGATGGTACCGAGAATCTTGTTCAAACCGATGCCATGGCGCATGGCAGCGATGTACTCGATGATCAGGTCGCCCGCATGTTCTCCGGCGATGGTGACGCCAAGGATCCGGTCCTTGCCCGGGACGGTGAGCACCTTGACGACGCCGTGCGCTTCCTCGTCGGCAATGGCCCGATCGAGATCGTCGATGCCGTAGTTCGTAACCTCGTACGGGATGTTCTTTTCCCTTGCTTCGGTCTCGTTCAGGCCCACGCGCGCGACTTCCGGCTCGGTAAACGTTGCCCACGGAATGACGGAGTAGTCGGCCTTGAATTTGCGGAAGCGGCCGAACAAGGCGTTTACCGCCGCGTACCAAGCCTGATGAGCGGCGGTGTGGGTGAACTGATACGGTCCCGCGACATCGCCGCAGGCAAAAATGTTGGGGTAAAGGGTCTGCAGATACTCGTTGGTTTCGACGGTGCGCGCTCTCGTCGTCGGTATACCGAGTTCCTCCAGCCCGTAGCCCGAGGTATTCGCAACGCGTCCCACGGCGCACAGCAGCTCGTCGAAGGGAATGCGTATGTCACGCCCCTCGTGCTCGGCAATGAGGACTTTCTCGCCGTTCTCGACCTTGAACTGCTTGGCCTTGTGGTTGACCAGGACGTTGATGCCTTCCTTCCGGAACTGGCCCATCACCAAGTCGGAGATCTCGGGATCCTCGCGGATCATGATGCGCGGCAGCATCTCGACCTGGGTGACCTGTGAGCCGAGACGCGCGAAAGCCTGGGTCAGCTCGGAGCCAATCGGCCCGCCGCCCAGCACGACCAGCCGTTTCGGGAGCTGACGCAGCTGCCAGACCGTGTCCGAGGTGAGATAGCCCACCTCGTCGACGCCGGGGATCGGCGGCACGAAGGGCCGGGCGCCTGCCGCGATGACGATGGCCCGCGTCGTGAGCGTGCGCACCCCGGCCGGCGTCCTCACTTCGACCGTCCAGGGCGAGGTGATCTTTGCCTCTCCCTCGATGCATTCGACCCCCAGGCTCGTGTAGCGCTCGGCTGAATCATGGGGCTCGATCGTTTTCACCACGCGCTGCACCCGCTCCATCACGTCGGCAAAGTCGAATTCGGCGCTCGCCGACTTGAGCCCGAATTCGGGCGCGCGCCGGATCTGCGAGAGCAAACGCGCCGACTTGATGAGTGCCTTGGACGGCACGCAGCCGGTATACAAGCAGTCGCCGCCCATCTTGTGCTTCTCGACCAGCGTCACCTTGGCCTTGACCGCGGCCGCAATGTAGGCCGAGACCAGGCCAGCCGAGCCCGCGCCAATCACCACCAGATTGCGCTCGAAGTGCCGCGGCCGCTGCCATTTCTCGTACACCTTGCGCGCCTTGATTGCGTTGACGGCCCATTTGGCGATGAGCGGGAAGACGCCGAGCAGAGTGAAGGAAATGATGAGCTCGGGCGACAGGATGCCGCGCAGTGACTCAATCCTGGCGATCTGGGTGCCGGCATTCACGTAGACGATGGTGCCGGCGAGCATGCCGACCTGGCTGACCCAGTAGAAGGCCCACGTCCGAATCGGTGTGAGCCCCATGACGAGGTTGATCACGAAGAACGGAAAGGCGGGCACCAGGCGCAGCGTGAAGAGATAGAAGGCCCCGTCCTTTTGGACGCCGGCATTGATCGCCTTGAGGCTGTCGCCAAAACGGCTCTGTATCGCGTCGCGGAAGAGAAAGCGCGACGCCAGGAATGCGAGTGTCGCGCCCAGGCTGGAGGCGAACGACACGATCACGGTGCCCCACAACAGACCGAATATCGCACCGGCGATCAGCGTCATCAGCGCTGCCCCCGGTAGCGAAAGCCCGGTCACCGCGACATAGATGACGAAGAAGATGGCCGCGGTCTGTAACGGGTTCGCGGTGAAGTGCGCGTCGATCGCCGCCTGCTGCGACTTGAAGAACTCGAGCGTGAAGAAGCGCCCAAGGTCGAAGATGAAGAACGCCGCAATCGCGATCGCGATCACGATGATCAGTGCGAGCCTATTTTTTTTCATGTCGGATTTTCCTGTCGTAACGGGTGCTGGCGAGAAGAGCCAATCGGCGTAGCATGGGGACGGATCGCCCGGTCCGCCTCATAGTTCGGACCGCGCGTAATCCGCGTGTGGTAAGAGGTGTTCGCGGGCGAGCCCGCTGGCCAGTTCACGAGAAACTCGCGCTCGAAACGCGCAGCGTCGTAATGCACCGGCAGCGCCTCGACGCGGACGTCACCGGCGTAAACCGTGTAAAGCGCTTCGGTCGCGAGCGCCCGCGTCCCGCTGATGCGCGTGATGACGCCGTGTCGCGTCGCTCGGAAGTTGGGCATGCCGGCGGCGCCGTTGTTGACGAGAACGCGCTCGCCGGGAAGCTCGCAAGCCACCGGCAGGCAAGTGTGGCTGCTGGCAAAGACGTCCGCGCGAGCCTCGTCGAACCACTGGCTCACCCTCGCGAGCTGCCCCGGGTCGTCCAGCGCTTCTTGGGAGAATCCCCAGCCGGCCAGGGACTCCGCGTCTCCATGCACGATCGCGACGCGTGCCCCGCCGACGCGGGCCACCAGATTCATGGGGAGCAGACCGAGGCGCTCTCGCAGCTCGGGGAATGCGCGTGCGGTGTCACGCAGTCGCTCCATGATCACGTTCGAGTGCCCGACCTCGGCATCGCTTACCCAGTCCGGATAGCCGCAACCACAGCCCGCCGCGGTGTCGTTCGTGGTGAGTTCGGTTTCCACGTTCCCGCGCAGCGCTACGTGCTCGAGGACAGCGCGGTTGATGGATTCGAAACCCTCCGCATCGACGTTGAACCAGTTGAAGTCCCCATTGAAGACCACCGCTGCACGACCCATCTCGGCTGCGGCGAGATCGAGGATGCTGGCGAGCGCGGGGCCGTTGCCGTAGAGGCCGCCAACGACATAGAGCGTGTCGGCGACGAGCTCGGGCTCACGCGCGAGCGAAGCGGGCGCATAGCGGTAGGAAAGCGGGCAGCTGCGGCCGGGCGCGTCACCCCGTGATTCGTGAGTCGTGCTTCGTGAGTCGAGGCTCATGTGGACCGCGCACTCAGGCGTTGCCAGGCAAGGGGGAGCACAAAGCCAGCCAGGCAGATTGCCAGCCCGTAGGCATTGGTGCCGAGCAACAGCGCGTACTTGCCGGTCCCGATCGCCCACGCTGGCGGGATCGCGCCCACGGCGAGCATGACGCCGAGCACAACGCCGGGCCAGAACGCGAGGTGGAAGCTCCAGGGCGAGTACTGTACGAACGGGGCCAGCAGGAAAACCGGCGCGAGCCCCATTACCATGGTCCCGCTCAGCGTCGTTGCCTTCAGGATGTCGGTTCCCGCGATCATCGGGAGATTGCCAAAAACCGCGATCGCCAGCATCGCCCACATGCCGATGGTCACGGCTCGCGGCCCCGGCGCATGGCCGGCGAGCAGGGGCATTTCTTGCCCGACCGACTTGGCAAGCGAGGAGAAGGTCGAGTCGAGCGTCGAGCCGGCCGCCATGACCATCACGATCGTCATGAGGAGGTAGGGCAGAGCACCGAACGCCAGCGCAACCGCACCGGGCATGTTGTCCCCGGACGGCAGACCCTCGAGCTGGGCGTGCACGCCCACCAGACTGAAGGCGAAGATGCAAGCGAAACCGAAGATGCCGGCGATGATCATCGCGCGCAGCATCTTTTTCTCCTCGGTGATGAACCCGCGGTCGGTCAGTACGGGGTCGTGAAACGGGTAGGAGAGCACCTGCAGCAATGCAACGAAAACCAGGTCGAGACCGGCATCGAGGCGCCACTCGCCCGTGGCCAGTAGCCGGGCAGCGCCATGCTCGGGGAGGATCACGAACAGCACCACCGCCATCACCGCGACGAAGAGTACCGCTTGGATGACGTCCGTGAAGATCGAGCTGCGCAGCCCCCCCTTGAGGCTGTAGAAAAGCGTGACGGCTGTGAACAGCAGCGCCGCGGCGATGAACGTCCATTCACCCGGCTTGCCGTAATAAGCGCCTACGACGGCCGTGTTGCTCCACACTTCGTTGTAGAGACGGATCAGGATGGCCAGCGTGAAGCCCACCGCCGCGAGCCGTCCGTACTTCGATATCAGGAACGGTACCAGGCCGGTCGCGCCGTGCCGTGTGCGCAGCCGGTAGATGACGATACCCGCCAGCGGAATGGACAGCCAGTAGGTGGCGTAGGCGAGTCCGCCGACGACGCCGAAAGAGGCGCCCAGATTGGCGGCGTTGGTGACGGATTTCGCGAAGATCCAGCTAATAAAGATGCTGCACGTGAGAGCCCAGGCGCTCGCCGGGCGCCCGGCGTTGTCCGTTCCGGCGAAAAAACTGGATACCGTGCGCGCGTGCGGCGAGATCACGTACATGACCGTGCCGTAGAGGAGCAGGAACCCCCAGAAGTACATCGCTATCGCAGGATCGAACGTCATTGCCTATCTCGAAGTGGTTACTGGCGACCGGTGACTGGTGTTTGTTTGCGGCCGATTTCCGTGACCTTCCGGTCACCGGTCACAAGTCACCAGTCACGGGAGGTTCAGGCGAAGGCCCCACCGCAGCTCGAACCCTGCCCGGCTGTGCAGCCGTAGCAGTGATCTTTCACCGTGATGGGGTTGCCATCGAGATCGGCGCCAATGAGGTCGCGCAGATGTGCGGCAGGCCGGCCGCGCCACGCGAGCGGCAGGCCCAGCATCTGGTTGAAGTCGCAGTCATAGAGGTAACCGCGCCAGTCCACACTCAACAAATTACGGCACATGACCGCCTCCAGGTTCTCCGGTCGGTAGGCACCTTTCAGGAGGTTCATATAGTGCTCGAACTGGCCTTTGGTAATCAGCATGCTCCCGAAGCGCTGGATCGGCATGTTGGTAAGCACGAACAGGCGGTTGAAGCGCACGCCGAAGCGCTCGTCGAGATAGCGGTGATAATCCAGCTCGAGACCATCCTGCGAAGGCGGAAGGGAGGCGCCCTGCGGGTTGTAGACGAGGTTCAACACGAGGCCGGATTCCGGCTGCCCGTAGCCGATCGCGTTCAGCGTCTTGAGCGCCCGGATACTCGCCTCGAACACGCCCTTGCCGCGCTGCGCATCCACGTTCTCTTCCAGGTAGCACGGTAGCGAGGCGACGATTTCCACGCGGTTGCCCGCAAGAAATTGCGGCAGGTCTTCCTGTCCTGGCTGCTCCAGGATGGTTAGGTTGCAACGGTCCATGACGTGCACGTCGAGGTTGCGTGCCGCCAGCACGAGCCCGCGGAAATGGGGGCTCAACTCCGGGGCCCCGCCTGTCACATCGAGGTTTGTCACACGCGAGGCCTTCAGGTATGCGATGACCTCGGAGATGGTTTCGCGGTCCATTATCTCCGTTCGGGTCGGGCCGGCATTGACGTGGCAGTGCAAGCAGCTCTGGTTGCACTTGTAGCCCAGATTGACCTGGAGGGTCTCCAGGCGCCTGCGGCGGATCGAGGGAAAATCGCTCGCATCAAGCCGTGGCAGCGTTGCATGCATCAAACGCTCTCCAAAAACAGGGGCGCAGAGCGCCCGGATCGATGCTAACGGGGCTTGCGCCGGACATTGTATCGCGTGTCTTTTGCCGGCGCGCCTCGCCCCCTGCCGAGGGTGGCTTACTGCGCCCACAATCCTCTACGCGGCCGCGGCGGGTTTGGATGTCTCCACGCTGGGGGCAAGCGGCCTTGACTGCTGCGGCTCGCGTTGACCCCAACCCTCTGACTAAGCTACTCTTTCCCCTTTGCCATCGGGCGGCGCCCGCATGCCCAAGACTCCGAAATCCCAGATGCCCCAGACCTTCGAGTCGGCGCTCTCCGAACTGGAGAAGATCGTCTCCAATATGGAAGCCGGCCAGATGCCCCTTGAACAATCGTTGTCAGCCTACAAACGCGGAGCGGAACTGCTCAAGTTCTGCCAGGCAGCCCTTCAGGACGCGCAACATCAGGTCAAGTTGCTGGAAGAGGGCGTCCTGCGGGACTTCAAGAGTGACGACTGATTTCCAGGCCTGGTCCCACGAGAACGTCCAGCGCGTCGAGAGCGTGCTGCAGCGCGTCCTGCCAGGGCCCGACATCGCGCCGTCGCGTTTGCACGAAGCCATGCGCTACGCCGTGCTGGGCGGCGGCAAGCGCGCCCGCCCACTGCTTGCCTTCGCCGCCGGGGAGCTCGCCGGGGCCGATCCGGGCCGCTTGGAAATAGGCGCTGCTGCGGTTGAGCTGATCCACGCTTATTCGCTCGTGCACGACGATTTGCCGTGCATGGATGACGACGTGCTCAGGCGCGGCAAGCCCACCTGCCACGTCGAGTATGATGAGCCGACCGCTCTTCTGGTGGGCGACGCCCTGCAAAGCCTGGCGTTCCAGCTGCTGGGCGAGTATCAGCTGGCCGACGACGTACGGGACCAGCTCGAACTGGTCAGGCTGCTGGCGGCGGCGGCGGGCTCGCGCGGGATGGCGGGGGGGCAGCAGATCGACTTGGAGTCCACGGGAAAAACGCTGACCGTGCCGGAGCTGGAGTTCATGCACATTCACAAGACGGGTGCGCTGATCCGCGCCGCCGCGTTGATCGGCGTGCGTTGCGGGAACGGCCTGGGCGAACGGGAGCTCTCGCAGGTGGATCTCTTCGCGAAATTGATCGGCCTCGCGTTCCAGGTCGTCGACGACGTGCTCGACGCCGATTCACCGACCGCGACGCTGGGCAAGACCGCGGGCAAGGATGCGAGAAGCAACAAGCCGACTTACGTCAGCGCCATGGGCGCGAGCCGGGCCCGGGAATTTGCGCAGGAGCTACGCGAGCAGGCTCTCGGGGCGCTGGAGACGTTCGGTGAGCGGGCGTTGCGGCTGCAGCAGCTCGCGGATTTCATCGTGCTGCGGAAGTTTTGACCGCCGAGGAGTTTGCCGTGCTTGGGTCGGCAAACTCCTAATAGCAGCCTGTCCGGGCGCCAAGTCGGACAGGTTGTTAGGATTTTGCGTTGATTGTTGGATGACGACCACCAGGGTTTACCAAGATGCGAGAGAATGTTATTGAATCGCCATTGAGCACTCAGCACGCAACGCTAAATCCTCCGGTGTACGACCTCCTCAACACGATCAACTACCCGCGCGAACTGCGCCAGCTCGACGAGCGGCAGCTCAAGCGGCTCGCAGGAGAGTTGCGCGCGTTTCTGCTGGAGTCGGTTAGCCAAACGGGCGGCCATCTTTCCTCCAATCTCGGGACGGTCGAGCTCACGATTGCGTTGCATTACGTCTTCGATACGCCGCATGACCGCATTGTTTGGGACGTGGGGCACCAGACGTACGGCCACAAGGTGCTGACCGGCCGCCGCGAGGGCATGAAACGAATGCGCATGTGGCAGGGGCTGTCCGGCTTTCCGTGCCGCGAGGAAAGCGAGTACGACACGTTCGGCACCGCACATTCCAGCACCTCGATCAGCGCGGCGCTCGGGATGGCGGTGGCCTCCAAGCTCGCGGGTGTCGAACGCCACGTCATAGCCGCGATTGGCGACGGCGCGATGACGGCCGGCATGGTGTTCGAAGCGCTCAACAACGCGGGCGCGATGGATGTCAATCTCCTCGTGATTCTCAACGACAACGAGATGTCCATTTCCCCGCCGGTCGGCGCGTTGAACAAACATCTGGCCAAGCTGATGTCCGGGCGTTTCTACACCGCGGCGAAGCGCGCCGGCGAAAAGGTGCTGGGCGAGCTCGCCAAGCGTGCCGAGGAGCACATGAAGGGCATGGTGACGCCGGGGACCCTGTTCGAGGAACTGGGATTCAACTACATCGGGCCGATCGACGGTCACGATCTCGATGCCCTGATCCCGACGCTGCGGAACATGAAAGAGCTCAAGGGGCCGCAGTTCCTGCACATTGTGACCCGCAAGGGCGCGGGCTACAAGCTGGCCGAGGCTGACCCCGTGCTCTACCACGGGGTGTCCAAGTTCGACGCCAGTAACGGCATCGTCGGCGGCAAGGCCGGCGGCAAGATGAGCTACACGCAGGTGTTCGGCGACTGGCTGTGCGACATGGCGGCGCTCGACGAGCAGCTGGTCGGCATCACGCCCGCCATGCGCGAGGGCTCGGGGATGGTGCGGTTCGCGGAGACGTATCCCGAGCGCTATTTCGACGTCGGCATCGCCGAGCAGCACGCGGTGACATTTGCCGCGGGGCTCGCCTGCGAGGGCTACAAGCCGGTGGTGGCGATCTACTCGACGTTCCTGCAGCGCGCCTACGACCAGCTCATCCATGACGTGCAGATCCAGAATCTGCCGATCGTCTTCGCGATCGACCGCGCCGGCCTGGTCGGTGCCGACGGTGCGACCCACAATGGCAGTTTCGACCTCACCTACCTGCGCTGTCTGCCCAACATGACGGTGATGACGCCGTCGGACGAGAACGAATGCCGCCAGATGCTGTTCACCGCATTCCGGATGGACAAGCCGGTCGCGGTGCGCTATCCGCGCGGCATCGGCCCGGGCGCCCAGATCGTGCGGGAGATGAGCGCGGTGCCAATAGGCAAAGGCGAGATTCGCCGCCGCGGCAACGGCTCCAGGCACGGCGCGAAGAGGGTCGCGCTGCTCGCGTTCGGGTCCATGGTGAAACCCGTCCTCGGGGCGGCCGAGGAGTTCGATGCGACGGTCGCGGATATGCGTTTCGTGAAACCGCTCGACGAGGTGCTGGTGCTGGAGCTCGCCGGCAGCCACGACCTGCTGGTGACAGTGGAGGAAAACGTCATCATGGGCGGCGCGGGCAGCGCTGTCCTCGAGGCGCTGGAACGGGCGGGCCGGAGCGTCCCGGTGCTGCAGCTGGGGCTGCCCGACCGCTTTATCCACCAGGGGGACCCGGGAATTCAGCTCGCGTCGGTCGGTCTCAACACGGAAGGCATCATCAAGTCTGTCCGGGAGCGGCTAGCGGCCTGACGGCCCTGTCTGTCCGTCGGTCAGGCCGCTAATGGAAAAAAGCGGGATAATATGATCTTTTCCGCCGCTGCGGAAAAGATGATGGACGCACGGGCGGAATTGCTCCTGCTGACGCTGGGGTTCCCTATGGCGCTTTATAGAAAAATGTTCGAAGAAAACGAGATGGACGGCTATGCCCGCAGCGACCAGTACAACCCCGTGCTGGTGCAGCGCATTGCCGAGAATTACCGCGCCATATTGCAGGACCTGGGTGAGGACCCGGCGCGCGAGGGGTTGCAGAAGACACCGGAGCGCGTCGCGAAGGCATTGCAGTTCCTGACCCATGGTTACGACCTCGATCCCGCGGCAATCCTGCGCTCGGCGATGTTTCGCGAGAAATACCAGCAGATGGTGATCGTCAAGGACATCGAGCTCTACTCGCTGTGCGAACACCACGTGCTGCCGTTTTTCGGAAAATGCCACGTCGCCTATATCCCGAACGGCCAGATCGTCGGGCTGTCCAAGATCCCGCGCGTGGTGGACGCGTTCGCGCGCCGGCTCCAGGTGCAAGAGCGTCTCACCACGCAGATCCGTGATTGCATCGAGCAGACGCTCAAGCCAGCGGGCGTCGCGGTGGTGATCGAGGCCCAGCATCTGTGCATGGTGATGCGCGGCATTCAGAAGCAGCACTCGATCGCGACCACGTCCGCTTTCACCGGCGAGTTCAACACCGACAAGACGCGTGCCGAGTTCATGCGTTTGATCGGGCGCAGCGGCTCTGCCGGCTGAGGGCCGCTCACTGAGTCATTGACCGACTAAGTGATTAATCAGCGCCGGCTCAGATGCTCGCTACTCGGTCACCTAATCACTTAGTTACCCAGTCACCGTCGAAGCGATGAGGGCGACAGACAATACCAGCGAGTACGTCGTCGAGCAGATCCTGCCCGAGGTGCGCAAGGGCCGCATGGTGATCCTGGTGGACGATGAGGCCCGCGAGAACGAGGGCGATCTCTTCGTTGCCGCGGAGCGCGCCACCCCCGAGGCCATCACGTTCATGGCAACGCACGGGCGGGGCCTCGTCTCCCTCGCCCTGAACGAGGAACGCATGCGCCAGCTGGGTCTCGCTCTGATCACCGACGATACCGGCAATCAGACGAAGTTCGGCACCGCATTCGCCACGCCCATCGACGCTCGCGAGGGCGTTGGCTCAGGCATGTCGGCGCACGACCGGGCGCGAACAATTGCCGTTGCGATCGCGGACGGCGCCAAACCCACCGACCTCATCCGGCCCGGCCGGCTGCAAACGCTGCGGGCCGTCGATGGCGGGGTGCTCGCGCGGCCTGGCCATACCGAGGCGGCGGTGGACCTCGCGCGGTTGGCGGGCCTGAAGCCTGCAGGCGTAATCTGCGAGGTCATGAAAGAAGACGGCACGATGGCGCGCATGCCAGACCTCGAGAGCGTCGCGCGCGAGCACAACATCCGGATCCTGAGGATCGCCGACCTCATCGCCTACCGGCAGGGCGAGCGTGATATCCGCCGCCGCTCGGAGACGACGCTGCCCACACGCAAGGCCGGCGATTTCCGGCTCGTGGTCTACGCCGACAGCATGGAGTCGACTGTCTTCGTGGCGCTGGTCAAGGGTGATATCCGCACGGAGGAGCCGACGCTCGTGCGTCTGCACTCCCAATGTCTCACAGGCGATGTATTCGGCAGCGAGCGCTGCGACTGCGGCGAGCAGCTCGATATTGCGCTGAAGATGATCGAGCAGGCGCGCACGGGCGTGCTGGTCTATATGTTCGACGAGGGCCGTGGCATCGGGCTGCTGAACAAGATCCGGGCCTACGCGCTCCAGGACCAGGGTCACGACACGGTCGAGGCCAACCACGAGCTCGGTTTTGCCGCGGACATGCGCGATTACAAGGCGGGCGCGCACATCCTGTTCGACCTCGGCGTGCATAAGGTGCGCCTGTTGACGAACAACCCCGACAAGGTGCAGGCGCTCGCGCGCTACGGCGTCACCGTTACGGAGCGGGTAGCGATTGAGGTGCCGCCGCGCAAGTCGAACCTGAGCTACCTCAGCACCAAGCGCACCAAATTCGGCCACTTGCTCTCGCTGGTGCCCGACAAGCAGGATTCAGGATCCACGAGTCAGGATTCCGACGACAAGCCCAAGTAACGTGTTGGTGTTGCTGAATCCTGAGTTGAAGCAGTTGGTGCGCGACCGGATTGCCCCGGGCAAGGACCTCGGCCACTCCAAAAAAGGACCGGTGACCGATCGGTCACCGGTTTTTTGCAGCAATAGGGTCTTGTTCAGGATTGGGGTCCAGGGGCGCCTGAGTGCGTCGGGAATGTGCTTCTCGCTGTCATCCGCGCTGGCGATCCCGAATCCTGTTCAGTAGCGCTGGATGAGCATCATCGTGTCCCCCTCGCGCCTCATCTCCATGCGGTTGAGGAAGCTCATCCCGAGCAGCGCGACCGGCAGCCGGCCGCCCTCGATCACGATTGCTTCGACGTTGCTCATCTTGATGCCGCGAATATCAACCGCCTCGAGCCGCACGCGATACACGGGAACGACGCCGTTTGCCGTCTGGGTCAACACCTTCCTGCCGGCAAGATAGTTGACGCCGGTGCGCTTGGCTTCCGCACTCGACAGGGCGATCGTGGTGGCACCGGTGTCCACCATGAAACGAGTGGAGACCCCGTTGATGGAACCGGTGGTGAAGAAGTGCCCGCGGGAGTCGGCCGTAATGACAATTTTCTTGCGCCCGCTGTCGCGGGGCGCGCCGCTTGCGACGGGGCCGCGCTGCCCGGGCGCGAGGGTCTCGCGCTTGCCGTCGATTTCGAACGTGGCGGACTCGCTGTCTGCGCTGATCAGCCGGACGCCTTCGGGCGTGGTCTCGCCGACGGACAGCGTGCGCGGCTTGCCGCCGTCGATCACCACCACTGCCTTGTTCGGAAAGAGCCCGACCACCGCGACGTCTGCGGACCCAGCGACGCCCGGAGCCAATAGGAAGGCAAGCAGAATTGCACTAAGATGACGCATCGTTCGTCCCGTCAGCGAAGTCATGAAACCTATCGCCATTTTCCGCCATGCGCCGATCGAGGGTCCAGGGTATTTTGCCACATACCTCGAGCGGCACGGCATGCCGTGGCGGCTCGTCAAGGTGGACGAGGGTGAAGCCGTTCCTGCGGATCCGCGCGAATTCCTCGGGCTCGTCTTCATGGGCGGGCCGATGAGCGTCAACAGCGACTTGCCCTGGCTCGATCCTGCGATGCGCCTCATTCGAAAGGCTCGCGACTCGGACGTTCCCATGCTTGGCCACTGCTTGGGTGCGCAATTGATGGCGAAGGCGCTCGGCGGCACGGTAACGCGCAATGCCGTCAAGGAAATCGGCTGGGGCCGGGTGGACGCGGTCGAGGACGGGCTCGCGCGCGATTGGTTCGGGGCGAGCTCGTTCAACTCCTTCCACTGGCATGGCGAAACGTTTTCCATCCCGCCGGGCGCAACGCGCATTGCCGCGAGCGCTCATTGCGATAACCAGGCGTTCGTACTGGGCAAGCACCTCAGCCTGCAATGCCACGTCGAAATGACCCCGGAGTTGATTGCGGCATGGTGCAGGAGCGGCGCGCGCGAGATCGAGCGCAACCTGAAGAAGAGCCCGGCGGTGCAGCCGGTCGAGGAGATTCAGCGCGACCTCGAGGCACGGCTCGCAGCGCTGCACCGCGTGGCCGACCGGATCTATGACCGGTGGACTGCTTGCCTCAAAACTGGTGAATAGGAAATAGGAAAAGGGAAATGGGAGATTTGTGTCGCGGCATGGTCACGCTCTCACTGGCTTACCATTCCCTATTCCCCATTTTCTGTTCCCTGATTTAATCTCGGAAGTTCTTGAACTGCAGCGGATAGTCGGTCACCGATTTGCGCACAAGGGCGATCGCGTCCTGGAGAGTGTCCTTCTTCGCACCCGACACGCGTACGACGTCGCCCTGAATGCTCGCCTGGACCTTGAGCTTGTTGTCCTTGATGAGCTTGACGAGGTTCTTGGCTCGCTCCTGCTCCACGCCCTCGTGGACCTTGATCTCTTCCTTGACTTTGTTGCCACTGACCGCTTCGATCTTGCCCGACTCCAGCGCCCGGATGTCCACGCCGCGCTTGGCGAGCTTGCCGACCAGCACGTCGCGCAGTTGCGCCATCTTGAACTCGTCATCGGCGTAAGCGGTCAGGGTCTTTTCCTTGTCGTTGATCTCGACGCGGGCGTCGGAGCCCTTGAAATCGAAGCGGTTGGCGACCTCGCGGTTGCACTGGTCCACCGCATTCCGGACCTCGACATGATTGACTTCGGAGACGATATCGAATGACGGCATAGGCTCTCCCTGAAGGCTCAGCGCCGCGGGAATTCTACCGCATGCGGAGCGCCGCGTATTTTAACCGCCAACACCGCCAAGAAACCCAATTGCGATAATTGAACCGCCAAGACGCCAAGAGAACCAGAAACAATAAGGACAAGCCGGAACCGACTTCCGGTTGTCGAGTTTTTCGTTTTTATTTTGATTGGGTTTTTCTTGGCGTGCTTGGTGGCTTGGCGCTTCGGCGGTTAGTTTCTCCGCTTCCGCTTCGCCGCGATGCGCATCCTGAGTGCGTTGAGGCGGATGAAGCCCTCCGCGTCGGCCTGGTTGTAGGCGCCGCGATCTTCCTCGAAGGTCGCGATGTCCGAATCGAATAGCGAGTCGCCACGCGACGCGCGCCCCGTCACCATGACCGTGCCTTTGTAGAGCTTGACCCGCACCGTGCCGTTCACGGGTCGCTGCGTATGATCGATCAGCGCCTGCAGCGCGCGCCGCTCCGGGCTGAACCAGTAGCCGTTGTAGACGAGGCGCGCGTAGCGGGGCATGAGATCGTCTTTCAGTGCCAGGACCTCGCGATCGAGCGTGATCGATTCGATCGCGCGGTGGGCCTTGAGCATGATGGTGCCGCCGGGCGTCTCGTAGCAGCCGCGTGACTTCATGCCGACGTAGCGGTTCTCGACGATATCGAGCCGGCCCACGCCGTGCCGGCCACCGATCCGGTTGAGCTCTGCAAGGACTCGGGCCGGGGTCAAGTGGCGGCCGTTGACCGCGACGATATCGCCGCCCCGGTACTGGAGCTCGACAGACTGCGGGCGGCCGGGCGCTTTTTCGGGGGAAACGGTCATGCGCCACATCGACTCCTCGGGCTCGAAGTCCGGGTCCTCGAGGATGCCGCCTTCATAGGAGATATGGAGCAGGTTGGCATCCATGGAGTAGGGCGCCACGCCCTTTTTCTTCTTTCCCTCGACCGGAATGCCATGCCGCTCCGCGTAGCGCAGGAGCTTTTCCCGGGAGGTGAGATCCCACTCGCGCCACGGGGCGATCACCCTGATATTCGGCTCGAGGGCATAGTAGCCGAGCTCGAAGCGGACCTGGTCGTTGCCCTTGCCGGTCGCGCCGTGCGCGACCGCGTCCGCTCTTACCTTGCGCGCGATCTCGATCTGGCGCTTGGCAATGAGCGGACGGGCAATCGACGTGCCCAACAGGTATTCGCCCTCGTAGATCGCGTTTGCCCGGAACATCGGGAACACGAAATCGCGCACGAATTCCTCGCGCAGGTCATCGATGAAGATTTCCTTTACGCCGAACTTGCGGGCCTTGGCCCGCGCGGGCGCGAGCTCTTCCCCCTGCCCGATGTCCGCGGTGAACGTGACCACCTCGCAGTCGTAGGTATCCTGCAGCCACTTGAGGATGACCGAGGTGTCCAGTCCGCCGGAGTAGGCGAGCACCACTTTCTTGATCTTGTCCATGTCTTAAAAGCCGTGAATCGTGAAACGTGAATAGTGATGGGACGCAGTATTTCCGACTTACTGTCGCTCCGAATCACGATTTCGGTTTCACGATTCACGGATCGTTAGGTTGACCACAAATCGCCCTGGTTCTTGATCCGCCCCAGCAACAGGTATTCCATCAGAGCCTTTTGTGTATGAAGCCGATTCTCGGCTTCATCCCACACCACGCTCTGCGGGCCGTCGATCACGTCGGCGGAAACTTCCTCGCCGCGGTGCGCCGGCAGGCAGTGCATGAAAAGCGCGTCCTTCTTCGCCACCTTCATCATCTGGCCATCCACGCGCCAGGCCTCGAAGTCGTGCTTGCGCTCGGCATCCTCGGCCTCGTCCCCCATGCTGGTCCACACGTCCGTGGTGATGAGGTCGGCCCCCTTCGCCGCCCGCATCGGGTCGTCGAACTCCTCATAGTGATCGGTGCCATAGAGCCCGGCGCGCTCGGGCTCGACCTCGTATTCCGGGGGCGTGGAGACGTGGACGTTGAAATCGAACAGCTCGGCCGCCTGCAGCCACGTATTGCACACGTTGTTCGAGTCGCCGATCCAGGTGACGGTCTTGCCCCGGATGCTGCCGCGCCGCTCGACATAGGTATAGATGTCGCCGAGGATCTGACAGGGGTGGTACTCGTTGGTGAGGCCGTTGATCACGGGCACCCGGGAAAACCGGGCGAAGCGCTCGATGATGGCCTGCTCGAAGGTGCGGATCATCACGACGTCCACCATGCGCGTGAGGACGCGCGCGACGTCCTCGATCGGTTCGCCGCGGCTCATCTGGGTATCGCGTGTCATGAGCGTGATTACCGAACCGCCGAGCTGGTGCATGCCGGCTTCGAACGACACGCGCGTGCGCGTCGAGTGCTTCTCGAACACCATGGCGAGGGTGCGGTCGCGTAGTGGCTGGTAGGGCACGTAACGCTTGAACATGTCCTTGATCCAGCTGATGCGCGCGAAGAGATACTCGTACTCCTCGAGGGAAAAATCCTTGAATTGAAGGTAGTGACGGGTTTCCATGGGGGTCGACCCCGGAGGCCCGCGCTCAGGCCGACTGGGCCGCGGCTTGCGGGGCGCTCTGCCTCTCGAGGAATGCCGTGACCAGCGGAACGAGCGTCGCAAGCAGCAGTTCCGCCTCCTCGCGCTTCGTGATGAGCGGCGGCAACAGCCGGATGACATTGTCTACCGCGACGTTGATCAGCACGCCCTTTTCGAGTGCCTGCTGCACCAGCTCGCCGCACGGGTGCTCGAGCTCGATGCCGATCATGAGCCCCTTGCCGCGGATCTCCGTGACGCCGCGCAACCCGGCAAGCCTCTGCGAAAGCTCGCTGCGGATGAACTCGCCGATCCCCACGGCGTTTTCCATCAGCCGCTCCTCCTCGATGATCTGCAGCGTGGCAAGCGCGGCGGCGGAGCAGAGCGGATTGCCGCCGAAAGTCGAGCCGTGGCTGCCGGGCTTGAACAGTTGCGCGGCGGGCCCGGCGGCCAGACAGGCTCCGATCGGCACGCCGTTACCCAGTCCCTTGGCGAGCGGCATCACGTCGGGCTTGACGCCCGAGTGCTGGAACGCAAACCACCGGCCGGTGCGGCCCATGCCGCTTTGCACCTCGTCGAGCATGAGCAGCCACCCGTTGGTGTCGCAGATCTCGCGCAGCCCCGCGAGGTAGTCGTCGTGGCAGATGTTGACGCCGCCTTCTCCCTGCAGCAGTTCGACCAGGACGGCGACCACGCTGCGGTTGTTCTCCGCCACTCGCCGCACGGCGTCGAGATCGTCGAACGGCACGCGCACGAAGCCGGCCACCAGCGGCTCGAAGCCCGCTTGGACCTTGCGACTGCCGGTTGCTGAGAGCGTCGCCATGGTGCGCCCATGGAACGCCTTTTCCATCACCACGATGGCGGGCGCCTCAATGCCCTTCTTGTGGCCGAAGAGCCGCGCGAGCTTGATCGCTGCTTCGTTGGCCTCGCAACCGGAGTTGCAGAAGAAAACGTTCTCCATGCCGGAGATGGCGGCGAGCCGGTCCGCGAGCTGCTCCTGGAGCGTGATCTCGTACAGGTTCGACGTATGCACAAGCGTGCCGGCCTGTTCGCGCAAGGCAGCGACGTACTTGGGATGCGCGTGGCCGAGACCGCAGACCGCGACGCCCGCAACGCCGTCGAGATAGCGCTTGCCTTGCGCATCCCACAGCCAGCAGCCTTCGCCGCGCACGAACGCGACGGGCAGCCGGGCATAGGTGTTCATCACATGCGACATAACGAAAAACTCAGTGCCCAAAAGCGCGCACGGCGGCTGGTGCCGCCGTGCTTTCCTGACGGTAATTCTGTCTGATCAAGTCCTGCCGCGCAAGGAATTTGTCGGAGCCCGACAAATTCCTTAATGAAGGACCGCCTTCGGGAGGCGGGCTTCAGAAACTTTACGTCGAGTGGTTCTTGGCCTCGCGACCGCTCAGGACGGGTGTTCGATGAAACAAACCTGTAACGGGGCGTGAGTAAGGAAATTGCCGGACCTCGGTCCGGCAATTTCCTACATGGCCTTGATGCGCGCCGAAAGACGGCTCTTGTGGCGCGCCGCAGTGTTCTTGTGGATGATGTTCTTGTCGGCGATCGAATCGATCACCGACGTCGAGTGCCGAAACAATTCCCGCGCGGCTTGCTTGTCGCCGGCGGAGATCGCCTTCCTGATGTTCCTCACGGCGCTGCGCAGCTTCGAGCGCAGGGCGGTATTGTGTTGGCGGCGCTTCTCCGCCTGCCGGGCGCGCTTGCGTGCCGATGCGATGTTGGCCATGTGCGGTAAACTCCGGAATTTGAATCGGAAAAAGGGCGCTATGATACGGATTTATCGGAACTTGTGCAAGGCGCGCCCAAATCTCGGGCAGTCGCGCCCTGGGTTCCGGGGTTCAGGGTTCAAGGTTCAAAGTTCCGGATTCAGGGTTAGCGACTTGATATCGACATTCGTGATGCTGAGCCTGGAACTCGGAACTCGGAACCCGGAATTCGGAACACCCGCAGCTCGGGACGGAGGCCGCGCGGGATGAACCTGCTGAAAGTGGTCGCGACGGTGAGTGGGATGACGCTCGTCTCGCGGGTGCTCGGCTTGGTCCGCGACCTCGTCATCGCCCGCGTCTTTGGTGCCGGGCTCTTTACCGACGCGTTCTTCGTTGCGTTCAAGATACCCAACCTGATGCGCCGGCTGTTTGCGGAAGGCGCCTTCTCCCAGGCCTTCGTTCCCATCCTCGGTGAGTACAAGAACCGGCACGGCGAGCCGGCGACGCGGCTCCTTGTCGACCATGTCGCGGCAACGCTGGCCGGGGCGCTTTTCGTCGTGGCCCTGATTGGCGTGGTGGCCGCGCCGCTCATCATCTACGTCAGCGCGCCCGGTTTCACCGCGATACCCGGAAAGTTCGAGTTGACGGTGGAGCTGCTGCGCATCACGTTTCCCTACATCTTCTTCATCTCGCTCGTCGCGCTGGCCGGCGGCATCCTGAATACCTACAGCCGATTTTCCGTGCCGGCGTTCACACCGGTACTGCTTAACCTGTCGTTCATCGGCTTCGCGCTGTGGGGCGCGCCGTATTTCGACCCGCCGATCAAGGCGCTCGCATGGGCCGTATTCGCTGGAGGCGTGGCGCAGCTCCTCTTCCAGCTCCCGTTCCTCGCCCGGCTGCGGATGGTGCCCCGCTTCCGCCTCGAGTTGAAGGACGAAGGTGTGCGGCGCGTGCTGCGGCAGATGGGGCCCGCCGTGTTCGGGGTTTCAATCGGTCAGGTGAGCCTGCTCATCAATGTCATCTTCGCGTCGTTTCTCGTCACTGGCAGCGTGTCCTGGCTCTACTATGCCGACCGCTTGATGGAATTTCCGGCAGGTTTGCTGGGCGTTGCACTGGGTACGATCCTGTTGCCGAGCCTGTCGCGATACTACGCGGAGCGCTCGGCCGAGGAATACTCCGCCTTGCTCGATTGGGGATTGCGCCTCACCCTGCTGCTGGCGGTGCCGGCGGCCGCGGCACTTGCATTGCTGGCGGTGCCGCTGGTGGCAACGCTCTTCCATTATGGTGCGTTTTCGGCCGGGGACGTTCTGGCGACGCGGCGTGCCGTCGTCGCCTATAGCGTCGGGCTGGTCGGCCTCATCCTGGTGAAAGTGCTGGCGCCGGGGTTCTATGCGCGGCAGGACATCCGGACGCCCGTCAAAATGGCCCTGGTGACGCTGGGCGTGACACAGCTCATGAATCTGACGTTTATCTGGTGGCTCAAGCACGCGGGGCTGGCGCTCGCGATCGGGCTTGGCGCGTGCTTCAACGCCGCCTTGCTGCTACGCGGTCTGAAGCGGCGTGACATCTACTTGCCCCTGCCGGGCTGGTCCATGTTTCTCGTGAAGCTCGGTGTCGCGGTCTATGTGATGTTCGCGGTCGTGTGGATTGCGGCGGGCCCGGACGCCGCGTGGCTTGCGATGGGCGCGGCGGAGCGCGCGCTGCGCCTCGGTTGGGTGGTGGCACTGGGCGCGTTCACCTATTTTGCGACACTTTGGGTGCTTGGTTTTCGACTGAGCGATTTCGCGAAACGCGTGTAATCGACACAATATCGGGGCTGGCATCAAGATTTTTCGTTGCGCGATCGTTCGTGTATCATCCATTCGCCAAGCCGGCAACCGGTCTCCGGTGTTCCATAGACGAAGATAGCTTTTGAAAAAGGAGGAGATCATGTTTCAGCGCATCGTCGCCGTGCTCTGCGGCCTGTTGTTCGCCACCACCGTGTTCGCGCAGGGCGTGCTGCGCATTTCGGCCATCCCCGACGAAAACCCGACCGAGCTCCAGCGCAAGTTTTCCAAGATGGCGGCCTACCTCGAAAAGGAAGTCGGCGTAAAGGTCCACTACACGGCCGTAACGGATTACGCCGCGGTGGTCGAGGCGCTGGCCGCGAAAAAGATCGACATGGCCTGGCTCGGAGGCTTCACGTTCGTTCAGGCGCGCTTGCGCACCGGCAACGCGATCCCGATCGTGCAGCGCGCCGAGGACGAGAAATTCACCAGCAAGTTCGTCGCCAGCGCCGCGAGCGGCATCAGGGGTCTCTCCGACCTGAAAGGGAAGAACTTCACCTTCGGCTCGGTTTCCTCCACGTCAGGGCACCTGATGCCGCGCTACTTCCTGCTGAAGAACGGGATCAACCCGGAAAAAGATTTCAGGCGCGTCGCCTTCTCGGGCGCGCACGACGCGACCGCGCTCCAGGTCGAGTCGGGCCGCGTCGATGCGGGCGCGCTTAATGCCTCGGTGTGGGCGAAGCTGGTGCGCGAGAAAAAAGTCGACACGGACAAGGTCAAGGTGATCTGGACGACGCCGCCGTACTACGACTATAACTGGACCGTGCGCGGCGATCTCGATCCGGCCGTCATCAGGAAATTGACCGCCGCGTTTCTCAAGCTCGATCCGAAGAATCCCGCGCACAAGGAGCTGCTCGACCTGCAGCGGGCGAGCAAATTCGTTCCCACCCGGCCCGAGAATTACAAAGGCATCGAGCAGGCTGCGCGCTCAGCGGGACTGCTGAAGAAGTAGGACAGCTTCATTGCGAGCGGACAGGATGGGCGCATGAGTATCCGGTTATCGCGGGTCAGCCTCGACTACTCGGGCGGATTTCGCGCAATAAGCGGCGTCAGCTGCGATATCGGGCAAAGCGAACGTGTCGCGATCATCGGTCCGTCCGGCGCTGGCAAGACCACGCTGCTCAAGCTGCTTGCCACTGCGCTGCGTCCCTCATCGGGCGAGCTGAATCTGCTTGGCGCGAATCCGTGGGGTCTCGATCGTGCGGGCCTGCGGCGCCTGCGCGGCCGCGTCGGCATGGTGCACCAGGCCCCTCCGATCCCGCCGCGCCAGCGCGTCGTGACGGCGGTCCTCGCGGGGCGGATCGGCCAGTGGCCGGCCTGGAAGAGCCTGCTCTCGCTCGCCTACCCCATAGATATCGAGGGTGCACGCGGCGGGCTCGCGCGCATGGAGGTCGCAGACAAACTGTTCCAGCGCTGCAGCGAGCTCTCCGGCGGGCAGCTGCAACGTGTCGGCGTTGCCCGCGTACTCTACCAGCAACCGGACCTCATACTTGCTGACGAGCCGGTTTCCGCAGTGGACCCGGCGCTGTCGGACCGCGTGATCGGTGAGCTCAACCGTGACGCGTCCGCGCGGGGCGTAACGCTCGTCGCGAGCCTGCATGCCGTGGACCTTGCGCTGCACTGGTTTCCGCGGGTCATCGGCGTGAAGAGCGGGGAGATTGCATTCGACCTGCCGCCGGTACGGGTAAGCGATGCGATGCTCGCCGATCTGTATGCGTCCGAGGCGGCGCAGGTGCCGACCCAGGACAACCAGCCGCTCGAGATGGTGCCCAAGGGAATCCGGCGGCAGCCGCTTTGCTATTGATCGGCGTCTATCGGCGTTCATCGGCGGCTAATCGATTCTGCTCCTGTGTTTGGAGTTTCAGCGTTTTTGACATGTCAGTCCGTGTTTATCTGCGTTTATCCGCGGCTCATGACGTTGCTTGATTCTTAAGACACACTCCAGTGAACGGTGATGGGTCGGTAATGCGGCTGCGCGATCCGGCGGCGCTGCCGCGGGCCGGTCTGACGCTTCTCATCCTCCTCCTGCTGGTGCCGGGTTTTCACCTGGCGG
Organism: Betaproteobacteria bacterium; assembly: GCA_029863175.1. The sequence continues at coordinate 27,463 of JAOTVX010000009.1, read as the reverse complement.
AGTTCAATCCGGGCGTGCTGTTCGAGGCGCGCAGCCGCGAGACGATGGGCAAGTTCATCGCGAGTTTCTTTCCGCTCGCGACATCGCCGGAGTTCATGCGGCTCATCATGCGATCCACACTCGAGACGCTCGCGATCGCAACGGCCGGCATGGCCTTCGCGATGGTGCTCGCCTGTCCCCTGGGGCTGATTGTCGCGCGCAGCCTCTCGATTTCGCGCATCGGGCCCGGTCCGGGCTATCTGGCCGGGCGCATCCTGCGCCTGCCCGCGCGATTCGCGCTCATGTTCTTCCGCAGCATTCCCGAGATCGTTTGGGCGCTGCTCTTCGTGCGCGCCGTCGGGCTCGGACCCGCAGCCGGTGTGCTCGCCATCGGAGTGGCATACGGGGGCATGCTCGGCAAGGTCTATGCGGAAATTCTCGAGTCGAACGACACGCGGCCCACAACCGCGCTGCTCGAAACGGGCAGCGGGCGGATCGAAGCGTTCTTCTACGGCACGTGGCCGGTCGTGTTGCCTGAGCTGGTGTCCTACTCGGTCTATCGCTGGGAATGCGCCGTGCGCGCATCCGTCATCATGGGCTTCGTGGGGGCGGGCGGCCTCGGTCAGCAGATGGAGCTTTCGATGCGGATGCTGAGCGGTGGCGAGGTGAGCACGATCCTGATCGTGTTCCTCCTGCTCGTGATGCTGGCCGACGGCATCAGCGCGCTGCTGCGAAAGGTGACGGCGTGAGGCGCGCACACTGGGTCGTGCTGATGGTGCTGGTCGGCGCGATCTGGGCGAGCTTTGTTTTTTTGTCGCTCGACCTGGGTCAGCTCGCCTCGCTGGAGGCGCTCGGCCAAATGGGGCGTTACATCGCGTCGTTCTTCCCACCCGATCTGTCGCCGTCCTATCTCGCCCGCATTGGCGTCGGCACGCTCGAAACCCTCGCCATTTCGGCAACCGGCACTGTGCTCGCCGCCGTATTGGGGCTGCTGCTCGCGTTGCCTGCCGCGGGGCGGTTCGGCCCGTTTCCCCGCGCCGCGGCCAGGCTAATCCTGAATTTCCTGCGCTCGATCCCGGAACTGGTCTGGGCGGCGCTGATGGTGATGGCAGCTGGGCTCGGCCCTTTTGCCGGAACGCTTGCGCTCGCGTGGCACACGGCGGGCGTGATCGGGCGGCTGTTCGCGGAGACGCTCGAGAATGCTCCCGAGGAACCGGCGCAGGCGTTGCGGCTGACGGGGAGCCGGGCTGCGCTTGCGTTTCTCTACGGCACGATGCCGAACGTCGTGCCACAGTTCGTCGCCTACGCGCTCTACCGCTGGGAAATCAATATCCGCATGGCGGCGATTCTCGGCGTGGTGGGCGCGGGCGGGCTGGGCCAGATTCTCTACGTGAGTCTCTCTCTCTTCCAGCAGCCGCAGGCACTGACGGTCATCATCGCGATGCTGGTGCTTGTGGCGCTAGTCGACGGGGCGAGCGCGTGGCTGCGCCAGCACCTTGCGAACTGAGTTCCGGGTTCCGAGTTGAACCTTTGAACCTTGAACCCGCTTACAGCTCGTAGCTTGATCCCTCGCCCTTGAGTGTCGCGTCGACGACCGCGCGCTTCAGGTGGGGCGCGAACATCTCGATGAACTCGTAGACGTAGCCGCGCAGATAGGCATTGGGACGCAGTCCGATGCGTGCCATGCTGGGCTCGAAGAGGTGACTGGCGTCGATCAGCCGCAGCCCCATGTCGCGGGCCGGGTCGAACGCCATCTTGGCGAGGATGCCGACGCCGAGCCCCCTCTCGACGTAGGCCTTGATCACATCCGCGTCGATGGCCGTGAGCACGACGTTGGGCACCAGCCGTTTCTGGTCGAACGCGCGCTTCACCGGCGAGTCCCCGGTAAACGCAAAGTCGTAGGTGATGATCGGGTGGCGTGCAATCGCCTCCAGCGTGAGCGGTTTTTCATGCAGCAGCGGGTGCCGGAGCGACGTGATCACGCAGCGATTCCACTGGTGGCACGGCAGCAGGGTGAGTCCTTCGTAGTGGTGCGCGGCTTCGGTGGTGATGGCGATGTCGGCGTCGCCGGACCGCACGAATTCCGCGATCTGCTCCGGGCTCCCCTGTCGCAGCGAAAGCCGCACCTTGGGGTAGCGCTGCATGAACTTGCTCACCACCGGTGGCAGCGCATAGCGCGCCTGAGTGTGAGTGGTCGCTATCACGATCGAGCCGCTGCCCTGTGAGCTGAACTCACGCGCAACCTGCTTCAGGTCATCCGCGTCGTGGAGGATGCGCTCGACGATCGTCAGGATCATCCGGCCGGGCTCTGTCATGTCGCTTACCCGCTTACCGCGGCGGACCAGGATGTCCACGCCCAGCTCCTCCTCCAGCAGCCGGATCTGTTTGCTGACGCCCGGCTGGGACGTATGAAGCGCTTCCGCGGCCTCCGAGAGGTTGAGCCCACGCTTCGCGATCTCCCTGAGATAGCGTAATTGCTGCAATTTCATGAGGTTATCGTAAATACTATTTAGTTATTAAATTCTAACATGATATTCGTTTGAAATATAAAGACTCGCTCGTAGGATTCAAGACCCGCTAAATGGGTGGATGCGGACGTGTACCAATACGACCAGATCGATCAGCAGCTCGTGGCCGAGCGGGTTGTCCAATATCGCGACCAGACCCGGCGCTTTCTCGCCGGGGAGCTCTCGGAGGACGACTTCAAGCCGGTGCGGTTGCAAAACGGGCTCTACCTCCAGCGCTACGCGCCAATGCTGCGCGTGGCGATCCCGTACGGCCTGCTGTCTTCGCGCCAGCTGCGCAAACTAGCGCACATCGCCCGTACCTGGGACCGGGGCTACGCGCACTTCAGCACGCGCCAGAACCTCCAGTTCAACTGGCCGAAGCTCGAGGACGTGCCCGACATCCTGGCCGAGCTTGCGACCGTGCAGATGCATGCGATCCAGACCAGCGGCAACTGTGTGCGCAACATCACCGCCGACCATTTCGCTGGGGTAGCCAGCGACGAGATCGTGGACACGCTCGTCTGGTGCGAGGTGCTGCGCCAATGGTCCACCTTCCACCCCGAGTTCGCGTACCTTCCCCGCAAGTTCAAGATTGCGTTTAACGGCTCCGAGGCGGATCGCGCCGCGACGTTTCTGCATGATATCGGCCTGCACGCCACGCGCGACGCGTCGGGCGCTGTGGGCTTCCGGGTGATCGTCGGCGGAGGCATGGGACGCACACCCATCATCGGCCACGTGATCCGCGAGTTCCTGCCGTGGCCGCACCTGCTGACCTACCTCGAGGCCATCCTGCGCGTCTATAACCGCTACGGCCGGCGCGACAACCTGTACCGTGCCCGGATCAAGATCCTCGTGAAGGCGCGCACCCCCGAGTGCTTTCGCGACGAGGTCGAGAAAGAGTGGGCGTATCTCAAGGATGGGCCAGCCACGCTGACCGCAGCCGAGATCGAACGCGTGGAAGCCCGTTTTACGCGACCGTCGTACGACGCCCTGCCCGGGGACGACGCGGGCTACCGCACCCGCCTCGGTCTCGATCGTGCGTTCGCCGCCTGGGCCAAGCGCAATGTCCATTCGCACAAGATGCCGGGCTACGCCGCAGTCACGCTCTCGCTCAAGAAGACCGGTGAGGCGCCGGGCGATGCGACGGCCGGGCAGATGGACGCGGTGGCGACCCTCGCCGAGCGCTACAGTTTCGGCGAGGTGCGCGTATCTCACGAACAGAACCTCATCCTCGCCGATGTCCGGCAGTCCGACCTGCACGCGCTGTGGCATGAAGCCAAACCGCTCGGATTCGCGACGCCCAACGTGGGCCTGCTCACCAACATCATCTGCTGCCCGGGCGGGGACTTCTGCTCGCTCGCCAACGCCAAGTCTATTCCGGTGGCGGAGGCGATCCAGCGCCGCTTCGACCGGCTCGACTATCTCCACGATATCGGCGAGCTCGATCTCAACATCTCGGGTTGCATGAACTCGTGCGGCCATCACCACGTCGGCCACATCGGGATCCTCGGCGTCGACAAGAACGGCGACGAGTGGTACCAGATCAGCATCGGCGGCAATCAAGGCCTTGCCCGGCCCGGTGCGCCGGCCGCGTTCGGCAAAGTGATCGGACCGTCGTTCGCGCGCGCCGACGTGCCCGACGTGATCGAGCGGCTGATCGAGGTCTATCTCGAGCGGCGCGATTCTGAGGCCGAGCGCTTTATCGACGTCGTTTGGCGCATCGGCATCGAGCCTTTCAAGGAGCGTATCTATGGCACTGATCATCAAAGAGCGCAGCGTCGCGAGCGATCCCTGGCTATTGCTTGATTCGGCGGACGACGGCGGCCTGCCGCTGCTGCCTCCGGCCGGCGATGTAATCGTGCCGCTCGCGCTCTGGCGGACAGAGCGTGACACGCTGCGGCGTCGTGCCGAGAGAATCGGCGTTTGGCTCGACAGCCATGAAGACCCGGCGCTGATTGCCGAGGACCTTCCGCTCTTCGGCTTGGTCGCGGTGAACTTTCCGAAGTTTACCGACGGCCGCGGCTATTCCATCGCCCGTTTGCTGCGCGATCGGTACGGCTACCGGGGCGAGCTGCGGGCGATCGGCGACGTGCAGCGCGATCAGCTCTTCTATCTCGCCCGTTGCGGCTTCAATGCATTTGCCCTGCGCGCCGGAGAAGATCCACGTGCCGCGCTGTCCGCGTTCGGCGACTTCAGCGAGGCCTACCAGAATTCCGTCGAACAGCCGCTGCCGTTGTTCCGCCGGCGCGAGCTCTCGTGAGGAATTTGTCGGGCGAGAGCCCGACAAATTCCTTACCGAAAACCGTTGCAGAATAGGCTATGCGTTTCAACTCCATCAAATGTTCTTTCGTTAAGGATTTTGTCGAATGACAATTCGACAAAATCCTCGGGCAACGCGGAGCGTTGCCGGCAAGGTCTACCTGGTGGGAGCCGGGCCTGGCGCGCCCGATCTTCTGACCCTGCGTGCCGCTGAGACCCTGCGGCGGGCCGACGTCGTGTTTCACGACGCGCTCGTGCATCCCGAAGTGCTGGCGCTGGCCGCTCGCGCCGAACGGGTCGCGGTCGGCAAGCGCTGCGGCCGTTTTGCCACGGCGCAGCAGTTCATCAACAAGCGCCTCGTGGACGCCGCGCGCAAGCACGCAGTGGTGGTGCGGTTGAAGGGCGGCGACCCGATGCTCTTCGGGCGCGCGCAGGAGGAGCTCGCGACCCTGGAGTCCGCCGGGATTCCGTGCGAAGTCGTGCCGGGAGTCACCTCGGCACTCGCCGCAGCTGCCGAGGCGGGGATTTCCCTTACGCAACGCGGCGTCGCGCGCAGTGTCGCTTTCGTCACTCCGCGTGTCGGGGAAGGGGAGGCGCCCAGCGAGTGGGCGAGGACCGTCGCGGCCGCCGACACTGCGGTCATCTACATGGGCGCAGGTCAGGCCGCGCAGATCACCGCGGCACTGCTTGTGGCCGGCGTGCGGCCTGAGGTGCCGGTTCTCGTCGCGGAAAGCGTGACCTTGCCGCAAACCCGGCGCATCGCGCTTACGTTGCGAGAGCTGCCAAGGATCGCTCAATACGGAATCACCGGCCCGACGCTCATCCTGCTCGGAGGAGCGTTCGGGACCGCGTTGAGCAAGGGTGTCGACAACACCTCGCTCTACCACGCAACTGCCTAGCAGCCCGTCGGACTTGAGGCTCCGACCGGCTGCTAAATGCAAAACCGCCCGCAGACTTCCGACACAACGGGGTGAAAAGGCCCGTTTTGGAGTCAAAGAGGGGCGCGCGTGGGTCCGAATGTTTGTATTTCGCATCTGATCTTGCCTTTTGGCTGCGGGCAGTTTTGCGTAAGGAGTGTGTCGCGGCAAAGTCCGACACACTCCTAGGGCGCGCCCCGCGCTCTGCTAGACCGCCTATCGTAAAACACGCTATAATTCAAGCTTTTAGTTACACCACGGCTTGGATGTATGCGGATCTCACACGGCCTGCCTGCCGTTGCAAAGGGCCCCACTGCGTTCACGATTGGCAACTTCGATGGCGTGCACCTCGGCCATGAGGCCATGCTGGACGAGCTCACACGCGCTGCGCGGCGGCTCGGTGTGCCCGCCTGCGTGCTGACGTTCGAGCCTCACCCGCGCGAGTTTTTCGCACCCGACAAGGCGCCAACCCGGCTCACCTCGCTGCGGGAGAAGCTGGAGCTGCTGGCGGGCTGCGGCGTGGACCGCGTTCATATCTGCCGTTTCAACTACGCCTTCGCGCAGATCACGGCCGACGAGTTCATCGCTCGAATCCTTGTGCGCGGTCTCGGCGCACGCTGGGTGCTGGTTGGCGATGATTTCCGTTTCGGCGCCCGCCGCGCCGGCGACCTCGTCATGCTCAAGCAGGCAGCGCCCCGTTTCGGGTTCGAGGTGGCTGCGCTGCCCAGTGTGACGCTCGAAGGCGAACGTGTGTCCAGCACGGCAGTGCGCAGCGCGCTCGCGGCCGGAGAACTCGCCCGCGCGCGCGCGCTGCTGGGGCGTCCCTATTCGATCAGCGCACGTGTCGTGCGCGGCGACGGCCTCGGGCAGAAACTGGGTTTTCCAACGGCGAACATGCAGATGAGGCACAACCGTCCGCCGCTGACGGGGATATTTTCTGTAACCGTGGCCGGCGTAGGGGACCAACCTCTAAGGGGCGTGGCCAGCCTCGGGGTGCGGCCGACGGTCAAGGTGCAGGGGGCGCCGGTGCTCGAGGTGCACCTGTTCGATTTCGATGAGAACCTCTACCGGCGCCATCTGCGGGTCGATTTCCATCACAAGCTCCGCGACGAGGAGAAGTACGCCGATCTCGCGACCCTGACGAGGCAGATCGCGCGCGATGTCGAGAACGCAAGAGCCTTTTTCCACCGCCAAGACGCCAAGACAAAGAAAAAAGCCAAGGGGTAACGCATTGGCGAACACGGTGCGACCGTTCGCTTATCACCGCTTACTATTCACTACAAGCCAACTCAAGAAACGCGAAATGCACCCGCCGATCGACGCCGATAAGAAAGATGTTCATTTGTTCTTTTGGGATTCTTTGTCCGCGTTCATCCGCGTTTATCTGCGGTTAATGGTTTTGCATGGCTGATTACAAGAAAACACTCAACCTGCCCGATACAAAGTTCCCGATGCGCGGCGATCTCGCCAAGCGCGAGCCGCTGATGCTGAAGCACTGGGATGAGCGCGGGTTCTACGAGCGCATCCGGCAGGCGCGCCGGGGCGCGCCGCGCTTCGTCCTGCACGACGGCCCGCCGTACGCGAACGGCGACATCCACATCGGCCACGCCGTCAACAAGATCCTCAAGGACATCATCGTCAAGAGCAAGACGCTATCCGGGTTTGACGCCCCCTACGTGCCGGGCTGGGACTGCCACGGCATGCCGATCGAGATCCAGATCGAGAAAGAGCACGGCAAGAATCTGTCCGCGGCGGAGACGCAGCGTTTGTGTCGCGCGTACGCGGCGCAGCAGATCGAGCGCCAGAAGGCCGATTTTCGACGGCTCGGCGTGCTTGGCGATTGGGACCATCCTTATCTCACGATGGCTTTCAAGAACGAGGCGGACGAGATCCGCGCGCTCGGCAGCCTGGTCAAGAAGGGCTACGTCTATCGGGGCCTCAAGCCCGTAAACTGGTGCTTCGATTGCGGCTCGGCGCTCGCGGAGGCCGAAGTGGAGTACGAGGACCGAACCGACATCGCCGTCGATGTCGGTTTTGCGATCTTCGACGAAGATCGCGAAAAGCTGAGAATGGCCTTCTCGCTGGACAATCTTCCGGAAGGACCTGTCTTCGCGGTGATCTGGACAACGACACCTTGGACGCTCCCGGCAAATCAGGCGCTAAACGTTCACCCGGATTACATCTATAGCTTTGTCGACACCGATCGTGGCTCGCTCATCCTCGCCAACGATCTGAAAGAAGGGTGCCTGTCTCGGTATGGAATTAAGCGGCGGGATCCGAACGGCCGTGTCGATCACAGCTGCCTGGGCAAGAATCTTGAGGGTATTCGCTTCAAGCATCCATTCTATGATCGCGTCGCTCCGGTCTACCTCGGCGACTATGTCACGCTCGATACCGGCACGGGCATCGTGCACTCCGCGCCCGCCTACGGCGTCGAGGATTTCCAATCGTGCCGCGCCTACGGCATGAAGGACGAGGAAATCCTCACCCCGGTGATGAGCGACGGCAAGTTCGCGGCCAGCCTGCCGCTCTTCGGTGGCGAGGTAATCTGGCGTGCCAACCCCAAGATCGTCAAGACGCTGGACGAGCGCGGGGTGCTGTTCGCGCGGGATGCCAATCACATCCACAGTTATATGCACTGCTGGCGCCACCGGACGCCGGTCATCTTGCGCGCGACGGTGCAGTGGTTTGCGGGTATGGATGAGGTCGCGGGCTACAAGGGCGTGCAGCCGGCTGAGCCGTTGCGGAAAACGGCGCTGCGTGGCGTGGAAGCGACGAAATTCTTCCCGGCGTGGGGCAAGGCGCGCCTGCACGGCATGATCGCCAACCGCCCGGACTGGACGCTTTCTCGCCAGCGCCAGTGGGGCGTGCCGATGCCGTTCTTTATCCACAAGGAGACGAGCGAGCTGCACCCGCGCGCGCTCGACCTGCTCGAGCAGGTGGCGAAGCGCGTGGAGGCGGGCGGTATCGAGGCCTGGCAGTCGCTGGAGGCCGAAGAGCTGCTCGGCGCGGAGGCGGCGCAATACGAGAAAGTGAAAGACACGCTCGACGTGTGGTTTGACTCGGGCTCGACGCATTTCACCGTGCTGCGGGGCTCGCATGAATCGTCGAGCGCATTTCCTGCGGACCTCTATCTCGAGGGGTCCGATCAGCACCGAGGCTGGTTCCACTCGTCGCTGCTCGTCTCGTGCATGATGGACGGCGGGCCGCCCTATGCCGCGTTGCTGACGCATGGTTTCGTGGTGGATGGCTCGGGCCACAAGATGAGCAAATCGAAGGGTAACGTCATCGCCCCGCAGGAAGTCATGGACGAGCTCGGGGCCGACATCTTGCGGCTGTGGGTGGCGTCGACCGACTACTCCAGCGAGCTCTCGATCTCGCGCGAGATTCTGAAGCGCGTGGTGGAATCCTATCGCCGCATCCGCAACACCCTGCGCTTCCTGCTCGCGAACCTCGCCGATTTCGACCCGGCCCAAAACATGCTACCGGTCGATGAGTGGCTCGAGATCGACCGCTACGCGTGGGTCATGACGTGCGACCTGCATTGCGAAATGGTGCCCTCCGAGTCCGGCGCCAAGGACCCGGCGGCGCCGGGGCACTACGGCAACTACGAGTTTCATCTGGTCGCGCAGAAGCTGCAGACGTTCTGCTCGGAGGACTTGGGGGGCTTCTACCTGGACATCCTCAAGGACCGGCTCTACACCGCGCCGGCCGGCTCGCGCGCGCGGCGCTCCGCGCAGAACGCGCTCTACCACATCACGCATTCACTGACGCGCTTGCTTGCTCCGATCCTGTCATTCACGGCCCAGGAGGTGTGGGAGATCCTGAGCGGCGGGGAGCAGAGCGTTTTCGAGCAAACCTGGTACGAGTTCCGGCTGCCGGGCGACGCCGAGGCGCTGCGCGCGCGTTGGGGCAAGCTGCGCGAGCTGCGTTCTGATGTGTTGAAACGCCTCGAGGAGCTGCGCGTGGCCGGCAAGATCGGCTCGTCGCTCGCAGGCGAGGTCGAGTTCTACGCCAATGGGGATAGCCGGGCGTTCCTGGATTCATTTGGCGATGACCTGCGCTTCGTGTTCATCACCTCTCATGCGCGGGTGGCGAACGGTAGCCACCCGGAGGCCGCTGCCACCGTGCTGCCCGATGTGAGGGTGCGGGTGAGCCCGAGCGCGCACCAGAAGTGCGGGCGATGCTGGCACTATCGGGCGGACGTCGGCGCCAGCCACGAACACCCCGCGCTCTGCAATCGCTGTGTCTCGAACCTGTTCGGCCCGGGCGAGCCGCGTGTCCACGCGTAGAGCTTGCCGCTACGCCAAGAGGCGTTTTTAACCGCAGATCGCGCAAATATACGCTGATGATTTGTGTTTATCTGCGTTTATCGGCGGCTAAAAGGGGTTTTTTGGCATGAGTTCAAAGACGGTTTATTGGCTGCTCCTGTCGGCGCTGATCGTCGTAATCGATCAGGTAACGAAGTTCGTCGTCGTCCAGCGCCTGGCGGCCAACCAAGCGGTCGAGGTCACCTCTTTCTTCAATTTGGTGCTGGTCTACAACCCCGGCGCCGCGTTCAGCTTCCTCGCGGACGGTAGCGGCTGGCAGCGGGGGCTGTTCGCGACAATTGCCGTCGTCGCATCGGTGTGGATCTTCTACCTGCTGCGCAAGTATCCTCATCAGCGCCTTTTCGCGCTGGCGCTCGCACTGATCCTGGCAGGCGCTCTGGGTAATCTGATCGACAGGATCGCGTTGGGCGCCGTGATCGATTTTCTCGACTTTCACGCCTTCGGCTACCACTGGCCGGCGTTCAACGTGGCTGACTCGGCGATCACCTGCGGCGCGGTGCTGCTGGTGTGCGACGCCCTGCGCCCCCGTTCGAAGCCTTGATTGAACCGCCGAGACACCGAGCACGCCAAGAACAACAATATTGCCCTTTCGAGCTGAGTTTCGTTCTTTTTTTTGGTTCTCTCCGTCCCGCCGTGGTTCGATAAGGTTTTGTCTGCAGTTCTATGACGGGATTCGTTTCCCCCTGGCGCCTTGGCGGTTCTTATATAATTCAAACATGAAGGTGCTGCTCGCCAATCCCCGCGGCTTCTGCGCCGGCGTCGATCGCGCCATCGAGATCGTCGAGCGCGCGCTCGCGCTGCATGGCGCCCCGATCTACGTTCGCCACGAGGTCGTGCACAACAAGTTCGTGGTGCAGGACCTGCAGGGGAGGGGCGCCGTCTTCGTCGAGACGCTGCGCGAGGTCCCCGAAGGCGCGACGGTCATCTTCAGCGCCCACGGGGTGTCGCAGACAGTGCGACGCGAGGCCGACGCGCGCAACCTGCGCGTGTTCGACGCCACCTGCCCGCTGGTCACCAAGGTTCACATCGAGGTGGCGAAGATGCGCGCGCAGGGACGCGAGATCGTCATGATCGGCCACCGCGGCCATCCCGAGGTCGAGGGCACCATGGGGCAGAGTGCAGGCGGCATGTATCTCGTGGAGCGGCCCGACGATGTGGCGCAGCTTGTGGTGCGCGACGAGAAGCAGCTCGCGTTCGTGACGCAGACGACGCTGTCAGTCGATGATGCGCAGCAGACCATCAACGCGCTGCACCGGCGGTTTCCCGCCGTTGTCGGGCCCAAGAAGGACGACATCTGCTACGCGACCCAGAATCGCCAGGATGCGGTGAAGGCGCTTGCTGCGAAGTGCGACGTGGTCATCGTTGTGGGCTCCCCCAACAGCTCGAACTCGAATCGGCTGCGGGAGGTGGCGCAGAACCAGGGCGTTGCCGCTTATATGGTGGACAAGGCCGCGCAGCTCCAGACCGAATGGCTGGCCGGGGCGCGCATCGTCGGGGTCACCGCGGGTGCTTCCGCGCCCGAGGTTCTTGTTGAGGAAGTCGTCTCCAGGCTACGCGAGTTGGGTGCCGAAAGCGTCGATCAGCTCGCGGGCGTCCAGGAAAACACCGTATTTCCGCTGCCCAGGGGTCTCGCCGCCTGCATTCCGCGTGAGAGACGTGGTACGCCGCCGCGATGACCGGTAGCGGCGGTGCTCGGCAACGCCGCGTCACACCCCTCTTTGCGGACCATCGTTACTATCGCTACCATCCGGGCTGACCGTTGCGTGTCTTGCTGCCGGTACTATCGAGCGTGAGCGCGCCGTCCGGGATCTGCCTCGATCCGGGCAGCGGCGTTGCGATCAACGCAAAGGACGGCGGCAGTGCGGGAGCGGCCGGGTTGATCGTGACGGCGTAAAACTGCGCGACATCGGCCGGCACGTTCAGGTTGAGAGCGGCCAGCGCACCGGCGCCGACGGCGTACTGGCGCGCGTCGAGCAGGTACTGCTGCTGCCGCGTTGCCACGTCCGCGAGGAACTTCTGCGCCGCGCTGCGACGGCCTTGGCGCTGGTGATCCTCGTAGGCGGGGTAGGCGACCAGCGCGAGGATCGCGACGATCACCACGACGATCATCAATTCGATGACCGTGAAACCGGACAGCCTCCGCGTTTCCTTGGGCCAGTGCCGGCAACACGCAAGACAGCACCTGCGGCTGGCCCAGTGCGAACGAGGACGAGATGCGCGCCGCCGCGCGCTGTCCGTGAAATGAAAACCCGAGTGCTCGGGAAGAAACGCTGCAAGGCCCGGAGCCTGCGCAGTTGCAACGCAAATGCGCTCAGCGCTCGAGGCGAGGCAGCAGTTAGACGACGCACGGCGTCGTGTTTCGTTCACGCTTGTCCCCCGAGCCAAATGATCGGCTTCGCACAATGGCGAACATGCCTTATTCCCCGGTTAGTTTGGCGCGCTCGGGCACGGGAAGCCGCGGCCGTAAGCGAAATCCACCAACAGGTAGCTCTTCACCGGGCCATCGTTGCCCCGCGCCGGCTCGAATTTCATTCCCCGCAGGCTTTCCAGCGCGCTCTGCTCGAACGCCGGCGCCGCGCAGAGCACGTCGGCGTAGATCTAGCTTTCTTCCATCCATGAGGGTAAAGGCTCTCGATGTGAGTCAAGCAACAAGACCGCGGGCAACCCGTCCGGTTGCCCGCGGGTCATGCGATGTACCCTCTCCCGGGGGCGGTCTTGCATAAGGCGATTGCCGGACCTCGGCCCGGCAATGTCCCGCCTAGTAGATCAGCTCGCGCCACGATACCCGCTTGCCGATCGCGCCGCCGGCGCCCGGGTTGACGCCGCCCACCCTCTTCTTGCCGGTGACATCGATCGCGCTGTACTTCAGCTGGCCGCTCGGCAGGCGGTAGACTACGATACCGGCGATGAGCGCGTTGCTGAGCTTGGTGCCCACGACCTGCGCGGGGGCCGACGCGAGGTACGACCCGGAGCGGTAGTCGAACTGATAGAGGAAGCTGTCGCCGCCGGCCGAGCACGGCTGCGCGTTGGGCTGGTTGGTGGCGACGAGCAACACGCCTCGCACGAGCTGCGGGTCGATATTGACGCGCTCGCCCGGCGACTGGTTGCCCGGGTTGAAATCGACGTACCAGCCATTCTGAGTGGTCCAATCCACGGCGTTGTTCGAAATCGTGCGAGTATTCGCGTCGACCACGATCAGGCTCTGCTGCACCATACTCGCCGCGGGCTGACGCAGGTCGCCGAGATCGGTGCCGGTGTCCTTGAAGCCGTATACCGTCTGCTGGTAGGCGCGGTCCTCCGGCGGAATGAGCGTTGCCGGATCCTGCAGGTCGGAGGGGCCGAGGAGACGGCCGGTGCCCACGTAGACTACATTGTATCCGGCAGCGAAGCGCGTGATATCGACCCGCGTCGTGACCGACTGCGGCTTGGCCGGGGAGCTGCCGTCGAAGAGTTGCCCGAGGCGCTGGAAGCTCATGTTCGTCATGTCCAGCCGCCAGACGTTGCCGAGCAGGTCGCCGCCGTAGACGAAGGTCGTCGTGTTGTTCACTGCGAAATTGGTGGCATACCCGGTCAGATGCGCGAGCCCGCTGGGGGTAGTCGTGTCGCCTGCGCCGGTGGTCTGCTGGTCGAGGATGGCTCCCGTCTCGATGTCGATGACGTAGACATAGCCGGTACCGTCGCCGGGCGTGATGTTGTTATGGCCGGAGCTCACGATCGCCACCCAGGTTCCATCCTTCGCCCACTTGGTGATGATCGGGTCGCCGAAGGTGAACCCGATATTGTCGTCTTGTTGGGTCGGGGCGGTGCAGACGGTCCCGTTTTGGCAGACCTCCCACAGGCCCTTCGGATTGTTGGGGTCCGTGATATCGAGCGCGTAGTAGCCGCGCCCGCCGCCCTTGAAGCCGCCCACCAGCACCGTCTTCCACTCGTTGGCGGTCTTGAAGAACACGTCCATCACGCTCGGCGAGCCGTCCACGAAATAGCGGTGGTTGACGTCATAGTTGCCGAGCGCCAGCTTGTGCATCTCGGGCATGATGATGCGCGGAACATAGGCCCACAGCTCCTGCCCGGTGTCGCCGTGGAAGGCGTGCAGCATGCCGTCGTTGGCGGAGACGTAGAGCACCCCCTGGCGGTTCACGTTCGCGAGCTTGAACGAGCTGTAATCAGGGACAACCGCATCCCCGTATTGCAAGAATGGCTTGCCCACGAATGCCGGCTTCGAATTCACCGTGTCGCCCAGCACGTTGTCGCGGACGCGATAGAGAGCGTCGTCTCCGTTGTGACCGCGCAGCCAGTTCACCAGGCGGGCACCGTCGTTGACCTGGGCCTGTTGTCCGGGCGGCATCGGCGGGCACTGCGGCAGGGAGGCGCACTTGTTGTCGAAGAAGGCCTTTTCCTGGGCCGTCATACCCGCGTAGAGGAAGTCCTTCAGCTTGGTGGCACCGCCGGGGTCGAACGTCAGGATCTTGCGCGTGTCGGTGTTGGCCGTAACGCGCCCGTTCAACTGGGTGCCCGCGGTCCAGACTGCGCCCGGGACCACGTTACCCGTGGTCGTATCGATCTCCTCCGCCACCACTTCCCCGTCCCATTTCAGCGTGCGGTAGGTCGAGCTGAAGATGTAGTTGTCGGTCGGCGTGATGTTCGGCGTGCTGGTCGCCGAGGAGGCGGCCGCGCCAGTCTGGATCTGGATCGAAGAGAGCGCACCGGCGAGCCCCGACTGCAGTTGCGCCGGGTCCTTGGCGCTGAAGTAGCGCCCGCGAGCGTTCACCGCCGCGTGCCACAGGTCATCCAGCGTCGAGGGGTCGTTTTCCGTGACCTTCGGCCAGTTGCACTTGCCGTTCGTCCAGGCGCAGCCCGAGGGGTCGCCGTTCTTGATCTTGGCGAAGTCGCCGGACCCGGCGGTCTCGTAGTCAGGCCGGTAATTCATCAACCCGTCGAGGCCCATCCCGAGAGTGAACGTCACCATATGCTGCTTCGGGTTCGTGTCCTTGGCGTCCGTGGGGACGTTGTCGAGCGCCACGGGCCCGGTCGTGCGGAGATCGGTCTTGTAGTAGTACATCGCCACGTCGGCGAGCGTGTCGGACGAGCCTAGGCCGGTGCCTGCCGTACCACTCAGGCCTCCGTCATAGGCGCCGACCGCGCGCGTCGAGTAGCCGGCGTCCACGTTGTCCTGGTTGCCGATCGAGCCGCCGGCGAGATTCTGGCCCGCGTTGTCGTTCCAGTAACCGTCGGTCGTGAGGAGCGTGAAGTTCTGCTGGCAGCTGTACTGCATCGGGTCGTCGGGCATGAAGCTGTTGATGCCGCCCGTTACGCCGGCGTAGTGGCGTCCCACGCGTGACAGCGCTTCGCGCAGCGGCGTGCGGTTATTCGCCGTCTGGATATAGAACTTGTCGTACCAGTCTTTCTTGTGCGTCGGGGTGAACTTGTCGACCTTGAGATACTTGCTGCTGCTGCTCGCGTTGATGGTGAGGAAGCCGACGCGGTAGCGGTCGTCCAGTTTGGAGAACGCGCGGCCGGCAGCAGACTTCATGAGCAGCAGGCGCTCGCGGTAGTACGAGTACCAGTTCGCGAAGTTCTGCAGCTCCTCGGCGTAGGTGCAGCTCGGCGCCGCCGCGCAGTCGCTGCGGCCGGGCCGGTTGCCGTAAGTCGCCGTGGCGGGGACGATGTCGGTGCGCGTGATGTTGCCAAGGCGCGGGTACCGATAGGTAGTATTCACCTTGGACTGGCACTTGGGATTGCCGGTGGTGCCAGTAACCAGCGAAGTGCTCGCGGCGTTGGCCTGCGTCGTGCACCAGCGCACGGGCGCCGGCACGACAAAACTGCCCGTCGGCGTTGCGGAAAGCGCGCAGGTCACCAAAGTCGCGTCGGTGCAATACTCACGCGGCGTGATGTCGAAATAGTGCGGGTTCGTGCTGAGCGTTGTTGCTTGGCGGAACCCGGTGTTGGGAAATCCGCCGGCGGGTGTGCTCGTGTTGTTGTACACCCACGTGTTAGTAGGCGTGTCGATGCCGTTACGCTTGCACTTGGCGGGGTCGAGAAGCTCCGCGCCGCTTCGCGTGCTCGTGTCGCACCAAACGGTTTCCGGCCACGTCGTCGTGACGTCTTTCGTGGTGCTAGTGGTGGCGTAAGGATTATCCAGTGCGGCGGTGGGCGTGGCGTTGCCCAGGCTCACGCCGAGAGCATCCACTCCAGGCGTATAGGTGAGCTGCGGGTTGTAGTAGATCGTGTTGAACTGCGCGGCATAGTACGGTGGACGCCCCGGTGCGTTCGTGCCGCCCACAACGTTGCAGGAACTCGAGCCGCAGGACTTCGTCGTGTTCGAGTCGTTCGCCTCGTCCGGCATGTAATCCCGGCCCATACTGCCCGAGTCGTCGAGGACGAACATGAGGTTCGGCAGCACCGTGACGCTGGGCGCGGTGCCGAGCGGCGCCGACGCGAGGTCAGCCTGCGAGGCGCCGGCCGGCACGGGCAAGGCGAGGATCGCGGCCAGCAGGGCCGTTTTTAGGTAACGAGAGGTCAGGATTCTCATGACGGAGTTCTCCATCTGGGATGAAATCTCAATGGTCAGAGCGCGACCGCGACCATCGACTGCACGTAGCTCGTGGTATTGCGCGGACCTTGCGTGCGCACGGTGACTCGGTAATACACCTTCGGGTCCTCCAGGAAGCCGGGTGCCCCGACGGCGAAGCTGTCTCCCTCCGCGGGCGGCGGCGCAGTGGTGGCCGCGGTGGTCAGCGCGCATTGCTGGGCGCCGCCGCCGGCGCAGGTTCCGTTGTAGGGCGTGTCCGGGCAGTCGCACATCCGGTGGATGAGATAGGAGGTCGTATTGCCGGCGGCGTCGGTTCCGACTGTGACGGCGCTGGCCCAGGTCAGCGGGTCGTTCCAGTCGGGCGCGGCGCCCGGACGCGCGGAATAGTAGCCCGTGGTCAGATTGGTTGTGGGGAGCGCCGGCCGGTTCGCCAGCATCCACTGGAAGGCCTGCTCGACGCCGTTGTCGGAGGACTGGATGGTCGCCTGCTTGAAGGCCAGGTTGCCCGCGATCAGCGTGGCGGTGTCCACCGAGCGCATGATCGCGATGCCGGCGAGCGTCATGGCGACCAGCACGATCAGCGAGATGAAGAGCACCGCGCCGCGCTGCCGCATCGGGGTGTTCCGCGTTCCGGGTTCCGCGTTCCGGGTTTCAGGCTGTGCATCGCGAACATCGATATCAAGTCGCGAGCCTTGAGCCTGGAAGTCTGAACCTTGAACCTCGAACCTTGAACTTGGAACCTCGAACCTTGAACAGGAGTGTTTCATTACGGCCTCCAGAGCATGTTACGAACGGGCACCACTGTCTGAAAAACCTTGTAGCGGTACTGCCGTTCGTTTGCGGTGAGCGTCCACACGGGCCCGACGGTGGTCGGAGCGACGGCGGAGTCGTCCCATAGCTTGATGGTAGCGGGGCTCACCACGCCTTTTTCAAACAACGCGGAGCGGGCGATGACCGCAAGGCGCACCGCCAGGATCGTCGCCCAATCCGCGGCGGTAGCCGGCACGAATTCATCGAATACGTCGATGATGCCGTCGGCGTTGGTGTCCCGGCCGTACTGGGCCTGCAGTTGCACGATGCTGTCGTAGATCGCGGTCGGCGCGGTACTCGACGCCGTGAGCAGCAGCTGCAGCATCAGCTGGCCGTTCGAGACCGAGTAGATGTTGTTGTTCGGCAGCGAGCCGATGTTGAACATCTTGGCGGCGGTGGTGTAGGCGGTTCCCAGCCCGCCCGGCTTGTTGTAGCGCGTGGGCCGCTGGACGCCGGTAATGGGGTCGGTATAGGTGCCGCTGTTGTGGATGATGTTATCGGTCTGGCCGGGCGTGCCGGGAAGTGTACTCACCTGCGCCAGAGTGCAGTCCTTGCCCGGCTCCGCCACGATGATCATATCGCCTGGATTGAAACCGTAACGGTTGCTGACTTTGTAATCCGCTGACGGGCTCGGCATGTCCTGTGTGATGTTCACCGGATTGGGTAGCAGCTCGCCGCTGCCGTACATCACAGTGACCGTGTCCGGGGCGCCTGCCACCCCTGAGGTGCTCCCCACCCCTTGGGTAATGACCACAGGCACCAATGTCAGCGTGAACGCCGTGCCGCCGCCGGCCTGCTCATCCCAGCCGTTGATGGTGCATCCGAGGAAAGCGAGGTCGGTGATGCCGTAGCCTGCCTGCCGTATGTCGCGCTCGAGCGTGAAGAGCGATAGCGCGCCATTGGTCTGCGCCTCGCCGCCGCCCATCGTGGTGCGCTTTTGCCCTTCGAACACGGAAAAGACCTGGAAGATCGCGGTGATCGCGATCAGGCTGATCACCATGGCCACCAGGAGTTCGATCAGGGTCACGCCACGGTCGCGGCGGCTTCGCGGAGACGGGCCGGAATTGTTGATCTTGCGCATGGTTTTCATCCGTTGATGTATGCCATCGTGATGTGGTTGTGTACCGTCGAACTGGCCGGCGGTTGCCAGAAGACCGTCACCGTGACGGTGGTGCCCACCACTGTTACCGTCGGCCGGTTGGCCGCGGCGGTAACGCCAGGCAGCGCACTTTGAATGGACGTAACCCAGTTCGCGATCGCGGCGGGCGGCGCACCGCTTCCCGCATACGCGTAGGTGGCGAGATTGGTGCGGTTGACCCACATCTCGCCGACGATCTGGTTGGCGTAAAAGCTCGCGTCGGCGCGGTACTTGGCGTCGTTCACCCGCTTGACCGCGAGGGCCTGCATGCCGACGAGCGCCAGGATCCCGAGCGAGAAGATGAGAATACCCACCATCGCTTCGAGCAATGTGGCGCCGCGCTGCGGCAACCTTGGATTTACGGGTTTGAGCATGATCTGTTCCTTGTGGCCGATAGTCCTGCTTACAGGCAGCCTGCCGGCACCGCCGGCACGCAGGCACGCGTATCGCCGGCGGCGACCTGCGGATCGCACATCCGGGTGAGGCCGGTGGCGTTGACCATCACGCACAGTTCGCGGCTCTCCGCGGTGGGGATCCTGGTTGAGTCGACTTTGATTGCAGTAATGGGCGCCGAGCCGTCGCTGTTCAGCCCGACCCGTCCGAGCCCGCTGAAGGTGACGCGGTCCGCGCCGCCGGGCGTAATGGTGACCACCGCGTGCGCCGTTCCTTCCTGAGCGGTCCGGCTCTGAATCAGCGCGGCGGGGGCGATCGGCGGGCCGCTCGCCGGGCAATTCGGCGTGCACACCGTCCACCCGGAAGCGGCGTCCATCCGCAGCTCGACGCTCGTGTTGCGGCGGGCCGCCTCGGTGCGAGCCAGCGTGAGGCCGCTCAGGATGCCTTCACCGGCAGTCCGGATCTGGGTGTTCTGCATCCAGATCGTGTAGCTCGGCAGCGCGAGGAAGACGAGGACTCCCAGCACCACCAGCGTGACCATTAACTCGATGAAGGTGACACCTTTGATGTTCTTCATGGTCTATTAGCAGACGTTGGGTTTGCTACGCACCCAGCAGGTGCCGTTTGAGGACCAACCGGCGGTGGTGGCAGGGGCGGCGACAGTGGTCGCGCGCGCGTTGAGTTCATTTATGGTGTAGGTGAAGCCGCTCGTACCTTGGGCGGCGACGCCGGTGCCGGTGGCGGCATAGGTTTGCGCCGGGTTTGCGGCTGGGACGCACGTAAAGGTGAAAAACTTCGACGTCGAAGCCGTCGCGCCGCAGTTCCCGGCGCCGTCGTCGTAGCGGCGGTTATCCTGGTAGTACTGCTCCATCCGCACGCGAAAATCCGAGAGCCCGTTGTGAGCGTCGACGAGCTTTCCGCGCAGTATGTAATCGCGGTAGCTCGGAAGCGCGACCGCCGCCAGAACCGCGACTATGGCAACCGTGATCATCAGTTCGATGACTGTGAATCCTTTGTGACGCGATTTCATGTCTGCACCGTCCGCCTTGTGTAAGGTTTCGTGACGAGTGCATTTTCGAACGCGCGCAAGCGAGTTTCCAGCGCTTCCCGATGGGCGTCGCGAAAGGCGGTACGAGTGGCAGAAAAGCGCTCGATTTCGTGACCGAGTGCACGAATTCGGGCGGGGCAAAAAGGCGTTTTGGCGGGCCCGGAAACGCGGATGTGAACGGGTTCTCGCGCGCTGCGACCCGGACGCGCGCCGATGGCAAAAATGAGTTACAAAGTCATGATTAAAAAAGAATTAGACACAGTCTAATCCTTTCTTTACAATGCGATGGCATGAGACCCAACCCAGTCACGCGCGAGAACCTCGCAGAGGTCCTGCGCCAGCACGAGATCAATCCGACGCACCAGCGCATCGAGATCGCGCACGCGCTGTTTTCGCGCGGCGAGCATCTCTCCGCCGATCAGATTCTGGCCATCGTCAACGACCGCCACTCGGAGACTTCGAAAGCGACCGTTTACAACACGCTCAACCTGTTTCTCGGGAAGGGTCTGATCCGCGAGGTGATCGTGGATCCGAACAAGGTCTTCTACGATCCGAACACGCAGCCGCACCACCATCTCTACAACGTCGACACCGGCGAGCTGATCGACATCGATGCAGCCGCGATCGCGATCTCGGGCCTGCCGCGCCTGCCTGAGGGGATGGTGGCGGAGGGCGTCGAGATCATCGTGCGCGTGCGCACCCGGAATTCGTCGGTCTCCCGCCCGACGAATTCCTTAACCGAGAACCCGTGAGGATACCGGCCGCTCAATCGGGCGCCATTCGCGACCGACAGGGTTCGTGTTGAGACAAGGGATGCTCGCGTGGCGAGATCCGGGCGCGCGGACCTACGAGGCCAGCGGTCGAATGCGTTCCCGGTATTCCGGCGGCCACTGGAATGCAGGATAATGCCGTTCCGGGAAGTGTTTTTGTAAGGAATTTGCCGGGCGGCAGCCCGGCACATTCCTGGGCCGCTGTAGCTCAGCTGGTAGAGCAGGCGCTTCGTAAGCGTCAGGTCGTCCGTTCGAGTCGGACCAGCGGCACCAATCCTCTTCACCGGTGTCCACCAGGCGTGGAACCGCGGCCAGAAGGAAGTCTCGATTCAGAGCACCCCGGAAATACCCCCGTCCAGGTTGACGCTCGTGCCCGTCACGTAGCTCGCCGCGTCCGAGGCGAGAAAGGCGATGACGTTCGCGACTTCCTCGGCCTCGCCGACCCGCTTCATCGGGATGACTTTCGCGACGCGGGCGTAGTACTCCTCGGCGCTGATGCCTTCGCGCTGGTAGCGCCGCTCATGCTGGCCGGACTTGATCTTGCCGATGCAGACGGTGTTGACGAGGATGTTGTGCGGCGCGAGCTCCTTGGAGAGCGCCTTCGTCAGCGCGAGGCCCGCTGCGCGCGTGACCGTGGTTGGCACGGAGTTGGCGCCGGGCTGCTTGCCGCCAATAGTGGTGATGTTAATGATGCGCCCACCGCCTTGCTTCTTCATCTGCGGGATGGCGAGCCGCACCCCGCGGATTGCGCCGAAGAGCTTGAGATCGAGGTCCTCCTGCCAGGTTGCATCGGTCACGTTTTCGAACGGGTTGGACATCGAGGTTCCCGCGTTGTTGACGAGGATATCGAGGCGCCCAAGGCGCTCGATGACCGCGCCGATGAATTGCTCGACGCCTTCGGATGTGCTCAGGTCCGCCGCAACGCCCAGCGCCTCGGCGCCGAGCTTTTCGAGCTCGTGCGCGGTCTCCTGAACCTTGTCGGCGCGCCGCGAGCAGATCGCCACCTTGGCGCCTTCGCTTGCCAGGCGGCGCGCGGATGCCCGGCCGATGCCCTCGGTGCCGCCAGTGATCGCGGCGACCTTTCCCTGCAGACCCAGCTCCATGACTTGTTCTCCGTTTTCGTGAGTTTCGCGGACGCGACCTCGTGCCTCGCGCCGTGCGGTGATGTCCTTCACGGCCCGCGTGCGAAAGGTCGCGGGCTGTGACCAGCGCGATTCTAACCCGGTCGACGGCCCGAGTCCGTCGCCTGCCCCTGTCGCAGGAATAGCACAGACTGGACGACTGTTCGTTGGTTTTGAGGTGTTGTGCACGTCTGACCTATTCAAGAGGCGCCGTTTTAGGACTACGATAATCACCAATACAACAGATGACGGGATGACCATGAACGTCTCCTTGTTGCGCGATGCAGCAATTCGGATCTGTCGGGCCGCGGCGCCTTGTGCGCTCGCGGCGGTGCTCGCGGCGCCGGCGGCTCATCTCGCCGCTCAGGACGAAGGCGCACGGCCTGCGCCATCAGCCGCGCGGGAAGAAGCCCAGCCGTCGCCCCCGGGGGAGAGCAAGCGCCCGGCGATCACGGTCGACGCGTTGTCGGTCGTGAAGGTCCGGAGTACGGCTATCGCAGATGCGCGCACTGCCCGCAGCCTCGGGGCATCGCGCGAGGGCACCGGCGTCGTGATCGATTCTGAGGGCCTCGTGCTCACCATCGGCTATCTCATCCTGGAAGCCGAGTCGGTGGAACTCTTAACGGCCGACGGACGGGCGTTTCCGGCCACGGTGATCGCCTACGACAACACGACCGGCTTTGGGCTGCTGCGGGCGCTGCGCCCCCTGCCCATCAAGCCCGTGCAATTCGGACACTCGTCGAAGATCTCGGACCGTGAGCTGGTGCTGATCGTCGGTTTCGACGGCGTGGCGCCCGCCTATGTCGTCTCGCGTCGGCCCTTTGTGGGCTATTGGGAGTACAAGCTCGACGAGGCGATCTACACCGCGCCCGCGACCGTCAACTGGAGCGGCGCGGCGCTGCTCAACCGGTCGGGCCAGCTCCTCGGCATTGGCTCGCTGGTGGTCGGCAACGCGGCCGGGTCGCGCTCCCAGGTGCCGGGCAATATGTTCGTGCCGATCGATCTGTTGAAGCCCCTGCTGGGCGAGCTCATCGCGAACGGCAGGGCGCCAGGCCGTCCGCGCCCCTGGATCGGGGTCAACACCCAGGAGTTGCAGGGCAACGTCATTGTCATGCGGGTATCACCCGAAGGCCCGGCTGATCAGGCGGACGTACGCCAAGGCGACGTCATCGTCAGCATCGGCGGCCAGCCGATCAAGGGGCAATCCGATTTTTATAGTCGGCTTTGGGCAAGCGGAGAGGCAGGCGTCGAGGTCCCGCTCGCTGTGCTGCGTGGCGGCCAGCTCGAGAAGGTGATCGTCAAATCGGCCGACCGCAGCGGCTACCTGAGGACGAGTACGGCCTACTGAGGTCCGTGACCAGTGACCGGTCACCAGTGACGAGAACCGGTCCCAGAAACTCCGTGAACCCCGAAGATCATTAACCACGGAATCACACGGAAATACACGGACGAAGACCTGAACCGGGAAGCACGCTGTAGAGCAATAAATATTTCCGTGTGCTTCCGTGTGGTTCCGTGGCTGTGTTGGTTTTTTGACGGCGTCTGGTCAACGGTCACTGGTCACCGATTTCTGAGGGCGGCTAGAACGTTCCCAGTCCGAGGACGCCCGTCGCGAGATCCATCTGTTCGACCAGTTTCCTTCCCACCAGGTTGCGCAGCGTTTCCGTGGTGCCGCCGCCGAGGCTGCCGTAGCGCGCGCCGCGGAAGAAGCGTGACACCGGGAACTCGTCGGTGAAGCCGTAGCCTCCGTGGACCTGGATGGCCTCGGACGTGACCCGGATGCTCATCTCGTTGCAGTAGATCTTGGCCATCGCCGCGAGCGCGGGATCCGGAAACGGATCGCCGCTGACGGCGGCGCGATAGAGCAGTCCGCGCCCCGCCTCGATCTCGATCAACATGTCGGCGGCCTTCCAGCGCAGGCCCTGGAAATCGCCGATCTTCCGGCCAAACGCCGAGCGTTCGCGCAGGTAACGAACCGCCTCCTCGAGCGCGCCTTCGGCTAGCCCCAGGCAGATCGCGGGGTTGAGGCAGCGCTGGGTGTTGAAGGCCGAGAGCAGCCGTTTCATGCCGTTGTCGCGGAGGACGAGGTTCTCCAGCGGCAGCTCCACGTTGTCGAACACGACTTCGCAGAGATACTCGCCGCCCATTGTGTGGTAACTCGCTTTGGCGGAGAAGCCTCTCGCGCCGCCCGGCACGAGCACGCACCCGATTCCCCCGGCGCCCGGCACCTTGTTCACGCGCGTGAACACGACCAGCATCTCGGCAATGTCGGCCCTTGAGATGAGGGTCTTCACGCCGTTGAGCACGACGCGATCGCCCTTGATGTCGCAGTTGGTCTTGTAGCTTGGCACATCCGTGCCCGCATCGGGCTCGGTCATGCAGATGGCGAGGATTGCCTCGCCCGTGGCGACGCGCGGCAGGATCCGGCGCTTGATCGACTCGGGGGCGTAGGTGGCGATGATGCGAGTCTGGACGCCGACTTCGCCCAGCGCCGCCATCGCGGTCACGTAGCACACCTTTCCGATCTCCTCGAGCACCAGCACGGTGTCGAGAACTCCGAGGCCGGACCCGCCGTATTCCTGTGGCACCGCCATGCCGAGCACGCCGATTTCGGCGAGCTGCTTCATGTTCTCGACCGGCCACGTGCCGTCCAGGTAGCGCACGGCGCGCGGCTTGAAGTCCTTCTGGCACACGCGCCGCACGACTTCGACGAAGGCGCGTTGTTCTTCGCTGATTCTGAAATCCATTTTTCTCGTGAATGGTAAAACGTGAAACGTGAATCGTCATCGTGGCCGCTGCCTGACGGCGGTCAGTGCCGGCACGGAGGGCTAGAGTATAGGGCGCGGGCAGCGCCCGCGAAAAGACGCGAGCCAAATTGACGCTCATGGGCCCATACTCTAGACTGCGCATTCCCCGCAATTCGACCCACGGAGCTCGCCATGGATCAGCCTGCCACCCAGCCCAAAATCACCGGCAAGGAACACTGGACCCAGAAGGGCGACGTCAAGCTTTTCCTGTGGGAGAAAGCTGCGCCGGCCGCGCGGCCCGCGCGGGGAACGGTGCTCTTCGTGCACGGTTCGTCGATGGGCTCGACGCCCACGTTCGACCTGCAGGTGCCGGGGCGCCCGCATTCCTCTGCCATGGATTATTTCGCGGTGCAGGGCTTCGACACCTGGTGCGTGGACATGGAGGGCTATGGCCATTCCGACAAGAAGCGCGATATCAACTGCGACATCGCGAACGGCGTCGATGACCTCGAGGTGGCCACCGAGTACATCATTAAGACGAACGGGGCGAAGCAGTTCCTGGTCTACGGCATCTCTTCGGGGGCGCTGCGGGCCGCCATGTTCGCGCAACGGCAGCCAGCGCGCGTGGAGCGCCTCGCGCTCGATGCGTTTGTGTGGACTGGCGAAGGCAGCCCGACGCTCGCGGAGCGGCGCAAGAAGCTGCCCGAGTTGCGCGGCAAGAACCGCCGCCCCATCGACCGCGCCTTCGTGCACAGCATCTTCAACCGCGACCACCCGGGCTGCGCCGACGAAAAAACGATCGAGGCCTTTGCCGACGCGATCCTCAGGCTCGATGACTCGGTCCCGACGGGCACTTACCTCGACATGTGCTCGAAGCTGCCCGTGGTGGACCCGGCGAAGATCAACGTGCCGACGCTCATCATGCGCGGGCAGTTCGACGGCATTGCGGGATTCGACGACCTCGTTGAGTTCTTCAAGCGCTTGCCCAACCCCGATAAGCAGTTTGCGGTGATGCCGGGCATCTCGCACGCGAGCTTCCATCAACTCAACTACCTCATCGTTTACCACATCCTGCTCGGGTTCTTTTCCCAGCCGGCACCAATCTATCGGGGGTAAGACACGGACAGCCTGGCGTGCGGCGGGGGCGTGTCGCCCGTCCGTACGATCGGTATCTGGTTGAATCTAAGTTAATTATCTATCCGACCCCGTACAGCAGGGGGTTGAAAACGAGGTCATCATGTGGAACCATGGCGACCTTGGTACAAGGATCGGCGCGCTAGTCGGTCGGATAAGACAAATAACTGTCTGCGTGCTCGACGAGATTTCCGGTGGGTCGAACATCTGGAAACCCTCGGTCTCGAGGGGTGTCGAATGCAATGTCCGCGGCCTGACAGGGGGCATGGCAGACCGCACAAAACATTTTTATAACAATCGTGTGAGGAGGTTCCATGGAAATACGTAGCGTTTTGCGTAATGCGGGCACGGCAGTGCTTGGTGCCGCGCTGGTTTTCGGCACCCAGGTCGTATCGGCGGCATGGCCCGACAAGTCGGTTCGGATGATCGTGCCGTTCGGCACGGGCGGCGGCACCGACATCCAGGCGCGGCTCCTGGCCAACAATCTTAGAATGCAAACGGGACAGACTTTCGTTGTGGACAACCGCAGTGGCGCGGGCGGGCTGATCGGCGCGGAGCTAGTGGTTAAATCGCGTAACGACGGTTATACGTTGCTGTTCACGACGGCGACGCTGGCGATCAACACGACGCTGTATTCCAAGACCCTCAAGTTCAATCCCCGGACCGACCTGGTGCCGGCCTCCTGGGTATCGAATGCGCCGAACGTCCTGTGCGTGCATCCCAACGTGCCGGCGAAGTCGGTGAAGGAACTGGTCGCGCTTGCCAAGCAGCGCCCCGGCATGCTGAACAACGGGGTTAACACCCCTGGTAGCACCAGCCATCTCGCCGGCGAGCTTTTTGCGCAGCAGGCGAACATCAAGACGGTCATCATTCCTTACACGGGCGGTGGCCCCGCGATGGCAGGCTTGATCACGGGTGACATCGATCTCCTGTTTGCCACGGGTCCGGTTGCGGCCCGCGCCCTGAAGACCGGGCGCGTGCGCTGTCTTGGCGTGACGACGCCGGAGCGGAATCGGTCCTTGCCCGACCTCCCGGCGATCAAGACGGTGGTGCCCGGCGTGGAAATCGGCAATTGGTACTCGATGTTCTTCCCGAAAGGCACACCTTCCGACATCGTTAACAAGATGAGCGGCATGGTCAAGAAAGCGCTGAGCGACAAGAAGATCGACGGCTTCTTTGCGCGCGAGGGTATTGTAGCGGTTGGCGGCTCGCCGACCGAACTGCGCGCGCAGTTCGAAGCCGACGTCAAGAAATATGGCGCGTTGATCAAGGCGCGCAATATTCCGTTGCGATAAGGATCTCGCCGGGCGCGGCGTCGGTCGTCCCGTCTGACCCTATCGAGCGCTCTCCCCTAGGGGAGAGCGCTTTTTTGTACACGATGCTCGCTCTGCTGCGGATGCCGGCGCCGGGGTTCGTCTCTCTCGAGCCGGCTGGCCCCGGCGGGTTCGCGGGGGCGAGTGTCATATAATTCCCGGCAAGGCGCCCTGATCAACCCCTTCGAGCCCATCACTATGCCCACAGCCGGATCCAATGTGCGTCCCGCGCCGGACGAGGTGCTGGTGCGGATTGCAGACTACGCGGCCCGCTACCAGGTCAGGAGCCCGCTTGCGCTCGAGACCGCACGGCTTGCACTGATCGACAGCCTCGGTTGCGGTTTCGAGGCGCTGTCTTATCCGGATTGCACCAAGCTGATCGGGCCGATCGTACCGGGTACCATCGTTCCAAACGGCGTCCGGATTCCCGGCACGCCTTACGTGTTGGATCCGGAACGGGCCACGTT
>JAOTVX010000071.1 GCA_029863175.1 Betaproteobacteria bacterium | reverse complement strand
TGAATGTCGGTACTGTCGTGGTAGAAGGCCGACATCGACGCCACGACGCCCGTTACCATCGCCATCGGGTGAGCGTTATGGTGGAAGCCGTTGAAGAACCGCAGCAATGATTCGTTGATCATCGTATGCGTGCGAATGGAGTGGTCGAAATTTTCGAGTTCGTCCATGTCCGGCAATTCGCCGTGCAGCAGCAAATAGGCAACCTCGATGAAGCTCGATTGCTCGGCAAGCTGCTCGATGGGGTAGCCGCGGTAAAGTAGAACGCCTTCTTCGCCGTCGATATACGTCACGCTGCTGATACAGCTTGCGGTTGCGGCGAATCCGGGGTCGTAGGTAAACACGCCTCCCTGGCCGTAAAGGCTCGTGATATCCAGGACATCCGGGCCCAACGTCGGAGTGTGAACCGGCAGCTCGATTGGCTTGCCGTCTGGGTCGTTCAAGGTGTAGTGCCTACCTGTCATGCATCGCACCTGATTGCAGAAGTCAAAGTACGTCCGACCCGTGGATCGGGCGGATCCGGTTTCCTGTGAGCGAACTTAGGCCGTGCGCCACGTAAGTGTAGCGCAGACCTGACCATTATATTCGGGGCGAACCCCGCAGCATATTCGGGGCGAACCCCGCAGCCAAAAACGGTCCCAGCCTAACTCGCCTGCTTAGAGGACGCCATGCCGTAGCGACGGCGGAATTTATCCACGCGCCCGCCCGAGTCCACGATCTTCTGCTTGCCCGTGTAGAACGGATGGCAAGCCGAGCAGACTTCGACGTGCAATTCCTCGCCCAGGGTGGAACGGGTAGAGAACGCGTTCCCACAGCTGCACGTGACCTTGATCTCTTTATAGTCCGGGTGGATTTCTGCTTTCATGCTCGGGTTGTCCAAAACGGGCGCGTGAGCATACTGCCCGCGCGCGGTGAACTCAAGTCGCAACATCGGCTTGCGGCCGCTTTCGGCGCTTAGTCTACGTTATCCACAATATCTGTGCATAACTCTGTGGAAAGCTTTTCGATCAACCCGTTGCAGGCCGCTCGATATCTCATTTCTGAGAATTTGGTCAAAAAACAAACAATAGGCAAATAACTTTAATTATCAATCAGATAAGAACTATATCGTAGCTCCGGTAGCAGCAATGTCTCGCAAGCCGTGGGTTCGAGGCCGGGCTGGCCCGGCTTGTGCATAAGACTCGGCGCGGGGGGATGCGCCGCCGGTCAACGATCGGCTGGTCCAAGCCAGGTTCGCAGCCGGACCAAGGCCTGGGCACGATGGCTCAGACGGTTTTTTACGTCGGCCTTGAGTTGCGCCGCGGTCAAGCCGCTGGTCGGTTCGATGAACACCGGGTCGTAGCCGAAACCGCCCTGGCCTTTGGCAATCGTGGCGATCAGGCCTTCCCATTGCCCTTGGGCGACCAAGGGCATCGGATCGTCGTCGCGGCGCAGCGCCACGATGGTGCAGTGAAAGCGTGCGGTCCTCCGCTCCTCGGGGACTCCGTCGAGCGCCGCCAGCAACGCGGCGACATTGTCGGCATCGCTGCACGACTGGCCGGCAAAACGCGCCGATCGGACGCCGGGCGCCCCGTCGAGAGCATCTACCACGAGGCCAGAGTCGTCGGCGATGGCTGGCAGTCCACTCAGCCGGCTGGCATGCCGAGCTTTGAGCAGCGCGTTCTCCAGAAAGGTTCCGGCTGTTTCCTCGGCCGACTCTATGCCCAGGTCTCCCTGCAATTGGAGGTCGAGGCCGGTGTCGCGCAGCAATGCCTCGAACTCGGCCAGCTTGCCGCGATTGCCGCTGGCCAACACCCAGGCGTGCGTGCTGCTCACTCTTTGAGCACGGCGGCCTGGGCTGCCAGCAACTGCTCGATGCCGCCGGCGGCCAGCCCGAGCAGCGCGTCGAGTTCATCGCGCTGAAAGGCGTGTCCTTCCGCCGTGCCTTGGAGCTCGATGAACCCGCCGGCCTCGTTCATCACGACATTCATGTCCGTTTCCGCGTCGGCATCCTCCACGTAGTCCAGGTCCAGTACCGGCACGCCGTTGACGATGCCGACCGAGATTGCCGCAATCTGACCATGAATCGGGCTGGCCTTGATGCTGCCTGCCGTCACGAGCTTGCGCGCCGCCAGCGCCAGCGCCACGTAGCCGCCGGATATGGCTGCCGTGCGCGTGCCTCCGTCGGCTTGAATCACGTCGCAATCCACCGTGATCGTGCGCTCGCCCAACGCGGCGCGGTCTACCACGGCGCGCAGGCTGCGTCCGATCAAGCGCTGAATCTCCTGCGTTCTGCCGCTTTGTTTGCCGCGCGCCGCTTCGCGCGGCGAGCGTGTATGCGTGGCCCGCGGCAGCATGCCGTATTCGGCTGTGACCCAGCCTTCCTGGCGGCCCTTCAAGAAGGGCGGCAC
Organism: Betaproteobacteria bacterium; assembly: GCA_029863175.1. Next base: position 5,837 of record JAOTVX010000071.1, on the reverse strand, counting down.
GCGCGGCTCGACGGACGCGGTGCAAAGCACGCGCGTCGTCCCGAATTCGGCCAGCACCGAGCCCTCGGCATGGGTTGTGTAGTTGGGAATGAACCTGACGGCTCGCATTTCGTCGGCTTGGCGCCCGCTGGGCCGCATCGTCTACTCCTGGGGGATCAATATGGCTGGAAGCGAATTGTGCCAGCCGTCAACGCTGAGGACTAATGCGGTCAGGGCTAGTGGCCGATCCAGCGCAGCGCCGCAACGCTCGTGTTGTCGCTGTGCGGCGCGTTGCGCTGTACGGCGTTGTTCGCAAGCTCCTGCAGCGCCGGCTCCAAAGACGGCGATTCGCTCGAGAGACGCGCGATCTCCGCATCGTCGACCCCGGACCAGAGGCCATCCGTACAGACCAGCAGTACGTCGTCCGCGACAAGTTTCTTGCGCGCGGCGATGCTCATATCGGGTAGCGGCCGATCGCCGCCCAGGCAGCATTCCACGTAATTGCGCATGGGATGGTCACGCGTCTCATGTTCCTTGACAAGACCTTCTCGCAGCAGCAGCTCTACGTGGCTATGATCGCGTGAGCGCGCGTGCACCGCGCCGCTGCGCAGTTGGTAGACGCGGCTGTCGCCCACATGGGCCCAGTACGCGAAGCCGTCCTGGATCAGGCAAACGGCGCAGGTGGCTCTCGGCCGGTTCTCGAGCGCTATGTCTTGGCCGAGATCCACGACTTTGTCGTGAGCCTGCGCCAACGCCAGCGTCAGGAAGCCCTGCGGATCGATGACCGGGTGCGCAACGTTGCGGAAGTATTGACCCAGCGTATTGATCGTGATCTCCGAGGCCTTTGCGCCTCCAGAGTGCCCGCCCATTCCATCGACGACGACAATCAGCACGCAATTCCGCTGCGATATGACTTCGACTTTGTCCTGGTTTTCCTGTCGGTGACCCACCAGCGTGAGTTTGGCTGAGTCAAATCGCACGGTGCTTGCTCGTTTGATGCATCCCTATATCTTAGACTTAGGCTAGAATTTTTGTGTGACCGCTTTCATGGACCGCCTCGATGGACCCTCCTATGACTCACTTTTTCCGCGGACGACTCAGCAATGCCGTATAGCATGACGGGCTTCGCGACCGCTGATGCCACGGTCGCACCCTTCCAGATCGTCTGGGAATTGCGCAGTGTCAATCATCGTTTTCTTGACGTCGGTTTCCGCATGCCCGAGGAGTTTCGGCAGCTGGAAAGCAAGTTCAGGGAGCGCGCTTCGGCCGTGCTCAAGCGCGGTAAGGTCGATTGCACCTTGCGCTTGAGTCTGCTCTCCGGCGACGCCGGCGCGAGCGAGGTCGATACGACGGTGCTCAAGGCGTTGCGCCGGCTGCAGGCCGCCGTGCGCGCCGAATTGCCCGATGCGCGGCCTCTATCGGCCGCCGAAACGCTGCGCTGGCCCGGGGTGATCAAGGAACCGGAACAGCGCGTGGATCAGCTGGCGGAACCGCTGTGCGCCTGTCTGGAGCAGGCGGTCGCGGGATTGCAGGCGGCCCGCCATCGCGAAGGTGAGCGCATTGGCCAGCTGCTCGAGCAACGCAATGAGCGCATCGTTGAGTTGGTCGCCGAAGTCCGGCCCATGCTCGACGCTGCGCAGCAGAAGCATCGCGACAAGCTGCGGGACCGAGTGCTGAAGCTCGATGTGCAGGCGCAGCCGGAACGTTTGGAACAGGAACTTGCCTTGATTGCGCAGCGCCTGGATGTGACGGAGGAAATCGATCGTCTCGACGGCCATATTGCCGAAATCAGAGACGTGCTGGGCAAGGACGAGCCGGCGGGCCGCCGCCTGGACTTTCTGATCCAGGAACTCAACCGCGAGGCGAATACGTTCGCGTCCAAGAGCCAGGACGAAGAACTCACGCGCCGCGCCGTCGAGCTCAAGGTGCTGATCGAGCAGATGCGCGAGCAGGTGCAGAACATTGAGTAACAAGGGCCGGCTGTTCGTCATATCCGCCGCCTCCGGAACCGGCAAGACCAGCCTCGCCAAGGCGCTGGTGGAGCAGATGCCGGACGTGGCATTCTCGATTTCGCATACCACGCGCGCGCCGCGCCCGGGCGAGCAGCATGGCGTGCATTATTATTTCGTCAACCAGGCGCAATTCGACGAGATGGTGGCGGCCGGCCGCTTCCTCGAGCACGCCAGGGTCTTCGGACATTCCTATGGCACCTCGCGCGCCGCCACCGAGAACCTGCTGCGTCAGGGAAAAAATATCATCTTCGACATCGACTGGCAGGGCGCGCGTGCCATCAAGGAACAACTTCCCGAGGCGGTCAGTATTTTCATTCTGCCGCCCTCGCGCGCGGCACTCGAGGAACGCCTCACCGGGCGCGGCCAGGATTCGACCGAGGTAATCGCACGCCGCATGCGCGCGGCCGCGTCGGAAATAAGCCACCACGGGGAATTCGACCATCTGGTGGTCAATGACGACTTCAGCGCCGCCCTCGCGGATCTGATGGCCATAATCCGTGGCACCGGCACCCCCCGGCCGGTCCAGGTCGATATGGAAGCGCTGCTTTCCGGGGCCTGACGCCGGGCCAAGTGGCAAAAACCGCCCTATATCAGTAAGATGCAATACAAGCACCTGTTCCTGACCGGCCCCGGATCTGGCAGCCGTCAGGGCATATGCTTGGTTTTATGTATGAAAAACCCGCGGCAGACCGCGTTTCCTTAGGTTACTCATGAAGATTGAGGGATAGGCATGGCTCGTATCACAGTAGAAGATTGTCTGGACAACGTCGATAACCGCTTTCAGCTCGTGCTGGTGGCCACGCGTCGCGCGCGTCAGCTGATTAATGGCGCGGATACGCATGTACCCCGGGAGAACGACAAACCGACGGTGATCGCGCTGCGCGAGATTGCCGAAGGTCACGTGACCAACGCCATCCTGGACGAGGAAGTGTTGCCAGCCGGACTCGAGGTCAATGAAGACACAGCCGACCAACCCCAAACAGGCGGGCTCGATACCAGCCCGGCCCCCGGCAAAGAGGGCGGAACCGAAGTCTGAGCCGCAGCCCGGAAGTTCCGGGGAGCGGTTTCAGATCAGTGACCTGTGCGCCATACTCGAATCTTATCTCGAGCCCCGGGACGTTGCTGACGTTTATTCGGCCTACCTGTTCGGCGCCGAGGCCCATGACGGGCAGCGGCGTATAAGCGGCGAACCCTACATCTACCATCCGATCGAGGTCGCCCGCATCCTGGCGGAGATGCATCTCGATGCCCGCAGCATCACCGCCGCCATCCTGCACGACGTCATCGAAGACACGCCCACGGTGAAGGAACGCATCGCCGAGGAGTTCGGCGAGGATGTCGCCGTGCTGGTCGACGGTGTGTCCAAGATCACCCGTATCGAATTCCAGTCACAGGAAGAGGCGCAGGCGGAGAACTTCCGCAAGATGCTGCTCGCCATGGCGAGCGACATCCGCGTCATCCTGATCAAGCTCGCCGACCGGCTGCACAACATGCGCACCATCGCGGCGCTCAACCCCGCGCGCCGGCGCGCCATCGCGCGCGAAACCCTCGACATCTACGCGCCCATTGCCAACCGCCTGGGCGTACGCCAGTGGGCGGCGGAACTGGGTAACCTCGGATTTTCCGCGCTCTACCCGCTGCGCTATCGCATCATCGCCGACGCCGTGCGCAAGCGCCATGGCAACCGCAAGGCGATCGTGGAAAAAATCCGCAACGCCATTGTCACCCAGCTGGAACACGAGGGACTGGCGGCGGAAGTGAGCGGGCGCGAGAAAAGCCTGTATGGCGTTTACCGCAAGATGGAACAGAAGCACCTGTCGTTCGACCAGGTGTACGACATCTACGGTTTCCGCGTGATCGTGGACCGGGCCGACACCTGCTACCGGGCGCTCGGCGTGATCCACAACCTGTACAAGCCCATCCCCGGGCGGTTCAAGGATTACATCGCCATTCCCAAGGCCAACGGTTACCAGTCGTTGCACACGGTGGTTTTCGGTCCGTTCGGGGTCTCGCTCGAGGTGCAGATCCGCACGCATGAAATGGAACGCGTGGCCGAGGCCGGAGTCGCTTCGCACTGGTTGTACAAGAGCGGGGAACGCAGCACCGATCCGGCGCAGCAACGCGCGCTCCAATGGCTCAAGGACCTGCTGGAGACCCAGCAAAAGGCCGGCAATCCGCGCGAATTCCTCGAGCATCTCAAGGTCGACCTGTTCCCGGACGAGGTCTACGTGTTCACGCCCAACGGCGAAATCAAGAAGCTCCCGCGCGACGCCACGGTCATCGATTTCGCCTACGACGTGCACACCGATGTCGGCAACCGCTGCGTCGGCGCCAAGGTCAACCACCAGTTGGTGCCGCTGCGCACCACACTGCGCAACGGCGATCACGTCGAGGTCATTACCGCGCCGGCCAGCCGCCCCAACCCGGCCTGGCTCAATTATGTCGTCACCAGCAAGGCGCGGGCGCATATCCGCAACTTCCTCAAGAACCAGAAAGTCGACGAATCGGCCAAGCTCGGCGAACGCCTGCTCCGGACGGCGCTGGAGGACATCGATGCCGATCTGGAGAAGGTCTCGAATGACGCCCGCCAGGCGCTGCTGAAAACCCTCAAGCTGAAAACCTGGAACGATCTGCTGGGCGAGATCGGCCTCGGCAACCGCCTGGCCTCGGTGGTGGCGCGCCAGCTCGTCCCGCAAACCGAAAAGGACGATGCCAGCCGTTTCCTGCGGCTGTTCCGCCGTCGCAGCCAGAAGCCCAAGGAACCGGCGCTGGCGATCCACGGGACCGAAGGCGTCGTGGTCAACTACGCGCGTTGCTGCCGTCCGATCCCCGGCGATCCCATTCTCGGTTTCCTCACTGCCGGACGCGGCATCGTGGTGCACACCGAGGACTGTCCGAACGTGGCGCGCTACCGCAAGCACCCGGAGCAATGGATCGACGTGCAGTGGGAGAAGGACATCAAGGGCGTGTACCCGGTGTATTTCAGGGTCGAGGCGAAGAACCAGCGCGGCGTGCTGGCGTCCGTGGCCGCGGCCATCGCCGAACAGGAGGCCAACATCGATTCGGTCTCGTTCGACGACCGCGATGGCCAGTACACCGCCATGAGCTTCACCGTCGAGGTGCGCGACCGCGTGCACCTGGCGCATATCATGCGCCGCATCCGCGCGCTCGAGTCCGTGGTCCGGATCATCCGCAAGAAAGGCTGAACGGCAGGAAACGACGGTGGCGCGCCAGACAATCAAAACCGACAAGGCCCCGCAGGCGATCGGGACCTATTCCCAGGCAGTAAAAACCGGTAACACCGTTTACCTTGCCGGCCAGATTCCGCTTGTTCCCGGGACCATGACGCTGGAAAACGGTGACATGCGCGCGCAAATCCGGCGCGTGTTCGAGAATCTGGCCGCGGTGGCCCAGGCGGCCGGCGGTGGATTGGCGGATGTGGTGAAACTCAATGTGTATCTTACCGACCTCGGGCACTTTCCGCTGGTGAACGAGGTGATGGCGCAGTTTTTCCGCGAGCCCTATCCGGCGCGCGCCGCCGTGGGCGTGGCGGCGCTGCCCAAGGGCGCGGCGGTGGAGATGGACGCCATCATGGTTTTGAATAAGCGTTCTCGCCGCAAAGGCGCAAAGACCGCAAACAGCAGGAGATCGAAAAAGCGCGGATGAGGCAAACGCACCGGAAAATGATTCCGGCAAAGCGCTCGTGATATAAATTCTTGCGGTTTCGCGTTTTTTGCGCTCAAGTATTGACTGACTCTGTGCGCCCTGCGTCTTCGATGCGCGCCTTTCTCGCTTCGCGTCCCGCGGCGCTCGAAAGTCCAGGAGCGCCATTTGTGGCGACCCGCT
>JAOTVX010000042.1 GCA_029863175.1 Betaproteobacteria bacterium | reverse complement strand
CCGGGCCGATCGCCCAGATGATCCCTCCCAGCATCATCATGGTCGTCTACGGCTTCATCACCGAGCAATCGATCGGCAAGCTGCTGATCGCCGGCATCATCCCGGGGCTGATCGCCGCCGGAGTGTTCATGGTAACGATTTACATCCGGTGCCGGTTGAATCCCCGCCTGGCTCCCCTTTTGCCAGAAAAAATTTCATGGAAAGTGCGCATCGTGTCATTGAGACACAGTTGGGGCATCGCCATGATGGCTCTGATCGTGATGGGGGGGATTTACACCGGGATATTCACCCCCACGGAGGCCGGCGCGCTGGGCGCCTCCGGCACTTTGCTCCTTGGTTTGCTCAGCCGGCAATTAAACCTGAAAAATTTCAAGAATGCGGTGATGGATAGCACCAAAACCGCCTCCATGATTTTCCTGATTATCGCCGCCGCCTTTCTCTTCAGCTACTTCATGGGAATCAGCCGCATTCCGTCGAACCTCAGTGACTTTATCGTCGGGCTGCCGGTTCCTCCCATCGTGATTCTGATGGGGGTGCTGTTGTTGTATATCATCGCCGGCATGTTCATCGACATGCTCGCCTTTGCTTTTCTCACATTGCCGATCATCTTCCCCGCGATCACGGCCATTGGTTACGACCCGATCTGGTTCGGAGTCATAACGGCGCATATGTTCGAAGTGGCCCTGATTACGCCTCCCTTCGGCCTGAACCTGTTCATCATTCGAAGCATCGTTCCCGACAAAAGCATGAAGGAGATCATGGGAGCGGTAGGCTGGTTTGTCGCGGCGGATATGGTCATTCTGGCCATTTTTGTGGCCTTTCCAGAAGTGGCCACCTGGCTGCCCAGCCTGATGTAAAAAAATGGGAAACCTTGGCGGTGAAGCTTTTTCGTCTGTCGTCAGTCGTCAGTCGTGACTTCTTAGACTCTAGTGACTAGTCACGCCTTTCCGCCCAGGCAAGCAGCCCACGTCTTCTCCCAATCATTCCCCAGCGCATCCACGACACGGCCGTCGGGCTGGAAGAAGCGGTTCGGAATTTGGAACATCGCGAGGACCACGTTTCCTTCCGGCCCCGCCCAGGCCTCATGCCGGCTGCCCGCCGGGCGCCACACGAATTCGCCCGCCCGGCATACGCCCTCTCCGCACACGAGGCTGCCCTCGAGGACGTAGGTCTGCTCGATCAGGCCGTGCTCGTGGTCCGGAAGCTTCGCCCCCGGCGCCATGCGCAGTAGCACTGGTTGTATCGGCGTCCGTCGGCGGCTGCAGTTTCGTTTTTGAGACCACGCCGCTTCTAGTCACTGGGCACGCCGTATAGGCAGTGGTCAGCGCTTATCCTTTAACTCCCCGAGCGCCGCATGGGCTGCGGCGAGCCGCGCGACCGGCACTCGAAACGGCGAGCACGAAACGTAATCGAGCCCGATGCGGTGACAGAAAGCAATGCTGTCGGGGTCGCCGCCGTGCTCGCCGCAAATACCGATCTCGAGACCCTTACGGCGCTGGCGGCCGAGCTTCACCCCCAGCTGCATGAGGAAGCCCACTCCGTTCTGATCGATCGTGGCAAACGGATTGCGCGCCAAGATGCCCTTTTGCAGGTATTCGCTCAGAAAACCTGTTTCCGCATCATCGCGGGAGATGCCGAAGGTCGTCTGCGTAAGATCGTTGGTCCCGAACGAGAAGAACTCGGCGGACTCGGCAATTCGGTCAGCAACCAGCGCCGCCCGCGGCACTTCGATCATCGTGCCGAACTGAAAAGGCAACTTCATGCCCTGCTCTTTGAGCACCTTACGGGCCTCGTCCTCGAGCACCGCACGTCCGAATTTAAGCTCGGCGCTCGTAGCGGTGAGCGGAATCATGATCTTCGGCTTGAGATTGACGCCCTCCCGCGCGCACTCGCAGGCGGCTTCGAGAATTGCCCGCACCTGCATGCGCACCAGTTCCGGCATGTGAATTCCGAGGCGCACGCCCCTCAGCCCCAGCATCGGGTTCTGCTCGCGCATCGCCTCCACGCTTTCCAGCATTTTGCTCTTGACGCCAAGCTCCGCTTCTAGCGTGACGCTATCGCCGTCCTTGAGCCGGATGCGGGTCTCGAGCTCGGTGACGGCGGTCCGCAGATCATCTCGGCTCGGCAGGAACTCGTGCAGCGGCGGGTCGATCATGCGGATCGTCACGGGCAGGCCTTCCATCGCCTTGAACAGAGCGATGAAGTCCGCGCGTTGCATCGGCAGGAGCTTCGCCAGGTGCTCCGCGCGCTGCTCCGCGGTGCGCGCCAGTATCATGCTTTGCACGATCGGAAGCCGTTCCGGCTCGAAAAACATGTGCTCGGTACGGCACAGGCCGATTCCTTCCGCGCCGAATTTGCGGGCGCGCGCGGCGTCGCGCGCATAGTCCGCGTTCGCCCATACCTCCAGGCGGCGGAAGCCGTCAGCCCACGACAATAGCTCGACAAACCACGGATCGGTCAGATCCGGCACCACGGTCTCGAGCTGGCCCGCAAACACCTCGCCGGTTGCCCCGTCGATCGACAGCCAATCGCCCTCTCTCAACACCTTGCCATCTGACGTGCGCAGCTCACCGTGCTCCACATCCACCTCAAGCGAGGACACGCCCACCACGGCCGGTATTCCGAATTGCCGCGCGACCAGCGCGGCGTGACTGGTCCGTCCGCCCCGGCTCGTGACCACGCCCTGCGCGGCGAGCATGCCGTGCACATCGTCAGGCCGGGTCTCGGGCCGCACCAGAATGACCTCTTTCTTGAGTTGCCGCTTCCAGTGCTCGGCTCTGTCAGCGTCGAAGACGATCTGGCCGATGGCCCCGCCCGGAGATACATTGAGCCCCGTTGCGAGCAGCGCTCCCTTTTCCTTGGCGGCGCTGCGCGCCGCCGCGTCGAGCTGCGGATGCAGGAAGTAGTCAACGTGCTCAGGTGTCACGCGCTTTACCGCCTCGGCCTTGCTGATGAGTTTCTCCTTGGTCAGCTCCACCGCGATGCGAATGGCCGCCTGCGCCGTGCGCTTGGCGTCACGCGTCTGAAGCATCCAGAGCTTTCCCTGCTCGATCGTGAACTCAATGTCCTGCACCTCCCGGAAATGCTTTTCGAGCGCGCGGGCGATCCGCCGCAACTCCTTGTCGGCAGCGGGCGCGAGGCGTGCGAGTTCCGCGATGGGCAGGGTCTTGCGCGTTCCCGCCACCACGTCCTCGCCCTGCGCGTTCATGAGCATATCGCCCTCGAGGTGGTTCTCTCCGTTCGTCACGTTGCGCGTGGTCATGACGCCCGTCCCGGAGTCGTCGCCGCGGTTGCCGAACACCATCGTGACGATGTTCACGGCGGTGCCAAGATCATCTGGAATGCCCGCCGCCTTGCGATAGTCCTGCGCGCGCTTGCCGTTCCACGAGCGGAAAACCGCGCTCGTCGCAAGCTGCAGCTGCTCGCGCGCGTCCGTCGGAAACGGGCGCTTCGCATGCTCTTCCACAATGCGTTTGAATCCTCGGGTGAGAGCCCTCAGGTCCTCCGCCGGGAGCTCCGCGTCGTTCCATACGCCGCGGCGCGAGCGATGGGTTTCGAGCAGCTCATTGAAAGGCTTCTCGGATAAACCCAACACGACCGTGCCGAACATTTGCAAGAGCCGCCGATAAGCGTCGAAGACGAAACGCTCGTCGCCGGTCGAGCGGACCAGCCCTTCGGCAACCGCGTCGTTCAAGCCAAGGTTGAGCACCGTGTCCATCATGCCCGGCATGGAAAACTTCGCTCCCGACCGGCACGAGACGAGCAGCGGGTTGGCGGGGTTGCCAAATTGCTTACCGGTGAGCTGCTCGAGGGCGTCCACCGCCGCCAGCACCTCCTCCCACAACCCCTTCGGAAAACGGCTCTTCGCGGCGAGAAACGCATTACACGCCGCGGTCGTTACGACGAAACCGGGAGGGACCGGAACTTTCAATTTGGTCATTTCGGCCAGATTGGCGCCCTTCCCGCCGAGCAATGCGCGCACGCCGTCCCAGGACCCCGCCGCACGCTCAGCAAGCCGGATCTCATCGAAACGATAAACGTATTTCGCCCCCCTGCTCTTTTGGACGGGCCGTGCCGGCCCGGAGCGCGCGGATCGTTTCGGCTTTCTGGTTCTTGAAGGCATGGTTGTATTTGGCCTGAAGATCGTTCGGAGGGTGGATTTTAACAGCCGTTATGCCACGCCGCAGTTCCCGCGCCGTTCGTGCAACACCCGCAGTATAAATCCTAGCCGCCCATGAGACTTGGGCTTTGATCTGGATCAGAGTTACGGCGCGGCGCAAATACGGTTACTACGTAACGTCCAGCCGTCACTCGCCAACCATCACCAAGAAAAGCTTCGCCGCAAAGGACGCTGAGGACGCGAAGGATTACAGACAGAATTCAAACAGCTTGGGGTGGCCTAGTCGCCGGTCACGGATCACGGGTCACGTTTCTGAAGCAGCCGGCGCCAACTCTTCTCCCAGTCGTTGCCCAAGGCATCCACCACGTTTCCGTCCGGCTGATAAAACCGGTTCGGGATCTGGAACATCGCCAGAACCAGGTTCCCTTCCAGGCCCGCCCACGCCTCGTGCCGGCTGCCCGCCGGGCGCCACACGAACTCGCCCGCCCGGCACACGCCCTCCCCGCACACAAGGCTGCCCTCGAGGACGTACGTCTGCTCGATCAAGACGTGCTCGTGGTCCGGAAGCTTCGCCCCCGGCGCCATGCGCAGCAGCACCGTGAGAAGACCCGTCGCGGGATCCGCGAGCAGCGTCTTCGCCTGGCAGCCAGGGTGGAGGGTCTTCTCCCACGGTAGTGCCGCGACTTCCACGAAGCGCGAGGCGAGCGGCGGGAGGCTCGCGTGATGGGCGGCGTTCGGTATGCTAGCGCTCATATTCTGGCTCCTTCAGTTTCCTTTGATCGTGAATCGTGAAACGTGAATCGTTGCTAAAGCGACAAGCGACAAGCGACAAAAAAAGCTTTGACACAAAGGACACCAAGATCACGAAGGATCATTAAAATTAATTAGAACGAACGCACGGTGCTCGCTGTGCGTTCTAATTCATATTTGTAAACCTTTGCGTCCTTAGTGTCCTTCGTGTCTAAGCTTTTCTTTTCCTCGGCGTTTCTGGTGTCATGGCGGTTCATGGTCGTCTTGGCGGTTCCGTTGGTTTCGCGCGCAGGCCGAGCAGCGCACCCAGAGCCACCAGCGAAAGCCCTGCCGAAAGCCCGATTGCAGCGCGCACGCCGAACGTTTCGAGCACCAGCCCGAAGGCGTAAGGTGCCAGCGCCTGCATGGCCCGCGCAAGTACCCCGAGCATGCCCTGCAGCAGTCCGTATCCCGCCGGTCCGAAAATCGCCAGGGGCAGCGTGCCCTTAGCGATGGTGATCATGCCGTTGCCTGCGCCGTGGAGCATCGCGAAGCCCGATGCGGCCAGGGGCACGCCGCCAAACGTCCCGAGCACGAGAGCGCCGACCGGATGCAAGGCTGTAGCGATCCGGGCAGTCAACAAGGGGTGAAAGCTGAAGCGATGGGCTGCGAGGAATTCGAGCAGGCGTGCCGCCACCTGCGCGGGTCCCAGCAGCGCGGCTGCGGTCAATGCGGCTACCGTGGTGGCCCCGGCGGCCAGCAGCAGGCCTGGCAGGTGCGCAGCCATGGCGGATGTGACGAATGCCGTGGCTGCAGAAAAAAGCGCGAGCAGCACGAACGCGCGCCTTTCTTTGCGCGAGCTCCACTTCGATGTGGACTTCGCACCTGGCGCGCCGTCAGCGCTCGAATCGGGCTGGTCGCTCGGATGCGCATCCCGGGCCACGGAAGGTATACAAAGCAGATTGAGCGGGAGCGCGACGCAGACATTCACTGCCGCCCACCCAAAACAGGCCATACGCCAGCCGAAGTGCTCGGCGACCAGGGCGGTGAGAGGCCAGCCCACCGTGCTGGCAAAGCCGGCAATCAGCGTGATGCCGGTAATGGGTGTCCGGGCGGCCCCGGCATGGATACGCACCAGCGTTGCAAAAGCGGCGTCGTAGAGTCCCATCGCCATGCCGACGCCGAGGACGCACCACGCGCCAAACACCATCACCACGCTTGACGCAAAGCCCAGGAGAATCAGGCCGGACGCGAGCACCAGATTGGACAAGACCAGCACATTGCGGCCCCCGCTCCTGTCGATGGCCCGTCCGACCGATGGCCCGGCGATCGCCATCACGATGAGTGATACCGAGAAGGCGCCAAATACCGTGCTGGCCGACAGGCCCAGATCACCGGCAACGGGCTGCGCCAGAATCGCGGGCAGATAGGTGGACGAGGCCCAGGCGATGGTCTGCGTAAAGCCCAGCGCGAGCACCAGTGTGAGCCTGCTGGTGGCGTTCTCAGCGGTCATGTTCGCGACTGAGCGAGTCGTTTCTGCGCTCCGGAAAATCGGGCCAGGCCTGTTTCCTCATCTATTTCGACACCATGGACTCTTGGTGCCAAAAACGAGCCGCGGCGCGACCATACACAGAGACGCTCGGGCACGATGTGACCGGCGAGTTGCGAGCAGGCCGATCGGTGGGGCCTCAGCCGTCAGTCATTACTCGTCAGTCGTCAGTCGTCAGTCGCCACCATCATGAAGCATGATTCGGCCGGAATATCGCAAACACCTTGTCCGAGTTCGTGATCCACGATTCGAGAAATACCGACTCGTCCGGCTTGCGGCCCAGCTCATGCATCGCGCCCGCGAGGCAGAACCAGTTCAAAAGCTCGTGGTGCCCGCGATCCTCGACTTCCTCGATCGTGGTGTTGCGCCAAACCTCCCAATCGCCCTTGCTCAACGCCTCGTAGTAGCGCTTGTCCGCTTCGACGTCCGGAAACATCAAGGAGTGCTTCTGCACCAGGAATGAATGGCTCCAGCTGGAGGACGCGACGACCGCTACGCGCCACGGGCTCTTCTGCAGCGCTCGGGCGATAGCAGCCCCCACCTGGAAACAGCGCCACGGCTGCGGCGACGGTGGATCAAGGTCGGCCTCCTTGGAGGGAATCTTCTCGGCGGCTTCCGAGGGTCGCATCGGGCTACCCTGCGCGTGGATGAGCCAGCGCCCGTACGCGTTCACGGCAAACGGCACGATCGGATACGGAAAGCCTTTGCGGTCGTAGTCCAGATACAGCACCGAGTTCGTGAAGGCGTGGCCGAGCCCATCATGCAGCGGCTTGTACGCATAGGCGACGTCGATGCCGTCCTTCAAGAGGGCCGTCGCCAAGTATTTGCCGGCGGCGCGGTGGCCCTTGACCGTGAAGGTTTTGTCATCGGACTCGTCCCACACGTTCTTGCCGCGGTGGTTGTTCTTCCAGGGTTGAAACTCGAAGGAGTCGTAGGCAAGGACCGAGTACGGCGGCACGCAATCTTCACGAAAATTCTCGTACTGATCGTCGCCCCAGATCACCACGAAGTCCGGCTTGAAGGCATCGAGCTCGGCGCGGATCGTTCTGAAGTGACCGACCAGGTCCTGGCGGTGCCGGTCGGAATGCGCCTGGCCCTGATCGTTGCCCCACTGCTCGCGCATCGTCGGGTGCCAGTTGTCCGGGGAACGGAATTTTTCCGCGAGCAAGGGATCGTCGAGCGACATCCTCATCCGCCGGCTCATGTTTCCCTTCACCGACAGGTTCGGATAGTGGGTCATGCCGAGCCCCAGGATCTGGCCCATGATGGTTCTCCTCTCATTATGTGCCGGCGCGTTGAAGACGGCCCACGATGCGGCGCGAGGCTGCATTCTACGCCGTTTTGCTCCGTGTCATAATCGAGCACTGAAGGAATGAAACATCTCGAACGGGGGGACATAGCAATGACACAAGGTCTGACACCGATCCGGCGCGTGGTTACCGGCAACGACGAGCGCGGCCGGTCGAAAGTAATCTGGGACGGGCCAGCACCCAATAATCACGAAGCGTCGATGGGCTCGGGACGCGGCCACACCGACCTCTGGGTCTGGAACGAGTCTCCGCTTCCACTGTCCGGGGACAACGACGACGGGAATCTGAAGTACGTCTTTTCGGGCCCGCCCGAGGGCGGACATTTCCGCGTCGTCCATGCGCGCGAGCGGCCGGCCGACTACGACCCGGCGAAGGATAAGGATAGGGTCCTGGCCCACGCAGCGAAGGCGCGCGCCGGCGGCCGCGGCGTATGGGACCGGGGCGGCAACAACGCCTTCTCCTCGGCTATGCACAAGACCGAAACGGTAGACTACGGCATCGTGCTGGCGGGCGAGCGCGAGCTGATCCTGGACGACTGCGAGCTCGTCATGAAGCCCGGCGATATCGTCATCCAGGTCGGTGCATGGCACCAATGGCGCATGCCAAAGGGCGCCATGATGGCCTTCGACATGATCGGCGCGCATTTCGTGGATGGGCCGGCAGGCGTGGCGCAGGGCCGCGATGCGCCAATGCGCGCGACCCCCAAGTTGCCCGCCGGGGTAAAGCCCACGCGAAGAATCGTCACCATAGACCGGGAACCGGGCAAATCCTCAGTGGTGAGCGACGGTCCGGCACCCGACGTGCGCACCGATCCGGCGCGCCCGGGCTACGCCTGCGCGCGTCTCTGGGTCACCGACAGCACTCCGGCGAAGATCGTGTTCGAAACGCTGCACCTGCCTCACACCCTCGAGCCGCCGGCTGGGGGCTCCGTCTGCAGAGTCGTCACCTTCCCGCCCGACGATTCGTGGAAAGGCAAGATCGGCGCTGCCGAGGTACAGGCGCATTTTCACGCCCTGGGATCGCCCGGCGCCTCGACCTACTCTCCCCTGGCACCCCACCCGTATATGCAGAAGACACGCACGCTCGATTTCTGCATTGTGCTCGAGGGCGAGATCGTGCTCGTGCTCGACACGCAGGAAGTGCCCTTGAAAGCCGGGGAAATCGTCGTGCAGCGGGGCACTAATCACGCCTGGGCCAACCGCTCCAGCCGTCCCGCCGTCGTTGCAATCGCCTCCCACGACGGTCGGATCTAAGTGATGGGAACTGGTGATGAGTACTGGTGATGGGTACTGGTGATGAAAATCGCAAAGGAGCCTGGGCCTCATGTAGCGATTTTTCATCACCATTTTTTCATCACTACTATTCATCACCATTAATCATCACTTCTTTGCACGAATCTGATCGGCGTTCATCTGCGTGTATCTGCGGCTAAATTCAGGTTTGCGGTTTTCCTAAGATAAATTCATGTCCGTGTTCCAGGTCATCAGCCTCATCATCACGCTCGTTGCGCTGTTCGGCTATCTCAACCACCGCTTTATCGGGCTACCCGACATCATCGGCATCACCGCGATGGGCCTGGTCGTGTCGCTGATCGTCACCGCCGTGGGCGCGACCAACCCCGAGGTCACGCAGTGGGCGACCGCGACCATGCGCGAGGTGAATTTCTCGGAAGTCGTGTTTCACGGGTTGCTCGGCATGCTCCTCTTCGCCGGCAGCCTTCACGTCAATCTGGCCGAGCTCGCCGGCGAGAAGTGGGTGATTCTCGTGATGGCCACGGCCGGCGTCGTGCTCTCGACCGTCCTGGTCGGGATGGGACTCTATTACGCCGCTCCGCTGCTCGGGCTGGGACTGCCCTTCATCTACTGCCTGCTCTTCGGCGCGCTCATCGCGCCCACCGATCCGATCGCAGTGCTGGGCCTGCTGCGCAAGGCCGGCGTCGAGAAAACCCTGCAGACCCGCATCACCGGGGAGAGCCTCTTCAACGACGGCACCGGCGTCGTGCTGTTCCTGACGCTGCTCGGGCTCGTCACCGGGGCTGGCGAGGCGTCCGTGCCGCAGGCGATCTGGCTGCTCGCGCGCGAGGTCGCCGGCGGCCTGATCTTCGGCATCGCGGCGGGCTTTGCCGGCTTCTATCTCCTGAAAACCATCGACAGCTACGCAGTCGAGATCCTCGTCACGTTGTCCATGGCCACCGCGGGCTACAGCGCGGCCGAGGCGCTGCACCTCTCCGCGCCGATCGCTGTCGTGGTGATGGGGCTGATTGTGGGCAACCACGGCAAGCGCTTCGCCATGTCCGATCACACACGCGAACAGCTCTTCTCGTTCTGGGAACTGACCGACGAGTTGCTCAATCTCTTGCTCTTCGGCCTCATCGGGCTGGAGGTCATCGCGCTGTCCATCTCGGTGCGCGACCTGCTGCCGGCTCTCATAGCAATCCCGATTGTCCTCGTCGCCCGCTGGATCAGTGTCGCGCTGCCGATCGGCGCGCTGCGACAAATGCGCCAATTCTCGCCCCATACGATCAAGCTCATGACGTGGGGCGGTCTGCGCGGCGGCATCTCCATCGCGCTCGCCTTATCACTTCCGGCCTTCGCCGGACGGGAAACCTTGATCGCGGCGACCTATGTCGTCGTAATCTTCAGCATCCTAGTGCAAGCGTTGACGATGGGCCCCCTCGTCCGGTGGCTGGGTGCCAGCACCGGTGACGCGTAATGGGTGATGGGTCTGAAACCCAGTGATGGAAACTAATGATGCGTACTGGTGATGAGAACGGGTGATGGAAGTTGGGTGTACATCACCATTATTCATCACCACTCTTCATCACCATCCATCATAACTATTATTTTTCTGATCATCGGCGCAGCCGCTCGATGAAATCGTAGATTCCCATCCCGACCAGCATCGCGACGACAAAAACAATCGCCTTTTCCTGCCCCATCCCGACCGAGACCACCGCCGGCCCCGGACAGTAGCCCGCCAGGCCCCAACCGACGCCAAACGCGAGGCTCCCGAGCACGAGCCGCCGATCGATCTGCCGCGCCGTCGGCAGATGCATGGCACCGCCCAGAACAGCGGCCGTGCGCCCGCGCGCAAACCGGAATGCGACGAAGCCGACCGCCACGGCGCCGCCCATTACGAAAGCGAGCGAAGGATCCCACGGGCCGGCGACGTCGAGGAAGCCGACGATCTTGGACGGATCGGTCATGCCAGAGATGATCAACCCGATTCCAAAGATCAGGCCGGTTGCGAAAGCGCTCAAGGCATGCATCGCGTGCCTCAGGCGAGCAGATGACGGAGCACGAACACGGTCGCGAAACCCGTCGCCATGAACGCAGCGGTCGCAACAAGCGAGCGCGGCGAGAGCCGCGAAACCCCGCACACACTGTGCCCGCTGGTGCAGCCCGATCCGTAACTCGTGCCGATGCCCACGATGAGGCCCGCGAGCACCAGCAGCGGGTAGCCCGCATCGATGGTCGGCGCGGGCAAGCGCGATACGAGAGCGTACGCAGCCGGCGCGACGAGCAGGCCGGCGACGAATGCAAGGCGCCAGCCGATGCCTCCGGCCGCCGGTCGCAGCAGGCCGCCGATGATCTCGCTAATGCCGGTGATGCGGCCGTTCAGCAGGACGAACATCGCCGCAGCAGCGCCGATGACGATTCCGCCCGCCAGCGCGGACCACGGCGTGAAGTGGGCCCAATCGATCATGGTCCGAAAATCCCTATTAACCGCAGATGAACGCAGATAAACACAGATTCAACTCAAAACAGCGTTCTTTGTTCCGATATTCTAGTTTCAACTTCCGTCTTTCGCCCTGTTTTTTCGCCGCCGATGAACGCCGATAGACGCCGATGAAAAGATGTTTATTGATATCTGTAGGATCTTTATCTGCGCTTATCTGCGGTTCATGCCTCTTTGACCAGTGACCGGTGACCGGTGACCGGTGACCCGGTCTCTATCTACTAACGACTCACGGTTTTAATCGGCGTTCATCGGCGGCTAATAATGGGTTTTTGATTTTCGATTCACGTTTCACGATTCACGGCTCTTGAGTCACGCAGTGCGCGGCAGCGTGAGCACCGCCTCCAGTCCGCCCGCCGAAAGATTGCGCAGTACGATGTCGCCGCCGTGGGCACGCGCGATGTTGCGCGCGATGCTCAGCCCGAGCCCGGTGCCCCCGGTATCGCGGCTACGCGAGGCTTCCAACCGATGGAAAGGCTCGAACACCCGCTCGAGCTCGCCCTCCGGGATGCCGGGCCCCTCGTCGCAAACGCGGATCCGCAGTATGGCCACGGAATCTTCCACCCGGATTGTCGCCGATCTTCCGTAATTTACGGCATTGTCGATGAGGTTGCGCAGGCAGCGTTTGAGCGCCTGCGCAAGACCGTGGTAAGGCTTGAGCGCCGCGCCTTCGATCACCACTCTGCCATTCAACTCCGCCGTGTCCTCCTGCAAGCTCTCGAGCAGGGCCATCACGTCCAGCAGCTGCCGGGGCTCGCGATTCTCCGCGCCACGCATGAAATCAAGCGTTGCGCTCACCATCGACTCCATTTCCGCGAGATCCTTCTCGAACTTCGCGCGCAGTACCGCGTCGTCGAGGAGCTCCGCGCGCAGGCGCAGGCGCGTAATGGGCGTCTTCAGGTCGTGCGACATTGCGGCGAGGATGCGCGTGCGGTCGCGGATGAACGCAACCAGACGTCGCTGCATGTTGTTGAACGCGCGCGCGGCGCTGCTCACCTCGAGCGGGCCCCGCTCGGTGAGCGGCGGCCGCTCGATGTCGGTGCCGAGCCGCTCCGCAGCTTCGGCCAGCGTCTTGAGCGGCCGGGTCACCCAGCGCACGGCAAAGAGGGTGAGCACGATCACGCCGACCAGCAGGACGCCAAGACTCAGCAACAACCGGTACGGCCAGTTCACCGCCTCAAGCGGCTGGCGCGAGTCGAATGTTACGAGGGTGCCGTCCTTCAGGGGCGCCTGCACGATGAACGAAATGCCCGCCAGCCGTGGGCCGGGACCCATGCCCGGTTGACCCAATCCCGGTCCGCCCGGCCCATGCATCATGCCGGGCCCCGCCATCATGCCAGGTCCGGGTGGCCCATCCCGCCCGGGGCCGGCGAACGGCGCAGGTGGCGGCCAGTGCCGGGGCGCACTGGTGACGCGCACCACGAGCGAACGCTCAGCGCCGAGGAAACGCTGCAGGAGCGAAGCGAAGTGCGTGGCCCGCTCCGCCGTGTCGAGGTCTTCGGCCGCGGGCGCGAGCGGCGGCTGCGTCAGCGAGACCCTCATCTGCGGAGCGTCGATAACACCCACGATACGCGCCCGCTCCCGTGGCGCGAGCGAGTCGAGCAGCCGCACGATGTCGGCGATGCGCTGCGCCTGGCGCATGCCGCTCGTCTGCAGCATCAACTGGCCCCGCTCCCGCCAGTGAATCGCGAAGCTCGCGAGCTGCGCGACGACGAGGCCGCCCAGCAGGATCAGCACCATGCGGCTAAAGAGCGAGCGCGGCAACCAGCGCATCACGCCTCCGCTTCGACCGTGGCCGAGAGGACGTAGCCTTCGCCGCGCACCGTCTTGATGATGACCGGCTCTCTGGGATTCTCTCCCAGCCGGTGCCGCAGACGGCTCACCTGCACGTCGATGCTGCGATCGAACGGCAAGGCGTCGCGCGAGAGCATGAGGTCGATCAGCTGGTCGCGGTTGAGCACGCGGTTCGGGTGCGCCAGAAAGATCCGCAGCAGCTTGAACTCGGTGCCGCTCAACGCGACGACCACGCCTTCGGGCGAGAGCAGATTCCGCGCGGCGAGATCGAGCGTCCAGCCCGCGAAGCGGAGCGAGCGAGCGGTATCGGGCTGGAGATTTTCCGGCAGCGAACGGGTGCGGCGCAGGATGCTCTTGATCCGGGCCAGCAGCTCGCGTGGATTGAACGGCTTGGCGAGATAGTCGTCGGCGCCCATCTCGAGACCCACGATACGGTCTGTTTCCTCGCCGCGCGCGGTGAGCATGATGACCGGCACCTCGGACCGCGCGCGCAGATTGCGGCACAGCGTGAGCCCGTCGTCGCCGGGGAGCATCAGGTCGAGCACGACGATGTCCACGCGCCCGCCGCTGTCGAGGGCAGACCACATGCCCTTGCCGTCGGCCACGGCGGTGACGCGGTAGCCGTTCCTCTGCAGGTACTCGCACAGAAGGCTGCGGATTTCTGCGTCGTCATCGACGACCAGGATGTGGTCCTCGCTGCTCATGGTCCATGTATAACGGGTATCGCGCTCGGGGCGCCGGAAAATTGTATCGCAGTGTAACAACCTCCCGGGGTGTCGGACTGCGATACAAAAAAGGCGTTTCTTGACAATCTCCCGTTACATCCCGGTGCTTAAATGGATTCGCCAGAGGATATTCGATGAGGATTCACCCAATCGAGCGTCCCGCGAAGGCAAGTCTGTATCAACCGATTGGAGACGACCATGAGAAACACGCGAAAAATTCTGATTAGCATGCTTGGAGCCGCGGGTCTGGCGGCGGCAGGTGCAGTGGTTTACGCGGATCCTCCCGCTGGATTCGGACCGGGGTCGGACGGATGCGCGTTTGGCGCAGGCGGTCCTGGGATGGCAAGTGCGGGGCACTGGGATGGCCCGCATGGACCCGGCATGATGGGTTACGGCGGTGGGCCGCGCGGCGGACACGGACCCGGCATGATGGGTTACGGCGGTGGGCCGAGCGGCGGACACGGACCCGGCATGATGGGTTACGGCGGTGGGCCGCGCGGCGGGTACGGCCCTGGCGCAGCGGGTGCCGGACCGGTCGAACGCATGGACGCCCGTCTCGGGTTCCTGAAGAATGAGCTGAAGATTACCTCAGACCAAGAATCGGCGTGGGAGGCCTACGCAACGCAGACCAAGACCCAGGTCGAGACGATGGTCGCCTTCCATGCGCAGGGTCCCTCGACCGCGGAATCGGCGGCTGAGCGCATCGAGCAGCACGCGAGCCGTATGAAACTCCACGCCGAGCAGATGCAAGCCACGAGCGCTGCCGTGAAAGAGCTCTTCGCGGTGCTCACGCCAGAGCAGAAAGCCACCGCGGATCGCTACTTCGGCGGTACGCGGCTCGGCCAGGCGAACCAGCGTGGCTACGGCCGGGGACGCTGGAACTAAGCGACGACTACGCGATATCCCCCGCGTCACGGGGCGCTGAGTTCCTTCTGGAACCGGCGCCCTTCGCTTTTGCCGCTGCCGTTTGAGTGACTAAGCTACTAAGTGGCCGGCAGCGATCTCAAAAAACTCTTTGAGCCACGGAAACACACGGACACACCCAAGCACTCCTCGGTAAAGGTTTAATAGTCGCGATTGCATCTAACAGGCAGTGTTTGCTTTGGGCCAGAAGCGGGCCCTCGCCAGGTTCCGCGAGTAGGATAGGTTGCTCGGCAACTGAACTCTGATCCCGCTCAAGGCCGGCACGGACCAACAGAATCAAACAAATACTCCCAATCCCAGTAAAATCTTGTTGTTCATCACCATATCTCCTTGTTCGACTTTGGCATTGCCTTCTTCCGCTGATTCAACAAGAAATAAGCCCCCGTCAGAAAACTCCAGCAAAGCTTTGCTAAACCTGTAGAAAAGGATTCTTCTGATGATTGAAATGGTTGACGTTCCGACGCGGCCCGACTTGGAAGATTACGGGCAACTTGCGTTTCTCAGCGCCGCCGTTCAAAAGCTGCGAAATGAAGGTAGACCTCTGCTTCGCCAATTGAGAGGCCGTAAGGTCTGGATGATTAACTCTACCGCTCAAGGGGGCGGCGTTGCGGAGATGCTCCCCAAAGTGATCTCTCTGCTGCGAGATCTGGGCGTCATTACGGTCTGGGCCGTAATCAAAACCGATAATGCCGACTTTTTCCGCTTCACCAAGCGCATGCACAATTTAATTCACGGTGAAGGGGACCCCAAAATTACTTCGGAAGAGCAGGCGGTCTACGATCAAATCAGCCACCAACTGGCCGACGAGCTCTCTCCCAACATAAATCCGACGGACATTTTGGTGGTTCATGATCCGCAGCCCTTGGGAGTAGGCTCGCTGATAAAGGAGCGAATCAAGAACCCGATGATCTGGAGATGTCATATTGGACTGGATCGGGATGTGGACCAGACCCGAGCCGCATGGTCCTTTCTCCGTCCCTACGTCATGCCTTACGATCAGGTAGTCTTCAGCGCTCACGAGTATATTCCGGACTATCTGACTCATCGTTCATCGATCATCCATCCCGCTATCGATCCCCTAAGTGACAAGAACCGTGAGCTCTCGCTCCACCGCGTCGTCGAAGTGCTCTGTAATGCATCGATGGCCGCGCCTTTTCAACCGGTGCTGGATCAGAGATTCGCCGCGCCGGCCCGGCGCCTGTTGCCCGACGCCACATTTGGAAGCCCCGTCGAGAGAGGCGATTTCGGTCTGCTCCATCGCCCGATCATCACGCAAATCTCACGTTGGGATCGGTTGAAGGGATTTGCGCCACTATTGGAAGCCTTCGTTCGCTTGAAGAGTCGTTTGCATGAAGGCCAATACGACCGCGATCCCGTTCACCGCAAGCGTCTCGGAATAACCCGCTTGGTCCTAGCCGGTCCAGACACTGAATCGGTGCAGGATGACCCCGAGGCCCTGGACGTTTTGAGAAAACTTTGCTCTCAATACACATCCCTTGACAAGGAAATGCAGCAGGACGTGATGCTGCTGACGCTTCCGATGGTCTCTCGCCGCGAAAATGCCCTGATGGTCAATGCCCTGCAACGATGTTCCACAATTGTGGTCCAGAATTCGATCCAGGAGGGATTCGGGCTTACCGTAACCGAAGCCATGTGGAAACGCATTTCCGTTCTCGGATCCAATGCCTGTGGAATTCGACAGCAGATCCAGGAAGGCGTGGACGGTAAGACCCTGTCTTCGCCCGACGATCCGGATGACGTGGCCAAAGCGCTCGATGAGATGCTTCAAGACCCCGATACTCGGCATTTATGGGGACGCAACGCTCAACGGCGCGTCCACGAAATGTTCCTGGTCTTCCAACAAGTGGCTTCCTGGCTGCGCGTCCTGGCCTCCGTCACTGAAAGACAAAAAACCGGGCGCGTTAAGAACAAATCCAGGTAGAACCCTTCTCAACTCTCCCCGTTTGCGCCGTGGTGCGACGGCTCGGCGTGTAATGCGCCGGGCCTTTTGCTGCTGTGTCATTCCGTGTGATTCCGTGGCCGATGATTTTGACAGACACGGATAAAACGGACTTCTTGAGCAATATCAAGCTTTTTTCTGCGTTTATCTGCGGCTGCTGTTCTTGATCTCGTTACCCGCTCTTAGTCGCTTGGTCACTTAGTTACCAGGCAACTACCAAAGTGACTTGAGTCGTCCCCCGTCCAGGTTGACTGACACGCCGGTGATATAGCTCGCGCGCTCGGAGCATAGAAACACGATCGCGTTTGCGAGTTCCTCGGGCTTGCCGAAGCGGTTGAGCGCGTTCTTGCGCGCCGCAAGCCGCCGAGCCTCTTCTTCCGACCGGGCGCCGAGTTCGGAGGCGAGGCCCTGGGCGTTGCGCTGCCAGAGGTTGGTGTCGACCCATCCCGGGCAGACCGCGTTGACGAGCACGTTGTCCTCGCCGAACTCGGTCGAAAGCGACTTGGTGATGTTGAGCAGCCCGCTATTGGTGATCCCGCTGCCAAACATGTACGGGTCGGGCTCCTTGCCGGCACCCCCGATCATGTTGACGATGCGCCCCCAGCGCCGCTCTTTCATCGACGGGTAGACGAGCCGGATCGCCCGCAGGAACCCGAACACCTTGGTCTCGAGCTGTTCCTTGAGGCCCGCATCGTTCATCACGGCAAAGCGGCCAGAGTACATCTGGCCGGCGTTGTTGACCAGGATATCCACCGCGCCGAATTTCTGCCTGGCGCTGTCCACGAGCCGCCCGATGTCCTGTTCCTTGATCGTGTCGGCGACGACCGCATGAATTTCCCCGCCGGTCGCTTTCGCGAGTTCCGCACGCGTCTGCTCGAGCGTTTCCTGGTTGCGGCCGCAGATCGTGACCCGCACGCCCTCCTCGAGAAACTGGCGCGCGGTCTCCCGTCCGATACCGCGGCTGCCGCCCGTCACGATCGCCGAGCGTCCCTTGATTCCCAGATCCATTCCCCCTCCTTTTCTTGAGTGACCGGTGACCGGTCCAATTGCCGTGAATCGTAAAACGTAAAACGGAACGTCAAAAACCAAATATTAGCCGCAGATGAACGCAGATTTACTATCATCACTTCGTCACTCATCACCCGTCACCCGTCACTTTCTTAGACCAAACAGACGTCATCCCCGCACCCCAGATCCCTGTCCGCGTCCGCGAGCAACCGGTCGAAGGATTCGGGCAGGGTGATCATGCGCCCGGTCACGCGTGGCGAGTGGGCCTGCAGCCACTGACTGTGGGTCGGATGCGAGCCGCCGGCGACGAGGAACACGATGTTGTCGGGCTTCGTGCAAATGGGCCATGGGTCGAGATCGATACTCGCGCGCGTTACCGGATTGGCGTCGATCTCGATCCAGGCCGGCGCGCCGGCGCGGCGCATCTGTTCCAAGGGGATCCTGGAGTGCTCCCACAGGAATTCGCGGACGGACGGTTTGGTCCAGCCGAGCCCCGCCATAGTCTGCGCCACCACCGGCGGAATCATCATGATGCCGGGCGTGCCCTTCTCGTAGCCGGCCAGTGCGGCGAGGTTGGGCGTGCGCATGAAATCGGCCATGCGATGCAGGCCGTTCAGAATATCTTCCTCCGGCGTCTCTTTCTTCGCGCCGCGGCGGCGGATGTTGGTGACGCCGCTCGCGAACACGAGTGAGATCGAGTCGCTGCCCGACGCGAAGCCGTGGCGCTCGGCGGCGTGCGGCAGCCAGCCTGGCGGCAGGCCATCCTCGTCCTCGCCGAAGACGGCGTTGGTATAGCGCATGGCGCCGAAGATCGCCATCGTGCCCGTGCCCGGCAGCGCGCCGCCCACGTTCTGCTGGAGCAGCCGCAGCGCGCGCCCAATGCTCGCGCCCGCGGGGTGCTGCGGGTCCGGTCCGAGACAGCCGAATCCGGAATTCAAGCGGATCTGCTTGCGGATCGGCCCGTTGACGATGACCGCCGGAAACGGACCGCCCGAGGTGGCCTGCAACTGATCGAAGCCAGACTCCGTGTCGAGACAGGCGTCTACTGCGGCGACCAGCACCGGGAGATACTCGGGACGCCCGCCCGCCATGGCAAGCGCGATGGCGCAGGTCTCAATCGTCGTGACACCGCCGCGCGGCGGGAACTTGCCAAGCACATGCGTTCGCGGCAACACCGAACCCTTGAGAATCCAGTCGACGCGCGTGCGCGTCGCGGGCCACAGGGGCAGGCCGTCGCCCCAGAGACTCGTAAGAAGCAGGTTGTTGGCCTTGAAAAGCGCCTCTTCGTGACTCGCGGCCTCGACGGAGAGTAGCGGCTTCTCGCCGGGCGCGGCGCCGGCGAACTCCGACTTCCAGCGCGTGAGCCCGTCGTAGAACTCGCGCTTGCGCGCCCGGACGGACGCGATGTCGCTGCCCGGCAGGAACAACTCGATCGGGAACGTGACCATCGCCGCGTCGGGCGCGAGCCCGAGGCCGGAGACGGCATTCTTCATGACACCGACAAAATCCGTCCGCGTCAATGTGACCGTCGGGATTCCCAGCGCTTCGAATCTAGCGGCTGCACGGCCGCATGCTGTGGCGCAGGCCCCTCAAGCCGCGTTGCCGACGATGACAGCATCGACCCCGCTCTTCTCAACCAGCGCCGCCGTCTCTTCGGTCGGGATCAACGCGTTGCCCTGGGGGAACGCATCCACTGGCAGCACCTCGATGGCCGGGAAATCCGCCTCGAGCGTCTCCTTCAACAGCGGCAGCATGCGGTAGGCCTGCCACTGCTCGTTGCTGACGAACCCGATGCGCTTGCCTTCTAGGCTCGCGAGCCGCGGCGCATGCGGCGTCGTGACCTCCAGGCGTCCCGACGGATCGTGGAATTCGATCTTGACCATCAGCGTGCTCCCTTGATGACAGACTACTAGTCTAACTGGCCGACGGGATGGTGAGTTACTGGTGACGGGTTACTGGTGATGAAAGATGGTGATGAAAAACCCGGAGTCCGGTGAGAGCGCGTTGCTCATCACCAGTTTCCGTTACCAGTACTCATCACCGGTTGTCATCACCAGTTCTTCTCATGAGGGGTCACCGGTCACTGTTCACGGGGTTTAGAATCGGAATAGCCGCGCCGGATTGTCGACCAGGATCTTCCGTCGCGTCGCCTCCTCCGGCGCCCAGCGCCCAAGCAGGTTAAACAGCTCCACCGAGCCTACCTTATCCGCGAAGGAAAGGTGCGGATAGTCGCTGCCCCAGATAAGCCGGTCCGGAACCGCTTCGATCAACGCGCGTGCCATCGGGTCGGCGTCCGTGAAACGGGGTGTGACAGACATGCGGTAGACGCCGGTGAGCTTCACCCAGGACCGGCCGGACCCGTCGCGCAGGAAATCGAGGAACTGTTGAAAACCGGGCTGCTTCACGCCGTCGCGCGCCAGGAACATTCCCATGTGCGCGACAGTGAACGTCACCTTGAGCTTGTTCAGCGTGGGCAACAGCTCCTGCGTAAGCCAGCCGGGCGTCAAAAAATCGAGCATCCAGCCGATCTCCGCGCAGCGCTGATCCAGCCGCTCGATGCGAGCCAGCATCGTCTTCGAAAACCCTGGCTCGGGCGGCTTGATCGGATTGACGTTCACGCGCACGCCGCGCACGCCGAGGCCATTGAGGCGGTCGAGCTCGGCGTCCGGAATGTTCTCGTCCATATCGACGATGCCCCGGCACTTGCTGCCGACCGCGCGCAGCGCATCGAGCAGGCAGGCGTTGTCGCGCCCGTAAGCGCTCGGCTGCACAAACACGTGACGCTCGATGCCCAGATGCCGCGCGAGCTCGAGGTAATCCTCGAGCGGCGCCAGCGGCGGCTTGTAGCGCAAGTCCGCGCTATAGGGATAGCGCTCGCCGGGGCCGAAGACGTGAAAATGGGCGTCGCAGCTGCCCGGCGGCGCCCTAAAATCCGGCGCGCCTTCGCCATGCACCGACATTTCTCTCCTTTACTTAATTGAAAGCCGTAATTCGCGAGTCGTGAATCTTCAGTCGTCAGTCATCACCGAGGTCTAATTCCCGCCTGGCGCGCGAGCTTCGCCTTCTTGTGAAATTCGGCCTCAACATAGGCCGTGAAGCTCTCAGGCGATGGACTCGACGTCAGCTCGACGCCGCGCTCCAGGAACCGGTCGTGCAGCGTCTGCACGCGCACGGCCTTGGCAACCTCCGCATTCAGCCGCGCCAGAATCCCTTTCGGCGTCCCAGCGCGCGCCATCAGGCCGTTGAAAGTGATGTCCTCATAGCCCCGCACGCCTGACTCGTCGATGGTCGGGAGGTCGGGGAACAGCGGCGAGCGTTTGCGGCTCGTCACGGCGAGCGCCCGCAGCTTGCCGGCCTTGACGTGGCCCAGCGAAGTGCTCACTTGGTCGAACATCATCATCACCTGTCCGCTCATGACGTCCACGATTGCCTGGGCGTTGCCCTTGTAGGGCACGTGCAGCATCTTGATCTTGGCGTCGCTGTTGAACAGCTCGGCCGCCATGTGGCCGGTGCCGCCGATGCCCGCCGAGGCGTACGAGATTTCGCCCGGCTTTGACTTCGCGAGCGCGACCAGCTCCTTCACCGAGCGCACGGGAAGCGACGGAGTCACCACTAGCACCTGCGGCACGAGGCACGTGAGCGAGATGCCGGCGAAATCCTTGAGCGGATCGTAGCCGGGATTGCGCACTACGGAAGGCGCCACCGCGAACGTGTTCGCCATCGCGAGCAGCGTGTAGCCATCGGGCTTGGACCGGCTGACGAACTGCGCGCCAGGCAAACCGCTTGCGCCGGGCCGGTTCTCGACGATTACCTGCCGCCCGAGGCCCTTGCTCAGCTGCGGCGCTAGGGCCCGCGCCACGAGGTCCACGTTTCCACCCGCGGAGAACGGGACGATGATGCGAACTGCGCGTGTCGGATAGCCGCTCGCTGACTGGGCATGTGCCGCGGTCGCACCGATCACCGCTATCGCCGTGAGCACAACAAGACTTTCCGCTTTCATTGATCATCCCCCTAGAAAAATGAACGACTGGCTGCGACGCACTGCAGCGCATTATACGACCGGCCGCTGCCCGGGGGCGAGGCGCAGCTGTGATGGGTGACGGTGTGACGAGTGACGAGTGACGAGTGACGAGTGACGAGTGACGCAGATATGACTTCGCCATCGCTATGTTGTCAGTCGTCAGTGGTCAGTGGTCAGCGCCCAGTCCTCACGCTTCATCAGAAGAGAAACTGTCTACCCACCGCCGCCGGCGTCAGCACAGGATCCCTGTAGATGTCGGCCAGCGCATGCATGGCGCGCCGTCCGGTGCAGTCCGCGGGGATGATGCGCTGAAGTTGAAAGAGCCATGGCAAGCCGAGGTCGAGACGCTGTCGCAGCTGGCCGAAGCGGCCGACGAAATGCAGCGCCCCAAGGGGCTGGACATTGCGCAAGAGCGCGGTCGAACCGGTGATCGGGATCATCAAGTCGGTGATGAAGTTCAGGCAGTTCCTGCTGCGGGGCGTGGACCAGGTCAGCGGCGAATGCGATTGGGTATGCCTCGCCTACAACATCAGGCGGATGCACCGGATGCCGTGCACCTGAATGACGGCTCAAGGCCAATAAACACCCCCACTACAGCCCGTCGGCTCGGCGATGACCAGGAGCGACTACCCATGCGTTCACGCCGACCGTTCATGACACCAAGTCCGACAGGCTGCTACCGCGGCGGGATTCGACTTGCGCCTAGCGCCCGGCCCGCGCGGGCAGGCGGGAGGTGCGCTCAATAGCGTGGGCAAGCGAGCGAACGCTCCGCAGGCTGCCCATGATCAGGTCTGCGAAAACTTCACCGAGTGCCGCGTAGTCCTGCGCTTTCCAGCGCTCGACTTCCGAGAGATGAACTTCGTCGAGAAGCTGAATTGTTCTATTTTCGCTCTTAGCAGTGTGTTCCATACTAGACTCCGTTCCGATTTCAGATCATGCGTCGCCAAATGACGACACTTACTCTTACTTTCAATAGATTACACAAGATATTAGAAGCGGAGGTATGACAAATGTTGCACTGCGCTAGCTGCATTTTTGTGCAGCATAAGACATATAAAAACTAAACCAAAAGGTCTAAATGGAGCTGACGGTGGCCTACGCGTGAGACATAAGTCCGCATTATGACTCACATTGTCTGGCGACGGGCGACGCATGTCACAGGACTGTGGCAGCTACAGGGGCGTACCGATTCCCCGGTCTGGCAGAAATTCCAATATTCTCTTGTCTTGGTTACTCGTGGGGGTGTCTGTGGACCCGAATTCCGATACGAAGGCATCGATATCGCGCCCCGAATTGTGGGGAAGCCGCGGTGAAAGATTTCTATCGCTCCGCCAACGCACACGCGCCCTGGCTGCGCCGTTATCGGCGGAGGATTGCACGATCCAGTCGATGCCTGACGCGAGCCCGGTGAAGTGGCACTTGGCGCACACAACGTGGTTTTTCGAGACCTTTGTGCTGGCGCCCTACGTGCCCGGCTACCGCCTTTTCAACCCTTCCTATCGCGTTCTCTTCAATTCGTACTACAACAGCGTCGGTGAACGGCACCCTCGGCCTGAGCGGGGAATGCTCTCGCGCCCAAAGCTTGAGGAAGTGCTTGCGTATCGCCATCGGGTCGACGAAGCCGTGCTCCAATTGCTTGCCGGGGAACGATTGCTTCCCGAAGTCGGGCCTTTGATCGAGCTCGGGCTGCATCATGAGCAGCAGCATCAGGAACTCATCCTCACGGATGTGAAGCACCTGCTCTCGCGCAATCCCTTAAAGCCCGCCTACCAGAAGCAATGGCCGCTCACGCCGATTCGTGCGCGCGACCGGGGATGGAAGCCCCTCGAGGCGGGCCTGCGCGAAATCGGGCACGCCGGCTCTGAGTTCTGCTTCGACAACGAAAC
Source organism: Betaproteobacteria bacterium (assembly GCA_029863175.1). Next base: position 8,931 of record JAOTVX010000042.1, on the reverse strand, counting down.
GCCGCGCCACCGCGTCTGGCTGAATGCGTTCCAGATTGCCTCGCATCCGGTGACGCACGGCGATTTCATCGAGTTCATCGAAGATGGGGGCTACCGACGGCCCGAGCTATGGCTCTCGGCCGGGTGGGACTCAGTGACTGCCCGTGGGTGGCAAGCCCCCGAGTATTGGGACCGCCGCGATGGACAGTGGCATTCCTTCACGCTTCACGGGGAAGTTCCCGTGGATCCCCACACGCCGATCTGCCACGTAAGCTTCTTTGAGGCTGATGCCTTTGCGCGCTGGGCAAACGCTCGCCTGCCGACCGAAGCCGAGTCGGAGATCGCCGCGCGCGACACTCCGTTGGGCGGAAATTTCCTGGAAAGCGGCGCGTTGCATCCGCTCGCGCTTCGCGAGGCGCCTGCCGATGGAGCACTTGCGCAGGCCTTCGGCGATGTGTGGGAGTGGACGCGTAGCGACTACGGGCCATACCCCGGGTTCCATCCTGCTGCCGGGGCGGTCGGCGAGTACAACGGCAAGTTCATGTGCGGCCAATACGTCCTGCGTGGCGGATCGTGCGTCACACCATCAAGCCATATCCGCGCCACCTACCGCAATTTCTTTCCGCCGGAAGCGCGCTGGCAATTCTCGGGCCTGCGCCTCGCGCGCGATGCCGAATGACGCGCTGCTCAATTCATAACCGGAACGTAGCTCAAGAACAACAAAACAATATTAGCCGCAGATAAACGCAGGTGAACGCAGATAAAAAAACGTAGGTGAACCATCAGTGCAGCGGCAGGATTTGCGATCTTCAGTCGTGAGTCGTGAGTCGTGAGTCGTCACTCGTCACCTGTCACCTGTCACCTGTCACCTGTCACCTGTCACTACTGCTTGACGCCTATGGGCGTCATCTTCCCGGGCAGCAGACAGCCCTTGCGCGCGCGATGCAAAATGTGTTTCTGGAGGTTTTCACCGCTCACGGTCACCGTGCGCTCCTTGTCCGTGCGGGATTTGCCGATGACTGTCACGGACGTCGAGTCGGCAAAACCCACTGCGACCATCTTCTCGCCCTTGTCGAGCCCCATCAGGGTGATCCCTCGGCCACGGGCAAGTTCCTTCAGTTCCGAGGCGGGGAAGAGCAGCATCCGGCCTTGCTCCGAGAACGCGACCGCCATCTCGGGCTTCTCGGGTACGAGCGCCGGGCGGAGGACGCCGGCGCCCTCCGGCACCGTCATGAACGCCTTTCCGGCCCGCACCCGCGACAGCAGCTCTTCCGCTTTCACGATGTAGCCATAGCCAGCCGAGTTCGCGACGAGATAGCGGCGGCCAGGCTGTGCGTCCACCGCGTGCGCGAAGCGGGCGCCGGGCGCGAGATCAACGAGCGACGTAAGCGGAACGCCATCGCCGCGGCTGCCGGGCAGCTCCGCCGCCTGTACGCTAAAGGCCCGGCCAGTCGAGTCGATAAGCGCGAGATAATGCACCGAGCGCGTCTCGATGATCGCGTACGGCCCGTCCCCCGTCTTGTAGGTGACCCCGGAAAGATCCAGCTCGTGTCCCTGCCGCGAGCGTACCCAGCCGTTGCGGGAAACGATGACGGTGAGCGGCTCGTCCACAACCTGTCGCTCGAAGGTCGCGCGTCCCGCCTCTTCGATCATGGTGCGACGGTTGTCGCCGTACTGCTTCGCATCGTCGCGGATCTCCTTCGCGACGAGCTTCTTCATCTCGGCATCGCTGCCGAGCAGCGCCTTCAGGTCCTTGCGCTCGCCCTTGAGCTCCTTCAACTCGCTCTCGATCTTGATGCCCTCGAGACGCGCCAGCTGGCGCAACCGAATCTCGAGGATGTCCTCCGCCTGGACATCGGTCAGCTTGAACTGCTTCATCAGCGCGGGCTTGGGCTCGTCCGACGCGCGGATCAGCTTGATCACCTTGTCGATGTTGAGAAATACGATTCTCCGGCCCTCGAGAATGTGAAGGCGCCGCTCGACCTGGGAGAGCCGGAACTTCGTGCGCCGCGTAACAGTAGCGACGCGGAACTGGACCCACTCCTCGAGCAGTTGGTGGATGTTCTTGCGCCCGGGTCGCCCGTCGAGCCCAAGCGCCACCAGGTTCACGGAGAAGTTCTCCTCGAGGCTTGTGTGCGAGAGCATCACGCGCATGAATTCGTCGGGGTCCTGGCGCGAAGAGCGGGGCTCAAGCACCAGCCGTGTGCGGCTGGCCTTGTCTGACTCGTCGTTGACCTTTTCGAGCACGCCAAGGATGAGCTGCTTCAGGTTCGTTTGTGCCGCGCTCACCTTGCCGCCGCGCTCCTTCACCTTGGGATTGGTGAGTTCCTCGATCTCCGACATCACGCGTTTGGCAGAGGTGGTGGGCGGCAGCTCGTAGATCGCGACTTGCCATTGTCCGCGCGCGAGGTTTTCGACCTTCCAGCGGCAGCGCGCCCGCAGCGAGCCGCGTCCCGTCGTATAGGCCTCCATGATCGCCTGACGCGAGCTGATCACCTGGCTGCCGCCGGGGAAATCGGGTCCCTGAATGATGTCCATCAGGGCCTTCGGCGTCGTCTTCGGATGTCGGAGCAGCTGCACGGCCGCCTCGGCGACTTCGCGCATGTTGTGCGGGGGCAGCTCGCACGCCATACCGACTGCGACGCCCGAGGCGCCGTTGAGCAGCAGCATCGGCAAGCGCGCCGGCAGGATTTCCGGCTCCTTCAGCCGCCCGTCGTAGTTCGGGCGGAAATCGACCGTGTCCTGGTCGATCTCGGAGAGCAGCAGATTGGCGATCGGCGTCAACCGCGCCTCGGTGTAGCGGTAGGCCGCCGCGGCGTCGCCGTCCTGCGTGCCAAAGTTGCCCTGCCCGTCGATGAGCGGGTAGCGCAGCGAGAAATCCTGCGCCATGCGCACCAGCGCGTCGTAGGTCGAGGCGTCGCCGTGCGGGTGATACTTGCCGAGCACTTCGCCGACGATCCGCGCCGACTTGCTGTGCTGCACGCCCGAGCGCAGCCCGAGCTCGTGCATGGCGTAGAGGATGCGCCGCTGCACCGGCTTCTCACCGTCCTCGACGTTGGGGATCGCCCGCCCGCGCACCACGCTCATCGCGTAGGTGAGGTAGCTGCGCTCGGCGAACATCGCCATGTCGATGAAGTCGTCGCCCGCCGCGCCGCCGGGGCCTGCCGGCTTGCGCGCGCCGCCGCCGCCTGACGCGGCAAAGAGATCGAGCGTCGCGTCGTCCTGTTTGCGGCCTCTTCCTCTGGTTCTCGTGTCCATCATACGTCGGCTTCGACCTGGTCGCCTTTCTCTTCCATCCACGCGCAGCGCTGCTCGGCTTCCTTCCGCGACATGAGCATGTTGAAGAGCGCGTAGGTCTTGTCGCGGTCCTCGATCCTCACCTGCAGCAAGCGCCGCGTGTCCGGGCACAGCGTCGTCTCCCAAAGCTGCCCCGGGTTCATCTCGCCCAGCCCTTTGAAGCGCTGGATCAAGATCGACTCGGCCCGGATGCCGTCGTCGCGCGCGCGGTCGCGAATGGATTTGAGCTCCTCATCGTCCAGCGCGTAGAGCTTGCGCGCCGGCCGCTTGCCGTGGCCCGGGATATCGACCTTGTAGAGCGGCGGGCAGGCGATATAGATGTGCCCGCGCTCGATCAGCTTCGGAAAGTGACGGTAGAAGAGCGTCAGCAGCAGCACCGAGATGTGCGCCCCGTCCACGTCCGCGTCGGTGAGCGACCCGATCTTGCCGTAGCGCAGGCCCGAGAGGTCGGGGTCGCCGCTCTCGCCGTGCGGATCTACGCCCACCGCTACGGCGATGTCGTGGATCTCGGCGTTGGAGAAGAGCAGCTCCCGCTTCACCTCCCATGAGTTCAGCGCCTTGCCGCGCATCTTGTAGATCGCCTGAAAGCGCTTGTCGCGCGCCTGCTTCGCCGAGCCGCCCGCGGAATCGCCCTCGACGAGGTAGAGCTCGTTCTCGCCGAGCTCGCTCGACTCGCAGTCGGTCAGCTTCTCGGGCAGGATCACGACGCTTGAGGATTTCTTGCGCTCGACTTTCTGCACGGAGCGCGAGCGCTCGACTGCCTGGCGAATGGCGAGCTCCGCGATCTTGCGGCCATGCTCGACGTGGGTACTGAGCCAGAGCTCGAACGGGTCGCGCACCATGCTCGAGACGAGCTTGACGGCGTCGCGGTTGGAGAGCTTTTCCTTGGTCTGCCCGTGGAACTGCGGCTCCAGCACCTTGGCCGAGAGGAAGAACACGGTGCGCGACCAGACGTCGTCCGATTGCAGCTTGATGCCGCGCGGCATCAAGCTGTGGTGATCGGCAAAGGCCTTGATCGCCTCGAACAGGCCGTCGCGCAGCCCTGCCTCGTGGGTGCCGCCAGCGGGTGTGGGAATGAGGTTCGCATAGGACTCGCCATACCCCTTTGCCTCCTCCACGAACGCGAACGCCCAGCCGGCGCCTTCGCCCGCCGCGAAGCCGTTCCCCTCCTGCACGTACTTCTCGCCCTCGAAGACCGGCGCGATCGGTTGTGCGTCGGCGAGCATCTCCGCGAGATAACCCTTCATCCCGTCCGGATAGCTCCAGGTGCGCGTCGTCGTCTCTTTCGCGCCTTCGATGTTGAGCGTGACCTTCACGCCCGGGAGGAGCACGGCCTTGGAGCGCACGATGCGCTCGAGATCGGGCAGCGAGACCTTCGGCGAATCGAAATACTTCTTGTTGGGCCAGATGTGAACCGATGTGCCCGTGTCGTTTTTCGCGCAGCTGCGGACCATCTTCAGCTTGCGAGCAACAGCGCCGTCGGCGAATGCCATCGCATGCAGGCCGCCCTCGCGCCGCACCTCGACCTCGAGCCGCTCGGAAAGCGCATTGGTCACCGACACGCCGACGCCGTGCAGCCCGCCGGAGAACTTGTACGCCGCGTCCGCCTCGGACCGCGCGAATTTCGCGCCCGCGTGCAGCTCGGTGAATACCAGTTGCACCGTGGGGATCTTCTCCTCCGGGTGCAGGCCCACCGGGATGCCGCGCCCGTTGTCGGCGACCGTCACCGAGCCGTCGCGGTGCACGGTGACGTCGATGCGGTCCGCGTGCTCGCCGAAGGCCTCGTCGGCCGCGTTGTCGATCGCTTCCTGGATGATGTGGGTGGGATCGCTGGTCCGGGTATACATTCCCGGCAGCCGCTGCACCGGCTCGATGCCACGCAGCTTCTTGACCGAGCTCTCGTCGTATTTCTTTGCCGCCATGCTCTCCCGTCGCCAAATAGAACATTCGCTCGCGCGCGAGGGCGCGACTTGCAGCCCGTAGCGTACCGCATTTCTGATACCGGTACTACCCGTGCCCGCGGGATGTCGCCCGCCGGCGACACGGCCATCGCCCAAGTGGTGATGAGAAATGGTGATGGAAACTGGTGATGGGAAGTGGTGATGGGAGATGGTGATGGGAACTGTTGATGAAAACCACGGGCGGGGCTGACGCCCCTCACCCCTCTGGTGCTAGCATCGCGGCGGGAGGTTCACATGTCCGACGATATTCATCAGCCAGCGCCCGGCGTATTCGAGGCGGCGCGCACGCGCCGCTCCATCCGCGCCTATCAGCCGAAGCCCGTTCCCATCGACATTGTGCGCGAGATCGTGGCGCTCGGCCGTCATGCCCCGAGCGGTTCGAACATCCAGCCGTGGTGCGTGCACGTGCTGACGGGCGCGACGCTCGCGCGCGTCGGCACAGCGATCCAGCAGGCGTTCCTCACGGACGAGCCCGGCCACAAGCGCGACTACGATTACTACACCGACCCCATCGAGGAGCCCTATCTCGCTCGCCGGCGGCAGTGCGGGTGGGGGCTCTATGGCACGCTCGGCATCGGACGGGGCGACCGCGAGAAATCCAAGGCCTACCGCGCGACCAATTACAATTTCTTCAGCGCGCCGGTAGGGATCATCTTTACGATCGACCGCCGGCTCGAGCGCGGAAGCTGGCTCGACTACGGCATGTTCCTGCAAACCACCATGCTCGCTGCCCGCGCAAAAGGCCTTCATACGTGCGCGGAGGCGGCCATCGCGAGCTACCCCGACGTCGTGCGGCGCGAGCTCGGCATCACGGCGGACTGGATCGTGATCTGCGGGATGGCAATGGGCTACGCGGATCCCACGGCGGTGGTCAACACGTTCCAGCCGCCGCGGATCGAACTGGACGAGTACGCCACGTTTCTCGACTGACAAGCGGGATCACGGAAAACCAGCTGCAGATAGATTCCGTCAAACCGATAAAGGACGATTAAAGCGTCACCGCAGAGGTCGCTAAGGCCGCGAAGGGAAACAAAAGCTCTTCCGCAGAGGTCGCCAAGGCCGCAAAGGAATAGAAAAGCTTTGACACAAAGGACACTAAGGACATAAAGGATTTCAGACATTAATTAAAGAGCACGGCGAGCGTCGCATCCAGACCACTGACTTCCGTGTATGCCACCCTTGGCGCTGCCTCCGCGACCTTGGGTACCAATTACTATTCCTTGGCGTCCATCCTCACCCGCGCCCCTCTCCCAAGCTGAGAGGGGAGGCTCGAGCTTTCCCTGCTCCATTCGGGAGAAGGGGAAGGGATGAGGGGACGGCGTCCTCGTCGGTGATGCTTTCATAATGTACAGGTCACCGCTTACCGCTTACCGTTAACCGTTAACCGTTTACCGTTCACGAACATAGACAATGCGATCGCGATCTGCTCTAACCCTGCTTGTAGGAACGGCCATCGTGTGGCTCGCTCCGCTGCTGGGTCTGCTTGCCGCGGGGCGATCAATAGAGCGCTACGCCGTTTTCCCACCGCGTACGGAAGCCATCGCGCACGCGCCCTTCGAGTGGGGTGCCTTCGTTGCCCTGTCGGTTCCGGTGCTCGCCGCGTTAGCGCTCTACGTCGCCGCTTTCGTCCGAGCTGCTCCGCGGCCGCCGATGGCACGCGTCGGCAACTTTCCCTGGTGGGGCTGGGTCGGGTTGGCCCTGATCGCCGCCGGCTGGGTTCTCGCCTGGACAGAAGGCCTCGTGCCTCCCGGGTGGCGGCGTCACACCTTTACGCCGCTATGGCTCGGCTATGTTCTGACGGTGAACGGGCTCCTGTTGCGCCGCACGGGCCGCTCGCCGCTGACGCAGCGCACCGGCTGGTTTCTCACACTATTCCCGGTCAGCGCCGCTTCGTGGTGGCTGTTCGAGCACCTCAATCAATTCGTGAACAGCTGGTATTACAGCGGCGTGCACGCAACAAACGATTGGGACTATTTCCTGCAGGCCACCGTGCCGTTTTCCACCGTACTTCCCGCCGTGGCGAGCACGCTCGCCTGGCTGCGGCAGTTTCCGCGCCTCGAGGCGCTCGCGCTTCCGCCGATTCACGGCCACCGGACACTCGCATGGGGAGCGCTCGCCGCCGGTACCGTTGCCCTGGCCGCAATCGGGCTTTGGCCCGAGATCCTCTATGCCACCCTCTGGGTCGGTCCGCTTCTGGTTTTGTGCGGACTGCAGCAAATCGCGGTAGGTGAGACGCTGCTCTCGCCGCTGGCGCGCGGTGACTGGCGTGCGCTGCTGCAGCCGGCGCTGGCGGCCCTTGTCTGCGGCCTCTTCTGGGAGCTGTGGAACTCCGGCAGTCTCGCGCAGTGGCACTACAGCATTCCCTATGCGCAGCGGTTTCATGTCTTCGAGATGCCGCTGCTCGGCTACGCCGGCTACCTTCCGTTTGGCGTCATGTGTGCGCTGGTGCTGGACCTAGTGGCACGGATCGTCGAGCGCCGCGGGCTTTACAGTCGCGACTAAAGCTTCTCCGCCGAGGTCGCCAAGGCCGCGAAAGAATAGAAAAGCTTTGACACAAAGGACACTAAGGATTTCAATAACATCGCTGCGCGCGGCCTGCGCCTATCCCCGCGGCAAGCCGCGGGGTATTACGGCGCAGAAATACAAAAGCGGCGCGCTACGCTAAGTCAAAACCAAAACCCATATTGATCCCCGCGCCCAGAGCGCGGGGAATTGCTAGTTAAATGTAGTAGTCCAAATTCGACCTAGCAGACCATGTCCGCTTTCGACCCAAAACGGACACTTAATATTCGTGGCGCCGTTCGCTAACGCTAACCTCAAGATCACGGAGTAAGCCGTCGCGAAGGTCGTAGATCCAGCCATGAATGGCAAGCTGCTGGCCACGTTCCCACGCTCGAAGGATAGTTGGGAGGCCGCTAAGCATACGCGCCTGCGCTATGACGTTGAGCTCACAGAGACGCTGCCAGCGCATTTCGTCATCAGTAAGCGACGCAAGTTCGTCAACGTATCGCTGGCGGATCGCACGGACATGGGCAATCCATCCCTTCAGTGGATCGGTTGTGGGGGGGCCGAAAGCAGCCTGGATCCCACCACAGCGATAGTGGCCACACACGATGATATGAGAGATCTGGAGTATGTCTACGGCGTATTGCAAGACCGCCAAGCAGTTTTGATCGTCCGGGCGCACTAAATTGGCGACGTTACGGTGAACAAAAAGCTCGCCGGGCGCAAGACCCACAATTTCGTTTGCCGGGACACGACTGTCGGCACAACCGATCCAGAGGTACGCCGGCGTTTGAATCGCGCAGAGGCGCTCAAAAAAATGGGGATCGTGACGCGTTTGCTGTGAAGCCCAGGCCCGATTGTTGGCAAAAAGCTGCGGGAGCATGCGCATATATGATCAAGCCGCCTAACGAAAGGTGATTGGCATAAACGCCAGTTTTCCAATTAGCATTGTGCGCGTGCAACAATCATTCCTCAAGATGGTCAAAACGTTAGCACGCATACCTGCATAAAAAATCCTGCCTGGGATTATCGAGGGATCAAAAAGCCATTCGCCCGAGTGGCGGATGTCTGCTTTTGGGTAGAGTCGAGATGTGGCGCGGTGGCAGTAGGTCCGGTTTGTCCGTTGCCGCCCCTTTCGTCTGGCGGTGCCCGAGTAACCTCGCCGTAGCTCCGTTTCCACATCCCGCTC
>JAOTVX010000041.1 GCA_029863175.1 Betaproteobacteria bacterium | reverse complement strand
GCGGTGCGTTGTTCATCACCAGCTCGCATCACCATTTCTCATCACCCTTTCCCGTCACCAGCTCTCGTCGTATCAGTAGTGGGACTCGAAGCTGACCCCTTCGCGCTTTTCCAGCTCGTCGAGGTCGATGTAGGAGCGCATGGTCTTCTTGTCCACCGTGAACTGCATCTTGCGGTTGGTTTCGTTCGTGGCGCGAATGTCGATCAACTCGAGGCCTTCCTTGACCTCCCACTCGTGCGCGCCTGCGATGCCCGGGGGCGCGTAAATGACGGATCCCGGTCCGACCTCGTATTCTTTGCCCGCGACGTCGCGGACCGTGGCGTGCCCGGAGATCACGTAATAACAGGCCTCGATCGGGTGCCAGTGAAGCTGCTCGTAGGTGCCCGGCAGGTAGCTCGCCCGCCCGATCCGCACGCGATCGGTCGTGAAAACTTCGGGCCACCCCACGAGCCGCTTGTAGGTCTGGCCTTCCGTCACGCCGCGCTGGCCCGGGTAGTCCGCCTCGTTGATCACCTTCACAGTTGACTTCAGCTTCATCGCGAATCCTCCCGTGGTCGAACCAGCAGCGTGGATAGTGCAGTTTGCGGAAGAAGCGGCTGGCGGCAGGGCGAGGCCCGTCACTTCACGTCACGCCCCGTTATGCTTGGTCATGTCACGTTTCCCGCGCCACGCTGTCCGACATCAATCGCCGCTCACGCCGGCGCGGGCTTTTCCAGCGAGCTTCCTGAGCGTCCTCATCCGCTGCACACTGTCGCCGGCGAGGTGCGTCCAAACCATCGCGTCGCGCACGAGCTTGTCCACGCGCGCGTTCATCAGGCAACCCTCGCCGCCGTGGATCTCCATGTTGAGGGCCGTGACGCGCTGGATCACGTCGGTGGAGTAAATCATCACGAGGCCGGCGTTGGCCGACGGCTCCCTGCGGTCGTGGATCCACGCGACCCGCATCACGTATGAACGCAGCGCCTCGGTGAGCGCGTGCATCTCCGCCAATCTGAGCTGGATCAGCTGGTGCTCGAACAGATACTTGCCCGCGCGCTTATGCGAACGCGCAAACTGCATTGCAAGGTCAACGGCGTCGTCGCACACGCCGAGCGCATTGGCCGCCAGCTCGAGGTCGCCGAACAGGTCGCCGCCGGTGTTGTCGCCCTTGCCGGTCGCGGACGCGCCGCCCACCTCGCCCACGACGTTCGCATGGGGCACGCGCGCGTTTTCGAAGATGAGCTCGGCGTTCTGGTAGAAGCGCCAGCCCCGCTTGTTGAACACCTTGCCGATGCGGAACCCCGGCGTGGTCTTCGGCACCATGAAAAGCGTGCCCCCCTGCTTGATGTTGACGTCGGGGTTGGTGCGCGCGTCAACGAAGAAGAGCGAGCCCACGCTGCCGTTCGCGATGAAGCACTTCTCCCCGTTGAGGATCCATTCGTCGCCTTTGCGCTCGGCGCGCAGCCGGAAACCGGCCTTGGGGTCGTCCTCCGGCGGGAGGCGGTTGTCCGAACCGGAGTTAGGCTCGGTGATGCCCCGGCCCATCACGTAGCGGTGATCGGCGAGGAAGGGCTTGAGAAAACGCTCCTTCTGCTCCTCGGTGCAAGCGGCCGCGATGAGGTGGCTCCATTTCCAGTTCTGGCTGAAGGCCTTGGACATGGCGCTGTCGCCGCGGGCCAGCTCCGCCATCACCAGTGCCTGCGACACGAAGTCCGCTCCCGGGCCGCCCCACTCCTTGGGCACGGCCAGCGTGCGCAAGCCGAGCTTCGAGCCTTTCTCGATGATGTCCCAGTCCCACGGCTCGAAGCCGCCTTCGATCTGGTCACGCTTCAGGGACAGCGGGCGGATCTCCTCGTCGCAGAACTTGCGTGATTCCATCTGCCAGTGGCGTTGCTCTTCGTTCAGTGAAAAATCCATTCTCTACTCCAAAAAAGCGTGATGGAAGATGGTGACGACTAATGGTGATGAAAAATGGTGATGAGTAAACCGCGCCTCAACCGTCTTTCATCACCATCACCCCATCACCGGTTCTCATCACCAGTATCTCATCACCAGTTAGGCCGCTACGCGGCGAGCGGGCGCTGGAAGCCGGCAACTGCTTCGGCGATACCCAGTTTCGCAGCACCGTCGGTCTCTTCCGCGTGCGCGAACACGAAACCGTCGTGCACGTATTTCTGCAACGGCATGTCGCGCATCACGCCCATCGCCCCGAAGCACTCCGCCGAGAGTAGCGTCACTTCGTTGACGGCCTCTGCGGTATAGACCCGAGCGATCGTGTGCAGCGGAAGCTCGGGAACGCTGCGGTCCGCGACTGCCTCAGGATGATCGGCCGCCCATGCGGCCTTCCAGATCATGTTGCGCGCGAGCTCGAGCTTGATCGCGCAGTCGGCGAGCTTGGTGCCGATCGCCTGGTGCTCGATGATATTGCGACCGCCTTGGCGGCGGATCTTGGCATAGTCGACCGCCGCGTCGTAGGCGGCACGGCCGAGGCCGAGGTTGATTGCAGCCATCTGCGAAACGCTGATCGCAAGCAGCGTGCCGTCCGCCAGCGGGCTCTGCCCCTCCTTGCCGACCAGGTGATCCGCGGGGACCCGGCAGTCCTTGAACGTCACAGGGGCGCCGGTGCCCTGGTGCCACCGGATTGCCTCGCCGGTCGCCTTCGGCGCCTCGCCGACCGTGAGACCCGCCGCGTCGCGCGGCACCAGCAGTGTGCTCATGCCGTTGATGCCGGTTTTCTTGGGATCGCTCCGGACCTGCACCGCGAGGAGCTTGGCGACCGGCGCATTCGCGACAAAAGGCAGGCTGCCATTGATGACCCAATCGCCGTTGCTCTGCTTCTTCGCGGAAAGCTGCGCCCCGCCCTCGGCTGCGAGCGCACGGTGATAGCTCCAGCCGGCGCCGGCGCCGGGATCGCGCCCCGCGAAGGCAAGATGATAATGATCGTCCTCCGCAAACTTAGGCAGGAAGCGCGCGCGTTGCTCGGCGCTCAGCAGCCGGTCGAACAATACATGGCCCAGGAACGAGGTGTGGCCGAGCACGGTTGCGATGTCGATATCGCCCGCGGCGAGTTCTTCCAGGACGATACAGGACGTGAGGCCATCGGCGCCGGCGCCACCCGCCTCCTCGGACAGCGCGAACGTGCGTAAGCCCATCTGCGCAGCCTTCTCTACCAGCGCGGCAAGCAGCGGTTTCTCGAAGGGCTGCAGCCGGTCGGGATGCAGGGCGACGGGCTTGATCTCGTTTTCGACGAAATCTCGCACCGTATCGCGGAACTCCAGTTGTTCGGGGGTCAGTTGAAGGTTATACATATTGGTGTTCCCGGTTCCAGGTTCAAGGGTCAAGGGTCAAGGGTCAAGTTTCAAGTTTCAAGTTTCAAGGTTCAAGGTTCAAGGTTCAAGGTTCAAGGTTCAAGGTTCAAGGTTCAAGGCTTTAGGTTCAGGGTTCGCGGTTCAGCATCGGCTCAAGAGGCGCAATCTTAACAGCCCCGGGCCTCAAGCGAAAAATGCGATCACAGTACGGAATCCGACCCCCCCTCCGCGCCGGGACGCGAGGGGGCGTTCATTCCAGAATCTAGATTAGGAATTTGTCGGACGCAAGTCCGACAAATTCCTAGCGCAGGACGATCATCGCATCCGCGGCGACCACGCCCTGCCCCCTTGGGCGCACGAGCAGGGGATTGATGTCCATCTCCGCGAGGCGGTCGCGCAGGTGCCATGCCAGCTCCGATACCCGCGCGAGCGTGGCAACCAGCGCATCGAGGTCGCGCGGCGGCCCGCCGCGCACGCCGTCGAAGACGGGCCGTGCTCTCAACTCTTCAGTCATCGCGCGCGCGTCCTCGAGTCCGAACGGCGCAACGCGATAGCTCACGTCCCTGAGCGTCTCGACAAAAATGCCACCGAGGCCGAACGCCACGACGGGGCCGAACACCGCATCGTTGACGACCCCGATGATCGTTTCCAGGCCGTCGGTAATCATTTCCGAGATAAGCACGCCAGAGATCCGGGCTTCGGGCGCGGCGCGGCGCGCGTTGTTTACGATCTCCGAGAGGGCAGCCTCGAGCGCTGCCCGGTCGCGCACATTGAGCCGCACCGCGCCGATGTCGGTCTTGTGCGCGATGTCGGGTGAGACGATCTTAACCGCCACCGGGTAGGCGATATCCGCCAACACGCCCTTCGTCGCACTAACCGGGACCAAGCGGTCGCGCGTCACCGGCACGCCGGCGGCAGCGATGATCTTCTTGCTCTCGTGCTCATCCAGTGTCGCGGCGCCAGCCGGTAGTGCCGGCGGCCTCACGGTGCGGGCGCCGTGCGGCTCGCTCCCTTGCTCGCGGCCTCCGAGCGCCGCAGCGTAATCGGCGAGCTTCGCCATCACCACGGCCGCCCGTTTCGGGGATGGCACAACCGGGATACCGGCCTCGCGCATGAGGCCCAAGCCCTCGGGCGCGATCTCCTGCGTCATCCCGGAGAACACGACGATCGGCTTGTCTGATGAGAACGCCACTTTGCCCAGCAATTCCCCGCCCACCTGCAACTGGTTGCGGCCCGCCGCGGCGAACATGACCGCAAGCTGGTCGATGCCCGGGTCATTGAGCACTGCATCGAACGCCTGCCGGAAATCGAGTCCGGGCCCAGGCCGCGGATAGCCGGCGGTATAGTCGATGGGATTTTGGAGCGAGCTGAGCGATGGGAGACAGCTCCTCAGAACCTTCAATGTTTGCTCGGCGAGGGGCGGCATGGAGAGCCTCAATTCGTCCGCCCGGTCGGCAAACATGGCGGCCGCGCCGCCCGAGCCCCCCATCACCGCCACGCGGCGGCCCCTCGGCAGCCGGCCGCCAACAAGACTGAGCGTAACATCGGCTGCTTCATCGAGATCGTGGACCTCGATCACGCCGCACTGCCGGAAGACCGCGCGGTAAACGTCGTAATCGCCCGTGAGATTGGCCGTATGCGATGCGGCCGCGCGCCTGCCCTGCTCCGTGTTTCCGGCCTTCAGGACGACGAGTGGCTTGCGGGCCGCAAGCGCACGCCGCGCGGCGCGCAGGAAGGCGCGTCCGTCGCTCACGCCCTCGAGATACGCAAGGATTACCCGCGTGTCCGGGTCATCGACGTAACCGTCGATCAGCTCCGGTGCGGTAATGTCGGCCTCGTTGCCGCTCGTAACGACATGACGAAAACCTACGCCTGCGGTCGCACACCGCACGAGAAGTGTCGTGCCGAGGCTCGCGCTTTGCAGCACCGCGGACACCGGCCCGGCCGACAGTAACGGGGGGCGGGTGAGGCTGCCCCACGCCGCGTACACGCGCGCGTGTAGGTTGACGAGGCCCAGGCAATTCGGCCCGATGATCCGCACGCTCCCTTCCCGCGCGGCGGCGAGCATCGCCTCCTCGATCTTCTGCCCATCGGCGCCGGCCTCGCGGAAGCCGCCGGCCAACACCACCGCGAAGGCGATGCCGCGATCCCCGCATGCGCGGATGACGCCCGGCACCTGCGCCGCCGGCAGCGCGATCACCGCCACGTCGCATTCGCCGCCGATCTCGGCAATGGACGCATAGCACCTGTATCCGGCGATCTCCGGATATTTGGGATTGACCGGGTAGACACCGCCCTTGAAGCCGTGCTGCTGCAGCGCTGCGATCGTTTGCCCCCCGGGGCGCGCCGGCTCGGCGCTCGCACCCACGACTGCGACGCCACGCGGATTGAAAAGCCGCTCGAAGGAGCTCACTCCACGGGCCATTGCAGTTTCACCATCTTCTTCATGTCGAGGCGCCCGGAGATGCGCGTGGCAGCCTGGCTCACTTCCTGGAGCAACACATTCTCGTCGATTCGAACCAGGCGGCCGTCACGCACCACCTGCTCGCCGGCGACGAACACGTGCCGCACCGTGTTGCCGGTCGCGCTGTAGACCAGGTTCGACACCGGGTTATAGAGCGGCTGCCACTCGGAATGCGTGGTGTCGAAGAACACGAGGTCCGCCTCCTTGCCGGTCTCGATCGAGCCGATGCGCTCCGCGAGCCCTGCGGCGCGCGCGCCGTTGATCGTCGCCATCTCCACGGCCTGCTCCGGCGGCATGACGCGGGGATTCAGGCGGATTTCCTTGTAGCTGCAGGCACACAATCGCATCTCCTGTACCAGATCGACCGTGCCCGAGCTGGCGTGGTCCGAGCCGAGGCTCACATTAACGCCGAGCGCCATCAGCTCCGGATGCTTCCCGACCGCGAGGTTGCCGTAGCCATTGTGAAGCGAGGACGAAGGGCAGCACACGAGCGAAGGCTTGCGCCGCGCCAGAATCGCGATCTCCTGAGGCTCGAACCAGCCGGCATGCAGCAAGAGCATGCGCTCGTCCAGCACACCCAGCGCCTCGAGGCGCTCGACCTCGGGCTTGCCGAACTGGCCGATGCTCGCGTCACGCGTGAAATACGAGTAGCAGCAATGCGTTTGCAAGAGCGCCCGGTAGCGCTCGGCGATCCGTTTCAGGGCGAGTATGAGCTCATCGGAGCTGTTGTTCATGCCGCGGAAGGAGGCGCTCACCGCGAGGCGCGGGTCCTTGCCGAGATACCGGTCGAAGAGCGCCTCCGTCTTGGCTATGCATTGATCGGTATTTTCGATCATCTCCTGCGGCATCAGGCCCGTCACCGACTTGTTGCGGTCGAAGCAGCTCACCGCTAGGACCATTCTCATGCCCGCGCCCATCACCGCCTTCACGGTTGCCTCGGGGTGGTAGTTGCCCGGCTCGATGAAACAGGTGACCCCGTGGCGCAGCAGTTCCGTGGCCGCGAGCGAGACGCTGACGTAGACATCCTCCTCCGCCGTGGCCACCTCGTAGGGATACATGTGCTCGAACAGGAACGCCTGCGCGTTGGCCTCATCGGCCAGCCCGCGCGCCAGCTGGAACGAGGAGTGCAGATGAGTGTCGATCAGGCCCGGGGTCACCACCATGCCTTTTCCGTCGACGACCTTACCGGCATGCCACTCGCGTTCAAGGGCGGCGCTCTTTCCGATGGCCGCAAACTTGCCGTTTTCGACCGCAACTGCCGCATCACGGATAACACGCCGTGTTGCGTCGACCGTCACCAGCCAGTCGATATTACGCACCAGGAGATCCGCCTGTCGTGCCACACTCATTGCTTTCTCCTCCCCCTCTCGGGAACTGCCTCGAACCTTCCAGGATCCCGATCTAGCCGCGGACCAACACCGCTACGCGCCGCGCCGCACAGTGTGAACCGTGAGCGGGAATCGGTGAATCGTCAATACGCGCAGCAGGAAGATTAGGGCTGGATGCTTCGCAGCGCTCCCTTGGAGACCGATTCAGCCCGCGGGTTTTGCCTGCGCGAGCGCCTTGAGCTCGGCGTAGAGCGCATCGGTGATCTCGATGCCTTCCGCGCGCGCCTTTGCCGCCGCGTGCTGCCGACG
This sequence comes from Betaproteobacteria bacterium, assembly GCA_029863175.1. Next base: position 25,624 of record JAOTVX010000041.1, on the reverse strand, counting down.
GGCGCCGGGAAGGCGTACGTCGTCCTCCACAAGCATTTTCGAGATCACAGCCTCGAGGCGCGAGTAGTAGGTATCCGCGTCGACCGGCGCGGCCGGATCCAGGACGAGAAATGCGTGGCCTATGCGGGGCGTCCTGCCGGGGTGGAAGTAGGAGTCGTTCTCGAAGCCGAACGCCGCCCCGGTGAGGGCCACGCACAGCAGCTCGACGACCAGCGCGAGCATCGTGCCCTTGACCCCGCCAATCGCCGCGAGGCTTCCGGTGAGGGCCGCCTGCGCGTCCGTCGTCGAATGGCCGTCCTTGTCCACGGCCCAGCCGAGCGGGATGGGTTTGCCTTCCTTTGCGTGGAGCATGATCTTGCCGCGCGTGACTTCCGTGACTGACAGGTCCACGACGACAGGCGCGGCCTCGCGCCGCGGAAAGACGGCGGCGATCGGATTGGTGCCGTAGAGGGGTGTGCGCCCGCCCCAGGCGTTGATGGCCGCAGGCGAGTTGCTGAACGCAAAACCGATCAGCCCCGCCTTTGCCACCGGCGCAAGGTGATAAGCCGCCGCGCCCATGTGATGGCTGTTGGTGACGCCGGCAAACGCGATGCCGTAGCGCTTGGCGCGCTTCATCGCTTCCTTCACTGCCAGAGCGGCTGCCGGAAACGCGAGTCCCCCCTTCGCGTCAACAAGGCAGGTCGCGCCTTTGCTCCGGACAACGACCGGTTTCGCTGCGCCGTCGACACGGCGTTCGCGCACATGGTGCGCATAGAGCGCGACCCGAGAGAGCCCGTGCCCGGTGAGCCCTTCCATCTCGGCCGCGACGAGCGCCTCAGCCGTCATCCGTGCCATGGGCGTCGAGGTGCCCGCCTGCTTGAGCGCACGCGCGGCAAGCTTCGTCAATCGATCAGCAGGAAACGTCGGCATCGGTGGTTGTCGCTCCTTCCTTCAGCAGGGATTCACTTGGCTTAACGCGCGTGAATTCGACCGGTCGCGTCGCGATATCGAAGCGGCCTTCCTTCCAGGTGGCGCAGGTGTAGCGGGAATTTTCCAGGTCTCGCACTTCGGTAAAATCCGAGCGATAGTGCGCGCCGCGGGAATCCTCTCGCGCGGTCGCGGCGCAGCGGATCGACTTCGAGACGAGGATAAGGTTCTTCAGGTTCAGCCAGTCGTGCCATGTCAGATTGAAAGCCAGATTGGCGCCGTCCACGCCGGTGGCGTCGAGCTGCGCCTCGAGTTCGTCGAGTGCGCCCGCCGCGCGCATGAGGCTCGCCGCGTCGCGGATAATGCCGACGTCCTCCCACATGAGGTCATAGAGGCGCTCGCGAATCGCGTTGAGGTCACCCGCTGGCTTCCCGAATGGCGCAGTCACGAATGCGGCTGCGTTCTCGAGGGTCGCCGCGTCAGGCTCGTGGAAGCTTCCGTTACGCCGTACCCATCCGGGCATCATGTCCCCTGCAATGCCACCAAAGACCGTCGAGTTGGCCACACCGTTTCCCCCCAGACGATTGGCGCCATGTACGCCGCCCGAGTCCTCGCCCGCGACGAAGAATCCGGCGAGATCGGTCGTGCAGTCCGGATTGAAGACGACACCGCCCATCATGTAATGCGCCGTCGGCACGACGTCCACCTGTCCCGAGACGAGATCGAAACCGCAATCCTCGCACCGCTCCACCATGCCCTTGAACTGTTTCCGCACCATGACGGGATCGAGGTGGCGCATCGTGATGTAGAGCCCGCCGCGCGGGCCAACGTTGCCTTTGCGCATCTGATCGAACATGGCGCGGCTTACGATATCGCGGGTCGCGCGCTCGTTGCGCGGATCGTAGAGGTGCATGAAACGTTCGCCTGCGCCGTTGAGCAGCTGGCCGCCCGCTCCGCGCAGCCCCTCCTCGATGATGGTGCCGGTGATGCGCGTGTGCGGGCCGGCCATGAGCCCGGTCGGGTGAAACTGGACCATCTCCATGTCGCGTAGCGTGAGACCGGCCCGCAACGCCATCGCCATGCCGTCGCAGGTCTTGTCGCCTGAAGGCGTGTGGTAGCGATACATGGTCGGCCCGCCGCCCGTGGCGAGCAACACTGCCTGCGCCTGCACGAACACGAACTCGCCGGTCCGTATGTCGATCATCAGCACGCCGGCAATTGCATCGCCTCGCTTGCTGCGGACCAACTCGACTGCGCGGTGCTCCTCGAGACGGTGAATGCCGCGCGCCCACACCTGTTCGGCCAAACGGTTGATGATCTCGATGCCGGTCAAATCGCCCTTGTGCACGGTGCGGTCGAAGGTCTGCCCGGCAAAGGCCTTCTGGTGCACGGTGCCGTCGGGATTGCGGTCGAAATAGCAGCCGAGCTCGTTTTCGAGCTCACGGATGCGCTCGACCGCCACGTCGACCAGGGTCCAGGCAAGCTCCTGGTGCGGCAGCCATTTACCGCCCTCGATCGTGTCCATGAAATGGCGCTCGACCGAGTCCTCGGCGGCGAGCGCGACGTTGTAGCCGCCCTGCACCATGCGCGTGCAGCCGCATTTGCCGAGAAGGCCCTTCACCGCAACGGTGATCGAGAGGTTCGGGTCGCGCTGGTGCGCGTGCAGCGCGGCAAACAGCCCCGCCCCACCCGAGCCCAGGATGAGGATGTCGGTCTTGAGTCTACGCACCAGATCGAACCGCCATCAAAATCAGGAACAATAATTGAACCGCCAAGACGCCAAGAGAAACAAGAATCAAACCAGATCGAACCGCCGAGGCGGCTAGGGAAACAAAAACCAAAACAGAACCGAGAATCAAGACCTATCCAACCACAGAGATAAGAAGAAAATCAAAAGCAAGAACGGGAACAAGCCACTGTTCTTTGCAAGTGATTCCTGTCTTTAGTTCTCTCTGCGTCTCGGCGGTTTAGTTTGAAATCTCCGTTTTCTTGGCGGTCTTGGCGGTTCAATTCCAGCTCTTGCTTCTCTCCGTGTCTCCGCGGTTCAAATATTGTCGTGCTTCTCTTGGCGCGCTTGGCGGTTAATTGCCTTTGACGCCGAGCGAGGCGAGTGTGGCGGCGCGCTTTCCGCGCGCCACCTTGTTCACCTGCGTATAAAGGCTCTCGCCATGGCTGTCCATTGACACCAGCAGCGGGCCGAATCCCTTTACGCGGAACTTCCACAGCGACTCGGGATTGAGATCATCGAGATCCACGTCCTCGATCGCCTCCACCCACGTGGTCTCCAGGGCCGCGGCGCCGCCGATGACGGCGAGGTACACGCCGCCAATTTCTTTGAACGCCGCGACCGAGCTCTCGCGCAGCCCGCCCTTGCCGATGATGATTCGCACGCCGTATTCGCTCATCAGGGGGCGAGAGAAACGCTCCATGCGATCGCTGGTCGTTGTGCCAATGCAGATGGGCGCATAGCCGCACGGAGTCGCCGTTGTCTCCCCGACCCATTTGACGTTGGGCGCCGTATGAATGACCGCGTGGCCTCTCAAATCGAAGCGCGTCTTCCGCCCGCGATCGAACATGTGGATCTGCGTCGCGTCACGGATGCCGTAGAGCGTGCCGTTGAGCGTGACCGTGTCGTTCACGCGGAGCTGGCGGACCTGCTCCTCCGTCACCGGCATCGTGAAATCAAAATGCGCCATGGAGAAAACCCTTCAGCCGCCGATGAACGCCGATCAAGGCGAGAAGCAATAAACATTGTAAGTAACATCTGCGTTTATCCGCGTTTATCTGCGGCTTAAGTCAAAAACCATACTCCAGGCCGCGCGGCGTGAAGGTGGCGCGGGCGCGGCGCGCGGAGTGGCATTGCATGTTGACCGCCACCGGGTTCATGGTGATATGCGTCGCCCCGGTCTCGACGTGCACCGCGAACGAGGTCGAATCGCCGCCCAAGCCCTGCGGACCGACCCCCAACTGGTTCACCGCGCGAGAGAGCTCGTCCTCGAGCTTCGCACCTTCGGGATCCTCACATCGGCTGCCCAGCGGACGCGTCGCCGCGACCTTGGAAAGATGCACGCACAGATCGGCCGTGCCGCCCACGCCCACCCCGACGATCGTCGGCGGGCAGGTTTTGCCGCCAGCGTCCAGCACGCAGTCGATGACGAAGGTCTTGATCGCGTCCACGCCCTCGGCCGGGATCGCCATCTTGAGCCAGGAATTGTTCTCCGAACCGCTGCCCTTGGGAATCATCTCGATCGACAGCGTCTCGGCGCTCGCGGTGAAGTCGATGTTGATCACCGGTACCCAGCGGCCGCAGGAGGTATGCTGATTGACCCGGGTGACGGGATGCACGACGGATGAGCGCAGCGGGTGCTCGCGCGTGGCGCGTTCGCATCCCCGCACGATCGCCTGCTTGAGCGCGTGGCCGTCTACCTCGACCTTGCCGCCGATCGTCACGTTGTAGATGGGAACGCCCGTATCCTGGCATAACAGGTTACGGGTATCCTCGGCAACCTGGATATTGCGGATCATGGTCCCGAGCACCGCCTTCGCCGTGCTGTCGGTTTCATTCCGATCGAGCCGCTCGAAACCCTGCTTGATGTCCGGCGGCAGAAGCTTCAGCGCCCGGATGTAAAGCTCCTTGGACGCCTCCTCGACCTGTTTGATATCGACCTTCATCTGCACTCCATGAGGCAAACCACGGGCGATAACGGATAGCGGTTGAACAACGCTGCTGCCTGCGACGTTCGTCGCGCGCGCGAGGCCGGTTCCGATAAACGATTGCCGCGAGGAAAATTCGATCAACCATACCTTATAGGCCTTCTACCAGCAAGGCGGCGCACCAACCCAAAGGCGGAAGGATGAAGGCGGAAGAGGCTTACACTCCGTGATGGGTGACGAGTGATGGGTGACGAGTGATGGGTGACGAGTGACGACGGGCGGTTCGTTCCACTCACCACTTACCATTCACGCAGTTTGGGAAGTCCGATTTCTGATCTGCGTTCATCGGCGTTCATCGGCGGCGAATAAGCGGTTTTTGACGTCTCGATTCACCATTCACGATTCGCGGCAATGAAGCGTTTATCCGCGGTTAAAAACACGTTTCACGTTTCACGGCCGTTACATTTCGAGTTCTTGGGATAGCTAGAGACCCATCGCCTCAACGCTGAGACGGCGCAGCTCGCGTCGCAATCGCTCGCGTGCCGCGCGGTGCGCCGGGCGCCGAGCCAGATTCGTGAGCTCGTACGGATCGCGCTCGAGATCGTAGAGCTCATCCAGCTCGCCGTCGCGGCCGCGATCGATCCAGCGAATGTATTTATTGCGGTCCGTGCGCACCGCCTTGTAGGTCATGCCGATGAGCCAGGGCATGGCGTTTTCGGCCCAGTATTCGACAAGGATCGATTTGCGCCAGCCGGCGCGCTTGCCAGAGAACAGCGGGAGCAATGAGTGCCCCTGAACCTGCGTCTCCGGCTTCCCGCCCGCCAAACGCACGAGGGTCGGCGCGATGTCCTGGCAGACCACAAGATTGCGCACACGGGAGCCGGCCTTTATTCGCTTCGGATAACGCGCGATGAACGGCGCGCGAATGCCCTCCTCGTAAGCAAAGCGCCGTTCCGGGCCGAGACCGTGCTCGCCGAAGAAGTAACCGTTGTCGCCGAGGAAGACGATCAGCGTGTCGTCGAGCTGACCCGTGCGCTCCAGCACGTCGAAGAGCATGCCGACGCCCTCTTCGACCGAAGCCATCATCGCCGCACGCAACCGGATCTCCTCCTGCTCACCAGAATGAATGGGTTTAAGCAGCCGTTGCGAGCGCTCGGTGCGCTTGATCTCGAATGCCTCGGCCCAGGCGGGTTTTTGCCTGACCACCTCCGCCGGCGAGAGCATGTTCGGCTTCTTCGGGAACACACATCCCTCGTAGAGCCGCTCGTGGCGCGCCGCGGGCACATACCCGGTCACCGCCAGCGTCCCGTCCGCAGCCTGCTCGGCGTCCGGATGCACCGCCTTGTGCGCCAGAAAAAGCGACCAGGGCTTTTCGTGCTTGCGGCCCACGAAATCCGCTCCCATCGCGTTGAGGATGTCGGTGATGTAACCGGTGTGCTGCACGTAGCGGCCGTGCTCGTTGAGCTTCGGATCGGTGAGCTGGCCGTGGCCGTCGAAGCTGATCCAGTGATCGTAGCCAGGCCGCGGCTTGCCATCGTTGCCCATGTGCCACTTGCCGATGTGGGCCGTCTCGTAGCCCAGCCGTTGCAGCTGGAGGTGATAGTTGGGCAGCCGGTGGCTGGCAGCGTCGCGCGCGACATTGTCGATGATGCCGTGTCGGCTCGCGTACTGGCCGGTCAGGATCGAAGCGCGGTTGGGCGAGCAGATCGGCGTCGTGTGAAAGGCGCGCTCGAACAACGCGCCTTCGTACGCAATGCGGTCGATGTTGGGCGTTTTCAGGTACGGATGTCCGCCCGCGCCGAACTCGTCGAAGCGCAGGTCGTCGACCAGGACAACCAGGAAATTGGGCCGCCGCGCCATGATGCGCTATGAACAGCAGGACTTAGCCACGGAAACACACGGAAGCACGCCGAAACAGAACATTGACACAGAACACCCGAGATGAATTCAAGCCTTTAACAACCGGCATCGCATGACGTGATGTCGCAGCCAGAGTTTTCGCGGTTCGATTCTGTGTAGTTCCGTGTGATTCCGTGGCCATTCTTTTCTTCGCGCAATATCTACAGCAAATTGAGCAGGAACGCGAGCCCGGCGGCGAGTGTCGCCCCGGTTGCCGCTGCCAGCAGGCTCTTCTGCCAATCGCGCCACGCGAGGAATTCCAGCATCAACAGCCGCAAGCCGCCCGTAAGATGAGCGGTGAGCAGCACCACCAGCAGCGTCTCGCCGAACTTGACCAGCGGCTGCTCCGTCCAGCGCAAGAAGGCGTCCAGCCGGGCTGCCCCTTGCAGCGCCTGGCTCAGCGCCCAGAAGTGCAGCGGCAGGAAGAGCGAGAGCAAAATGCCCGATGCGCGATGCACGACGAACGCCCAGTAGGCGGGATGATTGCGCGCGCGGAAATCGTTCTTCATGCGTCCAATTCAACCGCAGACAAACGCAGATATCGGCGGCTTCATACAAACACCGCATAAACGGCGCGAAATCCCAGGAACGCGAGCGCGATGCCGATCACGAGCACCGTCCACTCCAACCCGCGTCCCCGCCAGTCGAAGATCTCCGCGAGCACGCTGCGCAGGCCGATCGGCGCATGAATCGAGACCGCCAGCACGAACACTGCATAAAAGGCGAACCATCCGAGGTTGCCGCGCGTGCGCCCGAGGATCTCAACGGCGGAAAGCCCGTTGCGGACTGCGTAGATCATGGTGACGAGGTGAGCCACCACGCACAGCGCCAGCACTGCCGCGCTGATCCTTTGCGCCGCCCAGAACAGAACCTGCGCACGGATGTTCACGAACATTGTCCACAGGTTCTGCGTGACGAGTGATGGGTGATGGGTGACGAGCGTAGGCCCGCTGCGCGGTCGACGCGTGCTCCGTCACTTTGCACTTTGCGCTCTGCACCCATCATCGCTTCATAGCTCGCCGCGGAGTGCAGCGAGTGTCGTGACGCGCTTGAGCCCGCCGACCGAAGCGGTCGGCGCGAGTTTCTTGGGGCAGCGCTCCGTGCAGCTCATGTGCGTGTGGCAGGCGTGGCAGCCGGCATCACCCGCGACCGCGGCGAGGCGGGCATGACCATCCGTATCACGCACGTCATTGACGAGGGTCCACGCACGGTTGAGCGCGGCCGGACCAAGGTAATCGGCGTTCCACGCGACGACATCGCATGAGCTGTAGCACACACCGCAGCCGATACATTCGATTGCCGCATCCGCCAAGCGCCGCTCGGGTGTCTCCGGCGGTACGCGTGCAAAATCGTCCCGCCGCGTCTGGGCGCCCTGAAAACGACCGCGCGCCCGCGCCCACTTGTCGAAGAACGGCGCCATGTCGGTGACGAGATCCTTGATCACCGGAAGGTTCGAAAGCGGCCCGATCTCGAGCGTGTCGCCCGTCGTGACCTTGGACACGTGAGTGCGGCAAGTCCAGCGCGCGCGCCCGTTCACGGTCATGGCGCAAGAGCCGCACATCCCGACCCGGCAGGCGAATCGATACGACAGCGTCGGGTCCAGTGAGTGCTGGATGCGGGTCACGACATCGAGCACGGTCTGGCTCTCGAGCCGCGGCACTTCGAACGTCTGAAAATGGCCGGACTCCGTCCCCCGCCAGACAGTGACCCTGAGCGTCGACGAGGCGGCCATTTTCAAGTGACGGGTGACGGGTGACGGGTGACGAACGGCATCCTGCGAATGACCTAACGAGTCGAATACATCACTCGTCACTCGTCACTCGTCACTCGTCACTGCCGTTAGGCGCTCTCGTAGAGCCGCGTCATCACGAACTCGCGATGGCCGAGCGCTTCCGCGGCAGTGAGCCGGCCGTTGCAGGTGCGCAGCATGACTTCGAGCAGCTCATCCCCGCACTGATCCAGGTTCTTCTGGCGCTGGAGCAGGCCGGAAACGTCGAGATCAACGTGCTCGCTCATGGTGCGCGCCGTGCGCGGATTGGCGGTAAGTTTGATCACCGGCAGGATCGGGTTGCCGATCACGTTGCCCTGCCCGGTAGGAAAGAAATGCACGACGTAACCGGAAGCAGCGCAGAGCGTCACCATTTCGGCGGCTGCCGACGACGAATCCATGAACCACAGTCCAGGACGTGTCGGCATCTCGGCTTTGTCGAGCACGCCGATCACCTTGCACTTCTTGCCGATCTTCTGAATGTTACCGAGCGCCTTTTCCTCGATCGTGGTCAGCCCGCCGGCGATGTTGCCCTTCGTCGGCTGTGACTCGGAAAGGTCGTCCGTCTTGTGGCGCTCGATCACTTCCTGGTAGCGATTGAACATGCCCATGAAAGCGTCACGAACTTCCTTCGTCGCGCAGCGGTCCGCAACGATCTGTTCCCCGCCGGTAATCTCAGTGGTCTCGCCGAAGCACATCGTCACCCCGAGTGGTTCGAGCTTGTCGAAGGCGTTGCCGACCGTGGGATTCGAGCCGCAGCCCGAGGTCGTGTCGGATTCGCCGCACTTCGTCGAAGCCCAGAGCTCGCTAATGGGGCAGTCCTCGCGCTGCAGTTCCGAAGCCCATTGCATGTATTCCTTCGTGACCTTGGAGGCGCGCAGAATGGTGTCATGGTCGCCGTGGAGCTCGATGCCAAAGCCGGTTACCGGCTTGCCGGTCTTGGCGATGCCATCGACGACGCGCTTGGCCCATCCCTCTTCGATACAAATCACCACCACAGCAGCCACGTTAGGGTTCGATCCCGCGCCGATCAGCGTGCGGAAATGGAGATCCAGATCGGCACCGAACTGCAGCCGCCCGTAGGGGTGGGGAATCGCCAGCGCGCCCTTGACGTTGTTGGCGACCGCTTCGGCGGCAGCGTTGGACAGGTCGTCGACCGGCAGGATGATTACGTGATTACGAATGCCAACGCGGCCGTTCTCGCGGCGGTAGCCCCGGAAAGTCGTCTTACTACTGATCATTACCCACCTCTTGTGACAAGTTACCTTTCATTGGTGAAACGCGCGGCAGCGCGTTTCACCAGCGCTTAGTTTTCAAATTTTGCACGTGGGCATGCTCGCCCACTTTGATCTCGGATACGGCTTTGCCAATGTCGAACCCGTACTTGATGACGGTGTCCCCTTTCTTGATCCCCTGGGTGGCAAGCTTGTGGCCGATCGGGATGTCGTTCAGAGCCTTGACCTTGAGAGTCGAATCGTCTTCCATCAGCCACCCGGTAAGCTCCTGGCCGGCCTTGACACCCTCGACCACGATTACCCCTACGGTGTCCTTCTTGTCGTGCACCAGAAAATGGATCATGACCTCTCCTTGCAAGCGCAGATAGGCAGGCAGCCGACGCGGCCGCCGTTAGCTTAGGAAAAAATCGGGACGCGCTATTTTGTTCGAATTGTGGCTATTTTATTATAGCTTCGCCAGCCCCCGCCGTGCGACCTTGAGCTCGGCGGGATCGCGCGAATGGCGGATCACCCACTCGAACTGCGCCCGAGCGTCCTCCCTGTAGCCGGCGCGCGCAAGGTTGAGGGCCGCGGCCAGCCGCGCCCTCGGGGCGGTGGCATCCGGTGTCCGGCCGCCGGGGGCCAGCGCCGCTTGAAGAAAATAGCCGCCCGCCCGGCCAAACAGGCCGCCCGCTTCCGCGGTGCGCCCAAGCGCCATCAGGAGCTCGCGTTGATGTCCCGTTCCGGCAAGCAGCAACAGGGCCGGGAGCGATGCGTCGGCCGTCTCGGGCTTCCCCGCGGCAACCATTTCCTGGCCCAGCAAGATCGCTCCCGGGACCGCGTTGGCCGGCGGCGATCGCTTCTCGCTCGTTGCGGCCACAAGCGCCTTCATTGCCCCCTCGGGATTGCCGGCCCGCCAGTACATCAGCGCGCGCCGCATCTCCCATTCGGCCATCGTCATGCCTGACGGGATAGCAAGCCCCTCCCAGAACCGCACTGCAAGCGTGGCCTCATCCCGTGCTTCAGCGATGGAGCCAAGAAGGTAGCGGGCCTGCCCATCGATGGCGGTGACGTCGATGGTCTCGTGATCGAACAGACGCAAAGCCACCGCGTCGAGCTTGCCCTGCTGCAACGACCGCACGAGTTGCAGCTGCGCGGGCTGGCGCGCCTCCAGCGAGCGGGCGCGCTGAGCCAGGTAGGCGAAAAAAGCGCGTGCAATGAACGGATCCGGCTGCAGCCGTTTCGAAGCGTACGTCGCCCAAGCCGCATCGTCCCCCACCAGCAGATGATTCAAGTTGGCCGATTCCTGGGCCAACGTGTGGTAGGTCTGCCACAGCTGCGCGGCCGCGGCGCCGGCTTCCTCGCGGCCGCCCGCATTTTGCACCAGCTGCTCGAGCGCCTCGATGCGGACCGAGCGCTTCCCGCCTCCGGCTGCCGCCTCGGCAATGACTTGCCAATGCCCGCGGCCGCCGCCTTTGGAGAGCCGCGCGCGCGACTGCGCAATGGCCGCATCCGGCTTGATCAGACCCGCCTTGAGCCGCAGCATCTGCTTCGCGGGGCTGCCCTCGTCGAGGCGCGCGAGCCAGTTGGCTGCCTCACGTGCCATGTCGAGCACGAGCAGCCCATCCACGAAACGTGCTGCGGTCGCCGGCTCGAGCGGATGGAAGTCCTGCGCGAACCGGAGCATCGCGCGAAAGGCCGCATGACCATTACCTTCGGCGAGATAACTCTCGATGACGAGCAAGCGCAGCTCGCGCCCTCCATCCGGCACGGCGCCAGACTGCCACAGCGCGCGCGCGACCAAACCGCGTGCCTGTGCGGGCTGTCCCGCTTTTAGCGCGGACTGCGCCGCCAGCGCGAGCGCCTGGCGCAACTCGCGCTCGGGCAGGTGGGGCAGGAGCGCGCCGGTGCGCGCGAGCACGTCCTGATAGCGCTTGAGTGCGAACAGCGCCCGTAATCGGAGCGTCTCCCACTCGCCCCATCGCGAATCCGCGGTCTCACGCGGCTGCCGTTGCTCGACGCGATCGAGCGCGAGCCGCGGCGCGCCGCTCTCCAGCAGTTGGCGCGTGGTCTCCAGCGCCCTCGCCGGATCCACGGCAGCCAGCATCAGTACGGCTATGACGATCGCGCGCATCCGTTAATTTTATCCTGTCCGGTTGCTGCTGCCTCGGCCGCTCCACCGCAAGACAATTCGTATCGCGTCAGAAACGAAAAAAGGCGGCACGAGGCCGCCTTCCCTGAGCACCTATACCGGCTACTCCTGCGGGGTTGCCTGCTCCACTTCTTCGTTGCGCACCGTGAGTTTCTCGCGGATGCGTGCTGCCTTGCCGGTGCGCTGCCGCAAGTAATAGAGCTTGGCGCGCTGCACTTCGCCGCGGCGCTTGACGTCGATGCTGGCGATGAGCGGCGAGTAGGTCTGGAACGTGCGTTCCACCCCCTCGCCCGAAGAAATCTTGCGCACGATGAATGAGGAGTTGAGTCCGCGGTTGCGCTTGGCGATCACGACGCCTTCGTACGCTTGCAACCGCTTGCGGTCGCCCTCGACCACGTTCACGTTCACCACCACGGTGTCGCCCGGTGAGAACGACGGGATCCGCTTGCCGAGCCGCTTCATTTCTTCGGCCTCGAGCTGCCTGATGATGTCCATGTTAAGCTCCTTACAATTACCATTTTGCGGAATTGGCCAAGAACCAATTCCGCGCTGTACTTTTCCCCTCTCCTGCCGGGAGAGAGGGGTGAGGGGTTAGGGCTAACTGCTATTCCGCCACCGCCTTGCTTTCGTTCTCCCGCTTGTACTCTTCTAACAACGCGCGCTCGTCCGTGCTGAGCACCCGCTGTTCCAGCAAATCCGGGCGCCGCTCCCAAGTTCTGCCCAGCGCCTGCTTGAACCTCCAGCGGGCAATCTCGCGGTGATTGCCCGAGAGCAGCACCGGCGGCACCACCGCCTCGTTGTACACCTCCGGCCGCGTGTAATGCGGACAATCCAGCAAGCCGGCCGCAAAGGAGTCTTGAATCGCCGACTCCGCATCGCCCAGCGCCCCCGGAAGCTGACGCACGATGCAATCCATCAGTACCATCGCCGCCAGCTCGCCGCCCGAAAGCACGTAGTCACCGATCGAGATCTCCTCGTCGACCGCCCGGCTGACGACCCGCTCATCCACGCCCTCGTATCGCCCCGCCAGGAGCACCAGCCCTGGCAGTGCCGCGAGCTCCATAACCCGCCGGTGTTTCAGCAGCTGCCCCTGCGGCGACAGGTGCACTACGCGCGTCTCCTTCACCCCCGCGCTTCTCTGCCGCTGCCGCGCTGCGGTGAGCGCCTCTTCCAGCGGCTCGACCATCATTACCATGCCCGGCCCACCCCCGTAGGGGCGGTCGTCCACGGTGCGGTAACTGTTGGCCGCAAAATCGCGCGGATTCCACTGCACCAACTCGAACAGCTTGCGCTCACGCGCCCGGCCCGTGACGCCGGACTCGGTCACGGCCTCGAACATCTCGGGAAACAGCGTGACCACGTCAAACTGATACATCAGTAGTCCGCACCCCAATCCACCCGGATCACGCCTACGCCGGGGTCCACCTCCCGTATCACCTGCGCGATGAAGGGGATCAACCTCTCGCGCCCGTCTTCCACGACCAGCACGTCGTTCGCGCCGGTTTGCATGATCGCCGTCACGCGGCCAAGATCCTGCTCTACTGCGTTCACGACTCTCAGGCCGATCAAGTCAGCCCAGTAGTATTCTTCGGCTCGTGCCGCCGGTAGCGCCGCACGCGGTACCGCCACCGTCTTGCCCTTCAGCGACGCCGCAGCCTCGCGATCGTCGCAGCTCTCGAGCTTGGCAAGCAGCGCCCGACCCTGGACCGTGCCGCCAACAATTGAATGCTCCTGCCAGCCGTCCCCCCCGCCAATCCACCAGTTCCGGAAATCGAGGAGGCTCCGCGCTTCCGCAGTGAGCGGCTGAACCTTGATCCAGCCTTTGACACCATGCGGGGCGCCGATGCGCCCCATCATCACCAGTTTCTCAGGCGGCCTTCTGTTCACCGCGCTGCTTGATGAGCCGCGCCACGGTGTCGGAGAGCTGCGCGCCCTTGCCCTTCCAGTACGTGAGCCGATCGCGATCGAGCCGCAGGCGCTCGCGCCCTGCGGGCGCCATAGGGTCGTAGAAGCCGATGCGCTCGATGAAGCGCCCGTCGCGCGCGCGGCGCGAATCCGCAACGACCAGGTTATAAAACGGGCGCTTCTTGGCGCCCCCGCGGGCAAGTCGTATCACCACCATGTTCGTACCAGTCCGAAAAGCGGGAAGGGCGTGATTTTACGCTAGTTTTTTGCCCGCAGGCAAGGCGAATGGCGCGTGGCCGAACTGCACGGGGGAGACTGTCGCTCTACCGGCCACGCGCCATTAACCTGATGATTCTCTTTCATTACGCCCCTAGGTGGCCATGGTCATTACGGTAAACTGCGGCGTCTTCTGACGGGAGCTGGCATGAATACACCTCACGATATCGCTCACCGGGTCGAGGCGGCGCTTGCGGAGCGCTTCGGAACGGACTTGGACGCTGACGTAGATCTGCCGGGGTTGGACGAATTGGCCCGCATCGCGATGCACCGCTCACATCGCAAGTACGCGGAACAGCCGGTGGACCCAACCCTGTTGCGGCTCCTGTTCGCATGCGCGCTTTCGGCGCCGTCCAAGTCCGATCTGCAGCAAGCCGACGTCATTCATGTAACCGACGCCGCCAGGCGCAAGGTGATCGTCGAGACGATGCCCGACATGCCGTGGATCATGAACGCGCCCACCTTCCTCGTGTTCTGCGCCAATAACCGGCGGATCCGGCAAATCGGTGAATGGCGCGGCAAGCCCTTCGTGAACGAGCATCTCGACCACTTCATGAACGCGGCAGTAGACGCGGGCCTCGTCATGATGAATTTCATCCGCGCCGCGGAGGCGGTGGGCTTGGGGACCTGTCCCATCAGCGCGGTGCGAAACCGTGCCGACACGGTGAGCGACGTGCTCGAGCTTCCCGAAGGCGTGTTTCCGGTGGCCGGCCTGTGCGTGGGTTACCCGGCCGAAGCGGGCCGCATCACGCCGCGACTCGCGCTGAACGTGACAGTGCACCAGGATCGTTACAACGAGTCGGACCTCCGCGAAAAAATCGACGCTGACGACCGCAGGCGCCACGCCGTGCTGCCCTATCGCCAGCAGCGGCACGTTGAACGATTCGGGCAGGTGCCGTTCTACGGCTGGTCGGAGGACAAAGCGCGCCAATACGCGGTGCCGGAGCGCGCCGATTTCGGTGCCTTCATCCGTAAGCAGGGCTTCAGCCTGAAATAGGCGGGAACCTCACCCGCCTATTTCAATCGAAGTACTCCTTTGCGATTCTTAGGACAACTCTCGTTAAATTAGCTTGGTCGACCACGCGTCACGAAAGATGCTGCCACGAAGTTCGCGCCTGACGAAATCACGAATACTCCAAGTCATGTTGACGGTTCTTATCGGCGTTCATCGGCGTCTATCGGCGGCTGAAAGTGATCTTTTTTTAGGAATGCGCTGACGCCTGTCAGCGCATTCCTGGAAACTTCCCTTTCATCGAGCGCATCATCTTCGCCATTCCGCCCTTCGACATCATTTTCATCATCTTCTGCGTCTGCTCGAACTGGTTGAGCAGACGGTTCACTTCCTGCACGGTGACGCTGGCCCCCGCCGCGATGCGCCGCTTGCGCGAAGCTTTGATGACTTCAGGCTTGGCGCGCTCCTGCGCGGTCATCGAGTTGATGATGCCCTCGAGACGACGGATCGCGCGATCGTCCATCTGTGGTGCACCCTGCGTCATGCGCGCAAGATCGCCGGGCAACTTGTCGAGCAAACCTGCCACGCCGCCCATCTTTTTCATTTGCGCAATCTGTTGCTTGAAGTCCTCGAGGTCAAAGCCTTTTCCAGACTTCACCTTGCGGGCAAGTTTCTCGGCTTCGGCGTGGTCGACGCTCCTGCGCACATCCTCGATCAGCGAGAGCACGTCCCCCATCCCGAGAATGCGTGAGGCCATGCGGTCCGGATAGAAGGGCTCGAGCGCGTCGAGCTTCTCGCCCACCCCCGCGAACTTGATCGGCTTGCCAGTCACTTGCCGCACCGATAGCGCGGCCCCGCCCCGGGCGTCACCGTCGAGCTTGGTCAAGATGACGCCCGTCAGCGGCAGCGCCTCTCCGAATGCCTTCGCCGTATTAACGGCGTCCTGCCCCTGCATTGCGTCCACGACGAACAGCGTTTCGACCGGTTTCAGCGCCGCATGCAGTTCGGTGATCTCGCGCATCATCGCCTCGTCGATCGCAAGCCGCCCGGCGCTGTCGACGATCAGCACGTCGGCATAGTGCTTGCGCGCGTAATCGAGCGCCCGCTCCGCGATATCGATCGGTTGTTCGCCGACCGCTGAGGGAAAGAATTCGGCCTCGACCTGCCCGGCCAGTGTGTGCAACTGCTCGATCGCCGCCGGCCGGTACACGTCACAGCTGACCAGCAGCACCTTCTTCCTGAGCTCGCGCCGCAACCAGCGCGCGAGCTTGCCCGAGGTCGTCGTCTTGCCGGAGCCCTGGAGGCCAGCGAGCAGAATAACCGCCGGCGGTTGCGTGGCGAGGTCGAGCGCATCGTTCTTCTCGCCCATCAGCGTGACAAGTTCCTGATGCACCACTGCGACCGCCGCCTGACCCGGCGTTAGGCTGCCGATCACCTCCTGCCCGAGTGCTTTCTCGCGCACCCGCGCGACGAAATCCCGCACGACCGGCAGTGCAACGTCGGCCTCGAGCAGTGCGACGCGCACTTCGCGCAATGCGTCCTGGATGTTGGCTTCGGTCAGGCGCGCCTCGCCGCGCAGTGTCTTGACGACCCGCGAGAGACGGTTGGTCAGGTTATCGAACATCGGTCAGCCTAACGGCCTGTCGGACTTGACAGTCCGCACAGGCTGCTAACAGCAAAATCGGCCGGTCCTTCAGCGGAAAACCTGGCCGAAAGGATCGAATGCGTAGAAAAGCAAAGGTGATTTTGCATACTCGCTATCCTTTCTTGCGATTGTCCTGGTGCCGGTTTTGCATAAGGAGTTTGTCGGGGCCAAGTCCGACAAACTCCTGGTTGGTGTAGACTCGGAACGTGCCGGAAATTCTACCGTATCTAGCCAATGCGCTGCTCTATGCAGTGCTTGCATTCTACTTCTGGCGCACGCGCTGGCCGCACGCGAGCGAGGCGGGGGTGGCCGGCCCATCCTTCAGCGCGATCGAGCATTACGCGGTGCTGGTGCCGCTTGGGATCCATACCGTGCTCCTGGCGCGCTCAGCATTTGCGCCGGACGGGCTCCATCTTGGCATCGGCAATGCCGTATCGGCAATCCTGTGGTTAACTGTGCTGATCTACTGGATCGGGAATTTCTTCTACCGCCTTGACGGCCTGCAGGCGCTGGTGCTGCCGATCGCGGCGGCCGCCGTGCTGCTGCCGGGCCTGCTGCCCTCGCTCAACCCTTTGCCCAACACCGAGTCCATCGTATTCGGGGTGCACTTGGTCATCGCCATGCTGGCGTACAGCCTGTTCACCATCGCCTCGCTCCACGTGCTCTTGATGGCGTTGCTCGAGCGCCGACTGCACGACGGGACTCTGCCACGCGCGCTCAACCAGCTGCCGCCGCTGCTGACAATGGAAACGTTGCTGTTCCGCATCATCTGGACCGGCTTCATTCTGCTCACGGCGACCCTCGTGACCGGTGTCGTGTTCTCGGAAGAATTGTTCGGAAAGGCGGCGAAGTTCAACCACAAGACAGTTTTCGGGGTCGTTTCGTGGATCATCTTCGCGGCGCTGCTGTGCGGCCGCCATGTCTACGGCTGGCGCGGCCGCGTCGCCGTGCGCTGGACGCTCGCTGGTTTCCTTGCCCTCGTGCTGGCCTACGTGGGCAGCAAGTTCGTGCTCGAAGTCATCCTAGGCAGAGCCTAGGAGTGTGTCGGACTTTGTCCCGACACACTCCTTACGCAAAACCGCCCGTAGGCAAACAGCGGAGATTGGCCCGAAATGCCTGTATTCGGCGCCGCTGCTACACTCCTTTGTCGGAAAAAAAACAAGTCCTTTGACCCCGCCCTGTTGTAAGCCTGCGGGCGGTTTTGCATTTAGCCGCCTGTCAGAACTTCAAGTCCGACAGGCCGATGGGATTACTCGTATATCCGGAACGAAATTGGGTTCGGAGCGTGACGGCTCGGTGCCTGGCCCAGAGTTCTTATGAGTTCTTTTTCCTAAGCCGTTCTTGACACCGTCAAGAACCGCTCCGATACTAAATTTTCCCCTTTCATTGAGCGCCCCAACTTGGAAACGATCCATGATTCCACGCTGTTTATCGCGCTGATCATCCTGCTCGCGATTTCCGCTTTCTTCTCCATCTCCGAGACCAGCATGGTGGCGCTCAACCGCTACCGGCTGAAGCATCTCGTGCAAAGCGGACATACCGGCGCCAGGCTTGCCTCCCAGCTGCTCGCCCGCACTGACAAGTTCCTGGGCATGGTGCTGTTCGGCAACAACCTGCTCAACGTCGCGACCGCCCTGGTCATGGGCGAGATCGCCATACGCTACCTCGGCAACAGCCAGGCTGCGCTGCTTGTGGCAACCGCGGCGGCAACGTTCGCCATCCTGGTCTTCAGCGAGATCACTCCCAAAGTGCTCGGTGCAGCCTATCCCCTGCGCATCGCGTTGCCGGCCAGCTACCTGCTGGTGCCACTGCTTCGGATCGCGCAGCCGGTGGTCTGGTTCGTGAACGTGTTCGTGCAAGCCCTGCTCTGGCTATTGCGGTTGCGACCGGCGGAGAGTACCGGTGAGCACAAGCTGTCGGTGGAGGAGCTCCGCATGCTCGTGCTGGAGACCGGTTATCTCCCGCAGAAGCACCAGAGCATCCTGCTCAACCTGTTCGACCTCGAAGCGATCACGGTGAATGACGTCATGGTGCCGCGCAATCACATCGAAGCGATCGACCTCGATGCGCCGCTCGACGACATTCGCCAGCAAATTGCCACGGCCCATCACCGACGCCTGCTGGTCTATCACGGCCGCCCGGACGAGGTCGTGGGCACTTTGCGGGTCCGCAGCGTGCTCAACTTGGTGCAGAACGAAGAACTGACCAAGGAGCGCCTGCGCGAAATCATTCGCGAACCGTCCTTCGTACCGGTCGGCACGCCGCTGTTTTCGCAGTTGCACAATTTCCAGGAGGAACAGGATCGCGTGAGCCTGGTGGTGGACGAGTACGGAGAGCTCATGGGTCTCGTCACAATGGAGGACATCCTGGAGGAGATCATCGGCGAATTCACGACCCAATCTCCGCTACAGACTCAGGTCTTTGCCAAGCAGGCCGACGGCAGCGTTCTCGTCGAAGGCTCAACGCTGCTGCGCGATCTCAACCGCAAACTGGGCTTCGATTTCCCCCTCGACGGGCCGAAAACGTTGAATGGGTTGATTGTCGAATACCTGCGGGATATTCCGGAGCCGAACACCAGTGTCAAGATCGCGGGGCACCCCCTGGAAATCGTTCAGACGCAGGATCGGATGGTAAAAGCGGTGAGAATTGTCCCGCCAGCGGCATCTGAGGGTCGTCCCGGGGTCCCATCCGGGGAAAAATAGGGACAAATACGCTTTACAAACCTCTCCCAGACGTGCATCATTTTATCAGCAATCTCGTCTAACCTATTGGTTAGATAAGCCAATCTGGAGATTCAACATGGCAACTGCTGCAGCGGCCGCCAGAAGAAGGCCGGACGTCAAGGAATTCAACTTCAACTGGGTCGGAACGGACCGGAGCGGCAAGACCGTGCGCGGGGAGATGCGCGCAGTCGGCACGGCGCAGGTCAACGCGTTGCTGCGGCGTCAGGGCATCCGCGTGCTCGAGGTCAAGCGCCGGCGGTTCCGCGGCGGCACCATCACCGAGAAGGACATCGCCCTGTTCACCCGGCAGCTGGCTACCATGATGAAATCCGGCGTGCCGCTGCTCCAGGCGTTCGACATCGTCGGCAAGGGCAACACCAATGCCGCGGTGTCGAAGCTGCTCTTCGACGTCAAGACCGACGTAGAGACCGGATCGAGCCTGAAGCAGGCGTTCGAAAAGCACCCGCTCTACTTCGATGCGCTTTTCTGCAACCTCATCGGCGCGGGCGAAGCCGCCGGTATTCTCGACAGCCTGCTCGAGCGGCTCGCGACCTACAAGGAAAAGATTCTCGCCATCAAGAGCAAGATCAAAGCGGCGCTGTTCTACCCGGCGGCGATTGTTGTTGTCGCCTTCGTGATCACGTCGATCATCATGATCTTCGTCATCCCCTCCTTCAAGTCGGTGTTTTCCAGCTTTGGCGCTGACCTTCCGGCCCCGACGCTGTTCGTGATGGCGTTGTCGGAGTTCTTCGTCGAGTACTGGTGGGCAATCTTCGGTGGCATCGGCTTCGCCGGCTGGTTCTTCTTCTACACCTGGAAACGCTCGCCGAAGATGCAGAGTTTCATGGACCGGGTGTTGTTGCGGATCCCGGTTTTCGGGAGCCTCGTGCGCAAATCGTCGATCGCGCGCTGGACCCGGACCCTCTCGACCATGTTTGCGGCCGGCGTACCGCTCGTCGAAGCGCTCGATTCGGTGGCGGGCGCGGCGGGTAATTACGAGTACTACGTGGCCACCAAGAAGATTCAAAACGAAGTATCCACCGGCTCCAGCCTTACCTCGGCGATGGCGGGCACCGAGGTCTTCCCGAACATGGTGATCCAGATGGTGACGATCGGCGAGGAGGCGGGCTCGCTCGATGCCATGCTCTCCAAAGTCGCAGACTTCTATGAGGCGGAAGTTGATGATGCGGTGGAGGCCCTATCGAGCCTTATGGAACCGCTGATCATGGTGGTGCTGGGCACGTTGATCGGCGGCATGGTGATCGCCATGTATCTGCCCATATTCAAGATGGGCCAGGCGGTCTAATAACGGAATTCAGGACCAAGGACCCAGGATTCAGGGAATGCGGCCTCCCGCCTGCCAGCGTTCTTCTTTGAATCCGGAACCTTGAATTCCGAATCCTGGATGGTTTTCCTGCAGCTGCTTCTGACGACTCCCTGGTTGCTGATCACCACCGCGGTCCTCTTCGGGCTCGTGGTGGGCAGCTTTCTCAATGTGGTGATCCACCGGCTGCCGCGCGTGCTCGAGCAGGGGTGGCAGGCCGAATGCGCGGAGTTGACCGGAAATCCCCTGCCTGCGGGCGAGACCTACAACCTGATGCTGCCCCGATCGCGCTGCCCGCACTGTGCGCACCCCATCCGCGCCGTCGAGAACATCCCGATCTTGAGCTACGTGGTGTTGCACGGGCGTTGCGCCGCCTGCAAGGCACCCATCTCGCTGCGCTATCCCGCAGTCGAAGCGCTGGCCGGCGCGTTCGCGGGTTATATTGCCTGGCGCTTTGGCGCGAGCGCCGCCGCGGCGGGCGCGATGCTGTTCGCATGGACCATGATCGCCCTCGCGTTCATCGATCTCGATACGTTTTACCTGCCGGACAATCTGACCCTGCCACTGCTGTGGGTGGGTCTTGCGTTCAATATCGGCGCGACGTTCACCGATCTGACTTCCGCGGTTATCGGTGCCGCGGCCGGCTACCTCGTGCTGTGGGCCGTGTTCTGGGCTTACAAGTTCGCCACGGGCAAGGAGGGAATGGGCTATGGTGATTTCAAGTTGCTCGCAGCGATCGGCGCCTGGCTGGGCTGGAAAATGCTGCCGCTCGTGATTCTGCTGTCCTCGTTCGTTGGCGCCGTTATCGGCATCGGGCTCATCGTGCTGGCGCGGCACGGACGTAACGTGCCCATTCCCTTCGGTCCGTATCTTGCGCTCGCCGGTTTGATTGCGTTGTTCTACGGCGAACAGCTCACCCGGCAGTACCTCGACCTCTTCTAGCGCGTCGTGGCGCCGTTTTGCGTCGGATTGACCGGCGGCATCGCCTCGGGAAAATCGAGCGCCGCGAAGCTCTTCGAGGAACTTGGCGCGGCCGTCGTCGACACCGACGCGATCGCGCATGAGTTGACCCAGCCCGGGTCGGGCGCTATGGGGGAAATCCGCCGTGCCTTCGGCGCTGCGTTCATCGCGCTGGACGGCAGCCTCGAGCGCGCGAAGATGCGCCAGCTCGTGTTCAACGATCCAGACGCGAAAGCAAAACTCGAGGGCATTCTCCACCCCTTGATCCGGGAGCAAGCGCGCGCGCGAATCGTCGCGGCACAGCAGCCTTATGTGATCGTGGTGGTCCCGCTCCTGATCGAGACCGGCGCTTACGGCGATCTCATCCAGCGGGTGCTCGTCGTCGATTGCGGCGAGGAGCAGCAGGTGGCGCGCGCGATGCAACGCAGCCAACTCAAGGAGAGCGAGGTGCGCGCGATCCTCGCGGCGCAGCTGCCACGCGCGGAGCGCCTCAAGTGCGCCGACGATGTGATCAATAACGATGGCAACATCGAAGCGCTGCGTCAGCAGATACACGCGCTGCACGCCGGGTACCTCGCGTTGGCTCAGGCAGCCCGCACGCGTGATTCAATGCGCGAATAGCGTGAAAGTGCATGTTAAAGCCTTTATTTCTTTCGGTTTCTGTTGAATACTAGGCGCAACGCCACATGAGCTTCCTCTCTTCGACAGGCGTCAACGCCGTGATCAGTTACGAGTACCCGTTGAGCGAGCGCGTGCGGACGCTTTTGCGTCTCGAAGATCTGTTTGACCGCGTCGAACATTTCCAAGGCAAGAACGAGCACTACGAGCATCACATCGCTTTGCTGTCGATTTTCGAGATCCTCGACGTTTCAGGTCGCGCCGATCTCAAGTCCGACCTGCTTCAGGAGCTGGAACGTCAGAAACAGGCACTCGAGGGTCTGCGCGGCAATCCGGAGGTCTCGGAATCGGCGCTGGACAACATGCTGTGGCAGATCGATCAGGCCTCCTCTAAGCTATTCCAGAGCTCCGGCAAGATCGGCCAGGAGCTGCGCGACAACGACTGGCTGATGAGCATCCGGCAGCGAACGAATATTCCCGGCGGGATGTGCGAGTTCGACCTGCCGTCTTATCACTACTGGCTGCAGCAGGATCCCGATCAGCACCGGCATGACCTTCAGCTGTGGCTTGCGCCGTTCCTTCCCATTCGCGACGCGATCGTGATCGTCCTGCGGCTGTTGCGCGAGAGCGGCAAGACGACCGCCCACCTCGCACACCAGGGCGTCTACCAGCAGATGATGGCCGGGCGCATCGCCCAGATGGTGAGAATCCGCCTGAAACGCGAGTACCAATTCGTGCCCGAGATCAGCGCAAACAAGTACGCACTCAATATCCGTTTTACCACGCAGGAGGGGATGCAGCGCCCCAAGCCGGCCGATACGGACGTGGAGTTCGAGCTCATCTTCTGCAATCTGTAGGAATTTGTCCGACGGGGTCGGATAAATTCCTTATTCAATACGGCATGAATCCAAAACCACGCGCCGTAAACTGCCCAACCTGTGGCAAGCCCGTGTTGTGGACGCCAGACAGTGCCTGGCGTCCATTCTGCTCGAATCGGTGCAAGATGATCGACCTCGGGGCGTGGGCAACCGAGCGCTACCGCGTACCGGCCATCGAGGACGCGGACCAGCCGGAAAGCGCCGGCCCCGGCGAGTCCGAGGACGGCGCTTAAACGGTATACCGGTGTGGTAATCAGCGTGGAGCTGACCATGGTCAGCTCCACGCTCCGCGCATCATGCTGACGCCATGAGCGCCTGCGCGCCACGCCGTTTCAATGTCGGAGCGATTCAGTCCTCCCAAAGCGTAGACCGGCAGGGGATAATCCACGATCAGGTTTGCGAATCGGTCCCATCCCATGCCTGGTGCTTTGGGATGGCTTGGCGTAGCACTCACAGGGCCCAAGACAACGAAGTCTGCCCCCATTGCCGCCGCCCGGGCGAGTTCGCGCTCGTCGTGACAGGAAGCGCCCACGAGCTCGAGCCCAGGCCGCCGGTCAAGCCGCATGAGCTGCCCGGCGGTAAGGTGAACCCCATCGGCGCCGGCCCGCTGCGCCAGCTCGACGTTGCCGTTCAACAGCACGCGTGCGCCATAGCCGTGCGCGAGCCGCATGACGCGCGCCAGGAAGCGCGCGAGCTCCTCTTCCGGCATCTCCTTCTCCCGCACCTGGAAAAGCCCGAGGCCGTCCGCGAGCGCCTGCTCGAGGCGGCGCACAAAGCCTTCCTGCCCAAGGTCGCTGGCATGGCTTATCCCGTAGACCGGTGGCAAGCGGAGTGCACGCAGGATCGGCGCATTGGCGGGAAGAAGCGGCGCGACTTGGACAGCGTCGGGCAACTGCCATGAAAAGATCTGGTTCTCGCGCCCGCGTAACGAGCCCGACCATCGGACCACGCGAAAGAAGCGCAGGCGGACTGCGGCGTGCTCGTACTCGTAATCCCTGGTAAGCCAGGGATAGCCGAGCTCGACGTCAATGCCGAGCTCCTCGTGCAGCTCGCGCGTGAGCGCCGCCGGCGGCAATTCGCCTGTCTCTACCTTCCCACCAGGGAATTCCCAGTAGCCAGCATAGACTTTTCCCGCCGGGCGCCGGCCGAGAAGAAAGCTGCCATCCTCCCGCAGAACGACGGCCGCCGCGACTTCGATCCTCTGTGCCGACACCGCTTAAGGCAGGAGGAATAAGGGACGAGGGGGCGGGCTCATTTCCGCCCTCGTCCCTCCGCCTTCATCCTTTCCCTTCCCGCCCAGTCGCGTGCGAACTGCCACGCGACGCGCCCGCTGCGCGAGCCTCGTTGCAGCGCCCACTGCAGCGCGGCACGCTGCACCGGCTCCGCCCGCGCACCGGACACCTTGAAATACTCGAGCCATACCGCGACGATGCGCAAATAGTCGTCCTGGTCGAAGGAATAGAACGAGACCCACAGGCCAAAGCGCTCGGAGAGTGATATCTTTTCCTCCGATGTCTCGCTCGGGTGAATTTCCTCGCCGACATGGCGGTAGCCGAGATTTTCATTCATGTACTCCGGCATCAGGTGACGCCGGTTGGACGTCGCGTAAATAACGCAGTTCTCCGAGGCCGCCGCGATGGACCCGTCCAGCACCACCTTGAGCGCCTTGAACCCTGGCTCATCCGCTTCAAAGGAAAGGTCATCGCAATACAAGAGGAAGCGCTCCGCACGCTGGTAGATGCGATCGACGATGTCCGGCAGGTCGATCAAGTCTTGCTTGTCGACCTCGATCAGCCGCAGGCCGCGCGACGAGTACTTGTTCAGCAGCGCCTTGATGAGAGACGACTTGCCCGTGCCGCGCGCGCCTGTCAACAGCACGTTGTTGGCGGGGTGGCCGTCGACGAACTGGCGCGTGTTCTGCTCGACCAGCTCCTTTTGCGCGTCGATGCCCTGAAGGTCCTTCAGGCTGATGCGATGCACGTGCCGGACGGGCTCGATGTGACCGCGGCCGTTGCCCTTTCGCCAGCGATAAGCGATCGAGGCGCTCCAATCGGTCGGCGGGGCCTCGCGCGGCAGCAGCTGCTCCAGCCGCACGAGCAATCCTTCCGCCTGCTTGATCAATTTAGCCGCATCGGTCATGAGTTCAGAATCTTAAACCACCAAGGACACCAAGGACACAAAGGAGGAAAGGAACCGGGCTTTCCCCTTTTGACCTTTGTATCGAACCTTCGTGTCCTTGGTGTCCTTTGTGGTTCAGCTTTTCAGGTCCTGTACTCCGCGTTGATGGTCACGTAATCGTGCGACAGATCGCAGGTCCAGACGGTGGCTGCAGCGGCACCGCGTTTCAGCATGACGCGGATCGTAATTTCCGGTTGCCTCATCACACGTTTACCATCGGCTTCTCGGTAGCCGAGATCACGAGCGCCGTTTTTCACCACCAGGACGTCGTCCAGATAGAGGTCGATCTTGTCGACCGCAAGATCGGAGACGCCGGCTTTGCCCACGGCCGCCAGGATCCGGCCGAGATTGGGATCCGAGGCAAAGAACGCAGTCTTCACGAGCGGCGAATGCGCGATGGCATAGGCGATGCGGCGGCACTCCTCGTCCTTGCGCCCGCCTTCGATCCGTACGGTAATGAATTTCGTCGCGCCCTCGCCGTCGCGAACGATCGCTTGCGCGAGTTCGACCGCGACTAAGGTGAGGCCCTGCAGCAGCTCCTGGTACTCGGCGCTTTTCGCATCCCCGATTTC
>JAOTVX010000040.1 GCA_029863175.1 Betaproteobacteria bacterium | reverse complement strand
ATACGCACGTCCAGCCCGGCGTTCGCCAGCGCGCAGGGCAAATCGCGGGAAATTTCACCCAGGCCGCCGATCTTGGCCCAAGGCGCAAGCTCCGGCGTAACGAAGAGGATTCTTGCTGCGGTACGGTCCATGCCTCGCACCCTCTTTCTGTCGGGAAACCGGGACACGCCCCACACTTCGCGTGCAATTAAATGTTACGTCACATATATGACAGGAAAACGCAACTAACGCCTTGCGCTGAGTCAACTTTCTTTCATTCCAGAGTAGAAGCCGTCCACGATGCGGCCAGGCGTTGCGCTCAGTCCGGCTCGGGTGTCTCACCGCCGATCAGCGCCCGACTCACCGTCATAAGGAAGCCTGATTTGGCAACCCATCCATCGGTCTCGATCGACGGCGTGCAAGAACACAACGGAAGGCAGAGGAATTCTTGAGTTGTATCGGCGTTTATCTGCGTTTATCTGCGGCCAATATTGGTTTTTTCACGTTTCAAATCACGAATCACGGATTCAGAGCGTGTAGACCCGGCTCACCGCCCGGCTGGCAACGGTGATGCCATGCATCACGAGGCTGCTGGGCGATCCCGATCCCCCGGCGACGATGAGGTGCAGGTCATCGGAATCGCCGATCACGGGAACGAAAGCCTTATCGTCGCTCAAGTCGATTTTGAATGGCCAGCGAGCAGCGCCCGACGCGCCGCGCCAGATGCCGCCGCGCTTGATTTCGCCGAGGCGCCGGCCGGCGCGCTTCACGAGCAGGGCGTGAACGTCAGCGCGCGAGAAGCCGGCCCTGGCAAAGAGTTCGGCGTGTTGGGGACTTAGCACGACCGCCATGTCCGCTTGCCGGAAGATGTTGCCACCGCCAATGGCGGACATCATGTCGGCAATCGCGACCACCAAGCGCTCCGGATCCTCGCTCACGTCGTCCCACACCAGTGCCGGGCCTTCGAGGGGAATGGCCGTGACGACGTTCTCCTCCGCGGCAAAACCCCTGGCGGCCGCGTACGAGGGCCACGGACTTTCCGCCTCGTTCTCGGCGACACAGAACGTGTAGCGCCACGGCCCGCCAAAGCCGCTCAGCGCCGTGATGCCGGGAAGGCCGCCGCCGAGGTTCATCATCATGAGCCGCAGCGCGCGGCCGATGGTCGCGTTCGCGCGGAAGCCGGGCCCGAAGCAGCCCGTGCCGCCATGCAGCCCGATCTCGCGGGCGTGTGGGCCGTTGACCAGAACGAACGGTGCGCCGGCGCTCGTCGTCGCCTGCATCAGCGTGAGATTGAAGCGCTCATCCAGCACCGCCTCCATGACGCCGATGAGCAGCGGCAAGTACGATGGCTTGCAGCCGGCCATGACCGCGTGCAAGGCAATCGCGCGCACCGTCGCGTCGCTCGAGAGCGGCGGCACGCTCCCGATCAACTCCGCCGGATCGCGGCGCGTGCCCGCGAGCATGGCGGCCACGCGCGCCCCCGTCGGCGGAACGACCGGCAGGCCGTCCGACCACTCTTTTTCAAAAAAGAACTCGAACTCGTCCATTGTCAAAAAGCGCTATTTGCCGCAGACAAACACAGATACAACAAGAATCAAAAATCGATATTAACCGCCGATGAACGCCGATAGACGCCGATTGAAGCTTTCTCCTGGAATCAGTCGGCGCTGTAGCCAGCGGTGGGCCCCCGCTGCCGCCCATTATGCCTCGACGGGGGTCTTCGACGGGGGCGCAGCCGTCATATGGACTTCACCGCGCAAGTGGGCCGGACGCGAGACAATTGCGCTTGGGCAGGCACTGGAGCAAGCATGGCTGAAGGAGTCGGGCTCGCGCTCGGCGCGACGATTTTCTACGGGCTGGCGGACTGGGTCTACAAGCGCGCCGCCGCGAGCGGGGTGCAGGCGCATCACTTCCTGCCGCTCCAGGCCTTCTTTTTCGCCCCCGGTATCTTCCTCTATGGGCTCGCCACCGGCACGCTCGTCTTCGGCACCGCCTTTGCCTGGGGCATGAGCGCCGGCGTGCTCGTCTTCATTGCGCTCTACAACTTCGCGCGCAGCCTCGCGAGCGGGGCGGTGAGCGTCGTTGCCCCGGTGTTTCGGCTAAGCTTTTGCATCACCGCGGCGCTCGCCGTGTGGCTCCTCGACGAGCCGCTCACGCGCTGGAAGCTTGCGGGACTCGCAGCCGCGCTCGCGGCGGTCTGGCTGCTGCTCGCGGGCAGCGCGGCGCCGGCGCCGCGCGCGACCACGGCGTCGGTGGTGCGCGTGCTCGTCGCGACGGTGGCGATGGGGATGGTGAGCTTCGTCTACAAGCTTGCCGCGCTGGCTGGCGGCAGCCCGGCCACGGTGCTCGCCGGGCAGGCGAGCGTGTTCCTGCCGCTCGCGACCCTGTTCGCTGTCGCGCGCGATCGCGGATTTCGTCCGCCCCCCGGCGGGTGGCGGTACGGGGCGACGACCGCAGTGTTGCTGCTGTTCGGACTCGTGATGTTGCTGGCCGGTCTCGCGCGCGGAGAAGCGAGCGTGCTGGTGCCAGTGGCGCAGCTCAGTTTCGTCGTGACTGCGGGCCTCGGCATCATCATCCTGCGCGAGCCCATGGCGCCGCGGATGTACCTGGGTCTCGCCTTCGCCGTCGCGGCCTTGGCATGCCTCGCGCGCAGCTAGGTCGGCGATCGACCCACGCGCCGACGTGCACCGCCAAGATCCGTGAATCGTGAGTCGAAACGTCAACAACTTGAGCCCAGGCCGCGGATAGGCGTTGAAATGAGCAAACCTAGCCTCGATTCACGGTTCACGATTGACGATTCACGGGCTTGTGTTCGGACTGTCTGCAGCGCTATATTTCATGATATATAGCGTGGCGGAAACATGCAGAACCCTTACGACGATCTCCTGATGGAGCACATCAAGAACGCCCGGAACTACCGGGTGCTCGATGGCGCGAGCGCCAGCGCGAGCGGTGCGAACGCGCTCTGCGGCGATGGAATGACGGTCTACGTCCGGGTTGAGGATGGCCGCATCGAGGACGTGGCATTCCAGTGCGAGTGCTGCGGCGTCTCCATGGCTTCGGCCTCGATCATGACGCAGGCGGTGCTCGGTGTGTGCGTGGAGGAGGCCAAAGCGCGGGTGACATCGTTCGTCGCGCGGGTGGCCGATAAAGCCGACACGGGACGCCGTGACGCGTATTCCCCACAAGGCGCCGTGGTGGCGACGGTGCGGCAGTATCCGATTCGCTCGCGCTGCGCCGTGCTGCCCTGGCTCACGCTCGAGGCGGCACTGGACGGGAGCCCGGAGACGATCTACGTGCGCTGAGCCGGGCGGCCGCCGGGGTTTATCCCAGCGAGCGCTTCTGCATCGCCCGCCGCCGCTCGTGCTCGTAGGCCAGCGCCGCGCCAATGATGCCGGCGTCGTTGCCCAGACGCGCAGGCACGACCCGCGCGGCGACCGTCAGGCGCGGCAGGAATTTTTCGTGCTTCCGGCTCACGCCGCCGCCGATGATGAAGAGATCGGGCCAGAAATAGCGTTGCATGTGCTGGAGGTAGACATCGACGCGGCGCGCCCATTTCTTCCAACTGAGGCTCTTCGCGTCGCGCACGCTTGCGGCGGCCCACTTCTCGGCGTCGCGCCCGCGGATCTCGATATGGCCCAGCTCGGTATTGGGGACGAGGTGTCCGTTGATGAAAAGCGCGGTGCCGATGCCGGTGCCGAGCGTCACGATGATGACAAGGCCCGCGCGCTGGCGCCCGGCGCCGAAATGCATTTCCGCGTAGCCGGCCGCGTCAGCGTCGTTGGTCACGGTGACGGGAAGCCCGGTGGCCTTGCGGAAGAGCCGCGGCGCGTGGACGCCGAGCCACCCTCTGGAGATGTTGGCGGCGGTGCGCACGTAACCCTGCTGCACGACTGCGGGCACCGCACAGCCGACGGGGCCCTTCCAGTCGAAGTGACGGACGAGCTGACCGACCGCGCCGGCTATGGCCCCGGACGTTGCCGGTTGCGGCGTGGGAATACGATGGCGCTCGGCGAGCAATTTGCCGCGGCGCGTATCCACGGGCGCGCCTTTGATACCGCTTCCGCCGATGTCAATGCCCAAAACTCTCATCGTGGCCGCTCCTCTGCGTGTACTTTTCTGCGTCCGCTGCAACTGCCTGCCGGTCAGATCCGGCACGCGCATGAGGCTCGCTCGCGGATCCCGGGAGTATACGGCAGCGCTACAGGCAGCTCCTTCGGTGCTGGCGGAGGCACTTCTCCTGGTCAACGGGTAGATGGCAAGGAAGCCGAACCGCGCCCCCGCCAGCGCGCGCCCATGTCTTCGACCGCCATCGCCAGCGCGGGCGTGAGGAGCATCAAGAGCACCGTGCCCATTAGCACGCCGACGCCGATCGAGACGGCAAGCGGGATCAGGAACTGGGCCTGGATGCTGCGCTCGATGATGAGCGGGAAGATGCCGAGAAACGTCGTGATGGCGGTCAGGAGAATCGGTCGGAAGCGCCCCTTGGCTGCATCGACGATTGCGTCCTGCGGCCCCTTGCCCTTGCGGCGCTCCTCGTTGGTGAAATCGATCAGCACCAGCGAGCCGTTCACGATGATCCCGGCCAACCCGATGATGCCGAAAAGGCTCGTGAGGCCGAGGCTGAGCCCGAGCAGGAGGTGGCCAACGGCGGCGCCCACGAGCCCGAACGGCACCGCCGCGAGCACGATGATCGGCTGCACGTACGAGCGGAAGGCGAGCGCGAGCACCGCATACATGGCAAACATGGCCAGAACGAAATTGCGCGCGAGCGACGGCAGTGTCAGGCCCTGCTCGCGCTGCTCGCCGCCCATGCGGTAGGTGAGCCCCGGTATTTCCTTCTGCAGCTCGGGCAGCACGTCCGAGACAAGCCTCGTGTTGACCGACTGGCCCGTGATCACCGCGGGGTCGACCTCGGCGAGCACGGTCGTCACGCGCCGTCCGCCCACGCGCGTGATCGTGGCCGGGCTCGTGCCGCTGGTCACCTCGGCGAGCTCGTGTAGCGGCACGAAATCGCCCGCCGGCGTTCGGATACGGTAGCGCGAGAGGTCCGCCAAGGAATTGCGCTCCTCGCGCGGAAGACGGACATACACGCGCACTTCATCGCGCCCGCGTTGCACGCGCAACGCCTCGGCGCCGAAGAAGGCCGCGCGCACTTGCTGCGACAGGCTCTCCAGCGTCACGCCGAGGGTGCGCGCGTAGGGCTTCAGCCTGAACTGCAGCTCGCGCTTGCCGGGATCCTGATCGTCGCGCACATCGAAGACACCCTCGATGCGCCGCAGCTCGTCCTGCAGCGCCAAGACTGCCTGCGCCAGTCCTTCGGGCGTGCGGGCTGAGAGCTCGATTTGCACCGGCGAGCCGAGGTTGATGACGTTCGAGGCGAAAGTGAGCTTGCGCACCTGCGGTAACGTGCCCGTCTGGCGACGCCAGCCGAGCTCGAACTCGCGCGAGGAGATGGTGCGAATCTCGGGGTCGAGCAGCTCGAACACGACGGAGGCTTTGTTGCCTTGCAGAATGTTCAGGACGCCTGCGGCACCGGGACCGGTGCGGTCCTGTACGCCCACCGAGATGTAGACCGCCTTGACGAGATCGCGGCCGCTCGGGTCCTTCAATTCCGCCGCTGCCGCATGCCCGGCGCGCTCGATCTGCACCGCCGCCGCCAAAGTCGTCTCCGCCGTCGCCCCCTTTGCGAGCTCGAGCGTCGCTGTGACGTAGCGGCCCTCGACCTGGGGGAAGAACGAGAACTTGATGTAGCCGCCGCGGATCACGCCGAGCGTCAGCAGGAATATGGCGAGACCCGCGGCGATTACGACGCCATAGTGGGTGGTAGCGAAGCGCAGGCCGCGCTCGAGCGGGCCCGCGATGAAGCGCTTGAGCGCGCCATCGATGCGCTGCCGCAGCCCCGCAATCCAGGCGCCGGGGCGGGTGCGTGGCTGGTAGCCGACCACCCGGAGGTGGATGAGATGGCGTGGCAGGATCAGCATCGCCTCGATGACCGAGATGGCGAGCACCATGATGACCACCGCCGGGATCTGGAACAGGAACTTGCCAATGGTGCCCGGCACGAAGAGCAGCGGCACGAACGCCGCCACGGTGGTCGAGACTGCAAGCGCCACCGGCAGTGCGACGCGCTGTGCGCCCGCGACGGCCGCTTCGAGCGAGGGACGTCCGCGCTCGTTCTCGGCGTAGATGTTCTCGCCGGTGACGATCGCATCGTCGACGACGATGCCGATCGCCAGGATGAAACCGAACAGCGACATCATGTTGATCGACAGCCCCATCAGGGACATGACGCCGAGGGTGCCGACAAAGGCGATCAAGATCCCCGCCGACACCCAGAACGCCAGCCGCAGGTCGAGAAAGAGCGCGAGCGCGCACAGAACAAGCAGAAGGCCGACGGAGCCATTCTTCAGGAGGAGCCGCATGCGGCTCTTGAACTCGACTGCGTCGTTGCGCCAGATCGTCGCGGAGATGCCCGGCGGCACATTTGGCGTGAGCCTCGTGTCAACGTATTCCTCGACCTTGCGCACGATGTCGAGCACTTTTTCGTCGCCGACGCGGAACACCTGCACGAATGCGGCGGGCTTGCCCTGATAGCGCATGATCAGGTCCTCGTCACGGAACCCGTCGTCGATGCGGGCGATGTCCGCGAGTCGCACGCGGGCGCCTGTGCGCGCCGATACCACCACGATTCTCTCGAAGTCGCGCCGGTCGTAGTTGCGCCCCTTGGTGCGCAGCAGGATCGACTCGCCCTGCGCCTTGATGTCGCCGCCCGGGAGATCCAGGCTGCTGCGCTTGACCGTCGCGGCGAGATCCTGCAGCGTCAGACCGTAGGCGCGCAGCGCGTCGTTCGGCACCTCGATGGAGACCTCGTAGTTGCGCACGCGCGCGACCTGCACCAGCGAGATCCCGGGCGTCGCCGCAAGCTCGTCCTTGATGCGGTAGGCGAACTCGCGCAGCACCGACTCACCCGCGTCGCCATAGACGGCAAGCTCGATGACACGCTGGCGGGTGGTGAGCTCCTTGACCTCGGGGCGCTCAGCCTCTTCAGGGAAGGTGGTGATGCGATCCACCGCCGACTTTATCTCGTCGAGCTTGCGCGGCACCCGCGCCTCGCGCGTCAGCTCGGCCCGCACGACGCCCACGCCCTCAGCGGCGTAGGAATTGACGCGCTGGATGCCTTCGATCCCCTCGATCTGCTCCTCGATGCGCTGGATGATGGCTTCCTCGATCTCGTCCGGCGCAGCACCCTGGTAGACGACGCGCACTTCGATGATCTCGATCTCGATCTCGGGGAACACCTCCTGCTTGAGCGTGAGCGCGCTGGTCAGCCCGGCGATGACGAGGAACGTCATCAGGAGATTGGCCGCCACCGGGTGGCGGGCCATCCAGGCAATGAGGCCGTTCACGACGCCGGACGCTCCGCCGGCCCCGGGGCGCGAGGCTCGTCGACGACGCGCACCGGCATGCCCTGCGTGATGACCTTGAGATCGCTCACGATGATGCGTGCGCCCTCGGGCACGCCGTCGGCCGACACCGCCGCCATCTCATTGGCCTCACGGAGCAGGCGCACGGGCTGGATCGATACGACGTCGCCCGCAGCGAGCAGCCAGAGCACGTTGCCGTCGCGCAACGCGCGCCGCGGCACCATCGCATAGCGTCCGTGATCACGGCCCGCGATCTCGACGGTCGCGTACATGCCGACGAGCAACGGGGGCGCCTCCGCAGCGCCCGCCGAAACAGGCTTGCCGCGGGTGGCCGGGTCAACCACGCGCACGACCACGTTGAAGGTGCGCGTGGCGCTGTCCACCGCCGCCTCGATCCGGTCGACGCGCCCGGGCCAGGCGTAGCGCGCGCTACCGTGCTCGACCGTGACGGTCGCGGGGACTTTTTCGCCACCCGTGGACGCGTTGCCGCGCCAAGGATCGGAGATGAGCGCAACGTCGCGGTCGGTGAGCGAGACTGGAATCTCGACCACATCGTCAGCGAAGATGCGGGCGAGCTCCTTGCCCGGCTGCACGGTCTCGCCGAGGTCGATTTTCTCGGAGAGCACTTTGCCCTCGAATGGCGCGCGGATCGTAGTGCGTTCGAGATCGATGCGGCGGCTCTTCTCCAGCGCATCCGTGCGGGCAAGCGCCGCCTTGGCCTGGTCGCGGACTGCGATTCGTTCATCGAGCGTCTGGCGCGAGAGAAAGCCCTTCGCGATCAGTTGCTCGGTGCGCGCGAGCTGCTGCTCCGCGAGCTTGAGCGCCGCCAGCGCCGACTGGCGGTCTGCGCGCGCCTGGGCGAGCGCGGCGCGGAACGGTTCGGGATCGATACGGATCAATACGTCTCCGCCGGAAAAGGCACCGCCGGTCACAAACTCGGGGCTCACGTAGGAGACCTTGCCCGAGATCTCTGCCGCAAGGGCGATCTCGGCGCGCGGCTTGACGAGGCCGTGGCCTGTGACCGGGAGTGCGCCGTTGCGGAATTCGACCGGCGCAACGCGCACGAGCGGCAGCTGCTTCGCCGGCGCGCTGACCACCGGGCGCGGCTTGAGAATCTGCAACGCGACGAATCCGGCGACGCCCGCTGCCAGAACGCCCAGCGCCAAAAAGCGCCAAAACCACCGGCTGTGGCTGTCTCGCTGGCTGCTATCCATGCATCAATCTTTCAAACCGAAGGGCTTCGTCGACGGCAAGGGAAATTATAGTCGCCACCGCCCTAGGGGATGAAAATGGTTATGAAAGATGGTGATGAGAGATGATGATGAGAAATGGTGAGGAGGGATCATGGTGTGCCAAACGCTGTTCACGCCAGTTTCCATCACCAGTTCTCATCACCAGGACCCATCACCAGTTTGATTGCGATCCCCCGTCCCCCGGTAGAATGACGACTTGGATAAATATGGGAGGCAAGCGGTGAGTGAAACGCAGAAGGCCAGCCTCAGCCCCGAGGTCATCCTTGAGCAGTTGAAGAAGAACGGCGTCACGCACGTGATTTGGCTACCCGACAGCGAGACGAACTGGCTGTTCGTGCTCATGAAGTCCGAACCCTCCCTGCGCCTCGTGGGCGTAACGCGCGAAGGCCTGACCTTCTCCACGGCTGCCGGCGTGTGGACGGGCGGCAAGACGCCGGTCATCCTCATCCAGAACACGGGCCTCATGGAGTCGGGCGACTCACTGCGCGGCTGGGCGCTCGGCCTGAATATTCCGGTGGTGCTCATGGTCGGCTACCGCGGCTGGACGCGCCACGGCGTGACGAGCGACACCGCCGCGACCTATACCGAGCGCTTCCTGCACGCTTTCGGCATCAACTATTACCTGGTCGAGGACGATGTCGACGCGCCGCGCATTTCGGTGGCGTTCGAGGAAGCGAGGAAAACGAAGCGGCCGGTCGCCGTGCTCGTGGCGGACGAGTACCACGGCTTCAACAGATGACAAACATAATGGTGATGAGAAATAGTGATGAGAAGTGGTGATCAGAGATGGTGATGTACCAAACGGTGTTCATCACCAGTAACCATCACCAGTATTCATCACCAGTACTCATCACCATTTCCAGCGACGGCTTGAGGGAAGGAACCGCATCATGATGGAAACGCAGGAAGTCCTGAAGATATTCGCAAAGCACCGCGGCGACGCCATCGTCATTCCCGGTCGCGGCGGACGGCACTGGGTGCAGATGAGCGACAGGCCGAATTTGGACCTGCCGGTCGGCGATCCCGCCATGGGCGGGCACGCGTCGTTCGCGCTCGGGGTCGCGCTGGCGCAGCCGGACAGGAAGGTGGTCGTTTTCGACTCGGAGGGGGATCTGCTGATGGGGCTTGGGTCGCTGGCGACCATCGCGGAGCAGCAGCCGCAGAACCTCTATCACTTCATGCTGGACAACGGCTGCTATGCGACGACCGGCGGGCAACCGGTGCCCAATGCGCAGAACGTCGCGTACGATGCGATGGCCCGCGCCGCCGGCTACACGCGCACCCACCGCTTCGACAACCTGGAGGGCTTCGCGATCGAGGCCGAGCGGATATTGGCCGCAACCGGTCCGGTGTTCGTGTGGCTCAAAATCCTGCCAGAGGTCGAGAACCGCCCGGTCAAGCAGCGCTCGAAATGGCAGACCCGCTCGCGCGACCAGATGCTCGCGGACCTGCACAAGGAGCTGGGTATCAGTAAATAATGGTGATGACTGATGGTGACGATTAATAGTGATGAAAAATAGTGATGTAACATCCGTTGCTCATCACCAGTACCCATCACCAGTACTCATCACCATCATCCCGCGCATGAAGCGGAATCGTCAGCTCGATGATCGGGCGGAATGAGCAGCCGTCTCGAGCACGACAGCGATTCCGCGCACGATGTCTTCGAGCGCCATGGCGCTCGCGTCACCCGCCTGCTGCGGCAGGCGCGGCACGTGCAGGAATCCGCCGCGGAAGGGCTCTGCGCGCAGCGCGGCAAGATGCATGAGGCCATAGAAAACGTGGTTGCAAACGAAGGTGCCGGCGCTCATCGAGATTTCGGCCGGTAATTCGGCCGCGTGCAGCGCCGCGACGACGGCTCTCACCGGCAGCGTCGCGAGATAGGCCGCCGGCCCGCCGGCGACGACCGGCGTGTCCGTGGGCTGCGCGCCGTCGTTGTCGGGGATGCGCGCGTCCTGGACGTTGACCGCCACGCGCTCGACGCAGAGAGCCGCGCGTTCCCCCACCTGTCCAACGCAGAGAACGATTTGTGGCCCCGTCTCGCTGATCGCCGCCTCGAGCGCGACGAGCGCGCGTGCATACGAAGTCGGGAGCTCAGCGGTGATGACTTCCAGGCGTCCGACCCGCGGCGGGAGCTGCCGCACTGCTTCCAGCGATGCGTTGATGGCCTCACCGCCGAAGGGCTCAAATCCGGTCACCAGGGCGCGCATGCGCTAATAGATGAAGTCAGAAGGCCGTCCACAGCACACGAGTCGCTTGAAGCTATCTCCAAAACCGAATTACAGCCGCCGATGCACGTCGATAAACGCCGATATGACCGAAAAACAGTAATTCACTATGTTGTACATCGGCGTTCATCTGCGCTTATCTGCGGCTAATGATGTTTTTCTGGATGTTTTTTAAACACCTTATCCTGGCGTTCCTTCTTTGAGCGGGAGGGCGCCGAGCGTGCGCGCAAACGCCTGCATGCCGTAGTGGAACGCGATGAACGCCCCGAGCTCCATGATCTGCGCCTCGGTGTAATGCTTCTTGCCTTCGTCGTAGAAGGCGGCATCCACCCGCTCCGGGTTGAGATACATCTCGCGCGCGTAGCGCAGCGCCCACCTCTCTGCCGGGGTGAAGCGGGGGTCGTCTTCGGGCTTCTTCGCACCGGCCTCAATGGTGTCTTCATCAAGCCCCGCCTGCTGTGCCCGCCTCGAGCGCAGGCCGGCAAAGTAGGGGTCGCCCGCGATCCGGGCGAGCTGCACGCGGATGATCTCCTTCAAGCGATGGTCGACGTCGCCCTCGGCGTGGGAGACGAGCAGCGCCCGCAGCAACGCCTTCGCATGCGCCGGAACGCGCGCGAGAATCCTGGGAAAGAGGGTATCGGGCACCCCCAACGCTTCGCAGCGCTCGATCAGCGCCAGCAACTCGGGGTCCCGAATCTCTTCGGGCTTTAACGGCGCTACGTAAGGCATTTCAGCCGCAGACAAACGCAGATAAGATAAACACAGATATAACGAAAATCAGAAAAACAATATTAGCCGCCGATAAACGCCGATCGAAGTAATTCCTGCACTTGATCCTCCCTTGCGCACCTGGCGGGTCGGTTTTGGAGTTTATCGGCGTTCATCGGCGTCCATCGGCGGCCAAATGGCTCTGCTCTTGTTCTTGATTCTTCCGCCTTCTGTGAATATTGATCTGTGTTTATCCGCGGCTCAATTCGAGGTCTTGAGCTTTCTTGGCAGTTCATGATTTCACCAGCGAGACGGGCGCGGCACCATAAATGCGTTGAGACTCCTCCTGCGTAACGAGCCGCCCGTCCGGCGAGAACATCGGGTAGAACTTCAGCGTGCCGAAGAACGTGTGATAGCCGACGTTGAAGCCGATGAAGGCGCCGAGCTCGACGATCTCCTCCTCGGAATAATGCCGGCGCAGCTCGTGGTAGAACTCGCGCCCGATCCGGTCCGGATCGAGCGCCATCAGCTCGCTATAGCGCAGCGCGAGCTTTTCAGCTTCGGTGAAGCGAGAGCTCGCCTCGTAGTTGGCAATGCCCTCGTCGATGTCGTCTTCCTTCAGACCCTGCCGCTTCGCCGAAGCGGACCGGACGTTCCCTCAGTACACGCAGGACGCCATGCGGGAGAGCTGCACCCGGATGATCTCCTTCAGCGCATGGCTGACGCGACCGGTATTGAAGATCGTGTCCCAGGCGACGAACATCGCTTCGCACAGGTCCACGTTGTGCCCCATCATCGCGTGGAAACCCGGGTCCGGCGCGCGATGCTGGAGGCATTTGTCGATATAAGGCCCGAGTTTGGTTTTCCTCAGCGCCTCGATATCGAGCATGGTGATATTCGGCATGGTTGTGAACTGGGCTCGAAATTTGTTTTAGGCGCGTAACAAACAATCAAGAAGATCAGCCGCAGATAAACGCCGATGAAAATCGGCAAACTTTATAATCTTCAAGAAGTTCATTTTAACTGCGTTTATCTGCGGCTCGTTTGGTGTTTAACAGTATTCGCCGCGCCCTAGGGCGTCAACCGGCGCCGGAAACTCTCGTTCTCGGCGGTCGCCCGCTTCAATTCCGCGCTCGCGCGCATGCGGGCGTCAGCGACAAGCTTCTCATCGATCAGCACCCCGGCGCCGGCGTACGGCACGATTTTGTTCTCCGCTTCATGGAACGATTCGAGCAGTTTGTCCACCATCACGGTATCGATCCGGAAATCGCGAAAATCCCGGTCCATGCGCGTCTTGCCCCGGACCGCCTCGCTCACCCACGCTCCCGTGCGGGTGTCGACGCGCATGTGGTCGCGCAATGCTTGCGTGCTTTCCGCGAGCATCAGGCGGTGCTTGTGACTGCCGGCGATCCGCTTCAACACCTCTCTCGTGGTCAGTAGATAGGAATCCGCGGCGTCAACCAGCGCCATGTCGGAGGCGACGTCCGCGCGCTTCAGTGCCTGGAGCCCGCGGTCGACGTCGTCGGCGTCCGTGCTGATTCTTTCCGCGGCTTGCATGGTGATCGCTTCGGGCGGCCCCGCGATCAAGGTGAGCGCCGAGCGCAGACGCTGGCTCGAGTCCTGGAGCGCAGCGATGATCGTGGTATCGAGCTCGCGCTTCTGGTACGCCCCCCAGTATGCAATGATGGCCACTACCACGACCGCCAGCGCGATGACGAGCAGTTTCGTCCTGGACCCGGTTTTCATTTGCATTCCCCCTCGATTGCGAGACCCGGCTCCCGTTATGGTAGTGCACGG
Organism: Betaproteobacteria bacterium; assembly: GCA_029863175.1. The sequence goes on along the minus strand of JAOTVX010000040.1, from coordinate 20,423 downwards.
GGGCGCGTGCGGGTAGCGCAGTAAATTACTGTCGCCGCGCCGCGATGAGCGGCTCGTCAACCGGCCGCTGGTGGCGCTGCTCGGGAGCGGGCCTTGGGGCTGCTCAGCCAGGTTTGCCCCATGAATCCCGAAGCGTAACAGTTCGATTGAACACCGGCGCACCGGGGCGCGAGTCCTTGAGGTCGGCGACGAAATAACCCTGTCGCTCGAACTGGAAGTGCTGCTCGGGTTGCGCCTCGCGCAATGCAGGCTCGAGCCAGGCAGTGGCGATCCGCCTCGAATCCGGGTTGAGGTCGAGCAGAAAATCGCGCTCCCTCCCGCCCGGTTGCGGCACCCGGAACAGCCGGTCGTAGAGACGGACCTCGCTACGGATGCCGTGGCGCAATGAAACCCAGTGGATATTGCCCTTCACTTTCTTTTTCTCGGCGCCAGGGGTGCCGGACTTCGTGTCCGGATCATAAGTGCAGTGAACGGCGACGATGTTGCCCGCCGCGTCTTTCTCCAGGCGGTCGCACGTCACGATGTACCCGTAGCGCAGACGCACCGCGTTTCCCGGATACAGTCGGAAGTAACCCTTCGGTGGATGCTCCGTCACGTCATCACGCTCGATCCAGAGCTCCCTCGAGAAGGGCACGACGCGCTTGCCCAGCTCCGGTTTCTGGGGGTGATTGGGCGTGTGGCACGCCTCTTCCCCGTCTTCCGGGTAGTTGTCGATCAGGAGCTTCACCGGGTCGAGCACGGCCATGCGGCGCTCGGTGCGCTCGTTCAGGTCCTCCCGCATGCAGTCTTCGAGGACGCCGTAATCGATCCACGAGTCGGCCTTGGCCACGCCGATTCGGTCGGCAAACAGGCGGAAGCCTTCGGGTGTGTAGCCCCGCCGGCGCGCGCCGACGAGCGTCGGCATGCGCGGATCGTCCCAGCCCTCGACGCGCCCGTCCTCGACCAGCTGGATGAGCTTGCGCTTGGAGAGCACGACATAGGTGAGGTTGAGCCGCGCGAACTCGATCTGCTGCGGTAACGGCCGGGCAAGCAAGTCGCCTTCGGCGAGGCGCTCGAGCAGCCAGTCGTAGAACGGGCGCTGGTCCTCGAATTCGAGCGTGCAAATCGAGTGCGTGATGTTCTCGAGAGCGTCCTCGATCGGGTGCGCGTAGGTGTACATGGGATAGATGCACCATTTGTCGCCCGTGCGGTGATGCGAGGCTTTCTTGATGCGATAGATCACAGGGTCGCGCAGGTTGATGTTGGGCGAGCCCATGTCGATCTTCGCGCGCAGCACGTGCGCACCGTCAGGGTGCTTCCCGTCGCGCATCTCGCGGAAGAGCCTCAGGTTCTCCGCCGGGGTGCGGCCGCGGTTGGGGCTGTTCCTGCCGGGCTCGGTCAGCGTGCCGCGGCCGCGGCGGATCTCGTCAGCGCTTTGACTGTCCACGTAGGCATGGCCGGCGCCGATGAGATACTCCGCGGCCTCGTACATGAAGTCGAAGTAGTCGGACGCATAATACAGATGCGATCCCCAGTCGAAACCCAGCCAGCGCACTGACTCGAGGATCGACTCCACGTATTCCCGTTCTTCCTTCTCCGGGTTCGTGTCGTCGAATCGCAGATGGCAGGCACCGCCATAGTCGCGGGCCAGGCCGAAATTGAGGTAGACGGATTTCGCATGCCCTATGTGCAGGTAGCCGTTCGGCTCGGGCGGAAATCGTGTGTGCACCCTGGCCTTATCCCGTGGCGCGCGCGCGTGCAGCGCCGCCGGGCCCGGATGCCCGCCCCAGGTGCGCGCGGCGTAGCGGTCCGTTTCGAGATCGGCCTCGATGACGCCACGGATGAAGTTCGATGCCGAGGGCGGCTGCGGCTTGTTTTTCTTGGCTTTGGCGGCGTCGGACATGCGCTTTTCCTGAAAGCGCTATTCTAGCCGAGCACCCACCGTTGCCGCCTCGCGCAGTACGAGGCGGCCGGCATTGAACCTTGAGGGTGTTGATGGCGGACTAGCTGGCGTAAGCGCGCAACCGGCCCACGTCAAACATCTGGATCTCGCGGCCCCGCACCTCGATCAACCCGGCGGCCTGGATCTCATGGAGGATGCGCGAGAAATGCTCGTGCGTGAGGTTGAGACCGGAGGCGATAACGCCCTTTTTCGCGTTTAATGTTACCGCAACGCTTCCTCCGTTGACGCCATCCGGGATCTGGCTGAGCAGGAAAGCCGTCACGCGCTGCGCCCCATTGAGCACCATGCAGTTCTCGAAATAGCGGGTGCGCTGATTGAGGCGACGGCACACGTCCTTGAGCATCCGGGAGCAGAAGCCCGGATTGCGCTCGACTTCCTCGAGCACGAAGGCCTTGCCCAGATGCACGAGCATGGAGTCCGTGATCGTTTCCGCGGTCAGGGCGTGCTGCTCTCCCAGGAACAGCGGCGACGCGCCAAAACACGCTCCAGGACCGATCAACTCGATAACTTTTTCGTCGCCCCGTGCGGTCTGGAGCGACAGCGTTACCTGACCGTAGACGATGATGTGAAGAGCGGCCGGCGTGTCGCCTTGCCGGAAGATGACGCTTCCCTGTCGCCGAGGAATCTGGGCCGCACTGCGAGCGAGCCGGCTAACTGCCTCGCCGCTCAGATCTTCAAAGAGCGGCAATGTCTCGAGAAACCGTACTATGCTACTTTCGGGAAGGGATCCCGCCTGCGACGCGAAGTTCGTTTCCATGGAAAACATTATTGCCGGGCATCTGCATTGCGTCTTGATGCAGATCAAGTGAATCGCCGCGTTGCAACGTGACCTCTGTAAAGTCAATATAAACAAAGCCTTGAATATCATGAGCCACGTGATCGTCGCTGCACGGTGCAGACCAATCTGGCGACTGGCGCCATCGCGGCCACTGAGCGGGACGTGCCTTTGTGATCGGGCCACAAGCTATTGCGACCGACATTGCGGTTGCGATGCGGCGCTGGCCGGACCGCCGACCTCATCCCATTCGTTCTTGGATGGCGCCGTTGCAGCCTGCCGGTCTGGTGATGGGCTATGAGCGCTGACCGCGATGTTCTGGTGGTCGGCGCCGGGATCTCCGGCCTCACCACTGCGTACGAACTTGCCAGGCGCGGCGTGGATGTCGAAGTCATCGATGCCGCAACACGTCCGGGTGGCGTCATTGGCAGTGAGCGTCGCGACGGCATATTGTACGAGCGCGGTCCCAACAGCATTCTGGACACCGGTCCGTTCATCAACGAAATGCTCAGCGAGCTCGGCATCTTGAATGAGCGCGTCGACATGAGCGCGATTGCCGCGAAGCGCTTCCTGATCCGTGCAGACCGTCTCGACGCGCTTCCCACGACGCCTCTCGCATTTTTGACGACGTCACTCTTTTCGCCGGGCGCCAAGCTGCGGCTGTTACAGGAACCGTTCATCGGGCGGGCGCCCGCGAATACTGAGGAGTCGGTCGCGCAGTTCGTCTTGCGGAGGCTTGGCCGCGAATTCCTCGATTACGCGATCGAGCCATTCGTGGCCGGCGTCTATGCGGGCGACCCGGCACAGCTGTCGGTGTCCGCCGCGTTCCCACGGCTGCACGCGATCGAGCAGCGCTACGGCAGCCTTATCAGGGGCCAGATCTTCGGCGCCCGGGAGCGCGCCAGGAGCGGTGCAAAGGCGAGAAACATCGCCCCGAGCTTTTCATTCCGGGAGGGGCTGAAAACGTTGACCGATGCCTTGGCGCGCCGGATCGGGCGCGTTTCGACAGGCACCCGGGCCGTCAGTCTGGGTCGCGAACCCGATGGCACGATCGTCGTCACCGCTGAGCACGGCGGCACGACGTTCCAAAAGCGCGCGCGGGCAATGGTGCTTTCGGTGCCAGCGGATTGTGCTGCCACCCTGGTGCGGGACTTTGCGCGTGACGCAGCGCGCGCGCTCGAGGAGATTCCGTATGCGGGGGTCGTATCGGTGGCGCACGGCTACCGACGGTCCGACGTGCTGCACCCGCTCGATGGATTCGGACTGCTCGCTCCGCGGGTTGAGAAAAGGCGCATCCTCGGTGTGCTGTTTTCGTCCAGCATGTTCGACGGACGCGCGCCCGAGGGCGCGGTCTTGTTCACCACTTTCATCGGCGGCCGGCGCGATCCGCAACTGCTGTCACGCGCGGACGAGGAGCTTGCAGCGATGGTGCGCGAGGAACTCGCCGCGCTGGTTGGCGCGCAGGGCGCGCCCGTGTTCTGCGCACTCACCCGCTGGCCGCGGGCGATTCCTCAATACACGCTGGGCCATCTCGACCGCATCCGGCGCGCCGAGCAGGCGCAGCAGGCGTTGCCGGGGCTCTTCCTTTCCGCGTCGTACCGTGGCGGGGTTTCCGTGGGCGACTGCATCAAGTCTGGCCACGAAACCGCGGCCGCGGTAGCCGCTTACCTCGATCCGGCAGCCGCTTCGGGTATCAAAGCATCAAAGGCCCGCGGTCATGCTACCCACGAACCCGATCAGCACCATGACAAGTAGCGTCAAGCCGAAAGCGAGGAGCACGATGCCCAGTATCCTGGAGCCCAGCGTCATCGCCCCCGAGGGCGCGTCCACCAGATGTTTCTCGAGTTGTCCCGTTTCGACCAGCTCCTTGTATTCCAGAGTGTGCTCGCGCGCGAACTCTTCCAACGACACGGCGCCCGTGAACATCACGATATCGGGGGGCGGATACTTGTCTGGCCGGAAATGGTTATTGAAGAAATGCACCGTGAACAGGAACACGGCGGCGAGGATCGCCTCCTCCCCGTGCACTAGCGTCGCCACGTTAAAGACCCAGCCAGGAAGCACCGAAGCCGTCCACCCCTTGAACGCCAGCATCATGCCGCTGCCGCCGATGATGGCCATGCCCCAGAACACCGCCCAGTAATCGAACTTTTCCCAGTAGGTCCAGCGGTCGAACTGAGGCCGCGGCCCCTTGCCGAAGAACCAGTTGAACATGCCGACGGAGTCCCGCAGATCCTTGAGGTTGGGCACCAGAGAATTCGGCCCGAACCAGTCCGCCGGCCGCCACTTCGGAACCACCCGGAACGCCATGTAGACGAGGTGGATGAAGAAGATGCCCAGCATGGTCGCGGCGCTCGCCCGGTGCACGATCGCGGCCACGCGCGGGCCGCCCAGCGCGCTCACGATGTATTTCGCCCAGCCGGTTTCGCCGTAGAGCACGGCCATGCCCGTCAGCACGAGCAGCATCACGCTCAGAGCAAAGCACAGGTGGCCGAGGCGCCAGACGGGGCCGAACCGCCCGAACTGCTTGCCCTCGAGCTGCGGCAGCCCCGCGAGCGCCACGTGCGGCTCACGCTTGCTCTCCCGCCGGTCCTTGTGGTCCCGGAGAAACTCCTGCCGCTCCTTGTGTTCCCGGTAAAACCACAGCAGCGAATGCGTCCAGAAGAAGGCGAACACCCCGATCAGCAGTCCGATCATGAACTTGGACGCGATCCACATGGTGGGATAGCGTTCCCGGTCGTGCGTGTTGGCGTGCGGCATGAACGTCACGAACCCCTGAGTCGCATCGGCATGACACTGTTGACAGGTTTTCAGGCGGTTATCCGGATGCACCTTGGAGTCCGGATCCGCTGCCCGCTGGATGGTGTGGCTGCCGTGGCAGTTGTAGCACTTTGCCGTATAGGCAAAGCCCAACGTGTTGACCTGGCCATGATAGGTTCCCGTATAGCTCGCTAGATTTTCCTGATGACAGTTTCCGCAGTTCTTGGTGATGACGAGCTTCATCGAGTCCTCGTTCGAGTTGTCGATGTCGTGCGTGGTGTGGCAATCGGAGCAGATAGCCGCTTTCGCATTACGCTTCCAGAGGACCTCGTCGCCATGCACCGAAGTCACGTACTCGTTCCGCTGTTTGACGTGGCATTTTCCGCAGACGTTTGGAATGTCCATGCGCCACTCTGCGCGAATCGTGCTGCCGACTGGATAAACGTAATGGGCGTCGTGGCAGTTGTAGCAGGTAGCGTTGGTGCGCGACTGGTCCGCTCTGCTGGGCCGCGCGTGAACGGAGTGCATATAGCTGTCGATCTGCCGTACCACCACGCCCAGCTTCGCGAATTGCTCGGTCGAGTTCTTTTTCTGAGCGGCTGCCCACAAATCCTGGTGGCACTGCACGCAACTCACTTTGTGCCCCGTGCCTTTGCGGTGCGGGATCTCGGTGATGTCCTTGTGACACTCGACGCAAAGCCGCTTGCCATGCACGCTATTCCCGAACTTGTTCGGCGCCACGTGCAGCGGGCGCACCTGGCCGTCAGGACCGGGCATCGCAAAGCCCTCATTTCCGTGGCAACCCAGGCAGATTTCGTTGCCAGGCTTTTCGGCGGTTTGCGCGGCAGCCTCCGCGGCTTGCGCCCCGGTCGCCAGGACGATGCGGATTCCCGCCAGAGCAATAATGCTTGCCATTACCCAGGCGGCACCTCTTGGAATATGCATTATTCTCTTTTTCGTCGCCGATCTTTATCGTGCTCGCACGAACCCGAGCCGCCATGGGTGCTCACGCGGCATTGAAATAACCCCAATCTTGCGGACTTGGCGCGGGGCCGGACAGCCGAGCGAAGCACCGAATCCGCGAGGGTGCGGCTGGCACGAAACGGCCAGCCTCCTGCTTGCTGACTCGCGAAGCAACCCGCCGCCGCGTTGTTCTACGGGCCGGTCTGTGCGCGGGCCGCCAGATCAAATTCCCAGGCGCGGCTGCAGGTCTTGGAAGGCGCGAGCCGCACCGTCGAGTAAGAGCATCCCGCCACTACTTCTTGTGACACTTGGTGCAGTTGGCAGGATCACTCGATTTGAACGCCTTGGTGCCGTTGTGGCACGTGCCGCAGTTTTCGCCTTTGTTCATGGCGGCCATGGTGATCTTGGCCGTGCCTTTTTTCATTTGAAAGATCTTCGTATGGCAGTCGTTGCACTTCAGCCCCTTGTCCGCGTGGATCTTGCCGTCAAACGTCACTTTCCCCATGGGCCCGCCGGCAAATTCCACCGTCTTGCCGGGCGGCGCCGCCATGGCGCCTCCGATAAACGCGACAGCTGCGACAACGACCATCAATGCCTGGGTAACTTTCATTCCTGTTCTCCCAATAAAAAGGCGGTGTCCGAATCCTGAATTTCCGCCAAGTTGAAAAATCCATTCTAATCCCGCTCATCGTTCCGGTGGAGCCCCGTCATAAGGCGGAGATGGGCTTGGAGCGGGACCCGACGAAATAGTGTGACGTCCATCCAGTCGGGAATGTCGCGCCGCCGCCGGCACAATACGATCCTTCGAATTATATATCAGCCCGAAGCATGGATATTCCACGATCAGAGATCATAATGCCCGACGAATTTGCTCAACCGTGTGCATGACCCGCACTCCGGTCCTACGCCAGCCCTGAAGGGACAGCGATCGGAAATACTAGAATTCGTATCGAGATCGACACTCTCCCGCTTCGGCTGGGAAAAGGTGATCGGGCGCGTAAGCGAACGATTCAAGTGTTCCAGGTGGTGCCTATCTACACGTGAGCGCAGGCGCGTGCGGGAAGAGCAATGCTAGGTTTCCATTCGTTTTGGGAATAGAATGCTATCGAGTGGCCCCAAGGTGCGACAGTGGATGGGAATCTGCCGATCCTTGGCCAACCAGATAATCCTCGAGGTTCGAGATGAAGACGCTTGTGCTGGCTTTTGTCCTGTCGATCGCGCTGTTTGGCTGCATGGAACAAGATAAGTCCGCTGGCAAGCCCGTTTCCGAAAAGTTGGCTGCAGCAGACATTGCGGCGGGAAAAGCAATCGCTCAGCGCGACTGTATCGGCTGCCATCTTTTGGACGGCAGCAATGCCGCTCCGGCGATTCCCATACTCGCCGCGCAACGGGGGCGCTACCTGCTTTCGTCGTTGAAGGCCTACAAAGAGGGCACGCGAATTCACGCTGCCCTGAAGGACCTGACGGGGCACATGAGCGACGCGGAGCTGCGCAATGTGGCGGCCTATTACGCCAGTCTGCCGCCGGTGGCCAGCGCCTGGTCTAAGGAAGTCCAGTTGATTTCTCCCTATGAACGGGGCAAGGAGCTGGCGGCGCCGTGCGAAAAATGCCACGGCGAAGGCGGCAACAGCACGACTTCCGGGGTGCCGAGCCTGGCCGGCCAGCAAATCCGTTATCTGATCCTTGCCGTCCAGGAGTACTTGCACGCCGAACGCGAGAAATCTCCTATGCATGCGATGTTGCCACGCCTGGAGAGGGTGGAGCTGGAAAGCATAGCGCTTTATTTTGCGTCGCAGGCGCCGGCACCGCGTGCAGCGCCGACCGCGGGCGATCCCGCGGCTGGCCAGCCGCTCAGCGCAGTGTGCGGCGGCTGTCACGGACCCAACGGTGTCAGCACGGACACCGCGACGCCAACGCTCGCGAGCCAGGATCCCGATTACCTCGTGAAGGCGATCAAGGCCTACCGGACCACTCGCAAGCGCGAGCGCATGCGCGAATACGTCGTCAGCCTGAGTGACAAGGATATCGGAAACATCGCCGCGTTCTATGCGACGCAGAAATCCCAGCCGGCCGAAAAGGGAGAGGGGTTCGTGAAGGAGCTTGCACAAAAATGCAATCGTTGCCACAACCCGGATGCGGACATGTCCGACCTCACGGTTCCGAAAATCAATGGCCAGGACAAGGATTATCTCGTCATGGCCCTGCGGGCCTACCGCGACGACAGGCGCGAGGTATCGATGATGCACCGGATGAGTCTGCCGTACAGCGATTCCATCATCGAAAGCGTCTCGGCCTTCTACGCTAGTCAGCCCGCGAAATAAACGCGGAGTTCGTCTGCCCCCGTCAGCCAACGTCCGCGTCGCGTGCTCTCCTCGCCACTGCCGCGGGTGTTCCGGAGAACCACAACTGATACATCGACACCACCCACATGTAGGCGAATGACGCGCCCATGCCCGCGCCCGCTCCCATCACCACCAGGGCAAAGGGGTGGTACAGCTTGGTGAAATACCAGGAGCTCACGTCCAGCACGAGGCAGACGAACGGAAGCGCCACGGCGGTGCACTTCAGCCAAACGGGCCGGACATAGGCATGGCTGAAGATAATGCCCATGACGAAAAAGACGAAGGTGAGGCCGAACAGGTGGACGTGGGAGAGGCGAACGAGCGTGAAAATTCCGGTGCCGGTGTCGCGTTCGATGACTTTCTGAATATTGTCATACCCTTTGATATTCGCCAGGTGGGGGTTGCTGCCGTCATGACAGGCGAGGCAGCGCTTATCCACGATCGGCTTGATCTGGCTCTCGTAGGTCGCTCGATCGGCTCCCTGCTGTGTCCAGGAAATCAACGTATCGATTTCATCGGTTGGCAGCATGCTTCTCATCGGGCCGCGCAACGCGGACTCGAGGCGCGTGCCTTTTCCAGTGCCGGAATAGGTGATGACAACATCTTCGTAAGAGAGCGACGACGGATCGCCGTCCTTTGCCGAGTCGACATGGAACAAATAGGTGAGGGCGAACAGGTAGCCCAGTCCGAGCACGAGGAGCGCTGCCGTGTACAGCACGCGCAAGCTGTACGGCAGCTCCGAATAATGACTGTACATCGGGTGCAGTGAGGTCTCGCTCATATCATTTGCATGGCAGGGTAACGTAGACGAAAGCACGCGCCCGCTGGCGCGCATAATAGGCCGCAAGGCTGGCAATATCCGCTTTCGTCAGTGAGCTGGTCATGGCGGCCATCACTGATTCCTTGCGCGCGCCATTCTGATAGGCGTGCAGCACCTTGGCGAGGTAATCGGCGCGCTGCGCCGCCATGGCCGGCGCGCGCGGGTCGGTGCTGTTGCCATTGACGCCGTGACAGCGATCGCATCGCTGCACCCACTCGGCGGTGCTCAGCGGCTTGACCACCTTCGGCGCCTGCGGTTGCTGGGCCGCGTAAAATGCCGCCAAATCCTTCAGGGTCCCGGCCCCGAGCGCCGCCACGGCGTTTTTCATCGTGCCCTCGGTGCGCGACCCGTCCTTGTAAGCGCGCAGCGCGGCAACGAGATATTCGGCATCCTGGCCTGCCAGACTCGGATTGGCGGAATTCGTGCTGACGCCCTGCTCGCCATGGCAACCGGCACAATTCGCTGCCGCCTTCTTGCCGGCCGCCTGGTCACCGGCTGCCGGCGTTTCCGCCCGCTTGGGCTTTTGCAAGCCGTAGTACAAAGCGAGGTTATTCAAATCCGCATCGGTAAGCGGCGTGGCGAACGACTTCATCATGTCGTTCTTGCGCTGCCCGTTCACGTACCCCTTCATCGCCACCACGAAGTACTTCGGATCGAGTCCGGCCAGGCTCGGCATGCCGGGTATCTTGCTCACCCCGTCATCACCATGGCAACCGCCGCAGGCGGCGGCTGTGGCCTTGCCGGCGGCAACGGGGTCGCGTTGGGCTGATGGGGCCTTGAGGGCCGAGGCGAGCGGTTGCGCGGGCTCGAGGCTGCTGTAATAGGCCGCTACCTTGACCAGTGCGTCGTCGCTCAGAAATTTGACCGCGGGTTCCATGATCGGGTCGCGCCGCGCACCCGTCTGATAGGCGCGCAGCTTGTTGAAGAGATAGGCCGGACGCTGGCCGGCGACGTGGGGCACGTCCTTGGTCGTGCCGATGCCATTTTCTCCATGGCAGCGGGCACACGTTTGTGCGACCCGGCGGCCTTCGGCAATGTCCGCGGCGTTGGCAAAGACTGCTCGCAGGTCGACGGCTTCGCCGGTGGGCGTCGTGCCCCCCTGCGCTGCGGCGCCAGCGCACCATATCAACGCTGCCGCAACCGCCAAAAACAAGACTGTGGGATAACGCACCTGCGCAGTTCGGCTCATCGACGTTTCCTCAACCGATATCGCGAACCCGTACCAACCTTGCCTCATGAAGGATAGGCAGCCGGTCGCCGAGAACATCCCTCCGCGAAAATCCAAAAACCGTGGTCGCGACGCGCGCCTTGCACATTTGGCGCTCACTACGGCTTGAACTCAAATTCGGTCTGGATCTCCCTCGACCCGCCCGGGCGCTGGACTCGCACGACGATCCGGTACGAATTCTTGCCTGTCATGCGAAAGTAGTTGCCATAGCTCTTCGCGCCTTTGAGGCTCACGAGCTCGAGTTCTTTCGTTTCGCCTCCCCACACGGGCTCCGTGACGCTGGCCGTCACTTCCGCATTGGCGATCGCCAGGCGAGTCTTGCTGTCGAACAGCGAAATGTTGAGATGGTAATAGCCTCTGCCCCTCGGGATGCCGCCGTGAATCATGCGTTCTGGATCGTCTTTCGCGTAGCGCTCGCCCAGCGTTTCCGCCGAAACGATCCCGAGGTAGATCTCCATTCCATCCGCGACCTTGCGATTCGGGTCGTGCGCCGCGATCGGCGCGGCCTGAGCGGGTTCCGTCGCCGTGCCGGCCGGATTGAACATGTGCAGAATTGCAGCGCGCAGCTCGAGATCAGTGAGCTCGGCCATGCCCCCCCGCGGCGGCATCGGGCCGTGTCCATTGATCGCCGAGCGCACCAGGAAGTCAAGGCCTCGTCTGAGCCGCAATATCCACGCGGTACGGTCGCCGATCTTCGGGGCGCCAAACACCCCCGTTTCATGGCACTTCGCGCACTGCAATTCCACAACTTGCTTCCCCTTGCGTTCGAGCGCTGGCGTGACGCCCCCGATCGGCTCGATCCATTCGCCGCCCGAGCGGTTGACCATATAGGTGATGGCGCGCTCGATCTCGAGATCGGAGAGGCCCGGATTACCGCCATGCGACGGCATGTTGCGGATACCCTTGAGCGCGCTTTCCGTGAGGCTGGTAAGCCCCCTCGAGGCCAGGGGAGCCCATGCGTCCTTGTTGCCGATCCTGGGCGCGCCTGTCGCCCCGGTTGCGTGGCAGGCAGCGCACACCTCGTCCACGACCTGCTTCCCGCTACGCCCGTCAATCTGTGCGCTCGCCGCAGGCGGCATGACCGACGCGGCAAGCGAAAGCACGGTCGTTGTGACGACTACGATAAGTCGTTTCGGCATGTCGAAAGAAGAAAGAAGTATCTCGGCGCGGCTCGCGATTTCGTTCCGCAGTAATGCCCGCTATTATAGTCCACGCCCGGGTGGTTTGAATGCCTTTCGTCGCGTGAACCGAGCGGCTCGTCGATTTCGGCAGTTAGGAAGTAATGGACCCCGACGCGTCGAAGACGCAATCGATTTGTGCGCTACGCCGCAAACAGGCGAAGCCGATTCGCGGTCTCGGCCTGACGTTCCCAATCGGGGTCTTCGCCCACCACAGGAATCGAGCGTTGCTCGAACGGTTACCCCGCACTGGCAGGAGGCGAGGGTGAAGGGATTGAGTCTTGTGTCCAGGGCGGGAACAGCCGGACCGTCGCCCACAAGAGGAGCAGCGGCGCAACGGTCACCGAGACCGCCGTCAACAGCCCCTCCCGGTGGAGAAGCACCAGCTGGTAGCTCAGCAGCCCCTTGCCGGTCTTGGCGATTTCCTGGCCGCCGATGACCACGTTCCAGCGCATCATCCAGACTTGGAACAGCACCAGCAACGCGCTGACGGTCACGCCCACGATCAGCGCCGTGCCGGTGGTACCCCGCCAGATCAGGTACGAGAGCAACGCAATCGGTACCACGGCCCCGATGCTGAACTGCAGGATGAAGAAGGGTATTAGTAGCGGGCCCGTCACGTATTCAAGGATCATTTCGATCCCTTCACGGCCCTTGTAGACGATGTTGGCGAATTCCAACCCCTCCAGGACGAGGGTAAACATGGCGAATCCCCACAGCACGTAAGCGAGTCCCTTCAGGCACTGCAGGTCGACCGCGACTTTGCGCACCTTGCAGGACAGAACGTAGAGGACGATCAGCAAGGCAACGCCGGAAATGACCGCGGAGAACAGAAAGACCACCGGCATCAGGTCGGAGGACCACCATTCCCGGGACTTCAAGGAACCGAACAGGAACCCCACGTAACCATGCAAGCCGTGCGCGGCGGGAATGCCGACAACCGCCAGCGCGAAAATCCATTTTTCGTCGTAACGCAGCGCTTTCCCGGACAGATCGCAGGAACCGAGGCACAGTACGTGCCAGAGTTTTCCCGCCAGCCCGCGTTGCTGCTGCGCCTGCTGCACCATGTAGGGCCGGTACATAAACCAGATTTCCAGGATCAGCAGAATGACGTAGAAACCGGCCACGTAACCAAAGACAGCGATGGCGGAGGTCCAGTGGGGCGTGATGACCGTATTGAACGCGCGCTCCGGATGGCCGAGGTGCAACAGCAGGGGCATGGGGACGAATATCATGAAACACAGCGCAGTGAGCAGCGCAAGCCGCGCCGCAGGCTGGAAGCGCTGCATGCCGAACGCGTGAAAGAGGCTCGAAACCGTGAAGGCGCCGGCGACCAGTCCCGTGAGGTAGGGATAGACCACGATCAGCACCGTCCAGGGGATGACGGTCTCGTTGGGGTAGACGTAGCCCGTGTACGGGGCGAGTTCAACGAGGTAGTCCATCAGCTCACCTCCTTATCGATGCCCACGTAAAACACGTTCGGCGCATTGCCGCTTTCGGGCCGGAGCACCTGCACGCGGTTGTTGCGGATGAACAAGCTGATGGGGCTCTGCGGATCGTTACGGTCGCCAAAGACGCGCGCGCCGACCGGGCACACCTCGACGCAGGCGGGCTGCAATCCTTTCGTGATGCGGTGGTAACACCACGTGCACTTGTCCGTGACCCGTTCCTGCGGCCTGAAAAAACGGGCGCCGTAGGGGCAGGCCTGCACGCAGTACTGGCAGCCGATGCAGTACTGGTGGTCGATGAGCACCACGCCATCGACGGTCTTGAACGTTGCGCCGGTCGGGCAGGCCTGGACGCAGGCCGGATGCGTGCATTGGTTGCACAGCTTGGGCACGAAGAAAGCCTTTTCCACCTTCGCGCCCTGGTAACGATTGGCGAATCGAAACTCGCGCTCGGAGCCGGAGGCCGCGATATTCACGGGATCGTGCTGGCTGTCGACGCGCGCCCGCCTGTCGCCCTCGAGGTAGACGTAGCGCTCCACCCAGGTGCGGAAATGGTGGGCGTCGCCGGGAACGTCGTTCTCGCGCTTGCACGCCTCGACGCAGCGCAGGCAGCCGATGCACTTCGTCGCGTCGACGCCAAAAGCCCATTGGTGCCGGGTCCAGTCATAGTCCTTCGTGGGAAACGAGCCGCCGCCGGAGGTGGATTCGCTCTTGGCCGCGACTTTCTGCGCGACGCCCAGCGTCCCGGCAGCCGCAACGGCCCCCGCACACGTTGCGGCGCCCCCGATCTTGCGCAGAAATCTACGACGTGCGACCAACGAAGAGATGGTTTCTTTTTTCCGTTTCATGGTGTTTTTCCTGGCGCGGTAACCGGCTCGCAGCTCTGCGTCGCGTAGAAGGCCGCAAGATTGTCGATGTCCGTGTCGCTCAAGCCCCTGACAACGCCTGCCATCATCGGGTCTTTGCGAAGGCCGCCCCGGAAGGCTTTGAGCACGTTCACCAGGTAACTCACTTTTTGACCGGCGATGTGCGGCCAGGCGGGGTTGCTCGCAATGCCCGTTTCGCCATGGCAGACCGCGCAATTTTTCGCGGCCAGCACCTTGCCGGCGGCGGCGTCGCCCATGCCCGCTTCCGCGGGCGGCCCTTTGCAGCTCAGGCCCGCGTAATAGGCCGCGAGATTCTGAACGTCCGCGTCAGCGAGCGTTTTCGCTATCGGGGACATCATGACGTCCGTCTGATCGCCGGATTTGTACGCGCCCAGTATCCGGACGAGATAGGCCGCGTTCTGCCCCGCCAGGTTCGGCCACGTGTCATTCGGGCTGATCCCGGCCGCGCCGTGGCAGCTCGCGCAACTGGCCGCGTGCTGCTTGCTTCCTGCCGCCGCATCGCCGGCCACCTTGGCCACGACGCCCGCAAGCTTGGGTGCATGCGGGTTGTGACAGACCTTGCACTGCTGGCCACTGGAGTGCTGGGCGACCTGGATTTGCGGCTGCGTGTCCGGCCGCCCCGGCATGGCCTCATGGCACAGGGTGCAAAGCTTCACCGTATCCGCGGGGATCGGCAGCTTGCCTTTCTCGGGGTGTCCCTGGGCCGCGCCATGACAGGTTTCGCAGGTCACCGACTTATGATTGCTGGCCGACCACTGGGCGTGGCGTTCGCTGTGGCAGCCCTGGCAGTAGCGCGCCGTCTTGTAGACCGGTTCCTGAGCGGCGATTTCGGGGACTGAATCGGCCCGGTAGTGACCGTACTGATAAAACGACTCGGCGGTGAAATACCATTTCGCAGTCAAGCCGACTGCCAGACCAGCGACAATCAATACGACCAACCGAACGATGTGCTTGGGCACGAATGTCCCTCTTATGATCGATGCGCTGCTAGTTCACCGAGAAAACGAGCCCGCAAGCATCGGCTCGTTCCGCGTTGATATAAATCAAGATTCCTCCCCTTGGCACGGAAAAGTTCGGCCCCGCCCGTTGTTTAACGCTAGGCGAACGTTAACGATGGGCAGGGACCCTCTTATTGACCCAGATCAAACTTTTTTGCGGCGACCGTCGAGAGGGGGCGAAACGGCGGCGCGAGACGCGCGTTGTGGTGCTCGCCGCGCCAGCGGATTGAGTTCGGCGTCGGACGCTGTACTCCTGACCGGGCGGCCCTTGGGCCCTTGCCTTCCTTCCGCTTGGCGATATGCCATTCTTATTTCTTGTGTTTTCAGGATCATCGCCGGGCTGAGCCGCCTCATACAGGGCGACACTACTGCGGTGATTAGGACAAACCTCCCACGCATTAGCTAGCTTGATCCCGACTCTGTTTTAGCGAGGAGAAGATTTGATGCACATCAAAGATATCACTGGATGGCGCTGATACTCTACCGCCCAAAGGGGCTTTCCGTGTCCAATCTGCTCCAAGTAGCGAAGCTCGTCCGAGGCACGGCGTGGCGCCATGGAAGGCGACCGGAAACGAATGCACTTAACTGTGAACCAGCACCTGAGGTTGGTTGAAGACCGAGACCGGATCGATCCGGCAATGTTTAACGGCGCGGCTCCTTCCGGAGTCGTAGCGGCGATTTTTGAACGATGGGGAAAATCATGAAGATCACCCTTATTCGGCTCGGTCTTGTGGCACTGATGGTTGGTGGCCTGGCAGGTTGCGGCGGCGGCGGCGACGGTTTTATTCCCCCTGGTGGTGGTGGCGGCGGCGGCACAGCTCTCATTCAAGCCCCCGTCCCACCGGGTAACACGACGATCGACGTCGCTACCTTGCCCGCCGCTGCGCTTGCCTTGCTGGAACCACAGATCGTGTTCGGCAACGCCGTTGTGGAGAGTGCGCCTCAGGTGAGTTTCGCAGTGCAGGACCCTGGCGGCAATCCGATCATTGGGCTTGGGAAGTTGAGGTCTCAGGGCGACCTGGAATTCCTGCGCTTCGGCTTTGCGAAACTGGTGCCGGGCGCGCCTACCACAACAACAACCACCCCGAGCAAATGGGTCAGTTACATTGTGCTGGGCAGTGGCAGTGGAGGGCGGCCTAACGTCGAGCGCACCGGTACGCTGGTGGATAACGGCAACGGCACGTATGTCTATACCTTCGCCACCGACGTCGCCACGGTCAAGGACCAGATCGCAGCCCTGAATCTGACCCCGCCCGATGACACCGCTCTGGGCGATCTCACTTACGATCCAAATCTGACCCACCGCCTGGTCATTCAGCTCTCCAGCGGCGGCATCACCAACCCGGTGAACGGGATCTATGACTTCATCCCCGCGACCGCGAACAAGGTTACGGCGACCGACTTCCAGCGCCAGGTGGTCTCAATCGACAACTGCAACGAGTGCCATAACAAGCTCGCCTTGCACGGCTCTAACCGTATTGATACGCAATTCTGCGTGATCTGCCATACGGATCAGCGCAGGTTCGGTCGCACCGACGTGGCCTCCACCAACCTCGCATTCCCGGCGCTCACGGAAACACCCACGGTCGACCCGGTGACCGGCTTTACCCGCTACTCGTATTCTCCGACCACCTATGTCGGCGACGGCGAGACGATGGGCGATTTCCCGAGGCTGGTCCACAAGATCCACTCGGGCCACGATCTCCTCAAGCAGAACTACAACTACGCCAACTTCCCGTTCAACCTCAAACACTTTTCGCTGTTGAACGAAGGCCAGCGGATGTGCACCAAGTGCCACGACAACACCAAGGCAGCACAGGCCGACAACTACAAAACCGTGCCAAGCCGGATTGCTTGCGGTGCCTGTCATGACGGCATCGATTTTGCGACTGGCACGGGAACGACGCTGGGTGGAGCGACTACCGGCCACGTTGGCGGGGCGCAAGCCAACGATTCGGGCTGCGCCGGTTGCCATAACGCGACGAATATTCCGGTCTATCACCAGACCGAAAACATCACCGAGCACAATCCGACGGTCGAACCCGGGCTGGTGAACTTCACCTATGAAATCAAGTCAGCAACCGTGGACGACGGCGTGACCAACGATGTGACCGTGGTCTTCAAGATCAGCGCCGACGGCGTCCCGTTGACATCCGTGGCGCCGCCAACCGGTTACAGTAACCGCAGCGCGGGCTTCCTGCTCGCCTGGGCGGTATCACAGGACGCGATCGCAACCCCGGCCGACTTCAACAATACGACTAACGCCAAGGGCGACGCGACGTCGATCAATATCGGCGCGGGAACTAACAACCTCTTGGGCAACGGCAACATCAGCGGTCCGGATGCAAGCGGCTATTTCACGGCGACTATTCCAAGCGCGCGCGGATTCCCGGTCGGCGCGAAGATGCGCACGGTCGCCATCCAGAGCTACTACCAGCAAAATGCGGGAACGAACGGAATCGCAGCGGACAGCGGACGCCACGCGATATCGGTAGTGAAAACGGTCACCGGCGACACGGAGCGCCGCAAAGTCATCGATCCGGCCAAGTGCGGCAATTGCCACGAGTGGCTCGAATTGCACGGCGGCTCCCGCGTCATTGGCAAAGAGACGATGGGGAACGTGAACGTGTGCGTGACGTGCCACGTGCCGGCCAAGGCCACCAGCGGCCGCGGCATCATCGATGCGGTCGTGAATACCTATGCCGCCGCCGGGAACTTTTCGGCTGAAGACCTGGGGATTCTGGCGGAATGGGGCGTTAGCCCGTTGACCTTCCCTGTGACCACGGGCGACACCTGGGCGCTGCAACTGCCGGTCACGAGCAACAACTTCAAGGATATGATCCACGGTATCCACAAGGGTCGGGAGCGGGTCATCCCGTTCCGCGACGCGCGCGATCGCACGGGTGGTACTCCTCCCGGCACTACTGGCGCGATCACGCTGCTCGACTTCAGGAGACTGGACTTCCCTGGCATCATCAACCAGTGCGAGACCTGCCACCTTCCCGGCAGCTATAGCAATGTGCCAGCGGATGCGCTGCCCTCGACCTACGAGTCCATCGATGCCACCTACAAGGCGACGGCTAACGCCGTGAATGCCAAGGCGGCGCTGAGCCAGCCCAATCCTGAGGACATGGTGACCACGCCCTTTGCCGCGACCTGCGTCGCCTGCCATGATTCGACGGCGGCCAAGGCGCACATGCAAACGGCCGGCGGCGCGCAGATCATGGTGGAGCGCCAAAATCTCCTCGTGGCCAACGAGTCATGCGTAATTTGCCACGGTGTCGGCAGGGATGCGGACATCGCTAAGGTCCACAACAAGTAGGCATTGGCGAGGCACGGCACGCCGTGCCCCGTTGTTAAACGCTGACAGCTGACCCGGAGGCGGCAACGCTTCCGGGTTTTTTTTGCCCGGTACGAGGCCGTGGCAGGGGTCCTGCCGGCCGCATTCCGATTACCATTGCATTCCTGGCAACTTGAGGAGCTCATTCATGAAACGCAGCACCCTGACCTCCACATTGATCATCGCAGCATTGCTTTTTGCCGCCAGCCCGCCGCTCGCGGCGGAAACCAAGGTGGTGGCGCCGGCAGAAGCCAAAAACGGCAGCAAGGCAAAGCAGGCCGTGCCCGAGAAGAAACTGGTGGACATCAACAGCGCGAGCAAGGCGGAGCTGAAGACGTTGCCGGGCATCGACGACGCGGAAGCCGAGCGCATCATCGCCGGCCGTCCCTACCTCAGCAAGGCCGATCTCACCACCCACAACATCGTATCGCGCAAGATCTACGAGGGGCTCAAATCACGGGTGATCGCCAAGCAGAATGAGGCTGCTGCGGCCAAACTGCGGGAGATGCAAAAGGGGCGCTGAAGCCGACAACGTCGCTTCAATCTGCGGGGTTTTCCGGCGCTCTACGATTTGATTCCGGTTCGAACAACAGCTTGAGACTATGGGCCAGTGACAGTATGCCGCAAAGTTCTTAAGCCGCCGATGGACGCCGATAAGGTGGTAAACAGTAATCGGTAAGCGCCGAATGGAAAATCAGCATGCCTTCGGTCTTACGGTTTACGAATCACTGTTCACGGTAATCCATCGGCGTTTATCTGCGGCTGATCTTTTTGATTTTGCTCCCTAAGGCCGTGCGGGCGTTAGCGCACGCCACGCCGGAAGCGATAGCCCTTGTAGCGCAGGATCATGCCGTCCAGCGTGATCTGCTCCAGCATCAGGCCCGGGGCCAGGTACTCGCCTTCCCGCAGCACCCGATCATTGATGCCGACCAGACGGTCTTTGGGCGCGCCCGAGTAGGCGTGAACCGAAATCGAGATTGTCGGGATCTCCTGTCGAATCGAACCCGGCAATTCCGCGATGGTCATCACTTCTTGCTCTTGCGCCGCATCGCCCGGGCCGGCACCAGCAGGCTTCTCGGGCACAGCCCTTGCCGTCTCCTTCGGGACCGCCGTGACCGCTTCGCGTGGCGTACTGTGAGTCGTCGCGCCGGTATCCGGCTTGGCAACCACGGATGCCCGCCGTTCCCCCGTTCCAGCCGGTCGCGTCGGAGGCCGCCGCTCGGCTGGAGCGGACTTCAGCGTCGGTAAAACCAGCTCCGATTTCAGGGGCACCTGCGGCCGCGCCGGGACCGAAGCGGGGGATAGGACCGTGTTTGACTCGAGCGGCTTCGTCACTGTGGCCGATTCCGTCGCCGGTGCCGGTTGCTCAGTCTGCCATGGGCGCAGCGAGCCGATCACGATGCCGGCGCCTAGCAGGACCGCCGTAAGCAGGGCATAAGACACCGACACGCGGCGTCTGGGCGCGACCGCCGCTGCCTGCGGCGCGAGCAGCGTCGGGGGCACGCCGCGCTGGCGCTGTTGATCCGACTTCCTGAGGGCATCGAGGATATACGACATGCCTACTGTTCCCCTTGCTCGTGCAACAGTTTCGGCGCTGATTGCTCGGATAGGACACTCAAGCGCATCAGGGTCTGGGGCCCGACGATTCCGTCGGGTATCAATCCATGAGCGATCTGAAACTGCTTGACCCGCTGCACGAGGGCATCATCGAACACCGGATCCCCGGTTGTCTGCGTCGCGCT
>JAOTVX010000039.1 GCA_029863175.1 Betaproteobacteria bacterium | reverse complement strand
GAGAGGATGCGATGCGCGGTGGACGGGTGAAGTCTCGTCTCGGTGGCGAGCTGCTTGAGGTTGACCGGCGCCGCATGCCGGGCGAGGGCCGCAAGCAGGCTCATCATGCGCTCAATAACCTGAATCGAGGACTTGGCTTCGGTCTGTGCCACGGTGCGGGTGCCCATCGCGAACTTTGGCGGGCGATTTTATATGATGAAATGTACTGGAACAACTAAAAACCCGGAGCTAACAGTGAGATGACGCGCTCAAGATGATTATCGCCAGTAATGCTTTGTTTTTGCTATACTATAGCGCTCCGCAATTCCCGTGGTGTCCTATGAGCAAGTCAGCTACCCGTAACCGCAATGGCCGTCATGCGGCCGCACTTCAACAACCGGCGCAGCAGGACGTCAAGAATTACATGACGTCGCAGGGTTATACCCGACTCAAGGCCGAACTCACACGCCTGCTCGATGTCGAGCGCCCGGAGTTGGTGAAAGTCATTTCCTGGGCGGCGTCGAATGGCGATCGGTCCGAGAACGGCGACTACATCTACGGCAAAAAGCGGCTGCGCGAGATCGACCGCCGCATCCATTACCTGACGAAGCGCCTCGATAACGCCTCGGTGGTCAACCCGGCGCGGCGCGGCGACAGCGACCAGATCTTTTTCGGCGCGACTGTCACGTATGCCTATGTCCATGGCGGCGGCGAAGAGCGAACGATCACCATCGTCGGCATGGACGAGGTGGATACCAAACGCGGTCACGTGAGCTGGCAATCGCCCATTGCCAGGGTCTTGCTCAAGCGGCGTTCCGGCGACGTGGTGACGCTTGCCACCCCGGCGGGCGAGTCTGAAATCGAAATTATCACCGTACGTTACGCCAACGGGGCGTAACCCGCCCCTTCCCGGGCCCCGTTGCTGCGCGGCGGGTGCCCCTATAAGATTGGACTGCGGGCGCAGGGCTGGCGGACGCCAGCACCCGCTCCACACTCGCTGATTCTCCTACTGTGACGGTCTCGTTTTTCGCAGCCACGCTTTCGGCTTGGCGCGCCGCGCACGTCGCGGTACCCGACCTGCGCGCCGACTCGCTGTCGCTCGACGCAGTGGTGAAGCTCAGCATCAAGACGGTGCCCGAGGCCCGCACCGCGGACAACCTGGGCGCTGAGCGCGAAGGCACTGGGGTCGTGATCGATAACAAGGGCCTCATCCTCACCATCGGTTACCTGATCCTGGAGGCGGAATCGATCCTCGTCGTCACCGGGGACGGGTGCGTATTTCCAGCGA
Organism: Betaproteobacteria bacterium; assembly: GCA_029863175.1. Next base: position 32,614 of record JAOTVX010000039.1, on the reverse strand, counting down.
GTGTGGTGGGCTACGACCATGCCACCGGTTTCGGTCTCCTGCGTGCGGGCCTGGACTGCCGTCCGGTCCAGCTCGGAGACTCCGGCGAGCTCGCGGAACTATCCACCGTCCTCGTCGCCGCGCACGGCGCTGCCGGTGGGGCCTCGCGCGCTTGCGTGGTCGCGAGGCGCCGCTTCACGGGGTGGTGGGAGTACATGATCGAGGATGGTATTTTTACCGCCCCCCCGCGCTTCGAGCACAGCGGGGCGGCGTTGCTCGATGCGGAGGGGCGGCTCGTCGGCATCGGCTCGCTTTGGGTGAGTGATACGCTGGAGATCGGCGCAGCGTTTCCTGGCAACATGTTCGTTCCGATCGATCTGCTCAAGCCGCTGCTTGGCGACCTGCTGGCGAGCGGCCACCGGCGCAAGGCGCCGCGACCTTGGCTGGGCGTCTATTCCGAGGAAATCGAGGGCCACGTCGTGGTAACGCGCGTGCTGCCCGGGTCGCCCGCCGCCAAAGGGGGCCTGTCCCGCGGCGATGTCATTCTCGGCATTGGGGGCCAGGCGATCGGTCATCAAAGCGAGTTCTATCGGCGGTTGTGGGCCAGCGGAGAGGCGGGAGCGTCGGTAGTGCTGCATGTCCTGCAAAAGAAAATAGTGCGGCAGCTGACTGTACGCTCTGCTGACCGGATGGAGTATCTGCGCCCTTGGCGCGCTTAGCCCAAAGCCGTGAGTGGTGAGCGGATTGATCCGATCTTGCCGATTACCACTCGCCGATCACGGAGGCTCCTTACGCTGCGCATCGACGCGTTACGAAAGGCGCGGGTGTGCGGCCCTTTTTCTGAGATAATCTCTGGCACGAAGGTTGTCTGAGCAAGGCCCAGCACCCGTCAAAAGTCACGCTTTTCCCGCAAATGCGCGTCGGTCTTTTCGTCACTTGTCTCGTTGACCTGATGCGGCCGCGGATCGGCTTCGCGGCCATCCGTTTGCTCGAGGCCGCTGGTTGTGAAGTCGTCGTGCCTCAAACCCAGACCTGTTGCGGCCAGCCGGGCTACAACGCGGGCGCGCGCGACGCCGCGAAGGCGCTCGCGCGCAAGGTGCTCGATGAATTCGAGGCTTTCGAGTACGTGGTCGCGCCCTCCGGTTCATGTGCCGGCATGATTCGCACGCACTATCCGGAGCTGCTTCGCGACGCTCCGGATGAACTGGAGCGAGTACGGAACCTGTGCGCGCGTACATACGAACTGACAGATTTCCTGGTAAACGTCGCCAGTTTGGGCGCCGTCCCAGGAAAACTAAATGGAACCGTTACTTATCATGACTCCTGCTCCGGATTGCGGGAACTGGGTATCAAGAGTCAGCCGCGTCAGCTCCTCGCCAAAGTACCGGGCTTGAAGCTGATCGAGATGGAGGAGGCGGAGACCTGCTGTGGCTTCGGCGGCACGTTCGCGCTCAAGTTCGGCGAGATCTCCGCGCACATCGCGGAGCGGAAATGCGCAAACGTAACGGCAAGCGGTGCGGACGCGGTGCTGCTCGGCGATCTGGGCTGCATGCTCAATATCGAGGGACGGCTGCGCCGCCGGGGTGACATGAAGACGAAAGTGCTCCACGTCGCCGAAGTGCTCGCCGGCGTGGAATTGAAACCGCAGATAAACGCAGATAAACGCGGATAAAATCAAAATCAATTTAGCCGCCGATGGACGCCGATACACGCCGATAAAATCAAGAACAATTCCATTGGCCGCAGAGAGCACAGAGAACACGGATAGAAGAAGCTTGAACCTCCAAACATGTCCTGAGTCCATCGCAGGGTCGCCAAGAAAAATCAAGATTAAGCCGCAGATTCGCGGGTTCCGGAGAACCGCTCTCTCGTTCTACAAGCCTCGCGAAAGCATTCTGACTTGTCGCCATTGGAACACCTGACACACCGGTTCTATCGGCGTTCATCGGCGGCTAAGATTTCTTTCAAGTTATCTGTGTTTACCTGCGGCTATATGATGTTCATCGGTGTTTCGACTCGCGACTCACAAATTGCCAGCCACGCCTTATGAAAATCCTGGTAATGGGCTCTGGCGGTGTCGGCGGCTTCTACGGCGGGCGACTCGCGCACGCGGGTTGCGACGTCACCTTTGTCGCACGCGGGGCGCACCTCGAAGCCATGCGCAAGCACGGACTCGTCATCGAGAACGAGCCGCAGGGCGACATCCGGTTGCCGCAGGTCAAGGTGACTGATGATCCGGCCACGGTCGGCCCGGTCGACCTGGTGCTCATCGCTGTCAAGCTGTGGGACACCGAGGCGGCTGCGCGCGCCGTGAAGACCATCGTCGGGCCGAGTACCGCCGTGCTTTCCCTGCAAAATGGCGTGATCAAGGACGACATTCTGCGCCGCGAACTGGGCGACGAGGCGGTCATTGGCGGCGTGGGCTACGTCGCGACCCGTATCTCGCGCCCCGGAGTAATTCACCAGACCGGCACTATGCAGCGGGCGATGATCGGTGAATACGACGGTCGCCGCACGCCTCGCGTCGAGGCGCTTCTGGAGGCCTTGCTGCGCGCCGGCATTCAGGCCGAGATCGTGCCGGACATCCGGCGCACGCTGTGGGAAAAATACACTTTTCTCGTCGGCCTGTCCGCGACCACCACGACGATGCGCATGCCGATCGGCCCGATCCGCAAGAACGCACAAACGCGTGCGTTCTTACTTGACCTTATGAGAGAAGTTGTGACTGTTGGACGCGCTCATGGTGTCGCGCTGCCGGAAGACTATGCGGAGCAACGCCTCGCGTTTGCCGACACCGTGCCGGAGGACATGACCTCATCCATGCACCACGACTTGGACAGCGGCAATCGTCTGGAGGTCGAGTGGCTTTCCGGCGGCGTGGTGCAACTCGGCGCCAAGGCCGGCGTGCCCACGCCCGCCAACCGCGCGGTGTGGGACATTCTGACCTTGCACGCGCAGGGCCGCCGTGAATACTAGAGCGCATGTCAAAATCCAAAAACATCATGCAACCGCAGATAAACGCAGATAAACGCGGATGAAACAAGAACCTTGAACCACAGAGGTCACAGATTAAAAACGAAGAACATCAGCCGCCGATGGACGCCGATAGAATAAATCGAGTCTGACTTTTTTGAAATGCGTTCGTGAAGCAGCCCAAACTCACCGTCAGGAACATCCGCGCCGTCGGCGTGAAGGTGCCGATGACCTATACGCTCGGCACCAGCGCTGGAACGGTGCGCGAGGCACCATTGCTCCTCGTGGACGTCGAAACCGAGGAAGGGATCGTGGGGCGCGCGTACCAATTCTGCTATTTGCCTGCTGCCGCACCCGCCATTGAGTTACTCCTGAAAGAAGTGTTGGGTACCGTAAAAGGCGACCGAGTGGAACCGGTCGCCCTTTGGGCGAAGCTCTACCAGCGTTTCACGCTGATCGGTGTGCAAGGTATTGTGCGCATGGCGATGGCGGCTTTCGATGTCGCCTGTTGGGACGCGCTCGCGATCGCTGCGGACCAGCCGCTCGCGGTTTACCTCGGCGCGGCACCCCGGCCGGTGCCGGCGTACAACAGCTGCGGCCTGGGACTGATGGCGCCGGAAGCGGTCGCGGATGAGGCGGAGAAGCTGCTGGCGGGCGGGTTTCGCGCAGTCAAGCTGCGCCTGGGGTATCCCACGCTGGAGGCCGACCTCGCGGCGCTGCGAGCGGTTCGCCGGAGAATTCCCGGCGAAATCGAGCTCATGGTGGATTTCAACCAGGTGCTGTCGGTGGACGAAGCGTTGCGACGCGGGCGCGCGCTCGATGCGGAGGGCGGCGTCTACTGGATCGAGGAGCCGGTCCGGCACGACGACTACGCTGGCTGCGCGAGGCTCGCACGCGAGCTCACGACGCCGATTCAGATCGGAGAGAATTTTTCGCTCCCCTTCGCGATGGAGCAGGCGCTGGCAGCCGAGGCGTGCGACTACGTCATGCCGGACCTCGATCGCATCGGAGGCGTGACTGGCTGGTTGCGCGCGGCCCAGCTCGCCTCGGCGCGGGGCACGCAAATGTCCTCGCACCTGTTCCCGGAAATCAGCGCCCACCTCCTTGCCGCGACGCCGACCCGGCACTGGCTCGAGTATGTGGATTGGGCCGACGTGCTTTTGCGGGAGCCGCTGCGGATTGCAGACGGCCTAGCCGTTCCCTCCGCGCGCCCCGGCAACGGGCTCGCGTGGAACGAAGACGCCGTGCAGCGTTTCCGAATCTGAATCAGTCGAAGAACCTGCGAATCCAGGCGCAAGATGAAAGAGCTGTCGGTGCTGCGCGGGGTGCTCGCGATGGTGGCGGGCGCCGGACTCCTTAAGCTCAACGACGCCGTTTCCAAGCATCTGACCCAGCACTTCCCGATTGGCCGGGTGATGTGCCTGCGGCAGCTGGCCGCTTTCATGGTCGCCAGGGGCGTCTACATGATCCGGCTCGTGGCGCCGCGAGGTTGAACCGCAACCCGCGCTATAATTGAATTCTCGGGTATCCTGCCGCCAACCTTCCCAGACACGCGCATGCAAGTAGCCTCCATGCATTTCAAGGCGCGGGCACGCGATAAGCTCGCAGACCGCAATCTGCAGAACGCGCTCCAGAAATTGCAGGGCAACTTCGTGCGCGGTCGCGCCCAGCGGGTCGCGGAGATGGACAACTTCGAGGCGATCCGGGACGCGGCGGCTGCGATTCGCGAGCGCGTGCTGGCCGAACTCGATATCTATCTGGAAGAGTTCGAACGCAACGCGAAGGCGCGCGGCGCCGAAGTTCACTGGGCCGAGAGCCATGACGACGTCAATCGCATCGTCTGTGAGCTCGCGCGGCGCCATGGCGTGCGCAAGGCGGTCAAGTCGAAGTCGATGGTTACCGAGGAGTGCGCGTTGAATGACGCGCTCGAGGCCGCGGGCGTCGAGGTGCTGGAGACAGACCTCGGCGAATACATCCTGCAACTCGCGAAGGAGCCGCCCTCGCATATCGTCGCGCCTGTCGTGCATAAAACGCGCGATGAGGTCTCCGACCTGTTCGCGGAAAAGCACGGAACGCCGCGCAAGACCGACATCGCGGAGCTCACGCGCGAGGCGCGCGATCGGCTGCGCGGGCATTTCATCACGGCGGACATGGGCATCTCCGGTGCGAACTTCGCGATCGCCGAGACTGGGTCGACGCTGATCGTCACCAACGAGGGCAACGGTCGCATGGTAACGACGCTTCCGCGCGTGCACGTTGCGATCACCGGGATCGAGAAGATCCTGCCCACGCTCGAAGATGTCGCGACGCTGATGCGTCTGCTGCCGCCGCACGGTACCGGCCAGTCGATCTCGAACTACATCTCGGTGACGACTGGCGTGAAGGGCGAAGGCGAGCACGACGGCCCCGAGCATTTCCACGTCATTCTGGTCGATGGGGGCCGCACGAGCCTCATCGGATCCGAGCTGCAGCCCATCCTGCGCTGCATACGCTGCGGCGCCTGCATGAATCACTGCCCGGTATACCAGAGCATCGGCGGGCACGCGTATGGTTGGGTCTATCCGGGCCCGATGGGCTCGGTGTTGACGCCGACCTACGTCGGGCTCGAGAACGCGCTCGATCTGCCGAATGCCGCAACGATGTGTAACCAGTGCGGGGTTGTCTGCCCCGTGAAGATCCCGCTTCCCGATCTCATGCGCAAGCTGCGCGAGCAGCAGTTCGAGCGCAAGCTGAAGCCGTGGACCGAGCGAGCCGCTTTCGGTCTTTGGCGCTGGGTGGCCCAGCGGCCAGCGATCTATGCGGCGGCGGCGGCAATGGGTGCGCGGCTGCTTGCCCTGATGGGCGGCCGCGACCGTCTCATCCATCGCATTCCAATGGCTGGCGGCTGGACCGCCACCCGTGACATGCCGGCGCCGCATGGCAAGACGTTTCGTGGGATGTACCGGAAAGCGAAAAATGGACGACCAGCGGTCTCGAAAAGCTGATTTCAGCCGCCGATGGACGCCGATGAGCGGGCATAACTCAAAACCAGAATGGACAGGATTAACAGGATTAACAAGATCCTCAAGGCCCCGCTTTAATCCTGTAAATCTTGTGAATCCTGTCTATTTTTACGTTTTTCGATCCGCGTTTGTCTGCGGCTAACGTCTGTTTTGGGTCTTTGAGATGAGTTCGAGCCACTGGACACAGAGGTCACTATGAACAAGCCAGTTGAAACGCAGGGCGCCGGGAGGGTCGAGTTGTGGATCGGGGGCAGGCGCGAGCGCGCCACGACCGCTCGTTTCGGTGACGTCACCAATCCCGCAAGCGGCGCCGTCACGCGGCGCGTGCCACTCTGCAATGCGGCCGACATCGATAGAGCCGTAACGGCCGCGGCAGCGGCGTTCCCGGAATGGCGCGATACGCCCCCACTGCGGCGTGCGCGGGTGATGCAGAAGTTCCTGCAGCTGCTGCAGGCGAACCAGCAGGAACTCGCGCGCCTCGTCACCGAGGAGCACGGCAAGACGCTGCCCGATGCGATGGGGTCGGTCCAGCGCGGCCTCGAGGTGGTGGAGTTCGCCTGCGGCATTCCGCATCTGCTCAAAGGCGAGCACTCCGAGAACGTCGGCACCGGCGTCGATTGCCACACGGTGCGCCAGGGCGTTGGCGTGTGCGCCGGCATCACGCCGTTCAACTTCCCGGTGATGGTACCGCTTTGGATGTTCCCGGTGGCAATCGCCTGCGGCAACACGTTCGTGCTCAAGCCTTCCGAGAAGGTGCCGTCGGCCTCGATGCGAATGGCGGAGCTGTTCAAGGAGGCCGGGCTCCCCGACGGCGTCTTCAACGTCGTGCACGGCGACAAGGAAGCGGTGGACGCCATTCTCAACCATCCCGGCGTCCACGCGGTCAGTTTTGTCGGCTCGACCCCGATCGCGAAGTACCTCTACGAGACCTGCGCGAAGAACGGGAAACGTGTGCAGGCCCTCGGCGGCGCCAAGAACCACGCAGTGGTGCTGCCGGACGCCGACCTCGAGTTCGCTGCAGACGCGTTGATCGGCGCGGCCTACGGCTCCGCGGGAGAACGCTGCATGGCGATCTCGGCGGTGGTCGCGGTCGGCGCGGCGGCGGATCCGCTGGTGGCGCTGCTCAAGAAAAAAGCCGAGGCGATCATGGTTGGTCCGGGCGACAAGGAGGGCGTCGAGATGGGGCCGCTCGTCACTCGGCAGCATCGGGACAAGGTCGCGGGCTACGTCGATCAGGGGGTGAAAGAGGGCGCGAAGCTGGTGCTCGACGGCCGTGGCCTGAAGATCCCGGGACACGAGACCGGTTTTTTCCTCGGCACGACGCTCTTTGACAACGTCAAGACGGACATGAAGATCTACCAGGACGAAATCTTCGGCCCGGTACTCGTCGTCCTGCGAAGCAAGACGCTGGAGGACGCGATCGGGCTCGTCAATGGCAATCCGTACGCCAACGGCACCGCGATTTTCACGGAATCGGGAGGTGCGGCGCGGCGCTTCGAGAACGAGATCCAGGTCGGCATGGTGGGCATCAACGTGCCGATTCCGGTGCCGGTCGCGTTCTATTCCTTTGGGGGCTGGAAGAACTCGCTCTTCGGCGACCTCCACGTGCACGGCATGGAGGGCGTGAAGTTCTATACGCGCACTAAGGTGGTGACGACGCGTTGGCCGCACCAGGACACGCCCGCGCCGGGACTGAACATGCCCACCCTCGGATAAGGCGTGACCGATTGAGCGTAACCCGCGACTAGATTGGTGCTTCTGGGCAGATACTGTCGCGGCAGGCTAGCGTGCCGGGTCAACCGGCAGTGGCCGCGCTTGAAAAGACAACGCGCACGATGGTCCCGGTGCCATCACCTCTCGCGGTAAGCGCGGCCTCGGCCCGGTGCCTTTGCGCGATCTCGCGCACGATGGCAAGACCCAGTCCACAGCCTTCCGCGCTCGTGCCGAGCACGCGGTAGAAGCGCTCGAATACCCGTTCACGCTCCGCTTCCGGTACGCCCGGGCCATCATCTTCGACACTGAGGATAATCTGGCCTTCCGCAGTGTTCACCCGGACCGTGATGTGGCCTCCCGACTGCGTGTAGCGAATGGCATTGTCGAGAAGATTGTTTAGCATCTCGCGCAGCAGGAAAGGGTCACCTTCGATGCGCGCTCCGCCGGGCGGACCCTCGAAGCCGAGGTCGATGTTCCGGGCGAGCGCTTGCGGCACCCAGTCGGTCGTGGCTTCGCGAGCCAGCTCGGTAAGATTGATCCGCTCGGTCGCGCTGGCACGCCCGGCGTCCGGCTCGGCGCGTGCCAACCACAATAGCTGGTTGACGAGCCGCGCCATCCGCTCGATAGCGGTGTGCAACTGCTCGAACGCAGCCTTAGCCTCGGTCGCGGGTGTCTGGCGCAAGGCGAGCTCGGTCTGCGTCTTGAGCCCGGCAATCGGTGTGCGGAGCTGGTGCGCCGCATCCGCGATGAAGCGCTGTTGCGCCGCGATGGATGCGCTCAACCGTTCGAGCAGGCCGTTCATCGCGTGGATCAGCGGTTGCACTTCCCGCGGAACCGTCGACTCAAGCAGCGGCGACAGGTCGCGGTGCGAACGATGCTCGATTTGACGCTGCAGCTGGGAAAGCGGAGCCAGCCCTCGTCCTACACCGTACCACACCGCGAACATGGCCAGGAAGATCAGCAAGGCCTGCGGCAGGACCATGCGCAGAAGGAGTTCCGTCGCGAACTTGGTGCGCAACGTTACGCGCTCGGCGACCTGGATCCGCACGACACCCTTGCCCGATCCGGGCTCCACCGGCACGTGCATCGCCACGACACGCATGTCGCGGCCGAGGAAAACGTCGTCGTAGTAGCGAACGCGGTCCGCGCTCGTGTCCTCGGACTCAGGAAACTCCTCGGGCTTAGGAAACGAGGGTTCGCCGCTGATGTACTCGCCGTTCGCTCCCGTGACGCGATAGCTCAGGCGCCCGGACTCCCAGCTCTGCAGCATTTGCAGCGCGGCGGCGGGCAGGTCCAGGTAGCTCTGGTTGTTGACGCGCTTGATGTTCCGCCCGATGTCGAGCGCCACCTCGAGGAGCGCCCGGTCGTAGGCGAGGTTGACGAATTGTTTGGCGATGTCGTAGTTGACGATGATGCTGATCGACCATAGCACCACCAGCGGTGTGGAGAGCCACGCAATCAGCTGGCGGCGAAGGGTCCTAGTCCTGAGCATGCCCCGGTTTCTCGAGCAGGTAGCCCAATCCCCGAATCGTGCGGATCGACACGCCGCCAGGCTCGACTTTCTTGCGCAGCCGGTGAATGTAGACCTCGATGGCGTTAGCGCCGACTTCTTCATTCCAACTGTAAAGCTTTTCGGCGAGCTGTTCCTTGCTGACCACGCGGCCGCTGCGCATCATCAGGACTTCGAGGACCCCGAGCTCGCGGGCGGAGAACTCGATCGGCTCGCCATTCAGCATTGCGCGCCGGCCGCTCGTGTCGAGCGTAAGGGCCCCGCAGGACAGGAGTGCGCTGCCGCCAGACTGCCCGCGTCGGATCAGCGCCCGCACCCGCGCCTCGAGCTCGGGCAGGTCAAATGGCTTGGTCAGGTAGTCATCGGCGCCGAGATCGAGCCCTTTCACACGGTCCTCGAGGGCGTCTCGCGCCGTGAGAACGAGGACTGGCGCAAGCGAACCGCGCCGGCGCAGGCGCCGCAGGATATCGATACCATCGATCTTCGGCAAACCCAGGTCGAGGATGACGAGATCGTAGTTCTGGCCAACCAGCACATGATCGGCCTGGGCGCCATCGCTTACGCAGTCAACTGCGAAGTTGGACTGGCGCAGGGAGCGCGTGAGGCCGTCGGCGAGGACGGGATCGTCTTCGACAATCAGAATGCGCATCTCGGGTGCTCCGAGAATTCCGAGGACAGTAGTTTAGCGCATTGCGTCGCCGGTGCTTCGGCCACAAGCCGGCACTCCCCGGTTTCTTCTAAGTGATCTGCTCCCAACATTTCCTTCATTGCGCCATGTCACGATGAGCTGGCATGAAGACGCTCGAAAGCGGTGCGCGCAGTCCCCTTTTGTAAGCTCTCAGTAAGTATGCCGTACGTAAGGCCTGCGTAAGGCGACAAGACTAATGTGTGCGTGCGCTGGAAATGTTTCCGGCGCAACGGTTCGGAGGAGCGCGCGATGAAGACTCCATCTCTGACGTGAGAAGTAAGGATTGAGTTAGTCCGAGGACTGATCGTGAATTTGTCTGGTTTTTTTAAGGAGTAGGGCGATGATCGGATCAAAGCAATTAACCATAGCGCGCGCGCTGATGGTGGTGGGCGTGGTAGTGGCCTCCACGAGTGTGAGCGCGCAAAGCGGTTTGTGGCTTACCTGTAATGGGAAACCGGCGACGATTTACGTGTTGAACGGAAAAATCGTCGGCGGGCCGGACGATGGGCAGCCGTATACCGGGACGCTGCGCGGAACCGATGGCAATGATGTGATCGTGGGGACGAGCAGCGACGACCAGATCTTTGGCGGTGGGGGCGATGACATGATCTGCGCTGGACCGGGCGAGGACGTGGTCGAAGGCGGTCCCGGCAACGACTACATCGAAGGCGGCCCGGGTGATGATCAGCTGCGTGGCGGACCGGGCGGGGACACGATTCAAGGCGGTCCCGGCGACGACGACATCAGCGCTGACTAACGGAAGCTCGGTTGGCTCACAACGTTGTTTTGAAGCGAGAAGCAGTTCAATTGACACACAAAGGAGACGGAAATGAACAAACGCATAGTCATAGTTCTTGCAGCACTCATCGGCTCGTTGGCGCTATTGAGCGCCCCATCAGTCAGTTTTGCGCAGGCTGGCGGTTCGGACGACACTGTCGAAGGCGGTCCAGGCGATGATCTGATTCGCGGTGGCCCCGGAGCGGACGTTCTGATGGGTGGACCTGGCGACGACCTGATTGAAGGCGGAGCGGGTAACGACACGATCGAAGGCGGTCCTGGCGATGATGTGATTGAAGGCGGTCAGGGCGCCGACAAGATCGAAGGCGGTACGGGCGATGACGAGGTTACGGCTGACTAACGATGTAGGGTTGGCCAGAGCATCGAGAAAGAAGGTGCCGGCGGCGCGTAGGTCGCGCCGCCGGCACTGCGCGATTAGTTTGCGCACCGCAATTCGCGGGCTACTCGAGCGCTAGCCCCAGCGTTTCGAGTAACCTGAATGCCCGGAGCGGCCAGCCTGGTGCGCGTTCACTTGCCAATCCGCGCTCAGCGCGCGTAGATTCGTCGCGCGCAGATTCATCATGAAGGTACGTGTTAAAATAGTCATGGTCGGCGATTCACAAGCTGCTGTCCGCCCCAGCGGCTGCTGTCCGCCCCAGCGACTTGCTTCAGTCTGAAATGGAAGGGTGTGCACCCGTCGTGTCGAGAGCGGGCGCCCCGATGTCCCACTGGGACTCAGGTTCCGCCAATCACTGCCGTTTCCAGAGCGTAACTGACAGCACATTATTGTCGTGAGATTCTTGACTGCTCGAGGGTGAGATGATTCGCACGATCTTGTACCGCCCCGCTACTGGTGGGATCACGACCGGGGACGACGAGCTGCTGGCAGCCTGGCAGCGCGAGCCCGATGCGCTCATCTGGGCCGACTTCGCCGATAACGAGCCGGAGGCCGAGAAGCAGATCCTCGTGTCGCGTTTTGGTCTGCATCCTCTGGCTATCCAGGACGCACAACGGGGGCGGCACCCGCCCAAGATCGAGTCATTTTCGGATAACCTATTCATCCTGCTGAAGGGGCTGGCCACAAGCTCGGACAAATTCGAGTTTGAGACAATCCAACTCGCGCTCTTCATCGGTCAGCGTTTCGTGGTCACGCGCCACTCTGGCCACTCCCGCAGCATCGACGAGCTGCGACAGGAAGCAGAGCAGAACAAGGCGCTCCTCGCCGGTGGCCCCGACGCGGTCGCGCTGCGGCTCTGCAGGATCGTGGTCGACCGTTATACGAGAAGGCTGCTCGCACTCGAGCCCCGGCTCGACGATCTTGAGGTCGAGATCATCGCGAGCCCCGACGATTCCATGCTCGCCGAGTTGATCGGCTACAAGACCGACTTGAGGAAGTTCCGTCGGGTTCTCGTATACCACGTCCAGGTCTTCTCGGAACTGATGAAGAACCGCCAGCCACAGGTGCGCGCCGAACGCGTGCATGAGATCCGCGATGTATACGAGCACCAGGAGCGGGCGAGCAGCCTTGCTTCCCTCTATTACGAGGTCTCCTCCGACCTCATCGAGGGCTATATCTCACTCGCCTCGCACCGTCTGAACAACATTATCAAGGTTCTCACGATCATCACGGCCATCTTCGTGCCGTTAAGCTTCCTAGCCGGGGTCTACGGGATGAACTTCGAGTACATGCCCGAGCTGAAGTCGCACGCGGGGTATTTCGTGCTTTTGGGGATCATGGCCTCGATCGCCACCTTCCTGGTGGTGTTGTTCCACCGCAAGCGCTGGTTGTGAAGCTCAGGGAGATAGGGAGAACGACAATGAGACTTTCAGAATGGTTGTGGACGCTGTACGGCACCGTTTTGTCCTCGGCCACCGTGTTCGCAGCCGAGTCAGTCTTGCTCGAGGACGATTCGGGTGCCAATGGAGGGCCCTGGCAGATCCTCTCCGGCTGGCTTACGAGGACGTTGTTTGAGATCGGCGACGTCCCGGTCACCTCGATTGGACTCATCCGTGTCGTCGTGATCATCACCGTGGCCTGGTGGCTTTCGAAGCTCGGCCAGAGCGCCCTCACCCGCGTCGCCGCATACCGTCCGAATTTCAACCAGGCGGCGCTCTATACGGTGAAACGGCTGATGCACTACGTCGTCCTGACCGTCGGCTTCCTCATCGCGCTCTCGTCCATCGGCATCGATTTGAGCAAGTTTGCGCTGTTTGCCAGTGCGCTGGGCGTAGGTGTCGGATTTGGCCTGCAGAACCTGATCAGCAATTTCGTGGCCGGCCTCATGCTCCTGTTCGAGAAATCACTCAAGGTCGGCGACTTCATCGAGCTCGAGTCGGGCATCATGGGTGAAGTGCGTGAGATCAACATCCGCAGCACAATCGTTACCACCAACGACAACATCGACATCGTGGTCCCGAATTCCGTATTCGTGAACGGCCACGTGACGAACTGGACCATGCGCGACGTCTATCGTCGTACCCATGTGCCGTTCGGCGTCGCCTACGGTTCGGACAAGGAGCTCGTGCGCAAGGCGGTATTGGAGGCCGCGGCCAACGTCCCGCATACGCTGGAGGGAGACGACAAACGCCAGCCGCAGGTCTGGCTGACCGCGTTTGCCGACAGCAGCCTGAACTTTGAGCTCATCGTCTGGCTGACTTCGGCGGCCGTGAAGCGGCCCGGCGCGGTGCAGGCCGACTACCTCTGGGCGATCGAGACCGCGCTGAAAAAGTACAAGATCGAAATCCCATTCCCGCAGCGCGATCTGCACGTGCGCAGCTGGTCGCCAAACGCCCGCCCGCCCGCACAGGCCGCGGGGTAATGCGAACGAACCGTGCCAGCTCGCGAATCGTGAGTGATGAGTTGTGACAGTTTAGTCGAGGATGCTTTTACCGCATGAGTATGCGTGACAACATTCTGGCGCGGATTCGCGCCCGGCAGGCGAGAAGCGCGCTGCCCGCTGCGGGTGAACGCGAAGCGGTGCGCGCCCATATCGCGGCGCACCCGCAGAACCCGCGCCCCGCCGCGAACTGGGATCCCGTCGCGCGTTTTCGTGAGGAGGCGTTGAAACTTGCCAGCACGGTCGACGAGGTGGAGTCGCTTGACGCCGCGCCGGCAGCGATCTCACGCTACCTCGAGGCGCAGCGCTTGCCACGAGAGGCGGTATGTTGGGAGGCCTTTGGCGCGTTGAACTGGCGCGCAGCTGGAATCGGGGTTGCGGTGCGCGCCGCGCGCGAGACCGATCTCGTCGGCATTACGGGCGCATTCTGCGCCATCGCCGAGACCGGCACGTTGATCACGTTGTCGGGCTCGAAAACGCCGTCTGCCGTCAGCCTGCTGCCGGAGACGCATGTTGCCATCGTCGAGAAGTCGCGCATCGTACGCGGCATGGAAGAAGCGTGGGAACTCATGCGGGCCGAGCGCGGCGAGTTGCCGCGGGCGGTGAATTTCATTTCCGGCCCTTCGCGCACGGCTGACATCGAGCAGACTGTGACGCTGGGTGCGCACGGACCGTACCGTGTGCACATCATTCTTGTCGGCAACGGCTTGTGACCGCTTCAGTGGATATGAGACGGGTTTCTCTATGCCGTATAATAATCGGTTCTTCGCCGCAATTTACGAGGTCGCTGGTTGGTAACGCTTTGGATCGAATTATTTTTTTCGCCGGGACGCGCGGGAACTTTCCTTGGTGCGTTGTCAGCAAGATCGATAAAATCTACAATTTTCATTCGTCGCGGGCGCTGCGGGCCAAGCTTGGGACACTTTTCGTAGGATCGTGTGGAATCGTGAACGCGAGAAGGGTGTCGCGCTCACCTATTGCCGTTGAGTCGCGCTGCCGCCTCAACAACAAAGCAACAAAGTTGACAGACAATGCGTCGCGAGACACTCGCACGGTCTCGGCACATAACCGGAAACCACCGACGCGTAAGGACAATAAATGCAGGTGCTGACGCCAAGCGTCGATCTTGACGCCTTTTACGCGACGCTTTCGGGCGCAAGCGAGCGGATCCTGATGCTCGACTACGACGGGACGCTGGCGCCGTTCAAGATCCGGCCCGAACAGGCGGTGCCGTATCCCGGTGTCGTCGAGCTGCTCGACGCGGTGATGGCGCAGGACGACACGCGCGTCGTGATTGTAAGCGGCCGGCGCACGTCGGAGGTTGCCGCGTTGCTGTCATCGCAGCGTTCACCGGAGATCTGGGGCGCACACGGCTGGGAGCGTATGTTTACCGATGGCGTCGTGCGCGTGCAGGAAACCGCTGAGGAACTGCGACAGTCGCTCTCCTCGGCTGAAGCATCCGCCGAGGGATTCCGCCGCGTAGGGGCGCGAATCGAGTGCAAGCCAGCAAGCGTTGCGCTGCACTGGCGGGGTCTGCCGGCGATCAAGATCGCACGGCTGAGAGAGCAAGTGCGATCCGCTTGGGAGCCCTTCGCCGCGGATGGCTTGCTCGAGTTGATCGCTTTCGACGGCGGCCTGGAGCTGCGTGCGCGCGGCACCAACAAGGAGCACGCGGTGAGGACCGTGCTTGCGGAAAGCGGCGCTGCATGCGTCGCGGCCTATCTCGGCGATGATATTACGGACGAAGACGCGTTTCGCGCAATCAAAGGCCACGGCCTTGCCGTGCTCGTGCGGTCCGAGCCGCGGGAGACGCTCGCTGATCTGTGGCTCAGGCCGCCGCGCGAGCTGATCGTTTTCCTGCGGCATTGGCGCCACCCAGTGGTCAAGGTGGCGCGGCGTGCGGGCGCGTAAGCGCCCGGACAGGGCCGCATCGAGATGCGCTGATCGATAGCGGCAGGAAATTCCGGGGACGGATTAACGGAGTACTGAAGAGATGCCAGTGAAAACCAAATCGACACCAAAACGGGCAAGGCCGCCGCAAGCTGCAGGCAGCGAGCGACGGGGGGCAAGCCCCATCCTGACCGAGCACGACGTCTACCTCTTCAAGGAGGGGAGCCACGTGCGGCTATACGAGAAGCTGGGGGCGCACCCAACGCAGCTCGATGGCGAGCCCGCGACGCGTTTCGCCGTGTGGGCCCCCAACGCGGCGGCGGTCGCGGTGATCGGCGACTTCAATCGCTGGGATTCACGCCGCAATGCGCTTCAGGCGCGCCAGGACGACTCCGGAATCTGGGAGGGGGTCGTGCTTGGGGTACCGCAAGGCGCTCACTACAAGTACCGTATCCGCTCCCACGTGCACGGGCACGAGGCGGACAAAGGCGACCCCTTCGCGTTCTATTGGCAGCTTCCGCCCGCGACCGCGTCACGCGTCTGGAGTCTCGACTACGAATGGGGTGACCAGGAGTGGATGATGCGCCGCGCGGCGGCCTCGGCGCGCAATGCGCCGATGTCCATTTACGAAGTGCATATCGGTTCGTGGCGCCGCGTCCCTGAGGAGGGCAACCGTTCTCTCACATATCGCGAGCTAGCCGAGCCGCTCGCCGCCTACGTGCGGCACACCGGCTTCACGCACGTCGAGTTGATGCCGGTGATGGAGCATCCGTTTTTTGGCTCGTGGGGCTACCAGACGACAGGCTATTTCGCGCCGACCTCGCGCTATGGCACGCCGCAGGATTTCATGTATCTGGTCGATTACCTGCACGGCCAGGGAATCGGCGTGATTCTGGACTGGGTGCCATCGCATTTCCCCAACGACGGCTTCGCGCTCGTGTACTTCGACGGCACGCATCTATTCGAGCACTCGGACCCGCGCCTGGGTTATCACCCCGAATGGAACAGCTGCATCTACAACTACGGGCGTCACGAGGTGCGCGCGTTCCTCGAGAGCAGCGCGCTCTTCTGGCTCGACAAGTATCACGTCGACGGTCTGCGCGTGGACGCGGTGGCCTCCATGCTCTACCTCGATTATGCCCGCAAGGCGGGTGAGTGGGTACCCAACGAGCACGGCGGGCGGGAGAACCTGGCGGCGGTGAGCTTTCTGCGTCACATGAACGAAGCGGTCTACCGTGATTTTCCCGACGTGCAGACGATCGCGGAGGAATCCACCGCGTGGCCGATGGTCTCGGGCCCGGTCTCGGGCGGGGGCCTGGGTTTCGGCT
Organism: Betaproteobacteria bacterium; assembly: GCA_029863175.1. The sequence continues at coordinate 15,917 of JAOTVX010000039.1, read as the reverse complement.
ACAAGTGGAACATGGGCTGGATGCATGACACGCTCAAGTACCTGTCCCAAGACCCGATCTACCGCAAGCATCAACACGACCAGCTCACCTTTAGCCTATGGTATGCCTTTGACGAGAATTTCGTGCTGGCGTTGTCGCACGACGAGGTCGTGCACGGCAAGGGCTCGCTGATCGGCAAGATGCCGGGCGACGAATGGCAGCAGTTTGCCAACCTGCGGCTGCTCTACGGCTACATGTGGGCGCATCCAGGAAAGAAGCTGCTCTTCATGGGCTGCGAGTTCGGCCAGCGGCGCGAGTGGCAGCACGACGAAAGCCTGCAGTGGCACGTGCTGGGCTACCCGCTGCACGAGGGCGTGCGCGAGTGGGTGGCTGATCTCAATCGCTGCTACCGCGCCGAATCCGCGCTGTGCGATTTCGATTGCGAGCGCGGCGGCTTCGAGTGGATCGACAGCAACGACCGCGAAAATAGCGTGCTGAGCTTCATTCGCCGCAACGCTCGCGGCGACGAGGTCGTGTTGGTCGTGCTCAACTACACGCCGGCCTTGCGTTCAGGCTACGTGCTTGGCGTGCCGCGGGGCGGCCGCTGGGAGGAGATTCTCAACAGTGATGCGGAGCGTTACGGCGGCTCGGGCGTGGGCAACTTGGGCGGCCTCGAGGCGGAGCCTCAAGCGGCGCATGGCCGTGATTGGTCGTTGCGGCTCACGCTGCCGCCGCTCGGTGCGCTATTCTTCAAGAGCACCGGGCGCCCGTGAGGGGTCGTTCCGGACGGAGGAATCAAGGATGACAGGAAAAAGCATGCCGGACGAGGGACGCCGCCGCGCGGTCATCGAGCACCTCTACCCTGCGGTTGACGGCGGGCGATTTCCCGCCAAGCGGGCCGCCGGCGAGCGCCTGGTCGTTGAAGCAGACGTGTTTGGCGATGGCCACGACACCCTGCGTTGCATGCTGCGTTACCGCAGGGAGGAAGCGGCGGCATGGACCGAGACCGAGATGCGGTTTGCGGACAATGACCGGTGGCGCGGCGAGTTTCAGGTCGGAGCGCCGGGACGTTACCGCTACACCGTGAGCGCCTGGGTCGACGGTTTTCTCTCCTGGCGAAAGGACTTCGCGAAGCGCATCGAGGCGCCTGACATGGCGCTCGCGCTGCAGACCGGCGCAGAGCTCGTGGCACAGGCCGCCGCGCGGGCCAAGGGCGTTGATGCGCGGACGCTATCGGGCATTGCAGACAAGATGAAAGGCGCGGGCGAGCTCGAGGCGCGCCAGGTGCTTACCCTCGGCGACGAATTACAGACGCTGATGAACCGTTATCCGGACCGCAGCCTGGACCAGACTTTTTCGCCCGAGCTGCCGCTCACGGTCGATCCACCGCGGGGACGCTGCAGCGCCTGGTACGAAATGTTTCCGCGCTCGACGGCCGATGCGCCGGGGCGGCACGGCACCTTCCGCGATTGCGAGACGCGGCTTGCGTATGTAGCCGAGCTCGGCTTCGATGTGCTCTATCTGCCGCCGATACACCCCATCGGACGCGTGAACCGCAAGGGCCGGAACAATGCGCTCAAAGCGACGCCGGACGATCCCGGCAGCCCGTGGGCGATCGGCTCTCACGAGGGCGGGCACAAGGCGGTGAATCCCGCGCTGGGCACGCTCGACGATTTCCGGCGCCTGGTGGCAGCGGCGCGCGAGCTCGGGATCGAGGTCGCGATCGACATCGCCTTCCAGTGCGCGCCGGACCACCCCTACGTCCAGCAGCATCCGCAGTGGTTCCGCTGGCGCCCGGATGGAACCGTGCAGTACGCGGAGAACCCGCCCAAGAAGTACGAGGACATCTATCCCTTCAATTTCGAGTGTGACGACTGGCTGGCGCTGTGGCAGGAGTTGAAGAGCGTGTTCACATTCTGGGTGGAGCAGGGGGTCACGATCTTCCGGGTCGATAATCCGCACACCAAGCCGTTCGCGTTCTGGGAATGGCTTATCGCGGAAGTCAAGCGTGATTCCCCGGAAGTGATGTTCCTGTCGGAGGCGTTCACGCGGCCCAAGGTGATGCAGCGGCTGGCGAAACTCGGGTTCACTCAGTCGTACACCTACTTTCCATGGCGCAACACGAAGCCGGAGCTGACCGAATATTTTACTGAGCTCTCGAGCCATGCTTCGCGCGAGTACTTCCGGCCCAATCACTGGCCCAACACGCCCGACATTCTCACCGCCTACCTCCAGCACGGCGGCCGTCCGGCCTTCATAACGCGCCTCGCGCTCGCCGCCACGCTCGGCGCGAACTATGGCATCTACGGGCCGGCGTTCGAGCACTGCGAGAACGTGCCGCGCGAGCCGGGCACCGAGGAGTACCGCAACTCCGAAAAGTACGAGGTTCGGTTCTGGGATCTGGCCAGGCCCGAAAGCCTGCGCGCGCTGGTCGTCGCGGTGAACCGCGCCCGGCGGGAGAACCCGGCGCTGCAGCAGGAATGGAACATCCGGTTCATCGTGGTCGATAACGACGAGCTACTCTGTTATGCGAAATACACCGATGACCGCTCGAACGTCGTCATCATGGTCGTCAATCTGGATCCGCATCACCCGCAGTCGGGCTGGCTCGAGGTGCCGCTCGACGAGTTGGGTATTCATCGTGAACGTTCCTATGAGGTCGAAGACCTGCTCAGCGGAACGAGCTACTTGTGGCAGGGCGCGCGCAACTATGTGGCGCTCAATCCGCAGGTTTGTCCGGCGCACGTCTTCGTGGTGAAGAAGCGCCTGCGCTCCGAGCGTGATTTCGAGCAGTTTGCCTGAGATCCGTCATGGCCGAATCCGTTCGCAACCGCAAGAACGAGCTAGAAGGCGATCCCCTCTGGCACAAGGACGCGGTGATCTATCAGGTGCACGTTCGCGCGTTCAATGACAGCAACCGGGACGGCATCGGCGACTTCCAGGGGCTGACGGAGAAGCTCGAGTACGTTCGCGACCTGGGCGCCACCGCCATCTGGCTGCTGCCGTTTTACCCCTCGCCGCTCAAGGATGACGGCTACGACATTTCCGACTACCACAACGTTCATCCGGACTATGGCACGCGCGCCGACTTCGGGCAGTTCATGCGGGAGGCGCACAGGCTCGGACTGCGCGTGATCACCGAGCTGGTGATCAACCACACCTCGGACCAGAATCCCTGGTTCCAGGCGGCGCGGCAGGCGCCGGTCGATTCGAGCAAGCGAGATTTCTACGTTTGGAGCGACACGGACCAGAAGTGGCCCGAGACGCGCATCATCTTCACCGATACCGAGAGCTCCAACTGGGCCTGGGATCCGGTGGCCAAGGCCTACTACTGGCACCGCTTCTTCTCGCATCAGCCGGATCTGAACTTCGACAACCCAAGCGTGGTGAAGGCGGTACTGCGCGTGATGCGGCACTGGTTCGACATGGGGGTCGACGGGATGCGGCTCGATGCCATTCCTTATCTCATCGAACGCGACGGCACGAACAACGAGAACCTACCGGAAACGCACCAGGTCCTAAAGCGTATCCGCGCCGAGCTCGACCAGCACTACCGCAACCGCGTGTTCCTCGCTGAAGCCAATCAATGGCCCGAGGACGTGTCGGAATACTTCGGCCGCGGTGACGAGTGCCACATGGCCTATCATTTTCCGCTGATGCCGCGTATCTACATGGCGATCGCGCAGGAGGACCGCCACCCCGTGGTCGACATCATGCGGCAGACGCCGGATATCCCCGAGAGCTGCCAGTGGGCGATCTTCCTCAGGAACCACGACGAGCTGACGCTCGAGATGGTGACGAGCAAGGAGCGTGACTATATGTACCAGACGTACGCGGCCGATTCGCGTGCGCGCATCAATCTCGGCATCCGCCGCCGGCTCGCGCCGCTGATGCAGAACGACTCGGACTGCATCAAGCTCATGAACAGCCTGCTGTTTTCGATGCCCGGTTCCCCGATCATCTATTATGGGGACGAGATCGGCATGGGCGACAATATTTATCTCGGTGACCGCAATGCAGTGCGCACGCCCATGCAGTGGAGTCCCGACCGCAACGCGGGCTTCTCGCGCGCCGATCCGCAGCGGCTCTTCCTGCCGCCCATCATGGACTCGATCTACGGCTACGAAGCGGTCAATGTCGAGTCGCAGTTGCGGGATCCTTCCTCCCTCCTTCACTGGATGCGGCGCATCCTGGCGGTGCGCAAGACGAGCCAGGCGTTCGGGCGCGGCAGGATCACGTTCCTGAGACCGGGCAACCGCAAGGTGCTCGCGTACCTGCGGGAGTACGGCGAGGAGGCGATCCTGTGCGTGGCCAACGTGTCGCGATCGGCGCAACCGGTCGAGCTCGACCTCGCGCGCTACCGCGGCCGTGTGCCGGTCGAGCTGTTGGGCCGAAACCCGTTCCCGCCGGTCGGCGAGCTGCCGTACCTGCTCACGCTGCCCGCGCACGGTTTCTTCTGGTTCCGGCTGGCGGTGGACGTGGAGGTGCCGCAGTGGCACGCGGAGCGCCTCGCGCGCGAGGATCTGCCCGTGCTGGTGCTGTTCGATGGCTGGACGAGCTTTTTCCGCGATCGCGTTGTGCCGTGGCGCATGCGGATGGCCGAGAAGCTCCGCGCGCAGTTCGAGCAGGAAGTGCTGCCGCGTCATCTCGAATCCCAGCGCTGGTACGCGGCAAAGGGCGAGGTCATCAAGCGGGCCAAGCTGACCGACTACGCGCAGTGGAGCGTCGGGCGCCAGACCTGGCTGTTGCCCCTCGTCGAAACGGAGGGCGGCACCGAGGCCGCGACCTACTTCGTGCCGCTCGCCCTCGCCTGGGAGTCGACCGACGAAGAGCGATTGCGCGCGCTGGCGCCGGCAACGATAGCCAAGGTGCGCCAGCAGGCCAACGTGGGGGCCATGGCCGATGCGCTCGCCGACGAACCGTTCTGCCGCGCCGTGGTGCAGGCCATCGCAAAGCGCGTCGAGCTGCCGACGGCAAATGGAAAGCTGCGCTTCGTTCCGACCGAAGCGTTTACGAGGCTGGCCGGCGAGTCGGTGGCCGAGCTCGCTGTGGGCCGTCCGCAGGCGCAGAGCAGCAATACCGTCGTGACGCTCGGTGATCGCCTGTTCCTCAAGGGCTATCGCCGCATCCGTGTGGGCGTGAACCCGGAACTCGAGATCGGTCGCTACCTGACCGAGGTCGCACGCTTCGCGAATTGCGCGCCGGTCGCGGGCGCGCTCGAGTATATCGGCAAGGACGGCACGCCCATGACGCTTGCGCTGCTGCAGGGGTATGTCGCGAATCAGGGCGACGGCTGGGCCTACACCGTGGCTTATCTGGAGCGCTTTTTCGAAAGCAACCGAATGGTCGCGGACGCAGTCGCGGCGGATGCGCACGGTGCCTATCTCGCGCTCGTGCGCACGCTCGGTCAGCGCACGGCAGAACTGCACCGGGCATTCGCAATGCAATCTGGCGACCCCGCGTTCGAACCCGAGCCCGTTACACCCGATGATCTGATGAAATTCAAACGCTCGGTGCGCGAGGAAGCTGTTGCGACGGTCAAATTCCTGGAGCATCAGATGGGCCAGCTCGTGCTGACGTCCCGCCAGCAGGCGCAGGTGCTGCTCGACGGGCAGAAGCAGTTGTTCGCCCGCATCGATGGCTGTGCCATGCCAGCCGGGCCGACGTTGAAGACACGCTACCATGGTGATTACCATCTGGGACAGGTGTTGCTCACGAACAACGACTTCCTCATCATCGATTTCGAGGGCGAGCCGGCGCGGCCCCTTACCGAGCGCACCGTGAAATACTCGCCGCTGCGCGACGTGGCGGGCATGCTGCGCTCGTTCAACTACGCGCGCTGGACCGCGCTGCGGAAGGTGATGCAGGCGCCCGAGGACGACGCGCGGCTCGCGCCGCTTGCCACGACTTGGGAGCCACAGGCGCGCGGAGCGTTTCTCGTAGCCTACGACGAGGCGACCCGGGGCAGCGGCCTCTACGCGTCGTTCGAGGAAGTGCAGGGGCTGCTGCAGCTCTTCGAGCTGGAGAAGGCGCTCTACGAGCTGCGCTACGAGATCAACAATCGTCCAGGTTGGGCGGGGATTCCGCTGGAAGGCATACTCGCGCTGACCGGCCTGCTTCAGGCTGGCTGACGCGGGCATCACAAAACGTATCGGAGGAGGTGCACATGGAAAAGGTCGATATGCTTCTTGAACCGCTCAAGGCCTTTCTCGCGCAAGTCGGCATATTTCTGCCGCGGCTTGCGCTCGCGTTTACCGTGCTCGTCGCGGGCTGGCTGTTCGCGAAGATCATCCGGTTCGTGGTCGTGAGGGCGCTGCGGGCAGTCAATTTCAACGTGCTGACCGAGCATGCCGGGATGGACGCCTTTCTGCGGCAGGGCGGCATCGAAAGCGATACGACTGACATTTTCGGTACGCTCGTCTACTGGCTCGTGATTTTCGCGACGCTGGTGATCGCGTTCAACAGCCTGGGGCTTACCTACATCACCGATCTGTTCGGTCAGGTGGTCACGTTCGTGCCGAAAGTGATCGTGGCGCTGCTGATTCTCGCGTTCGGCGCCTACTTTGCGCGCTTCATCTACAATAGCGTTGTCGCCTACTGCAGCAATGTCGGGATCCAGGATGCCGAGCTGCTCGGCAAGCTCTCCCAGTACGCGATCGTCGTGTTCGTCGTGCTGATTGCGCTTGACCAGATGAACGTCGGCGGCGACATCATTCGCCAGAGTTTCCTCATCATTCTGGCGGGTGTCGTGTTCGCGCTTGCGCTGGCATTTGGGATCGGCGGGCAGCGGTGGGCCGCCGGGCTGCTCGAGCGCTGGTTGCCGCGGCAGGACAAAAAAGACGAATGACGCCGTCTCGCGTGCGGGGGGGGCGGCAGCGTCGCTCGCGGCCGCGCACTCGTGCGATGAAAGGAAATTCCGGTGAGCGTACCCATTTCTGCCGTATGGCCCGGAAAACCCTATCCACGTGGCGCGACGTGGGACGGCGAGGGCGTTAACTTCGCACTGTTCTCCGAGCATGCGGAGAAAGTGGAGCTGTGCATCTTCGACGAGAAGGGCCGGCGCGAGGTGCAACGCATCGGTTTTCCCGAGAAGACCGATCAGGTCTGGCACTGCTACCTGCCCGAAGCGCGGCCGGGGATGCTCTACGGCTACCGCGTGCACGGGCCGTACGAGCCTGAAGACGGGCACCGCTTCAATCCCAACAAGCTGTTGCTCGATCCGTACGCCAAGGCGTTGACCGGGTCGATCAACTGGAGCGATGCCAATTTCGGCTATCGCATCGGTCACGACCACGCCGACCTGTCATTCGACCGGCGGGATTCCGCGTCGGGCATGCCCAAATGCCGGGTGATCGATCCAGCCTTCACGTGGGGCGACGACCGACGGCCGAACATCGCGTGGCACGATACCGTGATCTACGAGCTGCATGTAAAAGGGTTCACCATGCAGCACCCGGACATTTCGCCGCAGCTGCGCGGCACCTATGCCGGGCTTGCCGCCGCGCCCGCGATCGAATACCTGCAGCGTCTTGGTGTCACGACGGTCGAACTGATGCCGGTGCACGCCTTTATCGACGACCGGCATCTGGTGGAGAAGGGTCTGCGCAACTATTGGGGCTACAACTCCATCGGTTTCTTCGCGCCCGATAACCGTTATGGGGTTGACCGGGTGGTCTCGGAGTTCAAGACCATGGTCAAGTCCCTGCACTCGGCCGGCATCGAGGTGATCCTGGATGTGGTCTACAACCACACGGGCGAGGGCGACCAACTCGGGCCGACGCTCTGTTTCCGCGGCGTGGACAACGCGTCCTACTATCGGCTCAATCCGGACGAGCCGCGCTACTACATGGACTACACCGGCTGCGGCAATACCCTCAACATGGTGCACCCGCGCGTGCTGCAGCTCATCATGGATTCGCTGCGCTACTGGGTGACCGAAATGCACGTGGACGGATTCCGCTTCGATCTTGCCTCGGCGCTGGCGCGCGAGCTGCACGAGGTGGACCGGCTCGGTGCGTTCTTCGACATCGTGCGCCAGGACCCGGTGCTCTCGCAGGTGAAGCTCATTGCAGAGCCGTGGGACCTCGGCGAGGGCGGCTACCAGGTCGGCAATTTTCCCAGCGGCTGGACCGAGTGGAACGACAAGTACCGCGACAGCATGCGCGCTTACTGGAAGGGCGATGGCGGCATCATCGGCGAATTCGCGCAGCGGCTCACAGGTTCGAGCGATCTATATGAGAGCGATGGCCGCCGGCCGCATGCGAGCATCAACTTCATTACGGCACACGATGGCTTTACCCTGCACGACCTCGTCAGCTACGACCGCAAGCACAACGAAGCGAACCTCGAGAACAACCGCGACGGGAATGATAACAACCTGTCGTGGAACTCGGGGGTCGAAGGGGATACCGACGACACGCAGGTAAATGTGTTGCGCGCGCAGCGCAAGCGAAATTTCCTCGCGACGGTGCTGCTCTCGCAGGGCGTGCCCATGATCACCGCCGGCGACGAGATCGGCCGCACGCAGCACGGCAACAACAATGCGTACTGCCAGAACAGCGAGATTTCCTGGGTCGACTGGGCCCTCACGCACGACAAGCAGCAGCTGCTGGAGTTCGTGCGGCGCATGATTCGGTTACGGCGCGAGCACGCCGTGTTCCGGCGCCGCCGCTTCTTCCAGGGCCGCCCGATCCATGGTTCGGGCACCAAGGACATCATCTGGCTGAAGCCCGACGGCACTGAGATGAGCGATGAAGAATGGCAGCACGATCACGCGCGCTGCCTCGGGGTCGTGCTGAGCGGCGAGGCAATGACCGAGGTCGATCAGCGCGGCCGTCGCGTGAGCGACGGCACGTTTCTGATGCTCTTCAATGCGCACCATGATGAGCTGGCATTCACCCTGCCGCGCCGTGAGGCCGGCATGCGCTGGCTGGTGGTGATGGATACCACGCACGAGGAGGGGCTGGCGAGAAACGGCGCCTTCGAGGCGGGCAGCATCTATCCCCTCAAAGGCCGCTCGCAGGCGCTGCTGCAGCAGCAAAGAACATGAAAAGAATGCACCAGATGCCGTTCGGCGCAGAGCCGGCCGAAGGGAATCGCACGCGCTTCCGGCTGTGGGCGCCCACGGCACAAACGGTCGACCTGGTGCTCGGCGGCGGCGGCGCGCCCTTGCCCATGCCGGCTGCGGGCGAGGGCTGGCGCGAGCTCGTGGTCGAGGCGCCGGCCGGAACGCGTTACCGCTATCGTATCGACGGCGAGCTGGAAGTTCCTGACCCCGCTTCGCGCTTCAACCCGGATGACGTGCACGGTGCGAGCGAGGTGGTCGTGCCCACGGCATTCGCATGGCCCGACGACGGCTGGCGCGGACGCCCGTGGGAGGAAGCGGTCATTTACGAGTTGCACATCGGCACATTTTCGCCCGAAGGGACGTTCGCGGGCGTTGAGGCCCGGCTCGACCATCTGGTCCGATTGGGCGTCACGGCTCTCGAACTGATGCCGGTCGCCGATTTCCCCGGAAAGCGCGGTTGGGGCTACGACGGCGTGCTGCCGTTCGCACCGGACGCCGCGTATGGCCGTCCGGAGGATCTCAAGCGACTCGTGGCGGCGGCGCACGCTCGCGGGCTGATGGTGTTTCTCGACGTGGTCTACAACCACTTCGGGCCGGAAGGCAATTACCTGCACGTCTACGCGAAACAATTTTTCACCGAGCGCCATCACACGCCCTGGGGCGCGGCCATCAATTTTGATGACCTGGGCAGCCGCCCTGTGCGCGACTTCTTCGTCCACAACGCGCTCTACTGGCTCGAGGAATTCCACCTGGACGGTCTGAGGCTCGACGCGGTGCACGCGATTGCCGACGACTCGACGCCCGACATCCTGGTGGAGCTGGCTGAGCGCGTGCGCCGGGGGCCCGGCGCCGGGCGCGAGGTGCATCTCGTGCTCGAGAACGACAAGAACCAGTCGCGTTACCTGGTCAGGACCGATTCTGGCCGGCCCCGCTGGCACACGGCGCAATGGAATGACGACATTCACCATGCCTTTCACGTGCTGCTGACGGGCGAAGCCGACGGCTACTATTCCGACTACGCCGAGCGCCCGGCGTGGTATCTGGGACGCTGCCTCGCTGAAGGCTTCGCGCAACAGGGGGATATGTCGCCCTATCGCGATCGAGCCGCGCGCGGTGAGCCGAGCGCGCAGCTCCCGCCGGCGGCATTCGTGTCCTTCATCCAGACGCACGACCAGGTGGGCAACCGCGCCTTCGGCGAGCGTCTGTCCATGCTGGCGCAGGAAGCGCCGCTGCGTGCTGCAACCGTGGCCTGGCTCCTGGCGCCGGCTCCACCGATGCTGTTCATGGGCGAGGAGTTCGGGGCCAGCACTCCGTTTCTTTTCTTCTGCGATTTCGGAATGGAGCTCGCAGCCGCAGTAACGGAAGGCCGGCGCCGCGAGTTTGCGCGTTTTGCCCGGTTCAGCGATTCGGCGGCGCAGGCCTCGATTCCCGACCCGAACGCGCCAGACACCTTTGCGCGAAGCAAGCTCGACTGGAATTGCACGGGCCGCGAGACGCATGCGGGCTGGCTGGCATTCTATCGTGAGTTACTCGGCGTGCGCCGCGAGCACATCGTGCCGCGACTCGGTGGCATGGGCGGCCACGCCAGCCGCTTTGAGGTGCTCGGTGATGGCGCACTCGCTGTCGCCTGGAAGCTTGGAGATGGCAGCGATCTCACCGTGTACTTGAATCTCGCTTCGATACCGGTTGCGATTTCTGGGCCGCCGGTCGGCGCCTTACTCCATTGCGAGCCGCGCGACGCAGGCACCGCGCTTGCGGCCGGCCGGCTGCCGGCATTCGCCGCTGCGGTCTATCTGGCAGCGGGAGACGAGTGAGATGAGCGACGCCCGCAGCGATCTGCATCTCCTGTGCGAGCACGTCGGGATCGCGGCAGACTACACGGATATCTGGGGCGGCACGCACGACACGTCCGATGCGACGCGACTCGCGTTGCTCCAGGGAATGGGCGTGATCGCGGACGAGTCCGGCGTGGCGGCGGCTCTCGAGGAACGCGAGCGGCGGGTTTGGCAGCGCGGGCTTCCAGCCGTCGTGGTTTGCCGTGCGGACGCACCGACCTATCACTGGGAAATCTGCTTCGACGAGCAGGCTGCGACCCGGTCGCTGCGCTGGACGCTCACGCTGGAGACGGGCGAGACGCGCAGCGGCGAGACCCGCGCCTCGGCGCTGCAGAGAATCGCCAATAACGAGATCGGCGGCGTGCGTTACACCAAGGCCGTCTTCGAATGGCGCGAGCGTCTTCCCAGCGGCTATCACCGTTTTTCGCTCGAGGAGCTGCAAGCGGGCGCGCCCGTCGCCATGACGCTGATCATCGCTCCCGCGCGCTGTTTTCTTCCGCCGGGGCTCGGGGAGGGCGGCCGGGTGTGGGGTCCCGCTCTGCAGCTCTATGCCGTCCGGAGCGGCCATAACTGGGGCATCGGGGATTTCACCGACCTGAAGAACGCGCTCGAGATTGCGGCGCGCGCGGGCGCCGGCATCGTGGGGCTGAATCCCCTGCACGCGCTTTTTCCTCACAACCCGGGGCACATCAGCCCGTACAGTCCGTCGAGCCGCGTCTACCTCAACCCGCTCTATCTCGACGTCGAGGCCGTTCCGGAGTTTGCCGAGTGCGAGGCGGCGCGAAATCTCATGGCGGAGCTCCCGTTCCAGGCGCGGCTGCGCGCGCTGCGCAGCGCGGAGCTCGTCGATTATCCGGGGCTCGCCGAGGCGAAGCTCGGTGCGCTGCGCGCCGTCTACCGCCACTTTCGGGAGCGGCACCAGTTGGCGGAAAGGCCGCGGGGCGCCGCGTTCGCTCGGTACCTCTCCGAGGGCGGCGAGCCGCTGCTGCACTTTGCGCTGTACCACGCGTTACAGGAGAGTTTCCACGCTCAGGACGCGGACGTGTGGGGCTGGCCGGTCTGGCCGGAGCCGTTTCGCAATCCTGCCGCGCCGGCGGTGCATGAGTTCCTGGACGCCAACCGCGAGCGCGTCGAGTTCTACGCCTGGCTACAATGGCTCGCCGAGGAGCAGCTCGCTGCGTGCGGACAGCGCTCGCTGGAGCTCGGGCTGACGGTCGGTCTCTACCAGGATCTTGCCGTGTCCGTCGACCGCGCGGGAGCCGAAGCGTGGGCCTGGCAGGAGCTCTACGCCGAGTCGGTCAGCATCGGCGCACCGCCCGACGAGTTCAACCTACACGGGCAGAACTGGGGCCTGCCGCCGATCATTCCGGAGCGGCTGGTCGAATCGGCGTACGCGCCGTTCATCGCAACGTTGCGCGCCAACATGAAGCACTCGGGCGCGCTGCGCATCGACCACGTGATGGGCCTCCTGCGCCTGTACTGGGTGCCGCCGGACGCGTCCCCGGAGGAGGGAGCCTATGTCCATTATCCGCTCCAGGATCTGGTCGGCATCCTCGCGCTGGAGAGCCACCGCAATCGCTGCATGGTGATCGGCGAGGACCTGGGCACGCTGCCCGAAGGCCTCGCCGAATACCTGCAGGCGGCGGGCGTGCTCTCCTACCGGCTGCTGCTCTTCGAGAAGGAGGCGGATGGCAGCTTTAAGGCGCCGGCCGAGTATCCCGACCAGGCGCTCGCCGCCGCGAGCACACACGACCTTCCCACGCTGAAGAGTTTCTGGCTGGGACACGATCTTGATCTTCGCGCGCAGCTGAATCTCTATCCCTCGGAGCAGCTGCGGACGCAGCAAGCGATTGACCGGGCCCAGGATCGCACGCGGCTTCTGGTCGCACTGGAACGCGAAAAGCTCCTGCCGGCGGGGATGACGATACATGCGGTGTCGGCGCCGGAAATGACGCCGGAATTGGCGCTTGCGATCCATGTCTACATCGCGCGCAGCCGCGCCCAGTTGATGATGGTCCAGATGGAGGACGTGTTCGGCCAGCTCGAGCAGGTGAACCTGCCGGCGACGACCGATCAGTACCCCAACTGGCAGCGCAAACTTCCCCTCAATCTCGAGGATTGGGAGGCGGATGCCCACGTGAAGGCGCTTGCCGAGGCCCTGCGGCGCGAGCGCGGCACGGGCGCCCGCGCACAGCAGAAGGCGCCCGCCGTTCCTGAGGCGGTGGCGATCATCCCGCGTGCGACCTACCGCTTGCAGCTACACCGTGATTTCCGATTTTCCCACGCGACCGAGCTGGTGCCGTACCTCGCGGCCCTTGGCATCTCGCATGTCTACTGCTCGCCCTACCTCAAGGCGCGGGCGGGAAGCCTGCACGGCTACGACATCATCGATCACGGCATGCTTAATCCGGAGATCGGCTCGGAGGAGGATTTCGAGCGCTTCGTTGCGGCGCTGAAGGCGCACGGCATGGGCCAGTTGATGGACATGGTCCCGAACCACATGGGGGTGATGGGGGCCGACAACGGATACTGGCTCGACGTTCTCGAGAACGGCCCCGCCTCCACGCACGCGGACGTATTCGACATCGACTGGAATCCCGAGAAGGAGGGCATCGAGAACAAGGTGGTGGTCCCTGCGCTCGGCGAGCCGTACGGCGCCGTGCTCGAACGCGGTGAGCTGAAGCTCGTCTTCGATCCCGAGCACGGCGAGTTCAGCGTGTGGTATTTCGGGCACCGCTTTCCCATCAACCCCCGTCAGTACCCGCGAATTCTGGGGCGAGCGCCGGAGCGCCTCGACGCGCGCCTTGGCGTCGAACATCCCGACGTGCACGAATTCAAGAGCCTCGTCACGGCGTTCCAGAACCTGCCGCCCCGCACCGAGGTGCAGCCGGAAAAGCGCGCCGAGCGCCGTCGCGACAAAGAGGTGCACAAGCGGCATCTCGCCGGGCTCGCGACGCGTTCGCCCGACATCGCGTGGTTCATCGGCGAAGCCATGAAGGAAATCAATGGTACGCCCGGCGAACCGCTCTCCTTCGCCGAGCTGCACGCGCTGCTGGAGGCGGAGGCCTACCGGCTTGCCTACTGGCGCGTGGCAACGAGCGAGATCAACTACCGGCGGTTCTTCGACATCAACGACCTGGCCGCGCTGCGGATGGAGAACCCGGAGGTCTTCGAGTTCACCCACCGGCTGGCGCTGCGGCTGCTCGACGAGGGCAAGGTCGATGGATTGCGCATCGATCATCCCGACGGCCTGTTCGATCCGCTGCAATACTTCCGCCGGCTGCAGTACCGGCGCGCGCAGGTGCCGCCCGTGCAGGCCGAAGGGGCCGTGCCGTTCCGCTCGACGTATGTCGTCGTGGAGAAGATCCTCGAAACCGAAGAGCGGCTGCCCGCGGAGTGGCCCGTGCACGGCACGACGGGTTACGAATTCATGAACCTGCTGAACGGGCTGTTCCTCGATTCGGCGGCAGGCGCGCGGCTCGAACGCTTCTATCGCGCCTTCACTCACGAGGTGCTGCCGGCCGAGGAGATCCTCTACCGCTCGAAACGGATCATCATGCGCAACACGCTCGCGGGCGAGCTCAACGTGCTCGCCAACGCCCTTGCCCGCATTGCGGAAGCCGACCATCACACGCGCGATTTCACGCTTCATAACGTCCGTAACGCGCTATTCGAAGTCGTCGCCTGCTTCCCCGTTTATCGCACCTATCTTTCTCCGGGTCGCGTCAGTGACGACGACCGCCGTCACGTGGACACGGCGGTGGAAGCCGCGAAGCGGCGCAGCACCGCGGGCGATATCAGCGTGTTCGATTTCGTGCGCGAGGTGATGCTCACCTCGATTGCCGACGGCAAGAGCGACGTTTTCCGGGAGCGGGTCGTGACCTTCGCCATGAAACTGCAGCAATACACTGCGCCGGTCACGGCGAAGGGTATGGAGGACACGGCCTTCTACATCTACAACCGTTTGATTTCGCTGAACGAGGTCGGGGGAGATCCGCGTCGGTTCGGGGTCACGCTGACGACCTTTCATCGCGCGAACCGGGAGCGGCAGAAGAACTGGCCGCATGCGATGCTTGCCACCTCCACGCACGACAACAAGCGCTCGGAGGACGTGCGCGCGCGACTGAACGTGCTCTCGGAGATACCGGATGAGTGGCGTGCCAATGTCATTCGCTGGGAGCGCGTCAATCGCGCAAAGAAAGGCAAGCTGGGAGCGGAGCGCGCCCCGAGCCTGAATGACGAGTATTTCCTCTACCAGAGCCTGCTCGGCGCCTGGCCGCTGGAGGGACTCGAGGAGGCCGGTCTTGCCGTGCTCCGCGAGCGCATGCGGGGGACGATGCTGAAAGCCGTGCGCGAGGCAAAGGTGCATACCTCATGGATGACGCCGAATGCCGCATACGAGGAAGCGACTCTCGGTTTCATCGACGCGCTGCTCGTGCAGGGCTCGGGCCACACCTTTCTCGATGAATTCCTGCCGTTCCAGCGCAAGGTTGCGCGGATGGGGCTTATGAACAGCATCTCGCAGGTCGTGTTGAAGCTGACGGTACCGGGGGTGCCCGACGTCTACCAGGGCAACGAAATGTGGGATTTCAGCCTGGTCGATCCCGACAACCGCCGGGCCGTGGATTACGCGCGCCGGACCGCCTGCCTTGCCGAAATGCAGCGCGTGGCGGAGCACGGTGACGCAGCGTTGGGGCCCTACGCTGCGGAGCTTTTAGCCGCGTTGGACGACGGGCGCTTGAAGCTCTACGTCACCTGGCGCCTGCTGCAGTTGCGCGTGAAACTCGAAACGGTGTTTCGCGAGGGCGACTGCACTCCCTTGCGCGTGCGCGGCCCGCGCGCTACTTACGTGTGCAGCTTCTGGCGGCAACACGGCGACGTGGGGCTGATCGTGGTGGTGCCGCGGTGGTTTGCGCGGCTTAACCCGACGGGGCTCGCGCCGATCGGCGATGCGGTCTGGCATGACACGGTGCTCGAATCGCCGGCGGGCGATTGGTTGAACGTGCTCACCGGGGAGAGCGTCTCGGTGACGCAAG
>JAOTVX010000038.1 GCA_029863175.1 Betaproteobacteria bacterium | reverse complement strand
ACAATCGAATCGGGCCAACCAACGCAAAGACCGCTTACAGGAAAAAACATGACCCGCCCACCGTAGATGCAAAAAACCGCTACCGGAGACTTGACACGCGGAGATCCCTCATAGAAGGAAAATCAATTCCGCTCATTTCAACCGTCCCGCCGGTCGCAGCGGTTGCTCGCCGATTCAGGTCATGCAGAGGTGGGGGGGGTACGGACATTTTGCGCCTGTGGAATGTGAATTTGCAAATCATCCGACTAGGGCGCATCGGCCACGAAGTGATGCAGCCGCTGATGCTCCGAGCGCACGTTTGCAGGCGCCAAATGCGCCGCCATCGGCTCTAACCTCTTGCGCTAAACCAGCAGCAGTAGCCCCGTGCAGTAGCCGCGAAACGGCCCGACCCGATCCGCATGCCCAAGCGCTCCAGCGATCAATGACACATATTCCTCAAACCGCTGCGTTCCTGCATCCATCTTGGCCTTGACACGGTGGTTGAAGATGAGCACAGAATACCTGGTTTCTCATAACACCGGTGACCCGTGACCGCTGACCGGAAAATAGTGAGGGGTACTAATGATGAGAGATGGTGACGATTAAGGGTGATGTACGGCGTCGCGCGTGTTCTTCATCACCATTTTCCATCACCACTATTCATCACTTCACGCGGTAAAGCGTAGCCAATGCGTCGGAGCTAGAAAGTGAAAGCTGTTCGGATGGAAAGGACCGGCGGGCCGGAGGTGCTCGAGCTGGTTGAAGTGCCGACGCCGGTTCCGGGCCCGTCGCAGGCGCTGGTCAAGGCGCACACCATCGGCGTCAACATGCCGGAAGTGCTGGTTCGCAAAGGCCGCTACGGCTGGATGCCTCCCCTGCCCACGATCCCCGGTATCGAGATGAGCGGCACGATCGCCGCGCTCGGCTCCGAGGTCAACGATTTCAGCCTCGGGCAGGCGGTTTATGTCTCGGCCCGCGAGCTTCCACACCGCTGCGGGTGCTATGCCGAATACATCGCCGTGGATACCCATGCGCTGGTAGAGGTGCCGCCGAAGGTCGACCTTGAAGCGGCCGCCACGCTCGCGAGCTATCAGGTCGCGTGGCATCTTCTCTACAGCGCGACGCGAGGCTTCGAGTATGACTCGGTGTTGGTCACGGCAGCGGCCGGCGGCATCGGCTCCGCCGCGGTTCAGCTTGCCGCTGCCGCAGAGTTCAAGGTCATCGCGCTCGCGAGTTCGCCGGAAAAGGCCGCATTCGCCAAACGCCTTGGCGCAAGCGTGGCGGTCGCGCAGACTGAAGAGGGCTGGACCGACAGGATCAGGGAAGCGACGGAAAACCGTGGCGCGGACCTGATCCTCGATGCAATCGGCGGCGCGAGATTCCCCTTGCTTTTTGATCACCTCGCACGGCTTGGTCTCGTGATCCAGTACGGACAACTGGCGGGCTTACCGGAATCGGCGGCGGTCTACGACGCGATGCGCACCCGGATGGGCCACAGTCCCGCGCTGCGCCTCTTCTCGATGCACACGTTTGACGACAATCCTGCCAGGCGCCGTGCCTGCACGGAGACGTTGCTGGGGCTGCTTGCCCGAGGTGCGATCGGCCCCGTTATCCAGCAGCGCCTGCCGCTCGCCGAGGCAGCCCGTGCGCATGAGCTCCTCGAAGGGGGCAAAGTGCTCGGGAAGCTCGTGCTCAAGCCATAGCGGGTTTTGATAAGGCGTGACGCGTGACGCGTGACGGGTGACGGGTGATGGGTGATGAGGGACTGGTGAGTGGAGCCGGCTGATCCTTCCGCCTCCATCCTTCAGGCGGAGTCCGTGATGTTTAACTCGGCATTCAGAAGCCTCACCGCAAAGGAAGTAAAAGCCTCACCGCAAAGGCCGCCAAGGACGCGGAGGAAACTAACAGCCTCACCGCCAAGGCCGCAGAGGACGCTAAGGGAACAATAATTAATGAAAACCCCAAGGACGCGAAGGCAACGCCAAGGGTGGCATACAGGGGAGCCAGTGGTCCGAAAATCCCGGACAGACTTACCGCGTTCTCGAATTCTTATTTGAAATACTCGGCGTCCTCGGCGTCCTTGGCGGTAAAGCTTTTCTCTTCCTCCGCGTCCTCTGCGCCCTGGGCGGTGAAGCTTTAGCCCGTGACTCATCACGCATCACTTTGTCACTTGTGGGAACCAGGCGCTGTATCTACCATTCATAACGACATGTCGAGAAAGCAGCGCCGATCTGGCAAGCATAGATCCGGGGACAAAGCTCCGGGGGCAGGGCATCGCGCCGAGGCGCGAGTGGCGGAGAGCCGGGCCGGCGTCACCCGCGGGCGCGGTCCGCATCCGCTCGACAACTGGCTGCTCGGGCTTGCCCTGGCCGGAATCATGCTGACGTCCTACCTTACGTTCGTCGCGTGGTTTGGCGAGCATCCTGCGTTCTGCGGGGCGGATTCCGATTGCGGCCTGGTGCAGCAAAGCCGCTGGTCTACCTTGCTGGGCGTGCCGGTCGCGTTTTGGGGCCTTTTGACTTACGCGCTGCTCGCGCGGCTGGTGTGGCGTCTGCGCACCCGCCCGGGCTCCTGGCGAGTGGCGTTGACCATCGTCAGCGTCGGCGCCGCCGTGAGCTGGTATCTCACCGGCGTCTCGGTGTTCGTCATCGAGGCGCTCTGCGTCTACTGCCTCATCTCTTTCGGAATCGTCAATGCGCTGCTGGTGCTGTTGCTGGTGCGCAGGCCCGCGCACATGCCGGAGCACGCGTGGGCCAAATCGCTGCCGGTTCCGGTTGGCTCAGCCGTCGTGATCGTGTTCGCGTTGTTCCTGCATTTCAGCGGCCTCTTCGACCCTGCCGCGGGGCCCGAGAAGCCGTACCTGAAAGCGCTTGCCGTCCACCTGCGTGATTCCGGCGCGCGCTTTTATGGCGCGTACTGGTGCCCGGCCTGCCAGCAGCAGAAAGCCTTGTTCGAGGCCTCCGCAGAGCGTTTGCCCTACGTCGAGTGCACGCCGAACGGGCGCAATGGCGCGCAAAACTTCGCCTGCGTCGCGAACGACATCAAGGACTTTCCGACCTGGATCATCGACGGCCGCCGCCACACCGGCGTGGTCCCTGTAGTCGAGCTGGCGGCCCTGTCGCGCTTCGAGTGGCCAGCCGATCGAGCCCCGAAACAATGAGGGGCGACAGCCCCTATTTTCTAACGAGTGACGAGTGACAAGTGATGAGTGGTGCGGCCGTCCACCAAAGCTTGCCAAAGAGAGGCAAAACGGCGCATTCTGGTCAGACCGAGAAGGCGGACAGATAACAACCGGAGCGCGCTATGGACGAGGAAGAGCTAAGAGACCTGGCGGACGCAGACATTCACGCAAAGATGTCAGGAGCGGGCGATCGCTCGCCGGAGCACTACCGCATGCAGCAGGAGCTTGACCGGCGGTTGATAAACCGCGTCTCGCGGGAGTACCTGCGCTGGTCCCAGTTCGCTGCTATTGCCGCAATCGTGGCCGCGGCATTTGCGGTTATGACGTTTATTGCGCACTGGTGACGTTTGCTCAAAATGCGTGACGGGTGACGGGTGATGAGTGACGAGTGACGAGTGACGGGTGATGGGTGACGAGCGATGACGTGCGGTGCAGTCCATTCACTATTCACCACTCACCATTCATTGTTTGTTGCCTACGGCTCGCCGGGCTGACGGCTTTCGGCAACAATGGAGTAAGCGACATGCGCAGGCACCATGACATGGGCGGAATACCCGACGGGCCAGTGGACACGAGCGCGCACGACGCGGAGCTATGGGAGAAACGAGTGGATGCCGTGCGCAATCTGCTCGGGCAGAAGAATCTGCTCCGCACCGACGAGCATCGCCGTCACATCGAGAATCTCCCGCCCGGGGACTACGACGGCCTCAGTTACTACGAGCGCTGGATTCTCTCGATCTCCAACCACCTGCTCGAAAAGGGCGTCTTCACTGCCGACGACCTCGGCCGCAAGATGGCCGAGGTCGAAGCCCGCGAGGCGAAGGACCGGGAGCACTACAAATGAAGTCGCGCTTCCACGCTGGTGACGCCGTGACTGTGCGCGCGGCCTACCCGCCGGGCCACATCCGCACGCCGCACTACATTCGCGGCAAGCGGGGCGTCATCGAGCGCATCTGCGGCGAGTTCGCCAACCCCGAGGAGTTGGCCTTCGGCCGCGACGGGCTGCCTAAGCGCCCGCTCTACCGCGTTCGCTTCGGGCAGCGGCACGTCTGGCCCGACTACGGCGGCGCGCCGGAGGACACGGTGGACATCGAAATCTTCGAGCACTGGCTCGAGCCCGCAGCAAGGGAGGCCGCGACATGAGCGAGCACGCGCACGGACACCCTCACGATCACGCGCGCACGTTTCAGCGCGATCACGACGACGGCAGTCCGCTTCCCTATCTGCAGGTGATGGAGATCGCCATGCGCGAGTTGCTGATCGAGACGGGCGTCATCACTCCCGACGAGGTGCGCCGCCAGATCGAGCGGATGGATGCGCGAGGGCATTCGCGCGGCGCCCGCGTCGTTGCCCGCGCCTGGACCGACCCCGAATTCAAGGCGCGGCTGCTCGCGAACGGGCGGGCGGGGTGCGACGAGATGGGAATCACCGATCTCGAGGCACTGCACCTCGTGGTGGTCGAGAACACCGAGAAGGTGCACAACGTCATCGTCTGCACGCTGTGCTCGTGCTACCCCAAGCCGCTGCTGGGGCTGCCGCCCGCATGGTACAAGTCGCTTCCCTACCGCAAACGCATGGTGCGCGAGCCGCGTGCCGTCCTGAAGGAATTCGGCCTGGAGCTTCCCGAGGACGTCATCGTGCGCATCCACGACAGCACGGCCGACATGCGCTACATGGTGTTCCCGCGCCGGCCCGAGGGCACGGAGAGGTGGGGTGAGGAAGAGCTCGCCGCGACCGTGAGCCGGGATTGCCTGATCGGCGTCGCCTTGCCGCGTGCTTCACAGCCGTGACGAGTGATGCGCTAAAGCTTTACCGCTGAGGCCGCCAGGGCCGCGGAGGAACAGAAAAGCCTTACCACAAAGATCGCCAAGGACGCGAAGGATTACAAATAGGGATGCAGAGATGCGGCAAATCTGTCATCCCGACCACGGATTTTCTATGCCGCTCTTGGCGTTCTATTAGCGTCATTGGGGTATGCAAATATTGTCATTGCCTTTGCGTCCTCTGCGTCCTTCGCGGTAAGGACGTTATTTTCCTTGGCGCCCTTCGCGGTCTTGGCGGTAAAGCTTTTCTGTTCCTTCGCGTCCTCTGCGCCCTCCGCGGTGAAGCTTTTCCGTTCCTCCGCTCCCTTCGCGGTTTTGGCGGTAAGGCTTCTCGCCGCGACTCCGCCGATTCACCATTCATCACTCACGTCGTTCAAAAATAATCGCGAGAGACCCCATTTCTCTCGATTGACTCGGCGTCGGTGATGCACTGAGGGGCGGCGAGTTGCGATACCCTGCGCAGCAGCGCACGGCAAAGCCCGCTGTGCGTGCTGCTTTTCCCGCATTTTCACGAGGAAGGTTCCGATGAAGCTACCCACGCTAAGGCAGTTGAGCGGATTCGCAATGATCGTCAATACCCTTCTACCCGCGATCGTGGTTGTGACGCTGGCCGCGATGATCTGGAGTACCGCGAGCTCCATCAAGCGCAATACCTGCGCGACGATCAGCCAGGTCACGCAAGCCGTGATAGGGTCTGATACTGATTGAAGTCTGAGGGCGTGACTGGTGACTGGTGACTGGTGACTGGTGCTGAAATAGTGACGGCTGATCACTGACAGCGGCTGAAGAGGTGTCGAGTGATGCGCTAAAGCTTTACCGCTGAGGCGCGAAGGGCGCCAAGGAAAACAACAGCCTCATCGCCAAGGACGCGGAGGACGCCAAGGGAGCAATAATCAATCAAAACCCGAAGAACGCGAAGACAGCGCCAGGGGTGGTGTACAGGCGAGCCAGTGGTCCGGATATTCGGGACAGACTTACCGCGATCTCGAATTCTTGTTTGTAATACTTTGCGTCCGCGGCGTCCTTCGCGGTAGAGCTTTTCTTTTCCTTCGCGTTCTCTGCGCCCTCCGCGGTGAAGCTTTTCTGGTCCTCCGCGCCCATCGCGGTCTTTGCGGCAAGGCTTCTGGGGGCGGTTCAGTCCATTCCCGATTCACCATTTACGGATTTGATCGGGGCATCGCGCGACGGGATGCGCCACAGCCATATTGCGAGCAAAACGCCGAGCACCGCGAGACCCGCCTTCAAGTACGGCTCGGCAACGAAAAACACGATCGAGACTGTCAGCGTGCCGGCCATTAACCCGATGGCGAAGAGCTTGGTCCGGTAACGAATGCTGCGGTAGCGGCGCCATTCCCGGATGCTGGGCCCGACCGTGGGGTTGTTGAGCAGCCAGTTATAGAAGCGCTCCGAGGCACGCGCGAAGCACGCCGCCGCCACGAGAAAGAACGGCGTTGCTGGCAGCACCGGCAGGATGACGCCCGCGACGCCAACGCCGACGGAGCAAAAACCTAGGGCGACGAACAGCACGCGCATGGCGCGTGAGTCGTGCTTGCGCACTTCGTGCGAGTAATCGATTTGTTGCTTCACGGTGAGGCTTTTGCTTTTCTTGGCGCCCTTCGCGGTCTCAGCGGTAAGGCTTTTGATCGCGGTTCATTCCATTCGCGCCACTGTCATCGGCTGTTAATTGCGCTTGGGCAAACCTGCCATCCCTCGTAGCACTTCTATGAACGCGCAGCTGTCGAGGTCCGCCAACCCCTGCTGATAGGCTGCCTGCTGCATCTGGGCCCACAGGCTTGTCACGAGCATCGGCGCCCCGAAACGCGAGCCCTGCTCGAGCGCAAGACGTGCGTCCTTGAGCGAAGTTCGCACCTGGCCTTCCGGCGAAAAGTCCGCCTTCAGCATCTTCGGGCCCTTGTCGATCATGGTCTTGGAACTGCACGCGGCATCCTGCAGGACGTGCAGCAGGCTCTCGCCTTCCATGCCGGCTTTCATACCGAGCACCAGACCTTCGGCCAGCGCCAATCGGTTGCCGAACAGGATGAGATTGATGATGAGCTTCGTCACCGCCCCGGATCCGACCGCGCCCATGCGATAAGCCGCCCGGGCAAAGCCGTCGAACAGCGGCTTGGCCGCTTCGAAGTCCTCGGCTGTCCCGCCGGCAATTACGATCAGATCCTTTTTCCAGGCCATGGCGCTGGTGCCGCTCACGCACGCATCGAGAAAGCGGATGCCCCGCTTCGCGAGCTCGGCGCCGAGCTTCTCGGAATCTTCGGGCCGGGAGGTGGAGGTGTCCGCCAGGATGAGTCCCTTCGCGGCGGACTCCGCGACGCCGTTCGCGCCCAGGACCACTTCCCTCACGATGTCGCTGTTCGGCAGCGACGTGATCAGCCAGCGCGCGCCTCGGGCCGCCTCCGCGGGGGATTCGACTGGTGTGCCGCCGCTCTCATGCAACTGGGCCAGACGCCTCTCATCGAGGTCGAATCCTTGCACCTTGAATCCGCTTTGCAGCAAGTGATGCGCAAACGCTTGTCCCATCAGTCCAACGCCGACGATACCGATGCATTCAGCCATGACGATACCTTTTTAAGATACTGCGTGACGAGTGACGAGTGACCAGTGAACGGTGAATTTACGATTCACGGGAATTCCGGTCCATTCACCATTCACGGATTTTCAGTAGCCGAGCTTCCTGTCCACCACGCTCTCGAGCGGCTCTCCCGCCACAAAGCGCCGCGCGTTGGCGAGGAACACTTCTGCGACCGCTTCGTCGCGGTGCGGGTGGAGCCCGCCGATGTGCGGCAAGACCACGATACCCTCGGTCGTCCAGAACGGATGGTCGGAGGGCAACGGCTCCTTGCGGAAAACATCGAGCACCGCCCCGGCGATGGTCTTCGAGCGCACGGCCTCGATGAGATCGTCGTCGACAACCAGCGCACCGCGCGCGAAATTCAGAAAGTAGGCGCTCGGCCGCATAGCGCGAAAGCGTTTCGCATTCATGAAGTTCTCGGTCTCGGGCGTTGGCGGCAGCAGCAACAGTACGAAATCGGATGCGCCGAGGACGTCATCGGTCGCCTCCGGCGGGTAGACTTTCGCGACGTGCGGGATCAGCACCGGCGAGCGCTTGGTGCCGATGACCTTCAACTCGAGCGCATCGGCCTTGCGCGCGAGCTCCCGTCCGACCGCGCCGAGACCGAGGATGCCGAGCGTCTTGCCGACGAGCGGCTCAGAGATGCGGCGGGTCCAGCGGCTCTCGCGCTGATCCAGCACGCAGGCCATGAAGGGCTTGGTAAGGAAGAAAAGCGCTGCCAGAATATTTTCCGGCATCTGCACGCGATGCGAGCCGCGGGCGCAGGTAAGGATGATGTCCTCGCGCAAGTCCCGATCGGCAAGCCATTGGTCCATGCCCGCTGTCGAGCTCTGGATCCAGCGTAACCGCGGCATGCCGGCGAGAACCCCCGGGGCAGGCCGCCAGCCGAGAAGCACCTCACAACGCGCCGCGAGCTCGGCGGGGATCTTCTGGTCGGCACGCACGCCATGGAATTCGAACCGCTCGGCCAGGCTGGCACGCGCCAGCGCCTGCTCGTAGACGTTCGCTTCGTTCATCCAGACAATGCAGACGGGTTTGCTCATGGACCGAGACTCCTGACGGTCGAATGTATCATAGATAAGATGAGAAAAAGTGATGATTGATGGTGATGGCTAATGGTGATGGAAGTTGGTGATGCCGCTACCCTATCACTTCGTCACTGATCACCCGCCAACATACTGAGTGGCGTGAATGGTGAATGGACAATGATTAAAGCTTCACCGCAACGGTCGCTAAGGACGCGAAGGTAACGCTAAGGGTGGCATACAGGGAAAGCTCTGGGCCATCCTGCCGCCTTCATCCTTTACGTCCCGTCACCCGTCACTCGTCAGTCGTCACTCGTCAGTCGTCACTCGTCACTCGTCACGCTTTTTGTGCGCGAAGCGCTTCATAGCACCCTTGCGCTGAGGCATCATAGGGTTCATGCGCCGGACTCCGCTCATCGCCCTGATCCTCGCGCCCTTCGTGCTGTGGGCGGTGGTGATGATGTGGGACCGCGTGCTGCTGCCGCTCACGATGAAGATGTGGCGCAGCGAGTTCGCGGTGCGCGCGCGCCTCGCGAGCGGCGATCCGGAGGCGCGGTCAAAGGCGCTGCAGGACGCGGCGGCTGCGCGCGAGCCGGACGCAGCGGCAGTGGCGATGCTGGTCGAATCGGCGCGCAGCGATCCGAGCGAGAAGGTGCGCTTCGTGGCGCTGCGGGGCCTGGGTGGCGTCGGCCATCGCCAGGCTTTGCCGGACGACGCCATGCAGATGCTTGCGAGTACGGTGCTCACCGGGCAGGACGATGCCGTTCTGTCGGCGTCCACAGAGGCAGCGGGCAAAGTCGCGGCGAAGAATCGCATCAGCGAGGATGTGGTGCAACGGATCGTGCGTATTCTCGAGCAGCGGCATTTGACATGGCTCTACAGTACTGCGATCAACGCGCTGGGCGACATCGGCGCTGCGCAGGCGCTGCCCGGGGAGGTGTTCACGGCCATGAACGCACGCTTTGCGACCGGTAAGCGAGCGGGCGAGCGCGAAGACCTGGCACGCGCGTTCAGGACCATCGCGAAGGGCATGGGCCCGCAGCTTCCTCTAGCCGTGCTCGACGCGCTAGCCGCGGCGCTCGCGGAGGACAAAAACTACCGCGTCCGGGTCCACGCGATCTACGCGCTGGCCTACTCGAACGCGCATTACCCACTGGCGAAGCCGCTGCTCGCGGCGGCGACGCGGGATCCGCTCCGCAACGTGAGCAACGCCGCGGCGCACGGCGTGCGCATCATCGACGGTAACCAGCTCTATGCGGGCCGCGAGCCGATGGCAGTGGCGCTGGATCGCTCGCTGCCGGTCGAGAGCCGATTGAAGGCCATCGGTCCGCTGCGGGTGAACCGGCGCGATGTGGCGTGGCGCGAGGGGGTTCTTGCACTCGCGCGCGACGACGATCCTCGCATCGCCGCCGCCGCGCTTGAGCTCTTCCCTTACATCGACGGCTCGCCTGACGACGAATTCGACAAACGCAAGCTGATCCCGCAGCTCACTGCGGCCATGTCGCACCCCGATCCGCAAGTGCGGCGCGCCGCCTACGGCGCGCTCGGCCGGCAGTTCGTCCACAACTCGCGCTACAAGCGCCGCGCGCAGGATTTCCGCCCGCAGCTCGAGACCGGCGCGAAGGACCCGGACGCCAAGGTTCGAGTGGTCGTGCTCGCGACGATGCTGCGAGCCGAACCGGGCGACCAGCAGCGCGAGCGCATTATCAGACAAGGCTTGGCGGATGCCGATCCGTTCGTACGACGCATGGCCGTGAGCTGGCTCGGCTCGCCGCGCACCGAAACCGACGAGCGGCAGGCGCTGATCGCAAGCGCGCGTCAGGACCCGGACGCCGGCGTGCGCCAGACGGCTGAAGCGGCGCAAAAGCAATGGGAATCGCGCAAGCGCAGCTGGCCCGTGGAATGGTGGAAGCTATGGCAGGGGGGCGAGTATTCCAAGCTCGGCCTGATGGCGCTCACGGCCGTGACGGTGGCAGCACCGGTGATCATCGGCCTTGCGTTTTTTATCTATTTCACGGCGCGCCTGCTGACCTATCTCTACCAGCGGCGCTGGCGCGCTTTGGCGGTCCTACCGGTGATCGGCGTATGGGCCGCGGCCAGTTACGGCATGTTCATGCTGTATTTCGTCGCGGCCCACGCCGGCCACCTCGACCGCTGGGAGACTTTCCAATTAGCCGGTGTGCTGTGGCTGGCAATCGCTTTTTATGCGGCGATTGGCTGGGGGCTGCATTTTGCAGTAAGGCGCTAGATTTCTCGAGGCGTGACCAGTGACCAGTGCTGAAAAAGTGACGACTGACGGGTTTTGACCCCGTGACTAGTGACTGGTGAACGGAAGTAGAGATTTGTTCTTTCTTGCGGTTTGGCGGTTCAATTTTGAAGTTTACCGGCGTCCATCGGCGGTTAAACGATTTTGCTCTTGTTTTTGGTATTTCTAATCTCTGGGTAGGTAAATCTGTGTTTATCTGCGTTTATCTGCGGCTAATTCTGGGTTCTGCACGCAGTCCGATTTACGATTCACGATTTACGGAAGCTCCGGTCCGTTCACCATTCACGCCCTTTCTCAGGCTGAGAGTTTCCAACCGATCCAGTCGCATACCGCCCTTCCCATTACCAGCTCCAGATCGGGCCCCTTGAGCCAGGGCAGCTCTTCCGTGAAGAGGGTGATGCACTGGCGCCAGGAGCAGGGCATGCGGGTGATGTCGGTGCCCCAGAACATCCGGGTGGGACCGAAGGCGTCGAAGATCTGCTTCAGGTAGTTGTGAATGTTGCGGTACGGGTAGGGCTCGCTCGAATAGCTGGGCGCGCCGGTCGCCTTCACGGCGACGTTGGGGTACTTGGCGAGGGCGAGCAGATCGCCGAGGTCTGCGAAACTTGCGTCATCCTTGCTGCCGCGGGCGCGAGCCATATGGTCGATCAGGAGCCGCAGCTTCGGGTGCTTCGCGGCGATGTCAGGGATCGCCTTGGCGCGACCCGGCGCCAGCAGCAGCCCTACCGGCAGCCCGGCGCGCTCGGCCGCCGGCCAGAGCCAATCCATGGTGCCGTCGATGAGCCAGTTCTCCTCGCCCGGCCGCAGGAACGCGAACCGCAGCCCGAGCATTCCGGGTTGTTTTTTCCAGGTATCGACCAGCGAGTGGTTCTCCGCGCGGCCTACGTCAAAGTAGCCAAGCACCGCAAGGCGGTCCGAATGCTGCCGTGCCGCTTCGATCGCGACCTCGTTCGCCTTGTGGTCCCAGCTTGGCGGATGCAGCACCGCCGCGCGCACGCCAGCCTCATCCATATCCCGCAACAACTCCTCTTTGGTATAGGCGGAGACCTGACGGTGGACACTGACCGGCGTTCCACTCGTCCAGATATGGACCTGCGAGTCGACGATAAGCATGGTTTTTCCTTCCTCTCTGAAGATGGTGGAGCACTGGCGGCTATTATGCCCTACGTGCGGACGGGTGACGGGTGACCGGTGATGGGTGATGGGACGGTCGACTCACGACTCGCCAATCACGACCCACCGCTCCTTTTATTTTCTGCTAGACTACGCGCTGGTCAATTTCGAAAGGAGGTGATCCTGTGAGAGACCCTAAAGGCAACACCGGCATGCGTGGCTCGAACAGCGGATCAACCCGCGAATTGAGGACGTTCGACCGGCGCTAGGCCGGCGTGCCTTGGCAATACGAACGCCCCGCGGACCTTGCGTCCCCGGGGCGTTTTCTTTTGTGAAGTCAGAAGTCAGAAGTCAGAAGGCGGAAGGCAGAAAGCAGAAAGCAGAAAGCAGAAAGCAGAAAGCAGAAAGCGGAACAAGTTGAACCGCCGAGGCGCCGCGAGGAGCAAGAACTTAAGTTGAACCGCCAAGACGCCAAGCGCGCCAAGAAGAACAAACGTCCATTCATCATTTAACATTCAACATTCACAATTCCGCGCTCAAGGAGCGCGGCCCGAGGCCTTCAGCCCCTTCTCGAGCCCGGCGAACGAATAAGTGGGCAACGTCATCAGCCAGCGGTAGCCCTTTGCAACGAGCGCCTCGATGTTCTTCGCGTCCGCGTGCGGGTGGCCGCAGACCACGTTGTGCGCCTTGCAGATGGCCAGGATCTCGTCGATCGCCGCCGCAACCGTGGGATGATCGTACTGTCGCGGCAGGCCGAGATCCTGCGAGAGGTCGCCTTCCCCGATCAGAACGAAGCCGATCCCCGGCACCTGCTCGAGTATCTTCGGCAGGTTCTTGATCCCGCGTACTTCCTCGCACTGGATCCCGACCAGGATTTCGCCCTGGGGATTGAGCGGCCACACATCGGCGCGTTTGTAGTACTCCTGCGCCGTGAGGCCCCAGTACGGCGCGGCGTTCTTCGGCGCGTCGCCCCGCTGTCCGGGCGGCTCGTAGTTTGGCGCGGACGGGGGCCGCGCGTAACGGCACGCGACGACCGCATTGCGGGCTTCTTCCACCGTGCTGACGTGCGGCCAGACGATGCCGTAGACGCCGATATCGAGCACCTGCTTGGCGATGAACTGGTTCATCTCGCCGCCGTTCACGGGAATGCGCACCATCGGCGTGACGGCCGGTGCGATGCTGCCGGACCTGAGGATCTGCCGGCGATCGAGCATGTACTGCATGCAGTTGCGGAGCAGCTGCACGTCGAACGGGTTGTGCTCCATCTCGAAGACCACGGCGTCGTACGGCGCCGCGTTGATCGCCTGCGCCATCCCGATCTCCGGGGGCGCGAAGGTCGTGATGGCGGGCTTGCCCTGCTCGAGAGCCCGGATCGCGCCGTTGAGGCGGGGTATTTCAGCCATTGCTGGGTTCCTTTCAGGTTGGCGCGCGGGAAGGGGTGCGCACTCGCGTGCGGGAAAAGCTTCCACTTCCTCCGCGCTCGCGTCAAGGGGCACGATTACCTACTGTGTCAAAGCGGAGAACGGCGATGTCCTGGCCGGAATCGGCAAGAAAAATCGCATGATTTCGCGATCGGGATGATCCCCGTCAATCACGGAACATCGTGTTCGCGGCCTTCAGGAACAGCGTGCGATTGACGCCGTCCGAGTGCAGGAACGCGGCGGCATCGCGCACGAGTTTCTCCACTCCCGCTTCCTTCATGTAACCGTGACCGCCGTGGATCTCCATGGTCCAGGTAGCGATCTTCCAAGCGGACTGCGAGGCCATCGCCTTCGGCAGCGCGCCGAGCGTCTTGTCCCAGCCGGATTGCGGATGGTCCGCGAGCCAGCAGGCACGGTGGATGTACGAGCGCGAGGCATCAATTAGCATCCGCATCTCCGCGAGCTGGGCGCGGATGCCGTCATGCTCGACCAGACGTTTGCCGCCCTGCACCCGCAGCCTGGCCCATTCGATGGCCTTGCGATGCAGCGCGATGGCGACACCCAGCACGGTAGCTCCCGCGTAGGCGTTGGACTGAGGCGAGAACTGGGCAAATACTTCGGAGCCTTTGTTGATCTCGCCCACCACATTTTCGTCGGGAATGACGCAGCCCTGGAAGATGAGCTCGGCATTGTTCGCCAGTCGCTCGCCCATCTTGTCGTGAATCCGCCCGATCGTGAAGCCGGGATGGCCCCGTTCGAGCAGGAAGCACGTCGAGCCGTTCGCCATCGCCTTTTGCCGGTCCGTCTGGACCATGACGAGGTAGTGGCTCGCCCGGTTGCCGTTGGAGATGAAGTGCTTCATGCCGTTCACGATCCAGCCCCCGCGGGTGCGCTCCGCGCTGGTGCGAAACGGCACTGGCTGGTTGGTGTGCTTGTCTGAGCCATTGCCGGGCTCCGACATGCCGATCGCGAGCACGCCTCGTGGATCTTTCGCGAAGACGGGCAGCACCCGCGCGCGCTGCTCGTCGTTGAAGGCTTTCTCCAT
The DNA here is from genome assembly GCA_029863175.1 of Betaproteobacteria bacterium. The sequence goes on along the minus strand of JAOTVX010000038.1, from coordinate 19,869 downwards.
CAGTTGGGCGATCTTGAAGGTCTGGGCCATGACGACCGAGACACCTATGTCGCCGATCGCAAGCTCCTCGACCACCATCGCGGTGGTGAGCGAGTCGAGCCCGAGCCCGCCCCACTGCTCCCCGAGGGTCATGGTGCGGATGCCGAGCTCGTGGGCTTTTTCCACAAGCTCCCACGAGAAACACTCTTCGGGATTCTGTCTCGCGTCGAGCGCGGCCGAGCGCGGCTTGATCTCCTGCTCGACGAAGCGACGGACCGTGTCCAGGATCGCCTGCTGATCTTCAGTTAACACGAACATGTCGTTCATGACGCACTGTGCTCCAATGGATGAAAATCGGTGGGGGACAGCCATCAGCAGGTCGACGCCCGCCATGCAAGCGACAGACGCGGTCTCCCGTCTGAAAAAGCGCAATTGGTGAGCCGAAACATGATACCGCGTGACCGGCACCGCGGAAACGATATTCGCTCCGTAATACTCCATGTCCTCTCGTCTCGGCGGTTCAAGTCCTTGGTGATACAGTGCGGCAGTGACGAAGCACTGACTGAATGCACGTGAGCACACCTTCCGTTCGCCTCATCGCCACGATTTGCTGCGCCGAAGCGCTGAGCATGACGGCGTTCTCTGCCTTCGTGACGCTGCTGCCAGTGCTGGCGCCCGAGTTCGAGCTGAACAATGCCCAGGCGGGCTTGATCAGCGGTATCGTGCTCGGCGGCTACATGGCGGGCGTGCCCATCCTCGGTCCGCTCACCGATCGGGTCGACGCGCGCCGGGTGTACTTGGTGGCGGCGATCGTTGCCGCGAGCGGCGCGCTGGGGTTTTCCTTCGTGGCGAGCGGATTCTGGTCGGCGTTCGTGTGCCAGGCGCTGATCGGCGTCGGACTGGCGGGCACCTACATCCCCGGAATGAAGGCGCTGACCGACCGCCTGGAGGGTCCCTTGCAGAGCCGCGGCGCCGCCATCTATGGCGCCACCTTCGGCGTGGGCGCCAGCGCATCGCTCATCCTCGCTGGCGCGATGGCCGAGGCCTTTGGCTGGCGGATCGCCTTCCTGGCGGCGAGCGCCGGGCCACTGCTTGCCGCCGCGATCATCGTGCTCGCGCTGGAGCGACGGGTACCCCGACCGGCCACGCGTCCGGCGCTGTTCGACTTCCGGCCGGTGCTCCGCAATCGAGCCGTGCGTCCGTACCTTTTCGCCACGGCCGCGCACTCGTGGGAGCTGCACGCGACGCGCTCATGGCTGGTCGCCTTTCTCACCTTTGCCGTCGGTCTGCGGAGCGGCGCCGAGAGCGTGCCGGTTTCCGTTGCGCTAACGGCGGCGGTCATCTTTCTGCTCGGGCCGCTCGCCAGCGTGAGCGGCAATGAGTTGGCGTTGCGCTTCGGCCGCGCACGCGTGATGACCTTTGGACCCACGCTGTCCGCGATCGCCAGCTGCACCATTGGATTCCTCGCCGGCTCGCCCTGGATCGGACTGCTGGTGTTCGCAGCCGTGCACATGTACTTCATCGGCATCGACGCCGGCACCATGACCGCAGGCGTGGTGAACGCGACCGAACCTGCGCACCGCGGAGCCACTTTGACCTTGTACTCCCTCGTGGGTTTCGGAACCGGCTTCATCTCACCCACCGTATTCGGCGTGGTGCTGGATCTCGCCGGCGGTCGCGGGGAGCTCGTTGCCTGGGGACTCGCGTTCGCGAGCCTGGGGGTGGTCGCGCTGCTGGGGGTGATTCCGGCGCGGCGCCTTGCCCGGCTTCAAGAACGGTGACGGGTGACGAGTGATGAGTGATGAGTGGCAACGCGCGGTTTCGTCTATTCACTATTCACCATTCACGGATATCAAGGCACTAATCGGCGGCGAAGGGTACCCGGCAGTTGTAGTAAGCTGAGTTAACTTATATGGACAAGAGCGACCACCCCCGACTGCGCCTGCTGATGGCTCCTGGCACCCTGCCGAGCCAGGGCAAGGACCGGATGGACTTCCTGCGCTACGGCCGCAGCGGCCGTCCGCGCATGACCGGCCAGGAACTGCTGGCCACGCTGCCCGAGATCGAAGCGGTCGCGCGCGTGCACGTGGACGAGGCGAATCCGCACGATGTTGCGACCCTGGAAGATCTGCGCCGGTTGGCCATGCGGGCTGAAAGCCTGTTGCGGCTTCCCGAAGTGGACGGACTCGTCCTGGTCCACGGCACAAACAGTCTGGAAGAGACGGCGTATTTTTTGAACCTGACGGTGCACAGCACGAAGTCGATCGTGGTAACGGGCGCGCAGCGGCCGTACACCGCGCTGAGCACCGACGGGCCGGTCAATCTTCTGGATGCCGTCAGAGTCGCGAGCGCGCCCGAGACTCACGGCAAAGGCGTTGTCGTCGTGACCAATGGTGAAATCAACGCGGCGCGCGATGTGACCAAGACCAATACCTATCGCGTGCATACCTTTCGCAGCCGCGATGTGGGATTGCTCGGTTATGCGGACGCGGACAAGATCGTGTACTACCGTACGCCAACCCGGCGCCATACGATCGACAGCGAGTTCGAACTCACGGCGACAGAGCGCGTGCCAAACGTCGACATCCTCTATATCCATGCGGGTTCCCGCCCGGGTCAGGCGGACGCCGCGATCCGGCAGGGGGCGCAGGGGCTGGTGGTGGCGGGCACCGGCGCGGGCGCGACCGGAAACCTGGCCAAGGAGTTGGCCCGCATCGCGGCCAGTCGCGAGGCGGTGGTCGTACAGGGCTCCCGTGTGGGTGAAGGCCGGGTCGTCCAGCACAACAATTGGTACATGCCGGGCATGGTCGTGGCAGACAATCTGTCTCCGCACAAGTCCGCGCTGCTGCTTGCACTGGCACTAACGAGAACCCGTGATCCAGAGGCGATTCAGACGATCTTCGAGCAATACTGATGGCCTGGTCATTGCGTGACCCGTGACCGGTCACCGGTGTCGACCGATGATTCCAAGGGGTCCTGGGGATTCAGTACCCCAGTAAGGACGCGATGAGATCCGGGGCACTTTTTGACAATCTGGAGGTCTCATTCCGACTCCTCCCAATCCGGCGCGGCTGGCAAGGGGGCCCGCTAACACCGCACGTGAACGAGAACGACATGAGCGTCACGATTGCACTGCTCAGCATCGCCGTCATCGGTGTCTTCGCCTATCTGATGTTCGACTGCCTGATCCCGAAAGACCCGCCCGACGGGGAACGTCCCCCCGATTCATAGAAAACCGCCGTATATGGGGGATGGAGGGCTGCAAACCGGTTTCTTGAGACGGGTTTTGGTGACAAAATAATACGGTCCATTTTCAGGAGAGTTCCCGGTGGCGGACCAAGAACGCAGGGTGGAAAACCCGCCCGAGATCGACCTGCACGAGGTGGAAACACTGCTCGAGGCCCTGGAGCGGGATCTGAAACAAGTGCAGGGCGGCACGCGCGATGTCCAGGTGCTGCGAGACGAAGTCGAGACGCTCAAGAATGTGCTGAGCTCCCCGGTGCGCAGGCACCATTGGGTGCGAGACGGCTTGCACGCGATCCACGAAGGTTTCGAAAACGTCGTGGACTCGGCAGTCGCCGAGGGCCTGCGGGCGAGCCGCTACATCGCCGAGATCGGGCGGATGCTCGGGATGTAAGGCGCGGAACTGCTATTGCAGTGACTAGAACCGGTCTCAAGAAACCCTGTGAGACCAGAAGATCATAGTGACTGGCCAAGTGAGCCGTGAGTCGTAAATCGTAGCTGGTTTCTCTCTGCGTCTCCGCGGTTCCCACTACGGCTTTTCGACACGGAGCAGGACGATCCGGTCGTTGTAAGTGTCGATGACCCAGACGTGCGGCGCGCGGGCAAGCACGGCCTCGGGCTTGTAGAACGCGTTGGGTCCCCGGCCGCGCTGGCCGGTGCCAAGCACGCCGAGGAGGCGATGGCGGCGGTCGAGGAGCAGGATCCGGTGGTTGTATTCGTCGGCGAGCCAGACATGCTCACCGTCGAAGTGGAGATACTTCGGCTCGTTGAGCTTGAGGGCGGCGCCAAAGCTGGCGCGGTGTTTCATGTCCGCGCTGAAAACCTGCACGCGGTGATTGCCCGAGTCGACGACGTAGATGCTGCCGTCGGCCGCCGCCTCGATGTCATGCGGGCTCGCGAACTCGCTCTCACCGTCGCCATAGCGCCCGACGGTGCGCTCGTGCCGGCCATCGCGGAACAGGCTCACCGAGCCGCCGCCCGTATTGGTGACGAAGACCCGGCCGTCCGGGGCGACCGCGACACCCTCGGGGTTCGAAAGCCCTTTGAGCTCGCCGACCAGCTTTGCCTCGGCACCCTTGACCTCATAGATCGCGACGCGGCCATTGCCGGTGTCGGCCACCAGCAGACGCCCGGCCCGGTCGAACTCGGCGTCGTGCGGGCGCGACAGATCGTTTGCCCCAAATTTGCCGACCAGCCGGAGCGTCATCGCGTCCAGCACGACCATGCGGCTGTTCGCCATGTCGGTGAGATAGATGAGCTTTCCGTCGGGCGAGAATGCCGCGTCGTGCGGCTGCGCGAGACCGTCCGCGAATTCGGCGAGTTGCGAGACCTTCAGCGACGATTGCGCCATGGCGAGCGGCGCGAAGAAGACGAGAACGGCGAGAACGATGGCACGCATGGGCGTGAACTCCTGTACGGGGCGGATTTCAGTTCGCCTGGATTTCGCCGAGGACGCGCGGCGTCGCGGAGCCGTCGAGCTGAAGGATCGTGCCGCCGCCTGAGAGGGCGAACTCCCCGGTGATGGCCTTGATCGTGACCTGGTGCGTCACCAGCACCACCGGCAGTCCGTCGGCAGGAAGCTTCGCGAGAAACGCGCGCAGCGCGGCGATGCTCGCTGCGCGATCCTGCGGCCGGTCGAAGAACGAGTTGAGTGCGGGTAGCTCCTTGACCGGTCCGAGATCGAGCAGCCGCGCGGTATCGAGGCAACGGCACCACTGGCTGGAATAGACCCACGCGCGCGAGACGCCGGCACCGGCGAGGCGCTGGCCCAGCTTCACCGCCTGGGTGCGGCCGGTCGCATCGAGGTTGCGCTGCGTCGAGCAGTCGCGAAGCATGAAGTCTTCCGGGTCCCCAATGCCCGGCGCGAGCGCATGGCGCAGCATTAGCACGCGCCCCGGCTTGGCGAGCTCGGCAAGCGGCAGTGGCTCAGCCGCAGGTACGGGGCTGATGAGAAGCGCGAGCAGAGCACCCGCAAAGAGGACACGATAGACCACGGACGTATTATGGCTGATGACTGACGACTTGAAACCCTGTGGCTAGTGACTGGAGAAAAAAAGGGGGCATGACTGACGAGTGACGGGGTTGAAGAGCGTAACGACTGACGGCGGCTGAGGCGGTGACGAGTGATGAGTGATGAATCGGTGCGCTCGACAAGCGTCCCGTTGCCGATAGAAAATGACGGAGATGGGATGCGTTCGCCATCACGCATTCTTGAACGATACCAACAATCACAAGGATACCCATGAAAGCTGACAATATTCTCGCCACGATCGGCAACACGCCGCACATCCGTGTAAACCGCCTGTTCGGCGCCAAGCACCAGGTGTGGATCAAGTCCGAGCGCGCCAATCCGGGCGGCTCAATCAAGGACCGCATCGGCCTGTCAATGGTCGAGGACGCCGAGCGCAGCGGCAGGTTGAAGCCCGGGGCCACGATCGTCGAGCCGACCTCGGGCAACACCGGGATCGGGTTGGCGATGGTCGCGGCCGTGAAAGGCTATCCGCTCATCCTGACCATGCCCGACAGCATGTCGATCGAGCGCCGGCGGTTGTTGCTCGCGTACGGTGCCAAACTCGTGCTGACGCCGCGCGAGAAGGGCATGCCCGGAGCGATCGAGCGGGCGCAGCAGATCCTCGAGGAGACCCCCGGCGCGTGGATGCCGCAACAGTTCGAGAACGAGGCGAACATTGCAGTGCACCGGGACGCGACGGCCAAGGAGATCTTGAATGACTTCCCGAAAGGCGCGGACGTGCTCATCACCGGCGTCGGCACCGGGGGCCATATTACCGGCTGCGCGCAAGTGCTCAAGAAGGCCTGGCCCAAGCTCAAGGTCTACGCGGTGGAACCTGCTGCGTCGCCTGTGATCTCGGGTGGCAAGCCCTCGCCGCACCCGATCCAGGGCATCGGCGCCGGTTTCATACCAAAGAACCTCCACACGCAACTCCTCGATGGGGTGATCCAGGTCGACGCCGAAGCCGCCAAGGAAATGGCGCGCCGCGCTGCGCGCGAGGAGGGGGTGCTGGTGGGTATCTCGTCGGGTGCGACGCTTGCCGCAATTGCGCAGAAGCTGCCTGAGATTCCTGAAGGCACGGTCGTGCTCGGGTTCAACTACGATACCGGGGAGCGGTATCTTTCGATCGAGGGCTTTCTTCCTACGGAAGCCTGATAAAGCGTGACCGGTGTCCCGTGACCGGTCACAAGAAAATGGTGATGGGTACTGGTGATGAAAGATGGTGATGATTCGTGGTGATGTACGGCATTGCGTGCATTCTTCATCACCATTTCGCGTCACCATTTTCCATCACCATTATTCATCACTTCTCCTGTATCGTCGGCATTCATCGGCGGCTCAATTCAAGCTACTCGCGGGCGAGGGGCTTGCCGGAGAGCCAGTCGGCGCCGCGGGCGTAGAGCCGTTCCACTTCGGGCCCGCTGAGGCCGGGCATGTCGCGCTTGACCGGGTAGCCGATCCGCGACTGCAGGTAGGCGAGGTGGCGATAACCCTCGGGGAACTGAGCCAGTAACGCGGCGTCGAGCTTGAGCTCCGCGCCCGGATCGATCGGGTCGATGCGGTCCTTCTCGTAGATCGGCTGGCGCAGCACCATGCCCCACGCGCCACTGCGCTTCTCGAAGAAATCGTAGAAACGCCCCGTGCACACGACGTCGCAGAGCACGTCCTCGACGTTGGCGCGTTGCGAGATGGTCATCTTGGTTTGCGCGACGGCACGGTTGCCGGCAACGTCGATCGAAGAGCCGCCCAGGAAATGGAGGATCCTCACGCCCCGGTCCCAGCCGTCGATGGAGGCCGTGATGAATTCCTCGAACGGGGCCTGGCACCAGGTGGCCATCATTACTCCGTCCGGATGCCACACCGAGCGGAAGCGGTCCCAATGGCCGGCGTCGCGCCAGACAGCCCAGCTCTCGACGAGCTGGCGTATCCGCAGCTGCTCCGTCCTCTCATCGGTCATTTCATTTCTTTCGCGCCGCGCTCGAGCCCGGCCCGGTTCAGGTGTGGTCAATGTTGCCGCGGCTTAGTTCCAATACAGCATGGCGACGGCGACACACGCGATGGCCCAGAACACGCAGAATTCCATGCCGCCAAGGTTCCACAGCCACTTGACCGAGCCGTTGAAGAAGCACACGGCGACGGCGGCGACCGCGAGGCTGGCCGCGGCGAGCAGCGCCGCCCACGGGGTGTAAATGGCGAACAACAGACCCAGCGCGGCCACCGTCTCGACCACTATGGCAAGGCGCATGTAGAACACCGGTGGCTTGAACCCGGCCTTGACGAAGAAACCGAGGGCCGGCGGCGGATTGCCGACGACCTTGAAATAGATATGTGGAAAGAAGAACAACGCGCAGATCAGGCGTAACACCACGGCGCCGTTGCTAAGATCGAATGCAGAGGCGGCTATCGACATGACAAACTCCTGTGAGTGGCCAAGGTTAGATTACGTCATAATCCTGGAGGCGTGAAACGTGAAACGTAAATCGCGTCCCATGCAGAACCCAGAATTAGCCGCAGATAAACGCAGATAAACGCAGATCAATGATCGTAAATCGTAAATCGTAAATCGTGAATCGAGTAGATCGAATCTAACGTAGCATCACCCATCACCCATCACCCATCACCCGTCACGATGTATTTCACTCCGGAACGACGGCCACGCACTGGATCTCGACCATCATGTTGGGCCGCGCCAAGCCGGCGACGGTAATGAGCGCGCTTGCCGGATACTTTGCGTCCGGGAAGAACTCCTTGCGGATCTCGATGAAGCGGTCGCCGTATCGCGCGTCGATGATGAAGACCGTCATCGTGACAATGTCGGAAAGCTTACCGTCTGCCTGCGCGAGCGTCGCGGCCAGATTTCTGAAAGCCTGGCGCGACTGGCCGTCGAAGTCGCCATCAAGGGCCTGGTCGGTGCCGTGCGTGCCACCGTGACCGGCCACCCAGATGATGCGCCCGCCCTTCGTCATCACGGCCGACGAGAACGCGCGCTGCTGCTGCCAGTCCCCCGGATAGAATTTCTTTTCCATGATGTTGCTCCAGGTGCTCCGATCGGAGGTCAAAACAAGGGATTAGGTGCTTGTTGGAAGCAGAAACAACCTCTCTGCGCGTCACGCATGCTCGAAGCGGGTGGATCATGGCACGCCGGCTTTTGAGCTAGTATGCAAGACGGTGCCGTGCCGGACAATCGCGATTTTGGACTGGAGTGGAGAGGCCCGACTTGCTGCTAGAAGAAGCAAGAAGCCGTCTAAAGACGGCCGGATGGCTTAACCAGTTTCGCAAGGGCCTGTGAGCAGCGCGGATTTGACGAGGTGAAGATGCGATGACAACACATAGCTTTGTAAACAGCGAGGCGCATTCGCCGGACACCCTGTACTCGATGGTGAACTACGAGCTGCCGTTTTCGCCCGAGGAGTACGCAGATCGGCTCCGGCGCGTGCGGGGCCAGATGGCTCTGAAGGGCGTGGACGCCGCGATCGTGACCATGCCGCGGGATTTTTCATGGCTGACCGGCACGCGGGTGGACTACTACAGCGCGGAGAGCCCGCAGTGGCTCGTCGTGTGGGACGGCGAGACCGTAGGCATCGTGCGCCGGCTGGAGGCCACAACGCACCGCTGCTCGTCCATCGTGAAGCATTGGGTCGAGTACCCGGATGAAGGCCCCATCAACCCCTACGACCCGGTGCTCTACACGGCCAAAACCCTCGAGCGGCTGGGGCTCGCGGAGAAGTGCATCGGCGTGAACCTCCGGGTGACGCCGGTTGAGGACTACAGGCGGCTGCAGGAGCTGCTGCCGAAGGCCCGCCTGGTGGATTTTCGCGTCGAAGGGGCCCGCATGCGCCGCTCCGAGCTGGAACTCGCGTGCGTGCGCCGCGCGAACGACGTCAACCGCGCCGCGCTGGCCGAGACCATAGAAGCGCTGGAGCCGGGCTGGAGCGAGTGGGACGTCGTCATGCACCTGTGCCAAGGGCACGAGAAACGGCTGGGCGAAGAATACTTTTACTCCGCGACGGGCGCCACCGTGTGCCAGGTCGGCGAGCACATGCTGCACATGCATGTCATCCGGACGCCGGCGGAGCGCAAGAAGCGGCGCGTCGCCCGCGGCGACGGGATCTGGCTGGAGCCGGGGATCTTCGTGAAGACCTACGTGGGATGCATTATCCGCACCGCGTGGATCGGCGAGCCGCCGCAACGTGTGCGCGAGGCGCTAGATGTGGTGCACGAAGCGTTTGACCGCATGGTAAAGGTGCTGGCGCCGGGCCGCACGGCGCACGACGTGGACGCGGTGGCACGCGACTATATCACCGCGAAAGGCTTCGAGATCCAGCACCGCACCGGGTACATGGCCAACGAACGCTGGACGGACGCCGGGATCCTCTCGCTCACGCCCGGCAATCCGCTCGTCATTGAGTCGGGCCAGGTGTTCCACTGCCCGATGCACGTTTTCCTGCCCGGCATCGGCTACATCGGATCGAGCGAGCAGGTGCGCACCACCACGAGCGGCTGCGAGGTGATAGGGGACGTGTCGGTGTGTCCGCGCCGCCTCTACGTCAAGTAACGCGCGCTACGCTTGGCACACATCGTGCGCGCAGTCGAGTGCACGCGCGATGCCGGCGTCGGTGATCCCGAGGTGCGTAACGGCCCGCAGCCAGCCGCCGCCGACGTGCAGCAAGCGCACGCCGCGCCGAGCGAACGCCAACACCAGCGCATCGCCATCGACGTCCTGCAGCCGCCAGTACACCATGTTGGTGGGCAGGTCGGAGATCTGCACGTCGATTGCGCGTCCCGGCGCAGAGAGGCCCCGTAAGCCGCGCGCGAGCATCGCGGCGCGGCGATGATCCTCCGCGAGGCGCGACCGCGCGCGCAGGCCGAAGAGCGCCGCCGCGGCGAGCACGCCGGCTTGGCGCATCCCGCCGCCCAGCCGCTTGCGCAGCTTGCGGGCGCGAGCCATCGCCTCAGCCGTGCCGGCGACCGCCGAGCCGACCGGGGCGCCGAGCCCCTTCGAGAAACACACCGCAACGGTGTCGAAACCCGCGACGAGATCGCGCTCCGCCTCGCCCGCCGCGACCGCGGCGTTCCAGAGGCGTGCCCCGTCGCAGTGGGCGCGCAGCCCCAAGGCATGTGCCTTGGCCGCGATACGGGTCATCTCGCGCGCGGTGAGCACCCGTCCGGCAGCACGGTTGTGAGTGTTCTCGACGCACAGCAAGGTCGTCGTCGCAGCGTGGAGCTCCTCTCTGCGGCAGCGCGCCTCGACGGCGGGATCGGACATGCGCTCGGGGAGGGGCACGAGGTCGAACTGCACCCCGGCCAGGGCAGCGCCTCCGCCCGCTTCGTAGAGGTAGACGTGCGCGCCCTCCTCGCAAATAACGGAGTCGCCCGGCCGCGTGTGCAACAGGATCGCGATCTGGTTGGCCATGGTGCCGGAGGGCGTGAAGACGGCCGACTCCTTGCCCAGCGTCGCCGCAGTTTCCTCCTCGAGCGCCCGGGCCGTCGGGTCTTCCCCGTAGACATCGTCTCCAACTTCGGCCGCCATCATCGCCGCGCGCATCTCCGCGGTCGGCTGGGTCAGGGTGTCCGAGCGCAGATCGACGATCTCGTGTTGGCTGGCTGTTGTCCTCGGGTCGCTGCTCACGGCGGGAATCTCCTGCTCCAAGCCTAGCAGAGTTCGTCAGGCGCCGCTTCTTGGGCTACGATGCGCAGTGTCCAGCACCTGAAGAACAACCACCAAGGGGAGACTCACAATGCTTTGGGCCGTTTCGTGCACAGACCAACCGAACACCGCAGCGATCCGTGAGAAGGTTCTGCAGCCCCACCGCGATTACCTGCAAAGCCAGAAAGGCATACTCGTGCTCGCGGGTGCGACACAGACCGACGACGGCAAGGAAGCGATTGGCAGCCTGTTTGTCGTCCATGTAAACAGCCGAGCCGAGGCGAAGGCCTTTTCGGATGGCGACCCGTTCACGCAGAACGGCGTGTTCAAAAGCATAACGATTACGCGCATGCGCAGGGGCCAGTGGAATCCCGGGGCAGCCGAAGGCGCCTGACCGGGCCGAAAAGAGTGATGAGAACTGGTGATGGAAAGTGGTGATGAGAACTGGTGATGGGTAAGCCGCATTAGCCGGCTCGCAGTTTCCATCACCCTTTAGGATCACTAGTAATCATCACCATCATTCATCACCATTTCTTCCTCACCGAAGGGGAAAAAAGTGATAGAGATCGAGCTCGCGGAAATCGAGGACCGTATACCCACCTATCCGTCGCAGGCCCAGGCCGACATTCGCTGGCTGACGAAGGAGCTGCGCAAGCTGCGCAATGACGACAGCCGCCACCCGGAGCCGCCCGCTTCTGCGATCTACGATCCGCTCACCGGCCTGCTGAGCGGCGGTGCCTACGGCGTGCGCTTCGCCATGGCCCGGGCAAGGGCCGGCCGGAACAAGAAGATCTTCGCGGTGATGTCCGTCTACCTGCCGCTCGCGAAGAGCGTGGCCGCCGGTGCGTTGAGCAAGCAAGATGCCGAAGAGACGCTCAAGCAGGTCGCCATGCGCCTGACGGACTGCGTGCGAAAAACCGACACCGTTGCCCGCGTCGATCACGAGAAGTTCGCGGTGATCCTCGAAGACCTGGTGTTACCGGAAAATGCAGAGCGGGTGAAGCAGAAAGTACAGGCCGCGCTAGCGGAGCCCGTGAAGCTCGGAGAACGGGCCACGTGCGCCGAGTTGAGCATCAACCTGCAGTTCTTTCCGACGTCGCGGCCGGCGGAGTCCAGCGTGCACTGAGGAATTGGTGATGGATATTGGTGATGATTAATGGTGATGAGTACTTATACGTAGCGACAAGAGGGACGGATCGCGTCCATCCTCCGAGAGCGCTCTTCATCACCGTCTCTCATCACCATTTCTCGTCACTTGTTTGCGGCCTTAAGGGGAATTCCTCCCTCACGCACCCAGCGATAGCGGCTCGCGAGGGAATCGGAAAGCGGACGGCGCCGATCGTCATCGACGGCGATCCACATGCGCAGCAGATGCCGTTCGCGCCCGGGTTCCGGGTAGTCCTCGTAGCCCTCCCGCGCGTGCAGCAGGATGTGGTTGTTGATGAGCTGAATGTCGCCTTCCTGAAAATCCATGCTGAGCATCAACTCGGGGCGGTTGGCGATCTCCTGAACTCTTTCGAGGGCCTCGCGCTGGGTGGCTGTGGGCCGGTATTGCTCGCCATGACGCGCGGCGGAATCGTAATACGGCAGGCTGTTGATCCGCGTAGTTACCCGGCCGTCGCGCTCGCTGAACATGGGCAGCGTGAACCAGGGCTTTTCGCCTGCGGGCTCCTCGCCGCGCCAATCGACATGGAACGTGCCGTAGAGCGCCTCCAGCAGATCGGGGCGCTCGTCGCGCAATACATTGTGTATGGTAAGCGCGCTCACGAGCTTGCTCGCGCCGCCGGACTTGGCGGTGCGCAGACAGAACAACCCGAGCACGTCCACGGGCAGCATGTCAGTGTGGAAATCCATGCGCTCGTTGGTCTGATAGGCGCGGGCGCTGGGGTCGGCTTGAATCCGGCCTTCGTCACGCACGTGACCCAGAAGGTGTCCTCGAGCGTTCTGCGACACCGGGTTGCCAAGATGCACGCCCAGGCCCCAGTAGATGATCTCGCATTCCTCGTCGGTGTAGCGATCGCGCGGGATGCCGCGCACGAGAGTGAAGCCCCGCCCGTTCTCGACTTCCTCCAGGATGCGGTCGAGTTCGGCGGAAAAGCGTGGCAGCGGAAAGGCGTCCGCGGCGAACGGAATCCTCGCGCCAAGACGCTTCGCATGCGCAAGCGCCGCTTCGATCTCCTTCACGGACGCCGCGTCTACGCGGTAGATACAGGCGTCGTCGTGCTGAATATAGGGGCCGATCCAGGCGCCGGAGCTGGTGATGACTTCGCGTTGGGATCCTGGCAAAGCGTTGTTCATACGCAAAGAGAATCGATCAACGTTTACTGATGCCGGCAGCCTTGATCAAGGCCGCAAAGCGCTTTTTCTCGCTGCTCACCAGGCTCGCCAGATCCTCCGGGGAGCCCGGCCACGGTTGGATGCCCAGGTTTACCAGCCTTTTCTTCAAGGTGGGCGACTGCAATGCCTTCGTAATTTCCTCATTCAGACGCATCACGATGCTACGCGGTGTACCTGCCGGGGCGTATATGCCGTACCAGATTGAGATCGTGAGACCCTCGTAGCCGGCTTCGATGCCCGTTGGCACGTCGGGCAGCTGGGGCACGCGCTGTTTCGAGAGTACCGCCAGGGGGCGAACTCTTCCGGCCTTGATGTAGGGCATGACCGACGGGACGGAGACGACCACTTCGTCCACCTCTCCGGATATCAAAGACAATGCCGCGCGGGTCGCGCCTTTGTACGGCACATGGACCATCTTGATCTTGGCGATGTGCTGAAGCATCTCGTTGGCGAGATGGTTGGTGGTGCCCGCGCCGCCGGAGCCGAAGTTGAGCTTGTCGCTATGGGTCCTTGCGAGTTTCACGAACTCTTTCAACGATTTGGCCGGCACCGAGGGGTGCACGACCAACACGTTCTCGATCGTGGTCATCCGTGCCACCGGGGTGAGGTCCGTGTCGGCGTTGTAATTCAGTCGCTTGTAAAGCGATGGGCTGATCGCAACGGTAGGTGAGGACAGCACGATCGTATAACCGTCGGGCGGGGCTTTGGACGCTACCTCGAGCCCGAAATTTCCGCCGACGCCCGGGCGATTGTCAGCAATAACGGTCTGCCCGATCTGCTCGCTCAACTGCGTACCCAGCGCGCGTCCCTGGATGTCGCTCGGTCCACCGGGCGGGAACGGCAGGATGAGGCGCACGGGTTTGCTCGGAAAGGACTGCGCGAAGGAGGTCGCGCACAAGAGCGCCAAAAGAATCGACGCGACAACTGCACCACTACGGCTGAGAACGCTATGCATGATTTCCTCCTAGGAATTGATGACGACGGGTCCGGCTATCAGCACCTGATCACCGAAGTGATGCCGGATTCGAACGCCTGTTTGGTTTGGTTTCTGGTAATTCCTGGTGGCACTTTACTACGTATTTTCCGCCAGACAAAACGTTTGCAGCCCGCCCCGGTTACCCGAGTCCGGGTTCCCGTAGACATTCCTGCGGCAATCGATCGGCCACAATGTCACCCGATCATCCTTGGCATGGTGTTCATCGACGTTTTCCCGCGGCAACTTGCCTTGCGCCTGCATGAGCCACAGGATGGCGCCGTACTGGGCGATGCGGCGCCGGCGCGCCTCTTTTGACACTCGTAAAGTTGCTGCTTACCATCTGGCTGACTTCTGTGGATGCTGCGCGCGTGGCGCCGGACTGTTGTCCAGTGCGGCGCGTTGCCGTTCGGCAGCAAGCCACTTCAAACTTGGGAGTGCAGGAATGACTGAGGTCGCGCGAGCCCTTCGTGACAAGACCGCGGTGTGCGGCACGGGACTACTGATCGGCGATTACCCGGACCAAACACCGCTTTCGCTTGCCGTGGAGGCTTATCAACGGGCCCTCGATGATGCGGGGCTGAAACGCGAGGACGTCGATGGAATCATCATGCTGTCGTTCGGATCCGACTACGACCGTTTCCTCGAGGCCGTCGGCACCGACGTTCGCTACGCCTACCAGGGATGGAGCCACGGCCGTTTTGTCGCCCCGATGCTGCAGCATGCCGCGATGGCGGTGGCAACCGGCATGGCCAAGGCCGTGGCGATCGTGCACGGCCGCCGGCGCAAGGCCTACGGGCAGACCGCGGACCACGAGATGTGGCGGCAGGGCCTCGGCCCCCACGGGGAAAGCCCGGCCTACGGCGCGCTGGGGCCGGTGTTCGGCGCGGCGATCGCCGCGCAACGTTACTTCCACATGTATGGCGGCAGCAATGTCGACCTCGCGCCGATTGCGGTTGCTTTTCGCAAGCACGCTCGCCTCAATCCACTCTCGGTGCGCCGCGATCCAATGAGTATCGAGGACTACCTGAAGTCGCGCTGGATCATCGAGCCGCTGCGCCTGTTCGACTGCTGCCAGAACAACGACGGTGGCGCCTGCCTGATCATTACCTCGGCCGAACGCGCGCGTGACTGCCGCAAGCCGCCGGTCTACATCTCCGGCATGCAGGGCGTGCATGCGGGCCGGCAGTTCCATAACCTGACACTGCCCGGCCTGGGCGTCGCGCAGCAGGAAGTCTACAAGTACAAGCCGACGAAAGAAGACCTCCACGCCTACCAAATGGCCGGCATCACCAACAAGGACGTGGACGCACTGATCACCTATGACGCGTTCAGCCCGCTCGTTTTGTTCGGGCTCGAGCGCTTCGGCTTCTGCGGGCCCGGCGAGGCACGCGAATTCGTCAAGGACGGGCGCATCGAGATTGGTGGCGAACTGCCCGTCAATACGTCGGGCGGACTGCTGTCCGAGGGACATGTCATTGGCTGGAATCTTTTCATCGAGGCGGTGCGGCAGCTGCGCCATGAATGCGGCGAGCGCCAGGTCAAGGACGTCAACATCGTCCAGTACGGCAGCTTCCTCGGGGAATCTGTCATCTTCCGGAGGTAATACCGATGCAGCCCTCGCTTAAACTCAAAGACGACCGCACGGGGCGCTACCTGCCCGTCATCTATCCGGAAGAAATTCCGTTCTGGGAAGCCGCGAAGCAGCGCGAGCTCAAGTTGCAGCGCTGCAACTCGTGCGGAAAGGCTTGGTACCCGATTGGGCCGGCCTGCCCATTCTGCTTCTCGACGGATTTCGCGTGGTCGCCCATGAGCGGGCGCGGCACGCTTCATAATTACGTGATCTATCACAAAGCGTGGACGCCCTGGTTCGAGAAGCGCGTTCCCTACGCCGTCGTGCAGGTGCAGCTGGAGGAAGGCCCGCGGCTCACGACGAACTTGCTCAATTGTCCACTCGACGCGATCCGGATCGGAATGCCGGTCGAGGCGTCATACGAAGATATCACCGACGAAATCACGCTGGTGCAGTTCAGACCGGCGAAGGCGGGGAACTGATCATGCGGGCGAAACAACAGGCGAGCGGCGCAAGCGCGGCGCTGCTTGACGCCGACCTGCCCGAGACCGTGCGTTTGAGCGTCGACGAGGCCACAGCGCTCGGCCGTGGCGCGCTCGAGCGCGTGGGTTACGGCGGCGAGGATGCCGCGATCATCGTCGACCAGCTGGTCGATAACTCGCTTTGCGGCTACCGTTTCGCGGGATTGCCGCGCATTCTCGCGATCGCCGGCGACGAGAAGACGCAGCGCAATCGAACGGCCGTGCGCATCGTGCACGAGACGCCCGTTTCCGCGCTGCTCGACGGCGGCAACAACGTAGGCTACATCGCGGCGTACCGGGCTACGGAAGTGGCGATTCGCAAGGCACGCGCGGCCGGGATGGCGTCGGTCGGGGCCTATAACAGCTATTACAGTGGCCGCAATGCGTATTTCGTCGAGAAGATCGTGCGCGAAGGGCTCGTCGCGTTCCACGCCTCCAGCGCGTATCCACGCGTGCTGCCGCCGGGGGGCGCGCGGCCGATGCTCGGCACGAACCCGATCTCTTTCGGGTTTCCGTCCGATGACGGGCCCGTGATCTTCGACATGGGCACCGCGTCGTTCATGTGGGGCGAGGTGATGCTGCACGCGCATCTCAAGGAGCCGTTGCCCGAAGGCGTCGGCTTCGATGAGCATGGGAACCCATCGCGCGATGCCGCCGCCGTGCTGAAGGGCGGGGTTGCTCCTTTCGGCGGGCACAAGGGCTACGGGCTCTCGTTCGCAATCCAGGCGCTGGGGCTGCTCGCGGGTGCGGCCCTCGCTAAGGGGCAGGTGCGCGATTATGCGTTCCTCTTCTGGGTGGTCGATCCGAACGTGATGCTGCCCGGGGGCGAGTTCCCGCACCAGATGTCCGAATACGTGCGCCAGATGAAGGCGACGCCGCGCCAGCCAGGCGTGGACGAGATCCGCATTCCGTCCGAGCGGGCGATGCGCGAGCGCGAGCGCCGGCGCAAGGAAGGCATCGTCGTCGAGCGCGAGGTCGTGGAGTCGTTGCGGGCGCTGTGAGCCGGGACGAACGACAGATGGCAGATAAAGATCAAGGTGCGGAAGGCCCTCTCGCCGGCATTCGCGTGCTGGACGTCAGCATCATGGCCGCGGGGCCGTGGACCGGCGCGCTGCTCGGGATGCTCGGCGCCGAGGTCATCAAGGTGGAGCCGCCCGCGGGCGACGGCACGCGCTGGGTCATGCCGACCCAGAAGGGGATGGGCACGAACTTCATCTCCATGAACGTCAACAAGAAGAACATGACGCTCGACCTGAAGCACGAGCAGGGGCGCGCCGCCGCACTCGCGCTGCTCGGCACCTGCGACGTGTTCGTGCAGAACTTCCGCGGCGGCGTGATCGAGCGTTTGAAGCTCGACTACGAGTCGGTTCGCAGCGTGAATCCCGGGCTCGTGTATTGCTCGATCTCGGGCTTCGGCGAGACCGGGCCACTGTCGAGGGCCGGATGCGCTGATCCGATCATGCAGGCGTTCTCGGGATTCGCCCGCGCCAACGGCGCGCCCGGCGAAGGCGTGGAGGCGTTCCGCTTCACCGGGTTCATCGACCTCTCTACTGCCGCGGTCGCCACCGAGGCGATCCTCGCCGCGCTGCTTAACCGCGAGCAGACCGGCGCGGGCCAGAAGGTTGAGGTTTCAATGCTCGAGGCCGCGCTGGAAATCCAGTACACCCGGATTGCCGAGCTGCTGGGCGCGGGGCTGGTGCCCGTGCCGCGCGGCAGCACATCGCCGGCGCTCGCGCCGGATCGTGCCTACGCCGCGCTCGACCGTTACATTTTCCTGACGGTGCACAACGATCGGGAATGGGGGGAATTTTGCGCCGCGATCGAACACCCGGCGCTCGCCGCCGATTCTCGCTTTCTGACGAACCAATCGCGCGTCGAGAACCGGGAAGCGCTTGATGCGGCGATCGAGCCGATTCTGCGGGCGCGCCCGGCGATCTGGTGGTTGCGGGTGTTGCAGCGCCATAGCGTCGCGGCCGGCTTGGCGCACGATTTCGAGACCTTCCAGCACCACGCCCAGATCCTCGACAACGAGATGATCGCGCGTCTCGACACGCCGCATTGGGGAGAGATCTCCGTCGGCGGCGTGCCGTGGCATTTCTCCCGGACGCCCTGCGCGGTCCGGGCCCCGGCCACGCCCGGGGAGAATACGGAAGAAATTCTGGCCAGCCTTTCGGATACGGCTTCTGCGGACCGGGTGGGGCGCAATGGTGCTTAAAGGCGTGAAAGTCGTCGAGTTCGCCGAAGGCGCCGCAGGCCCGCTGGCCGCAACGCGCCTCGCTGATCTTGGCGCCGCGGTCATCAAGATCGAGACGGCCGAGGGGGATTGGATGCGCCGGGCCGTGCCTGCCATGTCGCAGGACGCGATGAGCGCGTCCTTCTTCCATCTCAATCGCGGTAAGCGCTCGCTCGCGCTGGGCCACCGACCGGCTGAAGCGGTGCCGCTGCTGCGCGCGCTGCTGGCCGCGGCGGACGTGTTCATTACGGACCGTGATGCTGACGAGCTCAAGCGGTTCGGCATCGGAGCCGTTAGCGATGGGGTATACGCCGACAATCCCCGCCTCGTCTCGGTCCACGTCAGCCCGCTGGGCCGCAAAGGCCCGATGGCACGTCAGCGCGGATCCGAGCTGACGGTACAGGCGATGGCCGGATACACGCGTTACCTTGGCACCCAGGAGCAGCCGCCGCTCAGGCTCGGCGCGGATGTCGCGTCCACGGGCACGGGCATTTTTGCCGCGCAGGCGGTACTGGCCGCGCTCTACCGTCGCAATCGCGATGGTCGCGGGCAGCGCGTCGATCTCTCGCTCCTGAATTCGTTGTTGTCGATGAAAAGCATCCACCTCGCGGCGCAGTCGGACCCCGACGTGTATTCGGGCCCGCGTGTGGGTGGAGCGAACAACCCGCCCGAACGAGGCTGGAAGACCGCCGACAAGCCGATCTTCTTCGCGTTCGGCGGCTCCGTGGGTGCGGAAGGGCGGGCAGGCTGGGTCGACTTCGTGAAGGAAGCGGGCTTCAGCCGGTTGCTCGACGATCCGCGCTTCGACAAGACCGGCCGCACGACGACCGGACACGGCATCAGAGTGCACGAGGTGCGCGAAGAGTACGAGAAAGAATTCGCGCGCTTTCCATCCGAGGCGCTGGTTTCACTGATCCGCAAGCACGCGGGCAATGTCGCCGCCTACATGAGTGCCGATGAAACGATGGCGCACCCGCAGACCGCCGCGCTTGGAATCGTCAACGAGGTCGAAACGCGCGAGGGCCACAAGACGCGGGTCCGCGCGTTTCCCGCCCGGTTCTCCCGCCTGAAGCCACAGACGAAAGGCAGGGCGCCAGATCTCGGCGAGCAGACCGAAGCGATTGCTGCAGAGGCCGGCATCACAGGCCCCGCGTTCAGAAAAATGGTCGAAAGCGGCGGGCTGTTGCCGCGCGCAGGGGATGCTTGAAGACCGGCCTCCGGCCGTGACCTTCCGAAGCCGGTGACCGGTGATTGGCCAAGTCTCAGCGATCGTCCAACACTCGTGTCTCAGCGATCGTCCAACACCCTGGTGTGACTAAGCAAAGCATTGAATAACGGGATTGGACCAAAGA
>JAOTVX010000008.1 GCA_029863175.1 Betaproteobacteria bacterium | reverse complement strand
TCGTTGTCAACGCCGATCTCCCCCAGCTCGTTCACGATCACGGCGACGCGGTTCATCTCGGGTCGCTTGAGCAACCGGTTGATGAGCGTCGTCTTGCCGCTCCCGAGGAAACCCGTGATGATCGAAACCGGGATGAGCCCGGCGAGGACATCACGCGTCGTCGTGGTCGTGTCCTGCGTCAGCATCTCAACTATCCGTGACCCGTCACTGGTCAGTGGTGTTAGAGGTTCATCTCCAGGCAATACAGTCCGCCGGTGAAACGATCCACCGCGTACACAATGCCGCGATCATCCCAGAACACATCGTTGATCTGCGCAGAGCCCTTCGGCGTCAGAGCCGGCGTGGCCGGAACGAAATAAGCGACTTCGCGCGGCTGCAACGGATTCGCGACGTCGTAGGCGCGCACGCCACCGTTGAAGAACGTGCCCAGAACGATGTGCTCGGAGCGCATGGAGCACGTCCCTGGATAATTCTCGTGCAGGTTGTGCGCGCCGAAACGCCCGCCGCGTTTCGTGAACACTTCTGGCGGCGGCAACGGCAACGTGGCGACCGGTACCAGGTTCGTCTCGTCGCTGCCATTCACGACCCAGGCGAGCTTGGGCCAGTCCTCGCCGTTGTCCTTCGTGCATTCATCCGTAATGATGATAGTACCGTCCTTGTTGAACAGCGGCATCACGGTATGAGTAAAGCCATTGAAGGGCGGCGAGTGGCGCCAGCGCGTCACCAGCTTGGGCTTCGACTTGTCGCTGATATCCAGAATAACCGTGCCGCCATCGATGTAGCCGATGTAGACGCGATCGGGGCGCTGCGGATACACGTTGGTGTTGTGCGGACGGTAGCCGCCGTCGAAACGCGGATGGCGCGGCAGCGGCCCCTCGGGATCCCCCTTGCGGGTTCCTGGCAGCCACCAGCGGCCGACCTCTTTCGGCTTCGCGGGGTCGCGAACGTCGATGATCTGGTAGAACTGGTCGTCCTTTGGATCGCTCGGCTCGAAGTCGGCCGACCCCGAAGTCAGGTGAACGTACTCCCCGTCCGCGAACCACACGCAGTGCGCGCCGCGCGAGTGGGGGCCCGAACGGTCGAAATGCGAAATGAGCTTCGGCGCCTCCGGCTTGCTGATGTCGAAGAGATCCAAGCCCGCGGGCTTGAGCCCCCATTCCTTGGTCTGATAGGCAACCGCCATGATGTCGCCCACGACGTCGAGCGAGTTCGAGCGCACCTTGGCATGGGGCAGGTCGGTCTGAATTACCATCTTCGGGTTTTTGGGATCGGTCACATCCACCCCAGTGAAATTCTTGGGTGCCGACTCGTGCGCGAGCCACAGGATGCGCCGCCCGTCCTTGGTCGCCTGCATGTTGATGCCTTCGCCGACCGCGCCGAAGCCCGCAAGCTCGTTGTGGGCGATGAGTTTCATATTGAGCGCCAGCGGCTGGCTCGCCTGCCCCGGTCGCAAACTTCCTTGAACTGCCATCTATCTCCCCTTCCGTGTAATGAGGAGTTTGTCGGCTTTCACTCCGACCAACTCCTCAGGCAAAACCACCTGTCCCAAAACTGCAGGACCGGACCAAACAACAACCTTCATTTCGCACGCCCCTGATTGCCGGGGCAAGAGGGCTTCCTTCTTCCAACATCATCGTCAATCAATTCCTCAGGCGGTTTTGCCCTTAGCTGCCTCTCGCTGCCGGCGCCGCGACGCACTGCTGGCCGATCCCCGCAATCTGGCGCGCTTCCTCAAGATCGCGTGTATCGCCGCGGTGTCCTGCTTAGCCCATCCCTGCCCGAGCGCCGCAGTGTAGAACGCGAGACTGCGATCGAACAGCGGCGTCGGGCATCTCAAACGCCGCGCAAACGCGTGAATGATATTAATATCCTTCTGATAGACGTCCGCCTTCATCGTGGCCGGTAGGTAGCGTCCGTTCACCATCATCGGCCCGCGCACCTCGAACATTCTCGATGTCCCGGCGCCGTCGCGGATCACCCGGTAGACCAAACCGAGATCGAGGCCTGCCTTCTCGCCCATCACCATCGCTTCGGCGGTCGAGAGATTGTGGATCGTCACCAGGAGATTGGCGATGAATTTGAGTTTGGAGCCGATGCCGAATTCACCGCAGTAATACGTGGAGCGCGCAAATCCGTCGAACACCTTCCGGCAGCGGTTGAACGCCCGGCGCTCGCCGCTTGCGTAGACCGCGATGTCCTTGGCGGCCGCCTGCGCCCCAGTGCCGCTGATCGGGCAGTCGAGCATCTCGATCCCGGCGCGGGCGAAGCGCTTGCGGCAACGCTCCTTCAGCTCGATCGGCATCGTGCTCGCCTCGATCACGACCGTGCCGCGGGCCGCTCCAGCCACGATGCCCTCCTTGCCGAAAAACGCCTCTGCCATGGCAGCTGGCGACGGCAGCGAGGTAATGATGATCCGCGTCGATTTCGCCACATCGGCGCACGAACGCGCCGCCCGCCCGCCCCGTCCCGCGAGCTCCCGCCGCCGCGCCGCCGCGACGTCATAGCCCGTTACGGGGTGGCCGGCCGCCAGCAAATGGCGGGCAAAAGCGCCGCCCATGATCCCTAGACCGACGACGCCGACGGGCGTGCCCGATTTGCGTTGGCGTCTGCGCCGTGATTGAACTTTCCCAGCCACGTTGGCGTTCCGCATCAGTTCGGCTTCATGTTCACCCGCGCCTGCTCCGCCTCCGCCGGTGTCATATTGTCGATCCGCTCCTCGAGGAACGGCGTCGAGCACACCACGGCATAGCGCGCGAACGGCGATTCCACCTGTAGCCGATAGGATTCCCCACGCGGCACGTAAATGATATCCCCGCTCCCGACCAACTTCCATTTGCCCCCAGCCTGTGCCTGCAGCCGCCCGTTCAGAACGTAGACGAACATCTCGTGCTGACTCGTGGTCTCGGGCTCATCGTAGCCGCCCGGCACCTCGCAGAAGCCGAACGCCAGCCGCTCGCCCTCGATCCAGTCAATGTGCCGCGCCGAGCGCCGCGGCGCCTCGAGCGAGTCGATGACGGGGTAGAAGCACACATTGAGGTCTTCGATGATGGCTTGGGACTTGCCTTGGGCCTTCTGGTGCTTGTCGCGGTCCCCAACTTGGTACTTGCGATTGACCTCGTCAACGGTCATCGCTTTCTCGGGCACGGCCTCGTCTTCGGCGAGCCCGACGACTGTCCAGGTTTTGTCCTTGATATAGAGATACTGGCAGCTGCCGTCCTCGGTCGCCTTCATCGAATGCCGCGCGTAAGCTGGCGCATGGACGAACGTGCCGGGGCTCACGATACGGCGATCTTTGCCGACGATCGCGTTGATGTTGCCGCGTAGCGGGAAAATCAGGAGCTCGTTCGGATGGTAATGCAGCTCAGAGCCGGTGCCCGCGTTCTTGTGCAGCAGGCAGAAATACATGTACTTGCCGTCTATCATCGGCGCCTTGCCGGTCGACAGGTGCGGCGTCAGGTAATTCGATTCGATATCCTCGAAACGGTAGAACGGCATTGCGGGGGATGCTCCTGGTCGTGCAACAACGGCGCGATTTCAGGGTGCTAATGCTAGCACGCAAGTCGCACGGTCTCAATTTTATTGCGCGCGCGACGCTGCCGTCGATCGGCTGCCACGCCAAGCAGCCGACAAGCTCAACACCACGCCCCTAATGACGCTATGTCAGGCCGGGGCCGCCGGCCAGTCAAGCGCTCTCCCCGAGCAAACGCAGCGCCGTCCGGTAAGCAATGGCCTCGCGCTCCTTTCATGATCGTCGTATCAAGGGGATTCCCGATGAGACTGAGCAGGTAATAACAATCGAGCCTGCTTGCAGCGCTCCCCATCGTATTCGGATGCGTGAAGATCGATGTGCTTCATTTCTTTCCTTCGGGGATGATTAGTGAAAATGGTGAATGGAAAGAACCACAAGTAGTAGTACACCGCGAGGTTCGTCCACTCACTATTCACGACTCACGTTTTCTCGGCCGCGCGCAGCGTACGCCGCGGCGATGCCACGCGGCCGCTCGGAGCCGCGGGCAGGCTGAACACCCCCTGGTCGGACAGCACATTCATCTCTGTGGTTACGATCTGGGAGACTTCGTTGGTCGCTGCCGACAAGCGCCGCTCCACCGGGTGCGCGAGCATCAGCGTGCGCTGCACATTGACATCGGCGATCGGGAACGCCGCCACCTTGCCGGCGGCGATCTTGGCATAGAAAGTCGATATCGGCATCACGGCGGGACCAACCCCCCGCAACAACAGCTGGCCGATCGCCTCCACGGCGTTGACCTCGAACGCGACGTTGAGCCGCGCCCCATAGCGCCCGATCTGGTCGTCCACGATGGCGCGGATCGCCTCGGTGACGACGACTGGGGTCTTCGACAACTCGGCCAGCGTATAGAACCGCCGCGTGTCCTTTGGCTCAGGCGCAGCGAGCACCACGATCGGCTCCGAAATCAGCGGCGTTAGCCGCAATGCCCGCGTGGCGGAGGGGTTGGTGAGCAGAGCAACGTCGACCCGGCCGGTCAGCAGCCCGTCGAACAGCAGCGTGCTGAAGTGCTCCACGATTTTCAGGGCTACCTGGGGGCACTGGCGGCGCACCCGCTCGACCACGCCCGGCACCAGCAGGGGACCGAGCGTCGGGGAGACGCCCAGGATCACCTGTCCCTTCGGGCTGCCGGCATTGGCGCGAAGCTCCTCCTTTGCCCGCTCGAGCTCGCGCAAGGCGCGGCGGCAATGGTCCAGGAACTGCCGCCCGGGCGCCGTCAGGCGCACCCCGCGCGGCAGGCGCACCAGGAGCGGCATCCCGAGCTCGTTTTCCAGGCTCTGGACGTGGCGGCTCAGCGCCGGCTGGGCAACGCCGAGATTGCCTGCGGCGCGAGTAATGCTGCCGCAGTCCGCAATCTGGATGAAATAACGAATGCTGCGAAGATCCATCGGGCCACGGGGCCGCGATCGCCCCATTCCAGAAACAGCCAGACCACCATCCAACAGGGATAACAAAGTGGCATGAATCGGGCACGCCGTCAATGCTCCAGACTGCCGTTACCCAGCGCGCTGCCCGACATAAACCCCGGGGCACCCGGCCCCAAGCATCCGCCCAATCCATCTATGCCATGCCTAACGGGCATGGCATAGATGCCCTTTTGATATTTGTGAATTAGGCCTCTGATTCGTTACCATCTGCAAGCGCCCAGGACGCTGCGCGCGCGACTCCACCTGGCGCCAGTCCAGAACGACTCCAAGAGGGTATCCGTGAAGCAAATCAACGTCGGCATCATCGGCACCGGCTGGTGCGGGGGCATTCGGGCCGAGACCTGTGCTACCCACCCCATCGTCAACAATCTCCACATCGCCGAGGTCAAGCCTGAGCGCCTGGCCGAAGTGGCCAAGTCCACCGGGGCGAAGACGGCCACGGCGGATTACCGCGACCTCTTCAAGATCGACGAGATCGACGCCTATATCATTTCTGCGACGCCGGAGTCGCATCACTATCCGATGGCGCGCGAATGCCTGCTGGCCGGCAAGCACGTCTTCCTCGAGAAGCCCATCGCCATCGAACTGCACGAGGCCGACGAGTTGATCGCGCTCGCGCGCAAGAACAAGCTCAAGTTCACGATCGGCTACTCCCAGCGCTTCAACCCGAAGTTCGCCTATGTGAAGAAATCGATCACGGACGGCACGATCGGCAGGCCCGTGAGCGCGCTCGTGAGCCGCCACATCACGCGCAGCCTCGGCAAGAAGATCACGGGTCGGTCCAAGCTCTCCCCCGCAGCGATGGAGGCTACGCACGACCTCGACTTCGTGCTGTGGTGCCTTGAGCCGGCCAAGCCCGTGCGCGTCTATTCGACGACCAACTATGGCGCGATGAAAGAGGCCACCGGGGCCGATATTCCGGATACCCAGATCATCACGGTCACCATGGACACCGGCGTCTCGTTCGTGGTCAACGCCGGCTGGAGCTTGCCGCCGGGCTATCCGAACTTCGCGACGACCTGGATCGAGATGGTGGGCACGGAAGGCGCCGTGATGGTCGACGACAGTCATCGCGACGTCGTTCTCAACACGATGCAGGACGGCATGCGGCTGCCGATGTCCACTATGCCCGGGGAGTTCGTGGACCACGCGTACGCTGGCCCCATGAAGGCCGAGACCGTGCACTTCATCGAGGCCGTCGCCTGCGACCGTCCGGTGCTGGTGACGGCCGAGCAGGCGCGCCAGGTGATGGAGGTCTATATCGCGGCGGACCTCTCGGCCGAGCGCAATGAGCCGGTCAACCTGCCGCTGCCCGAGTCGCGCGTGTCTGCGGCCGCCGGCGCAGCTTGATAATTGAACCGCTGAGACGCGGAGAGAACCGGGAATAGTGCTCCAACGTTGGTTCTCGATAGGGTTCCGTGTTCTCGGTGATCTCCGCCGTTGATAGGTTCTAACTTTATGACAATGAAAAAACCCAAACGTATTGGTCTCGCCATCGTCGGCGCGGGGCGCGTTGGACTTATCCGCGGCGAGCTCGCAGCGCGTCACCCCGAGGTTGGCTGGATCGGAATCGCGGAGATAAATCCCGAGCGCGCGAAGCTCGTCGCCGAGAAGGTCGGGGCGGACTTTGTCACTGCCGATTTCCGCGAACTCATCAAGCGCCCCGAGGTCACGGCGGTCGTGGTCTCCACCGACGAGCACCTGCACGTCGATCCCATCCTGGCCGCAACGGAGCGCAAGCTGCCGATGATGATCGAGAAGCCGCTCGCGACCGACCTTGCCGAATCGGCGAGCGTGCTGGCGGCAATCGAGAAAGCCGGCGTCGATGCTGTCATCGGCTACACGCAGCGCTTTCGCCGCCGCTGGCTGGTCGCCAAGGAGAAGGTGCGCACCGGGCAATTAGGTGACGTGACCATGGTGACCTCGCGTGCCTTCATGAATCGGCTGGTCGCGATCGACAACTACAAGCGCAGCGACAATCCGGCGGAAATTTCGCCCATGGTGATCTCGGGCACGCACGCACTCGACATCGTCATGTGGATGATGGAGGCGAAGACACCGGTCGAGGTCTACGCCCGCTCGGTGGACAAGGCGCTCGGCCCGGAATGGCACGGGATCGACGGCACCGGCTTCGTGATCACGTTTAGCGACGGGTCCATGTATCACGGCGCCATCTCCTGGGCATTGCCGGTCGTCTGGCCGGGAGCGGTTTACAGCCTCGAGGTCGGTATCGTTGGCGTCGACGGCGTGCTGACCATCGACGATACGCACCGCGACATCGTGCTCGCCGTGGACAGCCCCCAAGGCGAGGGCTACGCGCCGGATACTTCGCGCCGCGTGGATTTCCTGACGAGCTATCCCGTGGGCGACATGGCGCTGGGCGAGCTGCGCGGGCCAATGCGCGAAGAGACGAATTCATGGCTGACGCGCCTGTCGCTCGGTCTGAAGACCCAGCACGCCACGGCGGCCGAGGGACATAACCGCCTCATGCTGACCAAGGCCATCGATTTATCCGCGCGTCTCAAGAAACCGGTCAAACTGCCAATCGCCCCGGGGGACGAAAAACAGGCTTGATCCCGGTCTTTGCCAAGCCGCCGAAGCACGCGCGAGCGGTCCCGCAAACGCGTGAGCCGACGCCCGTTATCGATCGGGACGAGAAAACCATAACCAATTGATGGTATGAAGAAAGTCTCTCAACCCCGGCACGATGTCATCATCGACAAGGACGTCGAGATCCCGATGCGAGGCGGCGTGCGCCTGAGGGCCGACGTCTATCGTCCGCGGCGCGGCGGCAAGGTGCCCGCCATCATCAACATTGGCGCCTACCAGAAGGACAAGTTGTGGGTGCCCCCCGCCGATCTCGAGGAAAAGCCCAATCCCTACATGAACTGGGAGACGGTGAATCCGCTCTGGTGGGTCCCGCGCGGCTACGCCGCTGTGCGTGTTGACACCCGCGGATCGGGCAAGTCGCCAGGCCAGACCGACCCATTTTCGCTGCAGGAAGCAATCGATTTCTATGATTCGATCGAATGGTCGGCGCGGCAGTCCTGGTGCAACGGCCGCGTGGGCAGCAACGGCATCTCCTACTTCGCCATGACGCAGTGGCTAGTGGCCAATCTCAGGCCGCCCTCGCTCAAGGCGATGATCCCGTGGGAAGGCGCCGCGGACATGTACCGCGACTTTTCCTATCACGGCGGCATCTTCTGCTTCGGCTTCATTACGAACTGGTACAACAACCACATGGCGCATCATCTGCTCGGCCGTCGCGAGCAGGCGAGCCCGGATGCCTTCTCGAAGCATTGGCTGTGGGATTACATGCGTAACAGCCTCGAGTCGGACCACTACCACGGCCGCCAGGCGCGCTGGGACGACATCACCGTGCCCTTCTACAGCGCGGGTAACTGGAGCGGGATGGCGTTGCACCTGCGCGGCAACACCGAGGCCTACCTGCGCGCACGCACGCCGCACAAGAAATTGCGGATCCAGGCCGGCACGCACTACCACCCGTTTTATGCTGAGGAAGCCCGCCACGACCAGCTGCGGTTCTTTGACTACTGGCTGAAGGGCGTGGACACCGAGATCATGGACGAGCCGCCGGTGAAACTTCTCATCCGCACCGGCGGCAATAAGAACTACAGGTGGCGCAATGAGCAGGAATGGCCACTCGCTCGGACCCGCTGGACGGAATTTTACCTGCAGCCGGCACGGCGGATGCGCCGTGGCAATTCAGTCGAAGGGGTGCTCGCAACCACCGCGCCCAAGGCACGCGGCTCCCTTACCTATTCGGCGAGCGCAGTAACGAAGGCCGGCGTGGCCTCGGCCTCGTGGACATCCACCGCCCTTGCCGGCAGCTTACCGCGGCTCGGCGTGTCCTTTGAGACCGAGCCGATGCGCGAGGATCTGGAAGTGACCGGTCCGGTCGTTCTGACGCTCTGGGTCTCCAGCACAACCGACGACATGGATGTCTTCGCGACCATCCGCAACATCGACCCCGACGGCAACGACGTCTGGGAGGTCGGCCAGCAGCAGCAGCCGGTGCCGGTCGCCAAGGGCTGGCTGCGCGCCTCCCACCGCAAGCTCGACCCCGAGCTCTCGCTACCCTTTCGGCCCTACCACGCGCACAACGAACGCCAGTGGTTGAAGCAAAACCAGCCGGTACGGCTCGATGTCGAAATCTGGCCCACCTGCATGGTGTTCCGGAAGGGACACCGACTCCGTTTGGACATTCAGCCGCGCGATGGCGTGGGCAGCGCGCCTTACACGCACTACAGCGCGGACTACAATACCGGTGAGAACACGATCCACACCGGCGGCAGTATGGCTTCTCACCTGCTCCTGCCGATCATTCCACAAAGATGAACGATATTCGGGCCCCAAGGGGGCTAAGAGCATGAAGCGGCGCCAGTGCCTGTTGTCCGGCCTGCGAACAGGCATGCGCCGTATTCCCATGATGCGCAAGCCGAGCTACGATAGAGCCTGCGGCGCGTGGCAGGGCCGGTTCGAGTCAAAGCGCACGCCACGGTCAGCCCGCGATCAGCTAATCGGGTTCGCCCAGGGGACCATCAAGCACCGAACGGCACGCACGCGCCTGCTGAGCAGCGGCGTCAGCAACGTCACAAGCAAGCCGCCGGGCACGACAGCGCCTGCTACACGATCACGATGGCGTAATGGCGCGGCAGCGGTTTTCGTATCACTGAATCGAGTACCAACAGCGACTGGAGAGTGAGATGTCAGCAAACTTTGGAATAGCAGGACTGGACTGGCAGCAGCGGATCAACTGGGACCGTCTTCGCAAGTACCGCACCGAGCGGGCGCGCGAGCGGATGAAGGCGCACGGACTGGGCGCGATGCTGCTGATGTACGACGAGAACTGCCGTTACGTGACGGGCACGCTCACTCCCGGCTGGAACCGCCTGAAGCCGGGTCTGCGCTATGCCCTGCTCTGCGGCGATGACGCCCCGGTGCTGTTCGAGCAGGGTGACATCGGCTTCCAGGTCCACAAACACTCGCCGTGGATTCCGAAGGACCACGTGCGCTGGTCGTATGCCTGGATCAAGGGCGCGGCGGGTCCCGCGTCGCTGCAGCAGGTGCGGAAGTTCACCAACGCGATCAAGGAGGAAATGAAGAAGGCCAACGTTGCGGGAATGAAGCTCGGCGTGGACTTCATCGACATCAATATGATCCAGATCTTCAAGGACGAGAAGATCGACTGGACCGACGGCATGACGGCGATGATGGAAGCGCGCGCCGTCAAGAACGAGGACGAGCAGGAGTGCTTGCGCATCGTGGGCGCGATCGGCGACGCGGCGCACTGGGAGTTTATGAAGTTCCTCAGGCCTGGCCGCACCGAGAACCAGCTGACCGCGCACATCATGGAGTATCTCTACTCGGTGCCGGGCATGGAGGACGTGGAGGACGTGATCGTCTCCTCCGGCCCGAACACGTGGCCCAACTGGCGCAATTTCTCGGATCGCATCGTACAGCCGGGCGACATCGTCTTCATGGATCTCGCGGCCCTCACGTGGAATGGTTACAAGTCCTGCTACTACCGCACCTACTCCTGCGGCAAAGAGCCCACCCAGGAGCAGAAAGACGTCTACGCGACCGCTCTGAAATGGCTCTACGACTCGATCAAGGCGGTCAAGGTCGGAACAACGACCAAGGAAATCGCCTCGAAGTGGCCCTCGGCCAAGGAAGCGTGGGGTTACCAAGAGGAAGACCAGGCGGCCGCCAACCTTTGGGGCCACGGCCTCGGGTTGGCGCAGTACGACCAGCCCGTCATCTCGCGCATCTGGTCGCTCGATCATCCGATCGAGATCAAGGAAGGGATGGTGTTCGCGCTGGAGACCCAGCACGGGAAGATGTACGAGTGGGGCGTGCGCATCGAGGAGATGCTGATCGTGCACAAGGACCGCACCGAGCTCATTTCTCACTTCCCGGTTGAGCAGATCACAGTCGTCGACCCGATGCCGGGCTATTCGACCGTATTTGCCCGATGATCCGCCCTGACAGTTCGAGCGATTGATAGAGGCGAGAACGCGGACGGCGGTGCTCGGGGTACACCATGCCGTTCGCGAGCGAGGGTGAGGTCGTTGTATATGACCGGCTTCAGCACGTTTCCGCGTTACACCGGTTAACAGTAATCAGGAACCAATGAACAGCAATTTCATTATCCCGCTGGCAGCGCGTGAAGCAACGGACGCACAGCGGGTCGGACCGAAAGCCGCCAACCTGGCCGCGCTCGCGCAGGCCGGCCTGCCCACCCCAGGCGGCTTCTGTCTGGTCGCCGATGCCTACCGCTGGCAGATCCGGCACTCTGGGCTCGAGGCCGCAGCACGCGGGACGTTCGGGACCGAAGACGACTCGCAAGCGCGGCGCTATGCGCTCCAGATGAAGCTCGGCCTGATGGAACAACCGGTGGCGCCCGAGGTGCTGGAGCCGCTGCTCGCTGCGTGGCGATCGCTGCGTGAGCAGAGCGGCGCGCCGTGCGTCGTGCGCTCATCGGCACTCGTCGAGGACCGCTTCGGATCCAGCTTCGCCGGCCAGTTCGAAAGCTTCCTGGGTCTTGAGGACGAGACCGAGTTCCTCACGGCCGTGCGCGCCTGCTGGACTGCACTCTGGTCCACTCGCGCGCTGCGCTACATGGCGACCCACGACCTCGATCCTGCGGACACCGCGATGGCGCTACTGATGCAGCCGCTGGTGCAGGCTCGTTGCGCCGGCGGCGCGCTGAGTCAGACAGGGGAAGGCGAACTCCTGATCAATGCCACGTGGGGCCTCGGTTCGGCGATCGCGCAAGGCGAGGTCACGCCGGACCGATATGTTCTGTCCCGCGATGGTGCGCTGAAGGAAGCGCAAGTGGGCCTGAAGCAGCGGCACGACCCAAGCTGCGCTCACTCCGCCAGGGCGCGTATCGGTAGCAGCCAAATCGCTCCCACGCCCTGTCTCGACCCGAAGCAGATCGCAGAATTGGGCGGCCTCGTGCGCGAGACAGAGAAGCTCATGAACATGCCCGTGGAAATCGAGTGGGCGCTCGACGAAGCTGGGTTCAAGCTCCTGCAGTCGCGCCCGCTTCATCTTCAGGATGCACCGGTTCCCGATGAGAGCTGGCGCCGCTATCCCCGTCTCAACGGCCAGCCTGCGGGCGTGGGCTGGGGCACCGGCCGCGCATGCGTGGTGAATTGCGAATGTGAGCTCACGCGGGTTGCGCCAGGTGATGTGCTGGTGACGCGGATGGCCGGTCCCGCGCTGGGCCAGATTCTGCCACGGGTTTCAGGCGTAGTCGCCGAGCTTGGCGGAAGCACCTCGCATCTGGCTTCCCTTGCGCGCGAGCGCGGCATTCCAATGGTCTTGGGCGTCCCTGACGCTACGCACCGCATCCCGGAAGGATCGAATGTCGCAGTGGACGGCGTTGCCGGCGTGGTGCGCTGGATGAAATCCGACCGCGCAGCCGTCGGATTTCATGAGAAACATGAAGCAGTAACGTCGAATCACGATTCACGCATCACGGTTTCAAGGAACTGAAATGAGCCAAAGACTGCGCGGGATTGCGGATGAAGAGGCAACCGGCGCCGTAAAAACCCTCTTCGAGGGATCCAACATGCTGTTGGGCAGAACCGCGAACTTGGTGCGGATTCTCGCCCATAGCCCTGAGCTCGCGCGCTGGTACCTCGGATTCGTTGCCGCCGTGCGCCAACCCAATGCGGGCGCGGTCTCCGACGTGCGGCTGCGCAACCTCGCCGTACTCAAGACCTCGACCATCAATGGCTGCAAGTACTGAACGGAGCACAATTGGGTGCTTGGTCAAGCACTGGGATTGAAGGACAACGAGTTCGCGGCGCTGCAGGGTGAATACCGCACGAGCGCGCTTTTCAACGAACGGGAGAAAGCGGTCCTCGCCTGGTCGGAAGCGATGACGCTCAACACCGCCAAGCACGACAAGGCGGCGTGGGATGAGATGCGGCGGCTTTTCAGTGATGCGGAGATCGTCGAGGTCTCCCTCGCCTGCGCCATGTTCAATATGATCAACCGGTTGAACGACTCCTTCTGGACCGAGCTCGAGCCCGAGGAATACAACCGCCGACAGCACGGCGCAATCGGCGTCACGACGGCGGCGCTTGGCGAGTACGCTTGCCGCATCTGCTCCGAGGAAAAAATGGCGTGAGTCGTGATTGGTGAGTGGTGAGTGGTGAGTGGAAAAATTTCCCTTATGCGACGGCGCTCGCTGACCGGATGTCGTCCAATCGCGACCCCACCAATCACCACTCACGGATTTGATCAGTGTTTATCTGCGTTTATCTGCGGCTAGTATCAGATTTTTTGACATTTCGATTCACGACTCACGATTCACGATTGACGGATTTGCAATGCGTCCACGGATATTCATCACCCAGCCGGTAGCGGAAAGCGCGATCGAGCGCCTGCGCTCCGTAGCCGATGTTGAGCTGAACCCGGACACGATCCATATCGTCACCAAGAGCGAGCTCCTCGCTGCGGTGCGCGATTGCGATATTCTGTTCTGTCTACTCCATGACCGGGTGGATCGCGATGTCATCGCGGCAGGTTTGCGCCTGCGCGCTATCGCCTCGATGAAGATCACGCCGTCCGACATCGATGTTGCGGAGGCGACGGCGCGGCGCATTCCGGTCACGGTGATCTCACCCATCGTTACCGAGGCGACTGCCGACATCCATTTCGCGTTGCTGCTGGCCGTTGCCCGGCGCGTAATTGAGGGCGACCGACTGGTCCGCGCGGGAGTCTTTCCCGGCGCGCAGTCAGGGCATCTGCTGGGCTCCTGGGTGTACGGCAAGACCATCGGCCTGATTGGGGGCGGCGGACGCATCGGCCGCGCTGTCGCCAAGCGCGCTCAGGGTTTCTCGATGCGAACGCTTTACTGGACCCCGCGCCGCAAGCCCGAAAGCGAGGAGCGGGAAGCCGGTCTCATCTATGTGCCCTACGACCAGCTGCTTTCCGAATCCGATTTCGTCTCGGTGCACGCGCCCCTCAGCGCTGAGACGCGCCATCTCGTCAGCGAGCGGGAGTTGCGCCTCATGAAGCCGACCGCCTTTCTCATCAACACCGCGCGCGGCCCGATCGTGGACGAGCAGGCCCTCATCCGGGCGCTGGCGGAGCGGCGAATTGCCGGTGCCGGGCTTGATGTATTCGAGAATGAACCCCAGGTCGAAGCCGAGCTGCTCGCGATGCAAAACGTCGTGCTTACACCCCACCTCGGGAGCGCGGTGAAGGAGCTCAGAGAGGAAATGGCCAACGTTGTGGTGGATAACATCCTGGCGGTGTTGGAAGGCCGGCGCCCCCCTAACTGCTGGAATCTTGAGATATATCAGTAAACCGTGCGCCGTGAGCCGATAGAATCGCCCTTGCCGGGCAACGTCGGATCACAGATCACAATTCACGGTTCACGCATTTGAGAGGACAAAGCAATGGCTGCCAAAGCAAAAGTGGTGCTGACAGATTACGTGTGGGAATCGCTGGACGTCGAGAAAAAAACCCTCGAAGGGTTGGCAGATCTGGTCCCGCTGCAAACCAAGAAGCCCGATGAG
Organism: Betaproteobacteria bacterium; assembly: GCA_029863175.1. The sequence goes on along the minus strand of JAOTVX010000008.1, from coordinate 94,853 downwards.
TTCATCGCGCAGGCAGCAGACTGCGACGCGCTGCTCAACACCTATGCCGGCCCCATTACGGCCGACGACATGGCAAAGATGCCGAAATGCAGGATCATCGCGCGCTATGGCATCGGAGTGGACACCATCGATCTCGATGCGGCCACCAAGGCGGGAATCATTGTGACCAACAACCCGAGCTATTGCATCGAGGAAGTCGCGGAGCACACCATGGCGCTCCTGCTCGCCTGCGCGCGGAAGGTCGCATTCTATGACCGCTTGGTGCGCGGCGGCACTTGGGCCGTTCCGCCCGGCAAGCCGATGTTCCGTCTCGCGGGAAGCACGCTGGGTCTGGTGGGATTCGGCAACATTGCGCGGGAAGTCGCAGTGCGCGCCTCCGCTTTCCGCATGCGCGTCCTCTATTCAGATCCCTTCATCACGGAGGGGCAGTTCAAGGAGCCCGGCAAGAAGATGGAGTTCGACGCGATGCTGGCCGAGTGCGATTTCATCTCAGTCCACCCGCCGCTTACACCTCAGACGCGGAAGATGATCAACGACGACGCGTTCGCGAAGATGAAGCCGACCGCATTGCTCATCAACTGCTCGCGCGGCCCTGTGGTGGACACGGATGCCCTGATGCGGGCCCTCGACGCGAAGAAGATCGCCGGCTGCGGGCTCGACACGACCGATCCCGAGCCGCTGCCGGATCCCCATCCGCTTCGCGGACGCGAGAACGTCATCATCAATCCCCATTGCGCGTGGTATAGCGAAGCTGCCATGAAGGGCCTGCAAGCCGGGGCACCGAGCGAGGTGCGCCGCGTCCTCACGGGTGAATGGCCGGTCAACGTCGTCAACAAGGCGGTCAAAGGAAAAAATCGCGCCGGGTTATAGCCGAGCGCTCCATTGGAAAATTCAGTCTCACGCGAACGAGCGTGCACGGCGCGATTTTTTAATGCGAGTTTCCTCCTCCACGGTTTTCGAATCACGATTCACGGATCACGGGTCACAGGTCACGGGTCACGCCCTTAGATTGAAAGCATCGAGAGGTCGTTTCTGATGATTAATGCTGCAATTATTGGATTGGGCTGGTGGGGTAAGAACATCGTCGGCGCGGTGCAGGGCAAGAGCGAAAAGCTGCGCTTCGTTCACGGCGTAAGCAAAGAGATCGATGCCGCGCTACCGATCGCGGAGACGAACGGCTTCACGTTGAGCGACGATCTCGACAAGGCGCTCGCCGATCCGAATGTGCAGGCCGTCGTGCTCGCAACCCCGCATTCGCTGCACGCGGACCAGATCGTGCGCGTCGCCGGCGCTGGCAAGCCGGTCTTCTGCGAAAAACCGCTCACGCTGAAGCGCGCCGATGCCGAGCGCGCCATCGTTGCCTGCCGCAAGGCGAATGTTTCGATCGGGGTCGGCCAGAACAAGCGCTTCTGGCCTTCCATGGCCGAGTTGCGGCGCGTGGTGAAAAGCGGCGTACTCGGCACGGTCATGCACATCGAGGGTCACTACAGCAACGAGAATTCGGGGCTGCATTTCTCAGCGTGGCGCGAGCTGCCCACCGAGTCGCCCGGTGGCGGCATGACTGGGACCGGAATCCATCTGCTCGACGCCTTTACCAGCATCGCCGGCCCTACGGCCGAGGTGACTGCGCGGGTCGCGACCTTCCGCAAGGGACCGGATCCCCGCGACACGGTTTCCGTATTGTTCCGCTTCGCGAACAACCTGAGCGGGTTCCTCGGCGCCGTGCGCGCCTCGCCCCACTACTGGCGCGTGCAGGTCTTCGGCGATGAAGGATCGGTCGAGGCGCTCGGCGAGACCGAGACGATCGTGCGGTTGACAGGCGGCAAGGTCGAGCGCCGCGAATTCGACAAGATCGATTCCCTGCGCGCCGAGTTCGACGCCTTCGCCGACGCCGTTGAAGGCCGTGCGCCCTACCCCATCACGCCCGAAGAAATGGTGAACACGGTGGCGGCATTCGAAGGCGTCATCACTTCGATGGAGACCGGCGCATCCGTCAAGGTCGGATGAGCCGCTGAGCTGCCCGGCCCGTGGTCAGCTGACCGGCGCCCAGGAGCCGTCGTCACGACGGCATGCCCGGCCGGTGGCGTCCTACTGCTTGCCGCCCATGATCGTGCGCATGCGGAACCTGCGGCATAGTGCTCCCCGGTGTTTACGAACTTGGTCTTAGCACCGCCTCGGCGGTCGTCATGACGGTCGCGATCGCTATCCGAAAGCAGGAATCACAATCCGCGTTCGAGCGCCTCTCGCTGTACAATGAGCTCCTTCGGTAGGCGCGCCCTGAGCGTTTCGAAAAGCTCGGCATGCTCTTTCAACTCCGCGCGCCACTGCCCGTCGTCAAGCTTCATCAGCTTCTCGAAGCGTGCGCGGTCGAAATTTTCAAGCCCCTTCCAGTCGAGGTCCTCGTAGTGCGGCACTCGGCCGACGGGTGTCTCCACGGCGCCGCCTTTGCCCTCGCAACGCCCCACAATCCATTGCAGGACGCGCATATTCTCGCCGAAACCGGGCCAGAGGAACTTACCCTGCTCGTCGCGCCGGAACCAGTTGACGCCGAAGATACGCGGCGGGTTCTTCAGGCCGCGTCCGAGCTTGAGCCAGTGCTGGAAGTAATCGCCGAAGTGATAGCCGCAGAAGGGCAGCATCGCGAAGGGATCGCGCCGCACCACGCCGACTTTACCGATGATCGCCGCGGTGGTCTCGGAGGCCATGGTCGCAGCCGTGTACACACCGTGTTCCCAGTCGAGCGCTTCGGTGACCAGCGGCACGGTCGTGGCGCGCCGTCCGCCGAAGAGGAACGCGCTGATGGGCACGCCATCGGGGTTCTCCCAGTTCGGATCAAGACAAGGGATCTGGCTCGAATGCACCGTAAAGCGCGCGTTGGGATGTGCGGCATTGCGTCCGCAACCGGGCGTCCACGATTTGCCCTGCCAGTCGATGAGTTCTTTGGGCGGCTCCCTGGTCATGCCCTCCCACCACACGTCCCCGTCCGGCGTCATTGCGACATTGGTGAAGATCGTGTTGCGCGTCACTGCCGCCATGCAGTTCGGATTGGTTTCCATCGAGGTGCCCGGCGCAACGCCAAAGGCGCCGGCTTCCGGGTTGATTGCGTAGAGCCGCCCGTCCTCGTGCGGCTTGACCCACGCGATATCTTCGCCCACGGTGGTGACTTTCCAGCCCTTTAGGGCCTCGGGCGGGATGAGCATCGCGAGATTGGTCTTGCCGCAGGCGCTGGGGAACGCCGCCGCGATGTAATGCTTTTTCTTCTCGGGCGTCTCGATGCCCAGGATCAGCATGTGCTCGGCGAGCCAGCCCTGCTCTCGCGCCATAATCGAGGCGATGCGCAGCGCGAGACACTTCTTGCCGAGCAGAGCATTGCCGCCGTAGCCGCTGCCGAACGACCAGATTTCCTTGGTCTCGGGGTAGTGCACGATGTATTTGTGTTCCTTATTGCTCGGCCACACCGAGTCCTTTTCTCCAGGCGCGAGCGGAGCGCCGATCGAGTGCACGCACGGCACGAAGTAGCCGTCGCCGCCCATCACGTCGAGCACCTTGCGGCCCATCCGCGTCATGAGGCGCATGTTGACCACGACGTACGGGGAATCGGTCAACTCAACACCGATGTGGGCGATGTGCGAGCCGAGCGGGCCCATGCTGAAGGGAATCACGTACATCGTGCGCCCGCGCATGCAGCCGTCGACGAGTTTGCCGAGTGTCGCCCGCATCTCGTCCGGCGCCATCCAGTTGTTGTTCGGACCCACGTCCTCCTTCACCTGGCTGCACACGAACGTGCGATCTTCCATCCGCGCGACGTCATCGGGGTCGGAGCGCGCCAGGAAGCAGCCCGGGCGCTTCTCCTGGTTCAGCTTGATCAGCATGCCCGAGGCCACCATTTCGTCGCAAAGCCGGTCGTACTCCTCCTGGGAGCCGTCGCACCAGTAAATGCTGTCCGGCTTGGTCAGAGCGGCCAATTCCGCCACCCAGGCCTTGAGCTTGGCGTGCTGGACGTAGGCGGGGGCTGCGAGCGCTTCTTTAAGGGGAGTCTTGGAGGCGGGCTGAGTCATACCGTTCCTCTACGCTGCGCGGATAATGATTTCTTCAAAAAAACAAAGGCAAGGCGACTCGCGTCTGCTCGTCTTGCCGGGGGAATTTTACCCCAAAAACGCCCCGAAGCGGCGTGGGTCGTCAGGCTGGCTGGGGCGGGCGCCGACGCGCGGCGAGCCAGAGGATGGCAGCGCCGGCCAGTGCGAGAACCGGCACGGCGTAATAGTTCATCGCCTGCCAGCCCTGGAAGCTGAACAACGCGCCCGACGCAAGCGAGCTCGCAACCAGGGTAATCAAGATCGCCGCATCGTTGACGCCTTGCACCTTCGCTCGTTCGGCCGGCGTATACGTCTCCGTGAGCAGCGCAGTGGCCCCGACGAATATGAAATTCCACCCCACGCCCAGCAGCAGCATGGCAAGCCAGAAGTTCATGACTTCGGCCCCACTGATCGCGATAGCGACGCAAACGAGATTAAGCGCCACCCCTGCGAGCATCACCTGCGGAAGACCGAACCACCGAATCAGGGAACCGGTGACGAAGGATGGCGCAAACATGCCCACGATGTGCCACTGAATGACGAAGGCGGCGTCGCTGAACAGGTGCTGTCGGGCGATCATGGCAAGCGGCGCGGACGCCATGAGGAGGTTCATGACGCCATAGCAGATCATCGCGCACAGTAGCGCGATGATGAACGTGGGCTGCCGTGCGATGACGGCGAGGGGCCGTCCTGATTCCTTGCGCTCCGATTCCGAGAGCGGGGGAATGTGCAGCCACCGCAACAGCAGTACCGCGAGCAGCGCGTACACCATGAGCGAGAAATACGGGCCCACGTAGGTGTGTCCGGCGACAAGGTCAATCGTCAGCTTGCTCGTCTCGGGTCCGATAAAGCCGCCGACGATCCCGCCCGCGAGCACTAGCGAGATCGCCTTGCTCTTGAAATCGAGCGGCGCGGTGTCAGCCGCGGCGAAGCGGTAGTACTGCCCCGCGGCGAAGTAGACACCGAGCACCAGGACGCCGGCACAGAGCATCCAGAAATTCTTCGTGTACACGGCGGCCGCGCACACGAGCGAACCGACGACGGCGCACAGCGCACCGAGGGTGAAACCCGCCCGCCGCCCGACCTGCTTCATGAGCAGCGAAATGGGAATCGTGCTCAACGCCGATCCAATGAAGTACATGGTGACCGGCAGCGTAGCCATCGCCTTGTTGGGGGCAAGCGCGTAGCCCGCCAGCGCGTTGACCGTAATCAGAATCGAGTTGTTGATCAGCAGGAGGCCCTGGCATCCCGACAGGACCGTGACATTGCGTTTCGATGATTCCATCAACAGGGCGGTGAAGATGACGAGCAAGTACGCCGCAATCGTCGGACTGGCGGTGCGGTGCGGGTGCGCAAGCTTCCCACACGCCTTGTGCCCGGTCAATAATCAGGCACCGTTCCGGCTGAATTCCATTTTCTGATACCGTTACACTGAGGTGCGCAAGTAGGCTATCGCGAGACGAAAGGGCTGTTATGACTGAAACACCGGAAAAAATCGAGATCCATCGTGGCCTGAAAGGCGTGTACTTCGACCGCTCCCGCGTGTGCTACATCGACGGGCGCGCGGGCGAGCTGCGCTACCGCGGCTACTCCATTCACGACCTTGCCGAACGCTCGAATTTCGAGGAGACCATGTACCTTCTCCTCATGGGCGAGTTACCCACACGCTCGCAGCTCGAGGCGTTCACTGCGGAGCTAAAGTCAGCGCGCAAGCTCCCCGAGCCGCTCTACGAGCTCATCCGCATGGTCAAGAATGCCCATCCCATGGACGTGCTTCGCACCGGCGTCTCTGCCCTCTCAGCCTTCGATCCGGAAACGGCCGACAAGTCGCCCGAGGCGACCCTGCGCAAGGGGATCCGGCTCACAGCCCAGGTACCGATGATCGTTGCGGCGCACGAGCACATTCGCAACGACCGCAAGCCTGTGCCGCCCAACCCCCGCCTCGGCCACGCTGCCAATTTTCTCTACATGCTGAAAGGCAGGGAGCCCAGCCCAGACGCCGCGCAGCTCATGGAAATCGACATGGTTCTGCACGCGGAGCACGGCTCGAACGCGTCATCGTTCGCCGCGCGCGTCGTCGCCGGCACCGATGCCGACCTGCATGGGGCGATCACGGCGGCCGTAGCGGCGCTTGCCGGGCCAGCGCACGGCGGCGCAGCGGAGAACGTAATGCGTATGGCACAGGAAATCGGCGATGCCTCCAAGGCAACCGAGTACGTCAAGACAAAGCGCGCGAACAAGGAGCCGGTCATGGGTTTCGGCCATCGCGTCTACCGCGCCGAAGATCCCCGGGCACGCCACATGCGCGCTGGCGTCGAGAAATTATCCCGGGAGATGGGGCAGCCGCAGTGGTACCAGATCCTCGAAACGGTCGTGGAGGCGATGAAACCCTACGCGCGCCATGGCGTGAACGTGAACGTCGACTTTTACGCTGGGGTCGTCTACTTCCTCAACGGCATAGCGGAAGATCTTTTCGTTCCGATCTTTGCAGTAGGTCGGGTGCCGGGCTGGACGGTGCAGGTGCTCGAGCAAATCGAGAACAACATCCTGCTGCGTCCCCTCACCCTCTACAACGGCCCCGAGCCGCGAGATTACGTGCCAATCGAGAACCGTTGAATAACGAATTCAACCGCAGATAAACACGGATCCAGAATTACTAATTCAAAACGCCGATGAAACAAATGTAGTTTGATTCGTGCGGGTTTTCTGTCTGCGTGTATCTGCGTTTATCTGCGGTCAAAAACCGTTTCGTGTCTGCGCGAGCACAATCGCCGCAGTAGCGACGATGTCGTCGACGCTCGCGCCGCGCGAAAGATCGCTGATCGGCCGCGCGAATCCCTGCAACACGGGTCCGATCGCCTGCGCGCCGGCCATGCATTGCGTGATCTTGTAGCCGATATTCCCCGCATCCAGATCGGGAAACACAAGTACGTTCGCCCTGCCCGCCACCGGGCTCTCGCCCTTTAGCTTCTTCGCCGCCACCGCCGGCATCAGGGCCGCATCGGCTTGCAGCTCGCCGTCGATGGCGAGGCCTGGCGCACGCTCGCGCGCGATGGCGAGAGCGCGGATCACCTTCTCGACACGCGCATGCTGCGCGCTGCCCTTGGTCGAGAACGACAGCAGCGCCACGCGCGGCTCCTCACGCAGCAACGCGCGGCAACTTTCCGCGGACGCCAGCGAAATGTCCGCGAGCATCCCGGGATCCGGATCCACATTGACTGCACAATCGGCATAGATAAAGTCCCTCGCACCCGCCCCATTCCGATCCGGAACGATCATCAGGAAGAAACTCGATGGGGTTTGGATGCCTTCGGCTAGGCCAACGGTCATTAAACCTGCCTCAATCACGCGTCCCGTCGTACTCGTCACGCCCGCGATCATCGCATGCGCGTCGCCGGCCTTGACCATCATCCCGGCGTGAAACATCGGCTTGCGCACCAGCCGCTCGGCAACCTTCGCGCTGGCCGTAGGACGGCTGGCGGCATAGAGATCAGCGTATGCTTTCAGCCTGCGGCTTTGGTCCGGGTCGAGCAGCTCGATGCCCTCGAGGGGCACACCCGCGCGCTTGGCCGCGGTCCTGATGTCCCCCAGCGAGCCGAGCAGAACCGGCATTGCGATGCCCTCGTCCTTCAGTTTCCGCGCCGCCGCGACGATGCGCTCGTCCTGTCCTTCCGGGAATACCAGCCGCCCGGGGCCTGCGCGTGCCTGCGCAACGCAAGCCTCGAGGACATTGCTCACTCGATCCGCTCCATTATCCCGCGCCACCCGTCACTGGTCACAGCTTCAGCGTTTCCCGAACTGCACCTTGCCGAACATGATCTCCCACGACTTGTCATCATGCGGCGCCTGGGCTGCCGCCTGCACGTCCTGCAGCACCTGCACGCCGCGCTGCACCGCCGGGCGCGCATTGATCTCGTCGAACCAGCGCTTGACGTTGGGGTAGTCAGCAACGGCCACGCCCCGGCGCTCGGACCCGCGCATCCAGGGAAAAATCGCGATGTCGGCAATCGTGTACTCGTCTCCTACAACGTAGCGCGCTTCGCCAAGCCGCCCGTCGAGGACGTTTGTGAGCCGGTTTGCCTCGTTGGTATAGCGCTCGACCGGATACGGGAGCTTTTCCTTCGCGTAACCGCGGAAGTGGGTCGCCTGCCCGAACATCGGACCGACGCCGCCCATCTGCCACATCAGCCATTGCACGCAGGTCCAGTACGCGCGCGGATCCTTGGGCGCAAGTTTGCCGGTCTTGGATGCGAGATAGAGCAGGATTGCCCCGCTCTCGAACAGGGACGTCGGCTTGCCATCGGGCCCTTCTGAATCCACGATCGCCGGGATTCGGTGATTCGGGTTGATCTTCAGGAACTCCGGTTTGAACTGGTCGCCCTGCCGAATGTTGACGGCATGGACCCGGTACGGAAGGCCGGTTTCCTCCAGCATGATGTGGACTTTGTGGCCGTTGGGCGTGGGCCAGGTGTAAGCGTCGATCATTGGGGTCTCCCAGGAAAAACGGGCATCCTACCAACATTGCCCTTCACGTTAAAGGCGTGAGTCGTGCCTAGAACACGTCTGAAAAATCAAAAAACAACATTAGCCGCAGATGAACGCCAGCCCTCAGGCTTTCCCTCACTCCCAAAGGGAGAGAGGAAGCAATTGTCCCCCTTCCTCCTTTGGGGGAAGGGTCGGGGATGGGGGATTGAACGCAGATAGAAAACTCAAGTGAATCATCATCGTCGGGTTTCATCGGCGTCCATCGGTCGCTTAATATTAGGTTCTTGACGTTTCGATTCAAGATTCACGAATCACCCTTCACGGATGTTATATGCCCCCGTTACCCCGACTTCTGCCGCCAGGCACGTTGCACGATGCGCGGATTCTGCTCTGGACGCGCGCGATGCGCGCCTTCGGTGACGGGTATATCAGTCTTCTACTCCCGTATTACCTGACCTTGCTGGGCTTCGACGCGCTCCAGGTTGGTGTCATTATTACAGCAACACTGTTTGGCGCTGGCGGGATGACGCTAACGATTGGGCTCATCGCCCATCGCTACCGCGCGCGCAGCCTGCTCATGGCCGGCTCGGCGCTGCTCGTCGCAGTGGCATTGTTGCTGACCCACGCAACCGATTTCTGGCCCCTGCTGATCATCGCTGTCTTCGGCGTGTTGAATCCAGCATCGGGAGACGTCACCGTATTCGCTCCCCTCGAGCACGCGATGCTCGCGCGCTCCGTCACGCCGCAGTCGCGGACCGCGCTCTTCGCCCGCTACAGCCTCGTCGGTTCGCTCGTCGGCGCACTCGGCGCGCAGGCCGCCGGAATTCCCGCGTTGCTCGGCGCATGGCTCGGGCTTGAGCCCAAGGCCGCGGTGCAAATGATGTTCCTCGCCTACGCCGCACTCGGGATAGGCAATCTGCTACTCTATCGCACGCTCTCGCCCAAGATCGAGGCCCCCGCCTCGGACCAGCGTGCCCCGCTGCATCAATCGAAGCGGATCGTCTACAAGCTGGCCGCCCTTTTCAGCATCGACGCGTTCGGCGGCGGGTTTGCCGTTCAGTCGTTGATCGCCTTATGGCTTTTCCAGCGCTTCGATCTGTCGATCGTCGCGGCCTCGACGATCTTTTTCTGGACCAACATCCTGGCAGCCGTCTCGTTCCTGGTGGCAGCCAAGATTGCCGGGCGCTTTGGACTGATAAACACCATGGTGTTCACGCATCTGCCGGCCAACCTATTCCTCATCCTGGTCCCGCTGATGCCAACGCTCCCCCTTGCCATCGTCTTCCTGTGCCTGCGCAGCGCCCTTTCGCAGATGGATGTCCCCGTGCGCTCGTCTTACGTTATGGCCGTGGTATCGCCCGAAGAGCGCGCCGCCGCGGCGAGCGTGACGGCCGTGCCACGCAGCTTTGCCGCGGCGATCAGTCCGACCATCGCAGGCTATCTGCTAACGCTCTCCCCTTTCGGCTGGCCGCTCGTCATATGCGGCGCATTGAAGATCGTCTACGACCTGTTGCTTCTCAGAATGTTCAGCGCGGTCAAACCGCCGGAGGAGCAGCGAGACGTGACGCGTGATGGTTGATGGTTGATGGGTGATGGATGATGCGTCGAACGGCCGCAAATCGTGTATCGTGGTTTGTTTCTCTCGGCGTGCTTTGCGGTTCAATTATCCCACATCACGTCGCAGTTTCTTTTTGCGGCGGCCTCCAGCAGCTCGATCAGCGGAAAAGCCCGATGCGCCAGGCTAACTGCCGGCTCCTCGGAGTCGTCGCTCTCGGCACCGTTGGGCGTGCTCTCCCCCGACGCCGCCTTGTCCGCCGCGATAGCCGCCTGCAAGCGAGCAAGCGCTTGAGGAACATCGTCAGCCAGAATAGCGCTTGGCACCGTTCCAGTGTGCCCCATCAGCTTGAGCAACCTGATAGCGACGTCGCCGAACATCGTTATGTTCGCGTAGGCGTTGGTTCGAAACGTGACTAACACACGAAGCACTCCCTGGCTGGTTATCTAAGAGCCCCTAACATGAATGAAACGCGCGTACGTTTCGAACGAAAATCGTCGTGTCGCTAACGTCATCTCTAAAGAAGTCGGCCCAGGCTCGTACGAATAACCGGGAACCAATCACCCAGCAAAGACTGCGGCCAAGGGAGATGCAGTAGTTTGTGAAATAGGAAAAAAGCCGCGAGCCAATAGGGTACCGCAATCATTACGATACTCGACCATGGACTTTTCCCCTCTAACCGCATGTAAGCAACCACGAAAAGCCCCATGGCCGGTAACATGCCGATCAAGCGGACAGCCAGAACGAGCCCCACCAGCCAAAGACCCTGGCCGAGAGCCCCAGACCAAGATGTTACTTCCTTTGAGGAGGCCGCACCGCCACTAAACCAGTTCCATACGACGTAAGCGGCAATCGCGATCAGGCCGACCACGGCAACGGCTTGGGGCATTAGGCGCGCTGCCTGTTCCCATTCTGCGCTGCTGACAAACACGTAGATAAACAAGGCCGCGGTTCCAGCCCACATTAAAAACTCGGTCGGATTCATCGCCTGAGTGGTCGCCTCTTCGGAGCCCAATGCCTCGGTGCCGGCTCGCTGACCACCCCGCCAATACGAAATCAACGGTCGAACCAGCATAAATACTATGATCGCAATCATGACCATTGGCACTGGCCTTAATGTCCATTCAAGTCCGTAGCGAAGATGCGAGATGAACAGATAATTTTCAACCAAACCACCAAGCACGAACGCCAGAATAAGCGGTGGCCTCGGCCATTCCCTACTCTTCATGATCCAGCCAAGCGCCCCAGAGAGCACCAGCACCACCAGGTCCCCGTAATCCCTGGCACCCTGGAACGCCCCGACGAGCATGATGCCGAATATCAACGGCACCAGAATTCCAGCGCGGACAGTGGCAATACGTGCGAATTGCCCCGCAAACAGAAAACAGGCGCCAGCACCCAAAATATTGGCAATCGCCACCGTCCAGATCAGGGTAAATGTGACGTCGAGTTGCTTATCCAACATGTTGGGGCCGGGCGCGATCCCATGAATAAGAAAGGCGCCCAGCAGCAAGGCCATGGAGGCTGAACCCGGGACGCCGAAGGCTAGTGTTGGCACCAACGCGCCGCCTTCCTTGGCATTGTTCGAACTCTCCGAAGCTATAACACCCCGCACATCTCCTTTACCAAAGGTCTTGGATGCGCCCTTCACCGATCGGGCGGCGTAGCCGTAGGCGATCCAGTCAATCACAGACGCGCCGACACCGGGAATCGCCCCTAATAATGTACCGATGGCAGAGCAGCGGAGAACCAACCACCAGTTCTTCAATACATCGCGTACACCCTGGAGTTGCTGCCACCGCTCATCCTTGACCTTATCGCCAGCGATCGAGCCGCGTGATACGCCAAGATCAATAATTTCAGGCACGGCAAATAGTCCCAGTGCCAAGGGTACCAGCGGCAGTCCATCCCACAGATAGGCCAAATCAATTGACCAGCGTAATTCGCCGGTCTGTGGTTCATCGCCAATAGTCGACAACAAAAGCCCGACGGCTGCCGCCACCATCCCTTTTGCCATGGCGCCGCGGGAGAGCGAGACAACAAGCGTCAAGCCAAGAAGACAAATGGCCAACAATTCCGGCGTGCCCACAGCCAAGATAAAAGGCCGGAGGATTGGAATTGAAATTGCCAAGACGAATGCACCGAACAGTCCACCACAAACCGACGCGGTGAAGGCCGCGCCGTAGGCGCGGCCGGTTTCGCCGCGACGGGCCATTGGATGGCCGTCAAGAATCGTCGCCGCAGAGCCGACCGTCCCAGGCACACCGAATAGCACCGCAGGAATCGTATCCGACGTGGTGGTAACCGACTGCACGCCGACCAGGAATGCGAGGGCCGTATACGGGTCCATGGAAAAGGTGAACGGCAGCAACAGGGCCAAGCCCACGAGGCCACCGATTCCCGGAATGACCCCGATAATCAGGCCTAGGAACGTCCCCAAAACAACGAACATTAGCCGCGTTGGATCGCTGAGGACGCCCAACGCGGTAATCGCTGCTTCCCAGACCATCTAAGGATTCCCCACTAACCGGGCATTCACCACAAACTTCTTGCGGCCCTACCGGGTTCGTTGATATCGTTTTACCGTATGACAGTCTTGTCCACAACTTCAAATCTAACTCACGCGCAAGAACATCTAATCGCGTATCGAGGCCAGGCGACGCACGTCTTATTCTCGAAGCTGGCGCCATATTATCAGACGTACTGAAACAAGCATTTTCAAATGAATTAGGAGGACGGTTAATGAAAAACGCGTCAATGATGAACAAACTGGTGATGATAGCTGCCGCTGCTTCGATGGGAGTAATCACGGCTTCTTCGCCCGCAGCAGCCGGTACCGTGGAAGACCTTTACAAAGGAAGAGATCTGACGATTTTGCTCGGCCATCCGCCGGGCGGGTCTTATGATCTTTATGGTCAGCTGGCCGCCGCGCATATCGGCCAATATATTCCCGGAAAACCGAATGTGATTGTTCAGCATATGCCAGGTGGCGGCGGGCGCAAGGCAGCCGCTAATTACCTGAACAATGTCGCTGCCGATGGTTTGACTATCGCGCTCTTACCTGACACCTTGGCTCATATCCAATTGCTCACGCCGAAACGTGCTAAATGGGATGCGTCCAAGATCCGTTACATCGGCCGATTTGCGCCAGCCAATGCGGCTTTCGCCGTACGCAAAGGGGCACCGGCGACCACCATCGAAGGCATGCGTAAAACAGAACTTATCGTTGCCTGTACCGGCAAATCGGCGCGTAGTGCACAAATGCCGGCGACGTTGAAAAATGTCGCTGGACTGAAATTCAAATTGATCTGCGGTTACAAAGGCTCGAAAAAGGCCACCCTCGCCATTTTGCGGGGCGAGGCAGATGTGGTTTCCAAGAACTGGGCGTCATTTAAATCTGGGGACAGTGCCGAATTGAAAGCCGGCAACATCAAGATCGTGCTCCAGGCCGGCTTGCAACGTGATCCCGACCTACCGGACGTGCCGTTGCTCCAGGAGATTGTCGACGATCCGCAAGCCAAGAAAGTACTTCGTTTTGTTTCTTCCGGTGCGCCAATCGGTCGATCGTTGATGGCCAAACCCGGTGTTCCAGACGATGTTGTCATGGCGCTGCGTGCAGCATTCCAAAAGATGATCAAGGACGAGGCTTTTTTGGCAGACGCGGCGAAGCGCAAGGCAATCATCAACCCGGCAACGGGCGAAGAGGTCGAAGCGGTTAACCGCGAAATCTTCCAAGTAGACGCCAGTTTGATCAAGGCGGCCAAAGCAGCCATCAGCACCAAGGGCGCTGGGAGCATCAAACAGGCTGAGAAAAAATAGAAAGCAATGACCTTCGGCTCGGCGAGTGCCGTGTGAGGCAGGTCTTTCACACGACGCTCACCGGGTTCGAGAGAATAAAGCCGACGCATCCCCGCCATCATCGCGATATCGCCTCCACCTCCAATTCGATGCGCGTCGGCCTGTTAGCCCAGCTTGGCAAGCGCGATCAGGCCCCGTGCCGTGAGCGCGAAGCCGCCATTCTTGCGCTCAATGAGCCCTCTTTTGAGAAGCTTGGCTCCGATCAACTCGGGCATTACCCCTTTTCGCCTCTTGTGAGTCAACTCCTGCAGCCAGCGCAGCTCGGAAAAACCAACCGCCTGATCCATCGCTCGCGCCTTTTCAGGTCGACTCAAATCGGCGTGGCAAACCAGCTCGCGCCAGTGAGTTCAAACGCTAGTTTTGCATGGCCCCTGATCGTGATGATCAGTGTGCCGGCTTGATTTTTCGCAAAGCCGCAGCGAACCAGCTTCTCGCTGTGCTCGGCGGGTATACGCTTCTTCACCGTGCCGCAGGTGAGTCGACGCAGTGAGTCTGGCTCTGCAGGCAGCAGCTCTGTTTGGATGGCGGCCATAAGTGTCCCTGAAGAATCGATGGACGGAGGCAAGCCCGGGTATGTTCAATCCCAAGCCCTGAGAGAGGTAGCCGCAGAAACAGCCCGCAATCAGACGGGCCCAAGGAGAGGAAACTAAACGCCTGTTTTCTTATACGCGGTTCCGGCGCGAGGGGCAATCATTTTTACCTTGTCCGTTGCAACGCGAAAGGGGGCGCTCCCGGCGGGTCCGGGAGCGGGCCAGCTGATCGGCAAAGCGCTTGCGATCGGCCGCGCTCGAGCGGCGCCCCCTCCCCCGAAATCGCGTATCGACAGGTGCGCGCGGACGTTCTCGGAAATGGACAAATCGCAGCGCGGATTGAACGCGTGCCTGCTGCGCCCGACGGCTATCGGCGCCGGCCGCGCTCGGGCCGGTCCCGCGCCTCGTTCACCCTCAGCGGGCGCCCGGCAAGTTCCTTGCCGTTCAGCCCGGCGATCGCGGCGAGCGAATGCTGCTTGCCGGGCATCTCCACGAAGCCAAATCCCTTGACCTTGCCGGTGAACAACTCTCGCACCAGCTGCACAGACCCCACCTGGCCGAATGGCTTGAACAGTTCCGTTATTTCCGCCTCGGTCACGTCGGGACCGAGGTTGCCCACAAAGATGTTCATGTCAACTCCTGGAAGAGACCGTTGAGAAATGCCTGCGGCAACCGCGTCAAACGAAACCCCGCCGAAGCGGGGTTTTGCGGCTGCTGCGCGCCGGATTTTCAGTCGACGCGGAGCATCACACAGCCTTCAGATTGATCGCGGAGAACTTGCCGTTGTTGCCCTTCTGCACGTCGAACGAGACTTTCTGGTTCTCGCTCAGCGTGCCGAGGCCCGCCTGCTCGACGGCGGAGATGTGCACGAATACGTCCTTCGAGCCATCTTCGGGTTGGATGAAGCCGAAACCCTTGGTAGGGTTGAAAAACTTTACAGTGCCGGTGGTAGACATAATGTCCTCCAGAGGTAGCGTGGCCGCGCGCGATAGTGCACGCGGCATCAAATAACCTATGGGAGAGGACCGAAAGTGCCAGCCGGAAACGAACTGCAAACAAACCCAAGGCGTGCTCGACCCCCTTATTATGGGCCGAAAACGCAAGCAAGGAAAGGAACGCGAAAAAGATCCCTGAACAAACGCGGCACCGTTCAGGCGGCCGCCGTTTCTTCGGGTTGCATGATCGGCGAAGCCAGGAGATTACGACCGGAGAGACCGGGCCTTTCGTTCGCCCAAGTCTTCGCCATTTGCTCGGGCCACTAGGGCCGACTTGCCCCGCACGACCCGCCGACTAGTCTACCGACAACCTTTCGACGCCCAGGTCAGCCGGTTGGCCCACCACCAGGCGGTAAGGGCAATCTGCTTCGCTCCGGGCATGCCTTCGTACCACTCGCGATCCACATTGCATTGAGCGCATTGATCAGCGTCGCCGGCCTCCGCCCTGGGGCGCTCACGATCGTAGAGGACTCTACCGACAGCATATGAGATGCACAGACCGAGAGCCGTCATGACGACAAAGACGCCTATGAGCATGAATAGAACGATGAGGATTTCCATGGCTCACTACCCCTTTCCCCCCGGATGTGGAGGTAACGTGAGATTCGCTTGAACATGGAGAGGGTAAGCAAGTAACGCCCGCCATGCCATGCACAATGTCACGCTCATGGCGGCAGTGTCGATGAGCGGCGACGGGCGTCCGACGTTCGGGCGCTTAGAGCGAAGGGGGGTCGTCCCGGACCACAGACTCCGCCAATCGCATGTCCACACAATCTTCAAACGCATAGCGCCTGGTGATGAGTCCCCGGGACAGGCCCGCGTCGCGCAGCCACTCGAAGCCCTCCCGGGCCATGACGGGCCCCCGGTTCCACACCTCCAGCGATTGGTAGCGGTGGCAGGATGCCGTCAGCACCGACCTCGAAAGGCCCGGGAAATACGGCGCCACGACGTCGGCCAGATCCTCGGCCGGCCTTGCCGCCATCCATTTCTGGGTGCGGTAGATCGCGCGGCACAGTCCCCGAGCAGTTTCGGGTTCCCCTTCCAGAAATGCCCGTGGCGCATTGAATGTGGTGTACGTTGTCGGTCCACGGCTCGCCGCCGCGTACCAGATGTGCCCTGCCCCCTCTTCTTCCAGTTGCGCGGCAAAGGGTTCGAACACCTGGATGACATCGACTTGCCGCGAGCGCAGTGCAGCAACGTTTTCGGACATGGTGCGATCGCTGATCCTCGTCACCTTGGCCGGGTCCAGTCCGGCCAGCCGCAGATCGTGCTGCAGGCACATCCACGGCGTCGGGACTTCCGACACGGTTGCGACCCGCTTGTCGAGGAGGTCCTTCAACTCGAAATGAGGATGCGGGGCGCGCCCAAGGAGGAAAAATGGATCGCGGCCCACCACCTCGCAGAATGCGATGGGCTGGCTCGTGGGATCTTTCTCGAGCGCGAGCATCACCCGCACGGGCCCACCCCAAGAGACGTTGCCGGCTCCGGACATGACCGACTCGAGCGTCCGGGCCGCATCCGGCGAGATCTTG
Source organism: Betaproteobacteria bacterium (assembly GCA_029863175.1). Next base: position 77,822 of record JAOTVX010000008.1, on the reverse strand, counting down.
AGCTCCACCTCGATGCCCTCGGCACGATAAGCGCCAAGGGCAATCGCAGCGTAATAAGGCGTGTAGAAAACGGCCCGGAAATTTTCGATCAGCGTGATGTTCATGGTTTGGATTATGCCCGGCCTTAACACGGTACGCTTTTTCTTTTGCAACCTTCAGACCGAAAACTCACATTTTGTGAGGTTTGAGGCGCCCAAACACCCCCTGAAGATTCGCAGTCAGGAGGGTCGTTTCGATGCGGTGGCTTGCGTTCGACCGACAGCCCGGCTCGCCGCCCAGCGCAGCCACGCGCGCAATCGCCGGAAGTCTGCAGGATCCACGTTGTCGCCGCACAGCATCACGTAGCGCGTTCGCTGCGTTCCGCGCACCCGCAGATTCAAGATTGTGAGGCGATGAGAGACGAAGCTCGATGGCAGTAGCTCGCAATCGAGCCACTCACCACGTCGAGTTCGACAAAAGACCCGCCCCTCCCGCGTGACATCGACTACCACGATCGCGCCCGGAGTTCGCAGGAGGGCTACCTCGCCGAGACAATGTTTCAAGCTCCACAGAACCGCCACAATGGAGATCGCCTTCGCCCAGACGGGGATGGACATCAAGGCTGCCAGCGTCCCGGCGGCGACGTGCAGGGCACTGAGAACCGCTGCCAGGTAGGTGGAAAAGGAGATGGCACATCGCTGTGGAGGCATCAACAGGCTCTCCGGTTAAGCCGCGTGCTCCTCGTATCACACGGGCGCTACCCAAGGGCGCTCGGAACGCGTTGAGGGCTTAACCGTGCAACGCACAGTCCACGAAAAGGTTACATCAGTGAGCGCAAGGCGCGGACAGTCAAGAGCTGGGCGATACGCGCCCTTGTACGCGCCATCCTCCGGGAATCGAAGTCGAAAACCTGAGGGCCGCTTCCCGCGCCCCGGCCTCAGTCCGCGAAAAAGGCAAAAGCGCGCACCTCGATACTCTGGCGTGGCGGCGCACCCGGCGGCGACGTGGGATCGTCAAACGAGCTGTGCGGGGTGAACCGCGCACGGCCGTCCTGCTCCGACTCGTAGACCTTGAACACCAGTGCCTCGTCGCGCCGCATCTGCGGGAAATAAAACCAGCGATGGTGGGGGCTGTACGCGAGCCGGTAGGTCTGCCCCACCCGGTTCGGATAGCGGCGCTCCGCGACCAGAAAATCCTCCATGGCGACGCTCTTGGCGTCCGCAATGGCCAGCGGATTCACCTCGATCGGCTGGTTTATCGCTCGCCATACCTGAATGATCGCAAAGCGGTGTTTCAGGAGCGTCTCGGCCTCGTCCGGCAGGATTTCACGCACGCGCTGCGGGCCAGACCATTCTGTGTAGTCGTTGTGCGCCGAGAGCACCGGCTCGCGGACGAGCCGCGCCTCGCGCTCCGTTTCGTCGCCCGAGCGCAGCGTGTGATCGAAGATCACCACGCGGCTGGCGCCCGATTTCTCCCGGATCAGGCGCTCGACCTCCGGGTAATACACCGATCTGATCTGCTCCGCGTCGAAGAAGTCGGCCACCTTCGTCTGATGCTCGACGAAAACGAAGCCGTTTCCATCGAGCGAAAACCGCTCCGGCTGCAACCGGCCGTTGCGGATGTCGACGCGCTTCAACTCTTGCGTGCCGGTGCGGCGTCGGCGAATGTTGTTCGGCCCGAACGTCTCGTTCACGAGCTTCTCGCCCGTGTTCACGATATAGGGAATATCCGCGAGCACCACCCGATTCATCCGGTCCATGGCCTTCCTTTGCCGCTGTGCATCCTGCCGGGACCAGTCTAGCGGTCTCCAGTCGATATCGCCACAAGCCGCTGCACTCCGCTGAGAAATGTGATTCTGGTAATGGCAAAACGGTGGCAAGACGGTATGAGACACCCTTTTCGCGACCGGGCATGGCGGTGACGAACTTCCAGCGCGACCGTGCTCGACCACGACGGTAGTGCTGAATAACGCGCCACCGTAACCGGCGCCATTCTCGGTCAGGAAACGTAGGCAAAGAATGCCCGCTCCCGCCCCGTCAGAGGCGCCAAGGCAATTTTGTTGCACCGCAAGATCATGCATCCACGAAGAGAGTGTGTCATTTTTACCTCATAAAATCGTGTAAAAAGTCCCAATAACGCATTGTAAGAACGACCTTTATTGCCTCTTAAGACAGACTCTGGCAGGATTCTTGCACTAAACATTTCAGGGGCCTTGCGGGAAATTGTCAGGAGATCGTTGCCATGGATAAGGAGCGCTCCTTCGCCTATCTGGCGTCAGTCGTGCTCGCGATCGCCACGATCGCTTGCACGATCGTAGCGCGCGCGGCAGACCTCGGCACCGAGCCGGTGATGCTCGTCGCCAAGCCTGCATTGCAGGCAGACCGGCTCTACGGGGCGACGATCCTCATCGTCAAGCCGATGGGCGCCGACCAGCACATCGGCTTCATCGTCAACAAGCCCACCCCGATGACGCTCGGCGGACTCTTCCCGGATCACGAGCCCTCGAAAAAGGTCGCCGATCCGGTTTACCTGGGAGGACCGGTCAGCACGGAGGTCCTGTTTGCCTTGGTGCAGCGCCCGGACAGCCCCAGCGAGCATTCGATGCAACTAACGTCGGATCTTTACGCCGTGGTCGATCGCGTGGGCGTGGATGACATCATCGAAAAGGAATCCGACCACGCCAGATTCTTCGCAGGGTTGGTGTTATGGCAGCCTGGCGAGCTGCGCACCGAAGTCGAGCGTGGCTTCTGGTACGTGCTCGACGCCGACACGAGCCTCGTGCTTCGCGAGTCGACCGAAGGCATGTGGGAGGAGCTCCTCGAGCGCTCGCGGCACAATGCAAGACGCATCAGAGCCAGTGCCAAGAACGTGCATCACTACGCCCGCCTGCATTGACCACCCGCCCCTGGCGTCCCTGCCCCGCGACTGGCGTTCTATTGATTACGGGCGCGGACGGAAACGCCCTGACTACGGACGCGGACGGAAACGCCCTGACGTTTGACACCGTCGATGACGCCAGGCAGTTCCTGCAGGATCAAGTCGGAATAGACGCGTCGCAGGTATAGGGTTACTGAGACTGTCTCAGGATTCCCTGAGCGGAAGCAGCGTTTCCGCTCAGGCCCCTTTTTTACAGGTCGCTCAGCTGTCCGTGTCCGCGCTCCCCGCGTCGCGGCGACGCTGCTCCCGGACCGCGCGCACGGTGCGGCCATATTCCAGCTTCGCCAGATACGCCTCCCGTTCGTGCTGGTTCACGCGGCGCTCGGCGAGTTGCAGCCGCTCTCCCCGCGCTTCGCGGGCCATGCGCTCGGCCGCGTTGAGGCGCTGGCCGGCTACGAGCTGTGGTGCTTGCGTGATGCGGCTGGTCTCGCGCCGGTATGCCTCCCGCGCGAGACGCAGCTCGCGCTCGCGCTCAGCGATGCGCTGGCGTGCTTCGCGAAGCTGCCTCTCACGCGTGATGCGGGCGGCGCGTTTCGTTTCGGCGTTTTTGACGATCGCCCAGTCCTTCTCAGGGGCCACGACGCGCTCCGGCGCAACGAAGCGGGACGCGCCCCAACTCATCAAGATCATCAGTTTCGCGATGGCAGCGCCTGCGGCACGGTGGCCGTCCGCTGCGGCCCCACCGGGCCAGGCACTAGCCAAGACACCCGACAACACCAAAATTAGCGCTCGATTCATGGTGGCCCCCTCGGCACGAGCCCGTATTGAAGACACCCCCATCCTAGTCCCATCGCTACAAAAAAGGACCAGCGGAAAGCGGCATTCTTAGTCGTTCCACGCACAAAATCACGGCCGACTTTCGAGGGTTCGCGACAGACGTCACGGTTTGGACCCCCCCCAAAAAACCGCCCCTTTTAGCCCCATTTTTACGGGACGAATGGGAGGTTCGAGCTGAAGAAATGGTCACCGGAAAATGGAGCCAATCTCTGGCCCCAGAAGTGCCCGCAGCCCCTGCGATTTGCTGCGGCCGCGCGCAACGGCATCCTCCAAGGAGCGCGCCCGGACAGACCGAGAGCTCCACGCCCACACCTGCTACCACTATCAGGGCGAAATTGCGGTCGATTAGAAACTATTGTTGATGGTCACGTTGTGCCGAACGGTTTTGCGCGCGAGTCCCGCGACGAACGCGGTCAGCCCCGAACGCGCAAAAATACGGTCTGTCCCCTGCTTGCTTCCACTGCTTTCCCGCAGCATGGCATTCCCCTCCCCGGTGCGGCGAGTGTAACCTTGCTGATGTCGGCCCCGCGGGGAGGAACCCATGAAACGTGCAATCCTGCTGCTTGTCGGAATGCTGTCGGCGTGTCCGGCTGGAGCGGTTACGACTGGACATGATTTGCTCGAATTCTGTTCCGAGCCCGAGACTGATGCCACTTTTGAAAGCGGCGTCTGTAATGGATACGTTGCGGCAATCTTTGACGTGATGCTCAATTATCCATTTTCCGGATTACAAGCCTGTTTTCCCGTCGAGGTCACGAGAGGCCAGCTTGTTAGGGTTTCCACTAAATTTCTCCGCGAGCATCCCGGGGTCCTACATTTGAGCGCCTATAACAACGTAACGTCCGCGCTCTTATTGGCGTTTCCCTGCAAGCGGTGACGCTGCCACTTCCGCGGCGGCATCATCTGTCCATAACCCCCACCCTCGTCATCTTTCTTCCTGCTCCGCAGACTTCACAATAGGAGACCGACCAACCTTTCCGAGAGGTGTAAGCCAATCTAGATCGATTCGCGTGACCTCCGACGGGAGATTCCGCGTACGCGGGCGGCGCGGGGAGCACAATAGACGGGGTCTGTGCCCTACTTACCTCTACTGTGCCGTCCAACCGCCGTCCACGAGCAAGCTCGTCCCGGTGATGAGCGACGCGGCGGGCGAAGCGAGAAACGCGACGGCGGCGGATACTTCGTCGAGCTTGCCGAGCCTGCCCAGGGGTATGCGATTCAGCACCCACTCCCGAAAGCGCGGTTCCTCGAAGAACGGCGCGGTCATCGGGGTCTCGATGAAAGTCGGCGCAATCGAGTTCACGCGGATGTTGTGAGGGGCGAGCTCCACCGCGAGCGCCTTCGTCAACCCCTCGAGCGCGTGCTTGGTCATGCAGTAAACGGTGCGCCCGGCAGCGCCGACGTGGCCCATCTGCGACGAGACGTTGACCATGGCGCCGCCGCGTTGCCTGCGGTCGGCTGTTTCGAGCATTTTGCGCGCCGCCGCCTGCGCCACGAGAAACGCCGCCCGCACGTTGAGGTTGAGGATGCGGTCCAGCCGCTCTTCGGTAACTTCGACGAACGGCTCAGGCAGGTTGCCGCCGGCATTGTTGACCAGGATATCGAGCCGAGGCAGCTGCGCGAACGCTTCCCGCACCTGCGCGCCGTTCGTAACGTCGCACACCAGCGCTTGGGCGGCGCCCCCATCCGAGCGTATCGTATCGGCGGCCTCCTCCAGATCGGAGAGCGTGCGGCTAACGAGAAGGACCTCCGCACCGGCCTGCGCCAGCCCAATCGCCGCGGCGAGTCCCAGACCGCGCCCCGCGCCGGTGACGAGCGCGACGCGGCCATCCAACCGGCAGCCGTTAAGGACGCCGGGCAGCGAACCCGGCGCGCTCATGTGCGTTCCGGCTTCGACCGGTGCAGACCGACGTCCCTGCCGCCATAGCGGCGCAGCCGCAGGTCGGCTTGCTCCTTGTGTCCCCAGAAACGCTCGATGGCGCACAGGCGCGAGCAGTAGTCGCCGATCTCGACGCTCGCCTCGGGCGTGCACTCCTGGTACGTGCAGGTCTTCATGAACTTCCCGACCCACAGCCCGCCGGTGTAGCGCGCCGCGCCGCGCGTGGGCAGGGTGTGATTGGTGCCGATTACCTTGTCGCCGTACGACACGTTCGTTTCGGGCCCGAGAAAGAGCGCGCCGTAGTTCTTCATGCGCTCGAGAAACCAGCGCGGATTGCGAGTCAGCACTTCCACGTGCTCGGCAGCGACGCGGTCCGCCTCGCGCACCGCTTCCTCGGCATTGTCCACCACGATGATCTCGCCGTAGTCGCGCCACGCCACGCCAGCGACGTCCGCCGTCGGCAGCACCTTCAACTGGCGCTCGATCTCGGCGGGCAGCGCCTCGGCCAGCGCGCGCGAGGTGGTGATGAGTATCGCCGGGCTGGTCGGGCCGTGCTCGGCCTGTCCCAGCAGGTCAACCGCCACCATTTCGGCGTCTGCGCTGTCGTCGGCGATCACCAGGATCTCGGTTGGCCCGGCGAGGAGGTCTATCCCCACCCGGCCGAAGAGTTGGCGTTTCGCTTCCGCGACGTACGCATTGCCGGGACCGACCAGCATGTCGGCGGCAGGCATGCTTTCCGTCCCCAGCGCCATCGCGGCGACAGCCTGAACGCCGCCAAGAACATGGATTTCGTCGGCGCCGCCGAGGACCATGGCCGCGATCGTTTCCGCATGCGGCGCACCGGCATTGGGAGGCGTGCAGGCAACGATGCGTTTCACCCCCGCCACGCGCGCGGTGACGATACTCATGTGCGCGGACGCAACCATGGGGTAGCGTCCGCCGGGCACGTAGCAGCCGACGCTTTCCACGGGTATGTTCCGGTGCCCGAGCTTCACCCCCGGACGGATCTCGACTTCGAGATCGCGCAACGCGCCCTTCTGATGCTGCGCGAAGGTCCGGATCTGTTCCTGCGCGAACCGGATGTCGGAGAGCGTGCCTTCGGGAACCTCGCGCAGAAGCTTGTCGATTTCCCCCTGGCTCAAACGAAAGCTCGGGGGCGACCAGCGATCGAACTTCGCCGATAACTCGCGCACGGCCGCATCGCCGCGCTTGCCGATGTCCGCGATGATCCGCTCGACAGTCTGACGCACTTCCAGGTCGGCGGCGTCAGTTTGCGTCTGGTCGATGCGGCGTTTCAGAAAGGTCGCCATGTTCTACTCCACTCGATCGTTCGCGGAACAACGGGAAAGCCGAGAGTTCCCCGGCCAGCAGCAAGCAATATTGTCAGAAACCGATACTCACTGGTGACAATGTACTGCGCCAGGCGTTGGGGGTAAACCCCCGCCGGGGCTGCACTCAATGTCTCACGGAAAAACTCCCGCTCCGGCTTTCGCCAGAAGGCGCAATCGGGGAGCGTCCACCATCTCCTAGAGGTGTAAGCCAACCTAAATCGATTTGTGTAAAGCAGGAATTCGTTGCTCGATCCACAGGTAATCGCGCGGCAGCCCGGCATTGACGCCTTCCCAAGGGTATGGTTGACTCGCCCGTTGAACGTAGTGACCAGGCCGAACGGAGGGAAAGATTAAAACCAAGCCCGAAACACCTGCGGCAGCGAGATCCATGCGGGCGCGCAATATGACGTTCTGCACGCTGGCAGGACGCGACGGCGGCACCTTGGGGGTCAGGACGGAGCGGGGCATCCTGGACGTTGCCAAGGCGTCCAAGCTGTTTCGGATCAAGGCGCCGACGGATATTCACGCCGTGATCGAAGGGGCTGACTGCGCGCCGCTCATGAAGCTGGCCGAGAAGGCGCTAAACGACAAGCGCGGCAAGAGCGTGTTGGCCCCGGAATCGCGCACAAGATTTGGTCCGGCCGTTCCGCGTCCTGGCAAGATCATCTGCGTCGGACTCAACTACCGCCAACACGCACAGGAGACCGGTAATCCGATTCCGCCGGTGCCGATCCTGTTCAACAAGTACAACAACGCGCTCGTCGGCCATCGTGGCAAGATCCACTTGCCGACGAAGGTGTCTTCGCAGTTCGACTACGAGGTGGAACTGGTAGTGGTGATTGGCAGGAAGGCGCGCGACGTGCCCGAGGAGAAGGCGCTGTCATACGTCTTCGGTTACGCTAATGGGAACGATTTCACGGCACGCGATTTGATGCGGGCCACTAGCCAGCTCATGCTCGGCAAGGCCTGCGACGATTTTGCGCCACTCGGTCCCTGGGTCGTGAGTGCAGACCAAATTACAAATCCGCAGAATCTGAAAATTGCCACCTACGTAAACGGCGAGCAGCGCCAGAACTCGAACACTGCCGACATGATCTACGGCTGCGCGCAGATCGTAAGCTACTGCTCACGCCATCTGACGCTTCTGCCCGGCGACATCATCTATACCGGGACGCCGCAGGGCGTAATTCTGGGCTATCCGCCCGAGAAGCAAGTGTGGCTCAAAGCTGGAGACAAGGTCGTGACCGAAGTCGAGAAGTGCGGCGCGCTTGAGGTGACGCTGGTCTGACGATCGCCGGTCAGGCGATTTCGGGAACCGGGGGTCAGGCCAGTCACAAGCCGGCATGCCGGGCCCAGTTCGCGGGACCGGGCGAGGGTCCGTATACGCTCATTCGGGCAACGAGCGTTGCCAAACAAAATTCCCGATCTTTCCTTGGTTGCATGGCGTTTATGGGACCAATCTGCCAGAATGGACTGGATTCGCTTAAGCTCAACCATTTCTTTCGTCGCTCTGCGCGATCTCGCGCATCCCCGGAACAATCGCACCCAGGAGGAAGGCAAATGCTTCGACACAACAATTATCGTTTTCACCGCGCCGCAATCACCGGCCTACTCGCACTGGCATTTGGCGTGCTATCCCTGGGCGCCCAAGCCGACAAGTTGAAATGGATTACGTTCAAGCCGCAGAATGCCAATGACGCGCAGTCGATCACCACCCAGTGGATGGTCGATGAATTCAAGAAGCGCACGGGCGGCAAGCACGAATTCCAGGTGTTCTGGGGCGGCAGCGTTGCAAAGGCCAAGGAAATTCCCGACGCGCTCTCGGGCGGCGCTGGCGACATCGGCGATATCATTACGCCTTACTTCCCCGACAAGTTCCCGCTGAACAACGCGGTCGGCTTTTTCATCCCGCAACCGAAATCGACCATAGAAATCGGCCTTCTGATGGAGCGCTGGCACACCGAGTATCCGCAATATGACGAAGAGATGAAAAAATACAATCTCAAGACCATCGGTTTTCGCCCGCTCGGCAACTACGGGATCATCTGCACCAAGCCGATCAAGTCGCTCGCCGATTTCAAGGGAAAGCGCATCCGCACCTATGGCTTCGCCTATCCGGCGCTGGTTCAAGGTCTGGGCGGCACGCCGGTGTCGATGAGCTCGTCGGACGGCTATGAGGCCCTGCAGCGCGGGATTCTCGATTGCTCGCCGATCGACCCGGTGCTGGCGCACGGCTGGAAGTACGACGAAGTTGCGAAATATTTCATCAACGTTCCGATCGGCGCCTCTTTCGGGCACATGATCGCGATGAATCGCAAATCCTACGAAAAGCTCGATCCGCAAACCCGCGCGATCCTCGAGGGGCTCGCACGCGAATACACCGTCAAGTACGCGGTGCAAATGGCGATCATGACTGACCAAATTGTCCAGGGATGGAAGAAAAAGGGCGTAACCGTCATCAACCTTTCGAAAGAAAAATTCGCGAAGCTCGTGGACTTTCCTGCGGTCAAGGCTGTCCGCGAAAAGTGGATCAAGCGTGCAAACGCGCTCGGGGTGCCCGCCGAGAAAATTGCCGCGGAGCTGAGTTTCTGACGTATCATCCGGCCGCCCGACGTCGCGGCGGCCGGGAATATGCATGCCGCCGTTTGTGTCGCACCCTTCGCGAGACGTTAAGGTGTCCGGCTTTCATCGCCTGTGTCGAGCCTATGGCCGATTGCTGCACGCCTGCGGCCTGATCGCCGCCATTTCGACCTTCGCAATGTTGGTCCTGGTGGTGGCCAATGTGATCGGCCGCTATCTGTTCAATGCGCCGATCACCGGCGCGTTCGAGATCACCGAGTCCTTGCTGGTGGTCGTCATCATGCTGGGGCTGGCGCTGACGCAGTACCATGATGGCCACATCCGCGTGACGATCCTGACGCGCCGTATGCCCCTTTCGTGGGCGCGGCTCGCCAAGATATGGGCACTCATACTTGGCGCCGCGTTCTTCGCCTGGTGCGCCTACGCATCGTGGAAGTTCGCTTACGAATCCTACTCATTCAACGAGCAGGAATGGGGAACGATCACGTTCCCGCTTTATCCATTCAAGTTCGTCGTTTTCCTCGGTGTGGTCTTGCTCGCCATTCAGTTCGTGTTGGACGCGATCAACGCAATTTCCAAACCTCCGTCCGCTGACCAACCTGCTGCGGTGGAGAATATTTGATGAGCGGCTTCGCCATCGGGATCCTCGGGATCGTCTTCCTGTTCGTCTCGATTCTGCTTGGCGTCAATGTCATGGTCGCGCTGGGCGCCGTCGGCATACTCGGGCTGACGGCAGTCGTGGGCCTCAACGCCGCGACGGCCATGCTCAGCACGGTGTTTTTCGAAACCGTGCATGGTTTTCATTTCAGCGTCATTCCGCTGTTCCTGCTGATGGGCCTGTTCGCCATGCGGGCGGGTCTCGGCGAGGACCTGTTCGAAGCCAGCATCAAATGGCTCGGCCGATTGCGTGGCGGTCTGGCAATTTCGACCACGATGGGCGCAGCAGCCTTCGGCGCGGCTTCCGGGTCGAGTGTGGGCACTGCGACCGTATTCACCAAGCTCGCTCTGCCACAGATGCTCGATCGGGGCTACGACAAGCGGCTGGCGTCCGCCTCCATCGCCATTGCCGGGACACTCGCGGTCATGATCCCGCCAAGCGCGGTGATGGTAATCTACGGCATCCTGACAGATTCCAGCATTGGCGCGTTGCTGATCGCCGGTGTCATTCCCGGCCTGGTCTTCGCCGTCGTGCTATGCGCGGCGACCTATATCTGGGTTTGGCGCCGGCCTGAATTGGCGCCACGGTTCGACGAATCCTACAGCCTGAAGGAAAAGTTCTATTCGCTCCGGCTCGCCGGCCCGCTGATCATCGTCATCATCTGCATCATCGCCGGGCTCTATCTCGGCGTGTTCACGCCGACCGAAGCCGGCGCCGCCGGCGCCGCGGTTACTTTGATTCTCGCCATCATCCGCCAGCGCGGGATCAAGGGCGTCAGATTGCTTGAAACGCTGCTGGAGACAATCAAGACGACCGCGATGATCTTCGGCATCATTATCTGCGCGCTGATCTTTTCCCGGTTTCTCGCCTTGAGCGGTACCGCCATCGCGCTTGGCGACTTCATGACGTCTCTCCATGTCAATAAATGGGTCGTCGTCGGCATCGTCGCGCTTATCTATCTTGTCTTCGGAATGATGATGGATGCGCCGGCGCTACTCGCCATTACGCTGCCGATCACCCATCCGGTTATGATCCAGCTTGGCTTCGATCCCATCTGGTTCGGCGTCTTCGTCGTGCTGCTGGTGGAACTAAGCGCGATTACACCGCCGGTGGGAATCAACTGCTTTGTCGTTCAAGCCGCATCCAACGGACGCATCGAGCTCGAGGACGTTTTCATGGGTCTTATTCCCTACGTGCTCGCCGGCTTGTTCATGCTGGTTCTGCTGTGTCTGTTGCCGCAAATGGCGCTGTTCCTGCCCAGCACGATGCGGTGAGAACCCGGAAAGTTTCAATCCTGAAGCCTCACACAGCGGCGGCACGGCAATGCGATAGGGAGCGTGGACAGACCCCCCTTTCCGAGAGGGGTAGACCAACCTAAATTGATTCGCGTGACCGCTGACTGGAGACGCCTCGCACACGGGTGGCCCGGGGAGGACAAGAAACGGGGTCCGTCCCCTACTTACCCTCCCGCTGACCTGTCACCCGGTTCCCGACAGCGCTTGGGGGCGACAAGCGCACCCCGCGCTTGACCGGCTCGCCCTGGAAATGCATGATCTGCATTAACGTCCGCCTCGACGCGTCTGATAAGCGACAATGCGGCCGCCGAACCCTTCCTGAAGCTCGCGTCTGAGTCCTGAGCAGGGCCCCGGGGGCCGCCTTGAAGAATTCGCGACAGGCTCGATCACGGAGCGAGCTCCGGCAACGGGCGCCTTGATTTTCTTAACACCTATGGAGGATGCGAATGAACGCCAAAATACCCCACCGAGCAGTAACCGCCCTGGCTGCGGCAGCTGCCGCTTTCGCGATTGCCGCACCGAGTGTGTTCGCAGCCGGCGTCGATTTCGCCGGCAAGAAAGTTACAATCATCGTCCCGTTCAAGGAGGGTGGCGGCGCCGACGTCTATGCCCGATTATTCCAGCCCTATCTGGCGAAGTACCTGCCCGGCAATCCGACCGTTATCGTGCGCAATCAGCCCGGCGGCGGGTCGGTCAAAGGCGCGAACAAGTTCCAACAGTCAAAACCGGACGGGTTGACGGCAATGGCCTGCTCGACCTCGACGCTTGTACCGTTCGCGCTCGGCAATAACAAGGTGAAATACGATGTGTTGAGCTGGCGCCCGGTCATCCTCTCGCCGCGTGGGGCAATCTTTTATGTCAACCCCAAAACAGGCGCGAAGGGAAAGGATATCGTTGCCGATATCAGAGCCCTGCGGAAAGCAAAGCTGACCTACGGCGCGAAAAATCCGACATCCTCGGAACTACGCGGTCTCCTCGGCTTCCAGATGCTAGGGATGAACGACGTAAACACGGTGTTCGGGCTGAGCTCGGGTGAGCAGCGCAAGGCGTTCCTGCGCGGCGAGATCAACATCAACTACGATACCGCGGGTAGCTACAGCCGCAAGGTCGCCAAGTTCGAGGAACAAGGCAAAGTCGTTCCGGTCTTTACCATGGGCTACGGCGCCGCCGACGGCTCGATCAAGCGGGACCCCGCGTACCCCGAAATGGCGACGATCACCGAGGCCTACGAAAAGGTCAATGGCAAACCGCCGAGCGGACCGTCTGCCGCTGCCTACCTCGCCTTTTTGCATATGGGCGTGACGGCATCGAAATCGCTCGTCCTGCCAAAGGGAACGCCTGACGAAATCGTCGATGTGTGGGTGAGCACGGCGAAAAAAGTCGTGGCCGATCCCCAGTTCCGCAAGACTGCGAAAAAGGTGATTGGCGCCTATGATCAGTCCTACGGCGCCGACGCCGCCAACGTCCTGAAAACGGCAACCGGCATTGACCCCAATACGAAGGCCTGGCTCAAAGGCTGGATCAAGGAGCGCTTCAACCACGACATGTAAGAAGGTATTTGCATCTTATTTCAGACTGCTGAATCGTCCGCCGGTGTCGTCGAGGCGCCGGCGGTTTTTTTTGCTGCGGACGGGAGGGTAGTACCGTCGATATTTTCATCGGTGCGCTGACCACGCTGCTCAGCGGTGCCCACCTTTTCTACCTTTGCGTCGGGGTTTTCCTCGGGCTCATCGTCGGGATTCTTCCCGGGCTCGGCGGCACCGCGGGGCTCGCGCTCGTTCTGCCGTTCATCTTCGGGATGGAGCCGTCCTACGCGCTGGCCGTAATGATCGGCCTGCAGTCGGTCACGACCACCTCCGACACCTTCCCGTCGGTCCTGATGGGTATTCCCGGAACGAGCGGCTCGCAGGCAACCGTTGTCGACGGGTTTCCGCTGTCGAAGAAGGGCGAAGCGGCGCGAGCACTCGGGGCGGCTTTTTCCGCGTCGCTCTTCGGCGGCGTTTTCGGCGCGGTCGTGCTCAGCGTCGCCATCTTCGGCGCCATTCCCATCATCCTCGCCATGGGATTCGGCGAGCAGATGATGCTGATCATTCTGGCGCTCACCATGGTCGGCATGTTGACCGGCACACATGCCGTCAAAGGACTTGCCGCCTGCGGCATAGGCCTGATGCTCGGCGCACTCGGTTCTGCCCCGGTCACGGGCATCGACCGACTAGCCTTTGGCACGGAATACTTGATCGACCGCGTGCCGTTGGTGATCGTCGGGCTCGGCATGTTTGCCGTGCCGGAGATTGTCGATCTGCTGCGCCGGCAACTCACCATCTCCGAAACCGGCACTCTCGGCACGGGCTGGCTGAAAGGCCTGCGCGATACCTTCACGCACTGGTTCATCGTCCTGCGCTGCGCGGCAATCGGTTGCCTGTGCGGCGCGCTGCCCGGACTCGGCAATACGGTAATCGACTGGATCGCGTACGGTCACGTCGTCCAGACATCGCGCAATCCTGAAACCTTCGGCACCGGCGACATTCGGGGCGTGCTGGCGCCGGAGGCTGCGAACAACGCCAAAGAAGGCGGCGCGCTCATCCCAACCCTCCTCTTCGGTATTCCCGGATCGGGCAGCATGGCGTTGCTGCTGGGCGGGTTCATCCTGATCGGTATCGAGCCGGGGCTCGGCATGATTACGGAGGACCTCGACCTCGTCTACCTCATCATCTGGTCGGTCGCGCTGGCCAATGTTATCGGGGCCGGAACCTGCCTCTTTCTTGCCGTGCCGATCGCGAAGTTGACGACCATCCGCTACACGCTGATTGCGCCCTTCATGTTCGGGATCATCTTCTTCGCCGCATTTCAGGCAACGCGCGATTGGGGCGACTTGATCGCATTGTTCCTCGTCGGAGCGCTTGGCATCTACATGAAGCGCTTCGGTTGGCCCCGGCCGGCGTTGTTGATCGGCTTCGTGCTCTCGGGCAAAGTCGAAGCATCGATCTATCACACTTTCCAGGTCTACAAGCTCACCTTCCTGGAACGACCGATCGTGCTCGTGCTCGCTGCCATCATCGTCTTCTCGATCTACGCGGCAGCGCGCTACAAGGCAGGTGGCGAGCCGGCTGAAAAAGGGGTTCACGCCGCGACTGGACTCGCGCCGCAAACCGCGTTTTACTTCGCTGTTTTGGTCTTCACGCTGATCGTGCTCGGTGATGGACTGCGCTGGCAAATCCTGACCGGCCTCTATCCCATCACGTCGAGTCTCCTCACCCTTGCCTTCCTGGTGCCGCTGGGAATCCAGATGGCCCGGACCAAGCACGCGAGCTCGGTCTTCTACGATAACGAACGGGCTGCATTTGGCACCGCTGTCGACCGGCGCAGCAACGAGCACTACCTGCTGTGGCTGGCGGGCATGCTGGCCGTGTCCGCGGTTGGCGGGTTCGTCATTGGCGTCGCCACTTTCATCTACGCCTTCATGCGGGTCAAGGCGCGGGTGCCGCATTGGGCCTGCACGCTCGGTGCGGCCGTTTTCGTTCTGCTGCTCGGCATCCTGTCGCACCTCCTCTCCCTGGAGTATCCGCAGGGCCTGTTGCAGGACTATGTAACGCTGCCCTGGCCGCTTCAGTGACGGGGTTGAACCGGTTCACCATGAAGATCACGCGGCGCGACATCCTCAAGCTCGGCGCGGGCGCGGCGGCGAGTGCGCTCGCCGGAGCTGCGCAGAGCGCGGCGGAACTCACGACGCGGCCGATACCCTCGAGCGGCGAGCGCTTGCCCGTCGTCGGCATCGGCACCAACCGTTATGGCACCGGACCGGAGGCGGAGATCGCGCCCCTGCGCGAGACGCTGAAGACCTTCGCCGCCGCGGGCGGAAAGCTCATCGACACCGCGCCGCTCTATCGCAACTCGGAACTGGTACTTGGCCAGCTCATCGCCGAGCTCGGAATCCGCAAGCAGCTGTTTCTCGCGACCAAGGTCTACACCGACGGACGTAAGGCCGGCATCGAGGAGATGAACGCCTCATTCAAACGCCTGCGCACCGATCGGATTGACCTCATCCAGGTGCACAGCCTCTCCGACACCACGACCCAGCTCGCCACCATGCGCGAGGGAAAGGCCGCCGGGCGTTACCGCTACGTCGGCGTCACGACCTCGCGCGATTCGCAGTACGACGAGATGGAAGCGGTGCTGACGAAAGAGAAGCTCGACTTCGTACAGGTCGACTACTCGATCGAAAACCGCACCGCTGCCGAGCGCATTCTGCCCCTCGCGCTCGAGCGCGGCGTCGCGGTGCTCGTCAACCTGCCCTTCGGCCGCGCGCGGCTCTTCTCCGCGGTTCGCGGTAAGCCGCTTCCGGCCTGGGCGGCCGAGTTCGACTGCCAGAGCTGGGCGCAGTTCTTCCTCAAGTACGTCATCGGACACCTTGCGGTGACCTGCGCGATTCCCGGGACGCGCAGGCCTGCGCATGTCGTCGACAACCTCGGCGCTGCGCGCGGCCGGCTGCCCGATCAGGCACTGCGCGGGAAAATGGAGCAGTTCTTCGACGCGCTGTAAACGTGACGAACATCGATCCCGCTGCGTGCGCGAACAAATGGGGACAACAAATCGGGACAGACCCATTAACCATTCTTACGGCGCCCAGGCGAGCGGAGCCAAGGCATCGATATCGCTCACGACGTCGATGATGACGGGCGCATTGGCCTTGAATGCCTGCTCGAGCGCGCCCTTGAGCTCGCCCGGCTTTTCAACGCGGATTCCGACCGCCCCCATGTCCTCTGCGATTTTCGCGAAGTTCACTTCGTTGAGCATCCACATCTCGCGCGCCTTTTCGGTCTGCTGCCCGCCATAGGCGATGTCGAAGCCCCGCTTCGACTGATTACCGGACCGGTTGTTGTTCACAAGGGTGACGGCGTTGATCTTCCAGCGCACGGCCGTTTCAATCTCGCCGATGTGATACCAGAACCCCGAGTCGCCCGTGAAGGTGAGGACGGGCCGGTCGGGCAACGCGCACTTGGCGCCCAGACCTGCCGAAAAGGCCCAGCCCAGATGGCCGAAGCTCCGCGCATAGCTCTGGCCCGGGTGCATGAGGTCAAACATGCCGCCCATCCACATGCCCGCGTGGCCGGTGTCCGCCAGGACCATCGCGTCCGAGGGAAGAAACCTGGACAAGTCATTACAAATGCGCTCGGGCCGCATTGGCACCGCATCCGAGTTCAAGAGCGGGTCGAACTTCCCGTGCCATTCGGCGACGATCGCCTGTGTGCGTTCGACCCACGCCTTTCTCGAAGCGGCCGTGCTCGTGTCCGCCATGTCGATCATCTTTTGGAGCGATACCTTCGCGTCGCCCAGTACGGCCGCTTTGAGAGGATAGTTCCGCCCGAGCTGCTCGGGGTTGATATCAAGCTGGATGGCGGGGATGCCGATGCGCGGTATCGCCCAGAAGTGGGTGGTCATCCCGCCGGTCTCAGAGCCGGCGAAGAAGACGAGGTCAGCCTCGTTCACTGCCTGGTTCGCGCAGATTCGGGAATACGACCCCACCACGCCCACCGAGAGCGGGTGATTGGCGGAAATGCTGTCCTTCCCGGTCAAAGAAGTCGCCACTGGAATCTGAAGCTTCTCGGCAAGCGCGACGAGTTCGCGGCCGGCACCGGACGCGCGGATGCCGCCTCCCGCCACGATGATGGGTTTCTTGGCCTCCGAAAGGATTTTCACCGCCGCCTTCACTCGTTCCATCTCCGGCTCGGGGCGGAAGGGCGGAACGTGGTCAAAGTCGCGTTCCACGTAAACATCCATATCCGCTTCCCCCCGGTCCATCTGCCCCTCGTTGCCCTGGAACTGAAGATGCACCGGTCCCGGCGTTCCCGAGGTGGCGACGCGGAAGGCCTGGCGCACCATGTCGGGTATGCGTGAGACATCGTCTATCGTGGCGTTGAACTTCGTGACCTGCTCGAAAGCGGGCACATCGTCAATCTCCTGATAGACCTTGCGAAACTTCGTCTGCGGCAGCCGCCCGCCCGTCATGGCAATCACGGGGGACTTCGCCAGCCAGGCATCCCGGAGGCCCGCCGCCAGATTCATGGCCCCGATGACCTGAGCCATGCAGAGCGCCGGCTTGCGCGAGGCGCGAGCGTAGCCGTCCGCCATATAGGCGGCCGATTTTTCTCCGTGGGTCTGGATGCGCTTGATTTGGGTCCGCTCCTCCAATTCCGCCATCGTGCGCCGGAGCACAGCGGGAACATGGAAGATGTGGGTGATTCCGTAACCCTTGAGCATTTCAGCGAGTACCTGCGCGCCTGTCATTTTCGGCATTTCTTATTTCTCCTCGGCAGATATGTAAATGGGGCTGGGTTCACATTTCTCGGAAACGTGCAGAAAAGTGCACTCGGTCCCATTTAGCAGTTTCAAAGTTATTCAAGCGTGACACCGTGCGCGGTCCGAACAATCTACCACACCGGAAACAGGCCCGGCGCGACGGGTTTACACGAGATCTACCAGCTTCTCGACGTACGCATGGAGGTCTTCCCGGCTTGCGCCGGCGCGCCCTCCTCGCGCCTGAAGCTCCGGCCCTTCGAGCTCGATGTGCAACGAGTCCATGAAACGGTTCATCAGGCCTCGAAAGGCCGCGACTGTCGTTAGCTCGACGATCTCAGTGCTGTCGAAGTGCTTGGCAAGCTGCGCGAATGCGTCGTCGTCATAGCGAGCCTTGTTCCACGTCACCAGTTCGGCCCATCGGATGACCGCCTTCTCGCGTTCACCGAAAAGCGAACTTTCGATATAGCCGTCGGTGCTGAGGGCATCGAGCTGCTCCTCGGTCCAGCCTGTCGTTCGCCCGACCAGGCGATTGTGCGTTATTCAATACCGGCACTCGTTGAGGGCCGAAACCTTGATCATTGCCAGCGCACGCGTCTTCGCGTCGAGCTTGCAGCCAAGGCCGTCCTTCTGGAGCACGGCCTGGAGTGGCAGAAGGAACTTTACAATTGCCGCTGAGTGGGCAAATACCCGCATCGAATTGGCGACTCGACCATTGAAGCTGTTCGCTGCCTCGAATGCAGCGCGGACGTCTTCTGATGCATGGTTATCTTGAACGAAGGGCAACCTAGCCATTCTTCACCTCACCATCACCTCGTACGTTGTCATTACGAATCAAGTCTGAGCGAGCTCGGCGCCGACGTCAAGCCAAGCAACCTCATGCGACGGCCTGTCGCTGATACAAGTACCTCTGGAAGCCGGCGAACACCCTGCTGATGTCATCCGGCCTGCCCAGATCGGCCACGGCGTCGGCGATGGAGTTGTGATACTTGCGCCGCAATAGGGGCATGAGCTTCTCCTGATCAAGTTCCTCTACGCCGAGCGAAACGTATTGAGACAGCACGAAATCGAGAAACACCTGCTGTTTGGCGCTGAAACGGGTGTTGATATGGGCCTTGGCAGTGGCCGCCCGCACCTCGCGGGTGACCGGCGGGAGTGCGTAGGCCACGTGCGCCAGCACGTCGAAGAGATCGCTCTTCTCCGCGTCGATGATCTTTTGCACCTCGGACAGTTGCTCACGGCCAAAGCCTTTCTCGGCGAGTCCCTGCAAGAGCTTCTTCCGCGTATCCGGCGCGCTCCAGATAACGCGCAGTTCGGCCTCGTTCTTGAAAAACTCCGGCAGCTTTCGGAAGAGCAGTTCCATCAACTGCTGCGCGGTTAATGGGGTTCCATCGGCGTGCCAGAAGCTGGTCACCACCTTGTGCTGGATGGTGCGCTCCTTCCCGTCGGCAAGCTTTACTTTCACTTAGCGGCGCTTTGCCGTGCCACCGCGCCGCGCGCCCGACGGTCTTGCGGCGGGCTTCTTCGTGAGTGCGCGCGCTCTGGCCGCCTCGCCCCTCGCCACGGCGTGTTTCCCGGCAACGGTCCGGGCGCGCCATTTTGTCCGATGGCGCAGGTGTACGCCTTCCTTCCAGGCGTGCTGAGTACCGCCGCCCATGAATACCACGAATACTTCGCAGCCGTCGGGGTACTCATAGGGGCCGTGGAGCGTGTCCCATCCGAACACGTAGTCGCCGGGCCGCAAATCCTTGCCGGCCACGCACATCCGCCCCTTGGTCACCAGGATGGAGTGCCAGCTCTTGTGCGTGTGCGCGGGCTCGACATAGCCCTTCGGAAACTTCACCTTCATGTCGATCCGTTTCGTGACCGGATCGTGGGAGAAAATCTTAACCTTCACGCCGCGCGGAAGCGTGAGCAGCTTGGTCGCCGCGCCTTCCTTCCACTTGATCTGTCTGTCACGGATGGCGCGAAACCGGTGGTCGGCTTGCCTCATTTTTCCTCCTGCAACCAGTCACCCTGATCCCGTTCTACTGCCCCATTTATCTCAAGCGACCGGCCGGCGTGAGCGGCGCGGAGGCCGAAGGGTCATCGATTTCCATCGGCTCCCGCACCTTAAGCCCTTCCGCAAGATAATTGAACTCCGGTACCTCGGCATAGATCTCCAGTTGTATGCCATCGGGATCAGAGAAATAGATGCTCTTCGTGAAGCCGTGATCAGTGCTGCGTACGGGTATATCAAGCTCCTTCAATCGATGATAGAAAGACCTTACGGTCTCAAAGTCATCGGTAACAAACGCAATATGCGCTGCACCGGCATGTTTGTCGCTGGCCGGCTCTGCGCCGTCGTCAGCTTTGAACGCCACGATATCATGGTGATAACTGCCGAAGCGGAAAAATATTCCTCGGCCAGGAAATTCATCGGCGACCTGCATTCCCAGCACATCGCAATAGAAACGCCGAGTGACTTCGAGGTCACGCACCCTGAGAGCAACGTGGCCGGTTCGCTGTATCGCCATGAGATCGATTCCTCCAATGCCTTGCACAGTTAAGCGCAACTCGCGCAGAGCATCCCATGGACCGTCCGCTCTCGAATCGAAGCGGAAATCCCCAGAAGACTTGACCCGCGACCCCGCCCACTGACTCCCAACCAGGCCGCCGCCGGCCCGGAGCGGGCCCTCTATGATTGGCGAAAAGTCTGATCCACGTCAACGCAGGCAGGCTCAAATTATGTCAAATGTGACCGTGTAGATCTGATCAGGCAACCTTAGCCCACAGGAGGTTACCCATGACTCAACATGCTTTGAAACAAGCTGGGCAGTCATCGGCGTCGGAGCAGAACCCGACTGGAGGTGCAATGGCAATGTGCCCGATGGCGAGGATGTGCATGAAGACGATCGAGAAACGGCCCTTTGGCTGGCTGCTGATGCTCCCAGGGGTCTTGTTGATTATCGTCGGCGTGCTGATCGTCGTTGAACCGAAAACCCTGGTCTGGGTAATGGCGGCGGCGTTAATTCTTCTGGGCGTCATGGTGTTGACGATGGCCGGCTTCATCCGCAAAGTGGGCGCCCGGCCACGCAGTTAGCAACATCAGTCGCTGGCTTCGCAGAGCCTCCTAGCGGTTCTTACCTAAATCCTCCATCGCATTTTTCCGCGCCTCATCAACCATACGCTCGATTTCCTTATCTACCTCGGCTTTGAGTTCTTCATCATCGGGATAGCACAACCGCCAGAGGTCCGGAAACTCGCCAACTACCCGACGACGCCCCCTGTGAAGCAGCCTGCGCACCGCGCTGGTTACCTGTTCGCTCAACAATGTTTCATTCGAATCGTCCCAATCGACGTCCAAAGTACTTACCTTCACGCCGGATTGAAGCAGGCGAATGATGAACTCCCTGCGGATCGCATGAAGTCCCGACGCCCGCCGTGCGATGACCGTCTCGGCTGGTAACGGCTCGCCTGCACGCAGCGCGCGAGCTTCCTGTGAGCGCGTCATCAACTTTTTCGTCTTTCCTCGTCGGGGCCACCTCGTCTGGTCCCCCGTGCCTGGCCAGTGCCCACAATTCGGTGAGAGACCGAAATCAGTCCGCGAAAGCGAAAATGCTCCCTGCCCTGCCGCTGCAGGAAATACTCGGGTTCTTCGCCAATTGCGTAAGTCGCCTGAACGAAATCCAGTCCATTGTTCTGACCTCGAGCCATTTTTTGTTTAGATCTTGGTGGTCGGAACGTTTTAAGTAAGAAAGACCCCAGGCAGCCGGCGAATAACCCGTTCTCCCCCGGAGACGGACCGCAAGTGTCGCCGGCTACCATGGCGGCGAAGAAAGCCAAGAATCCAGTCTTCCCAGAAACGTTCCCCCGTATGACCAGAAGGCCAGCTTTCGAATGTCCTGAAAGCCTTCCTTGATGCCGCCTCGGGCCAGCACCTTTATCAATTATGACTCAGGAAAAGTTATCCACAGCGACTACTATCTCAATACATTCAAAGTTTTACAGACCAAAAAACCTCCCAAACTGATAGGTTTTGGGCTGTTTTCCGCTACTAGGCTGTTTTATCGGTCTTTCTTCAAATTGCAACGCATGCCGTTTTCCATTGCTCTAAGAAACATGTTCGGTAACGCCGTCCGTGCTCCGTTTCGCGCCGTTCATCGCGAAAAAGCCAATTCGGGACTTGATTTTTTGCGTGGTCGGGCTTTTTGGATAACAATCAGCGCGCCACAAGAAAAACAACGCGCCGGAAGGCATTTTGATGACAACGGCTGAGAAAGCAGAGGTCTGCGGGCTCTCCTCGCTGGCGCTGATCCGCTTCACGGGAGCGGATGCGCGCGCGTTCCTGCATAGCCAGCTCACCTGCGACGTCGAAGCACTCACGCCGGAGATGAGCACCTACGGCAGCTACTGCACGCCAAAGGGCCGCATCCTGGCGACGTTCCTGCTGTGGCGCTCGGGCGATGACTATTTCATGCAGCTTCCCGCCGCGCTGCGCGAGCCGGTCCAGAAGCGGCTCTCGATGTTCATCCTGCGCTCAAAGGTGAAGGCCGTCGACGCGAGCGGCGATTGGGCGCTGCTGGGGATCTCGGGCAGGAGCGCTGCGACGGTCGCCCGAATAATCTCGAGAGAGGCCCCCGCTGCCGTTCACGGCGTGACCCATGCCAACGACCTCACCGTCATCCGCCTGCCGGGCGAGCGCTTCGAGCTTGTCGTCGCAGCCGCCAAAGCACAATCGGTGAAGGAGCTGCTCGCGCACCAGGCGGAAGTGACCGAGCCGCAGCACTGGGACTGGCTTGACATTCACGCCGGCGTTCCATCGGTGACCCCGGCGACGCAGGAGGAGTTCGTCCCGCAAATGGCGAACCTCGATCTCATCGGCGGCGTGAGCTTCACCAAGGGCTGCTATCCCGGACAGGAAATCGTTGCGCGCATGCACTACCGCGGCACGCTCAAGCAGCGCATGTACCTGGCGACCATCGCCGAGGGCGAGGGCCCGCAGCCCGGCGACAAGCTCTACGCGCCGGAAACGGGGAATCAGTCGTGCGGGATGATCGTGAACGCGGCGCCCGCGCCGCAGGGCGGCTTCGATGCGCTCGCGGTAATACAGATTGCCGCCGCGGAGCGCGGCGACGTGCACCTGAAATCGCTGGACGGGCCGGCGCTGGAGCTGCAGCCCCTGCCCTACAAGCTCACTACGGACTGATTTGCGTCACCGCCGCCGCCGCGCACCGGCGAAACGGCTTGAATGGTGAGTCGTGAGTGGAAAAAAGACGCGAACTACGCATCCCAACGTCTTTTCGGTCTGTCGTTCCGGCGACGCCCCTCAGATTCAAGTACCTGTCCATACCCGAGAGCTGCCACATGCAGCCACGCGCAACGATTTCGTCTCCAACGTTGCCCTAGCTTATAAACGGGCTGATCCAATCTAAGCGTCAGCTTTCGGCCAGAAACGGACGTCTGCTTACCGCTAAGGGAGGCCCCCAGCGTCAATATCCCTGTGGCACAGTTGCCTCAATCTTTATCTTCATGAATATGGTCGTTGATGGGATTTCCCTCCTATCGAAATTAGGGGAGTCCTCTCATGAAGCGACGCATTAGGCGGGAGTAGGCTGATTGAGGTTTATTGGCGGTCCTCATTTGGGTAGTAAGAATTACATCCTGACTCATCGATCTGGGCCTGACCCTACCGAAAAGTCCGTGCGTATAAGCCACAAGACCATGAACATGACCGAAGCGCCGAAGGCTGACACTGCTAAGGAAAAGGGTGTGAGTGATCAACGACAAACATTATCCGACCGCCTGGGACATTGGGTAGGCGGACGACACCGCTATTTGGTGGTCGTTTGGTTTGCACTGTTCTTGCTCAGCGCAACATACTTACCCTGGGAGTCTTGCAATGAGACGGCCACATGTGAGTATTGGGGATGGCAATGGATATACGACTTCAGAGGAGGAAACGGCGCAGAAAACATCTACTGGCCCTTTCTAATACTGGAGTGGATCGTTCTCGTCGTGTCAGTTGTCTTTGTGTCGGGGCTCTCTCCAAACGATGACGGTGCTTCCTCTCCAGCGGCAGGTCTCGGAGTCATGAGTTTCGTGGCGCGGCGGAGGAGAAAAGCTACTTAATCAAATCCTCATTCAGCCGTAACTACACACCCCGTTCCGGTGGGGTTTTTGTTTGTGGGGCTGCGGATTCTCTGCGCCACGTTGACCGCACACCGGGCTTTGTTTGAACTAGGTCAATGTTGTTGCGAATAAGGACGTTGTCCTGCTCCAACAGGTTGATTCACCTATTTGCAAAGATGAAGGTTAGGTAAATAGTAATCCATGGGATTTCAGCATTGCGTCAATTCACACAGATGGAGTTGATCATGCGGTGTCCAGGCACACATAAGTGGGTAACGTTATGGGAAAAGAGTCTTGGGTCTGTTGTTCCTTACAGAACATGTAAACGATGCGGAACAATGCAGCTCGGCACTTACGACCCTATTTCCAGATACATTGTCTGGGAGACAATAAGAGAGTGCAGCTACGTTAAGGCGCAGCAAATCCGTATTGCCCGGCAATCCTCTTCTCGGCTCGAGTAATTGGCCCATGCATTAGGACTGCGACCCGTCTCGGTGACCCGCCAGGCCGCGCCTCTTCGTTCGTATTCCGCGCGGGCCGTTCACCTCCACCGGTCAAAGCAACGCCCGCGGAGCGCCTACTGGGGAACTGCAGAAGCGTGGTGGTAAACCATGAGCCACTGGTCTCCATGCTTCTCGAATATGCTTGTCCCGAACTGGGTGCGGGTATGGGTGTCGCCGACCTTGTTTTTCCAGTGCGCGTTTTCGAGGCCGCTGACCCAGGCGGTCGACCCATTGATCCGGATATAAGTTTGTTCACACGTGATTTTGAATTCCGGGAAAGCGGCGAAGAGCCCCTTCCAATTCTTCATCGCCGCATCCAAGCCAACGTTAATCTCCTTGTTGTGCGGGCCTATGTGTCTGATTTCCGTCTTGTGAGTCCATACCTTTGCCATGGCGCTAATATCCCGTGCCGATAGTGCTGCGTAAAAGGCTTCGTTGGCTTCCTTTACGTCATCCATGTCCCACGCTTCTTGCGCCATTGCAGAATTCGCCATACCCCCTGCCATGATGAAGGCGGGAACCACGATGCCAACTACGAATCTGATCAATTTCTTCATGATGCCTCCCTCCTAATGGTCTGATTGATTTCCCGCTCAAGCCTTGGCTTTGGCTCGGGGCACAGCTTTATCGCGATCGGGGTGATCCGAACTCATGATCCCGCGGAATATCAGCACCGGGATTGACGCCCGGTGCAGCACGCGGGTTGCCTCGTCGCCCATGATCAGCTTGGCGAGCCCCTTGCGATAGCGCGCGGTCATCACAATCAAATCACAGCCGCGTTCATTGGCCGTATTGACGATCGCGTCGTAGGGATGGGCGTTCGTCGCTACCAAGGTGTCGCAAGGCACATTCGCTGCGCCGGCGCTGGTCATGACGAATTCGAGAAAGCGCGCCGCATTCTGTTGCGCTTCCTCCTGAATCCTTTCCTCGGTGCCTGCATCGAAGCCCCCCTCGTAGGCGAGCATCATGTGATAGTCCGGGACCACATGGATGCCGGTGACCTTTGCGTTGCACAGCTTTGCCAATTCGATGCCGCGTTTGATCGCCTGCTCGGAGTGTTCGGTACCGTCCGTCGGCATGAGGATATGCTTGAACATAAGCCCTCCTATGGCATGTAGGTAGGTGTACCTCTTATAGCAGACGCGGATATAGGAAATTCAGTACCGGGCAAGATATGCCAACCACCAGAGCGCGGCAAGCTCTTTCCCTTACCCCATATTTAATAGAGCTTTCCCGTACGGCAGGTCAGGCGATGTCGGGTACCGGGTGATAGGTAAGTGGCAAGCTGGCGCGCCGGGGCCAGCTCACGAAAATCGAGCGGCAAAAACGACACAGACTACGATATATGGTTCCTACGCTTTCCATACAAGACTTACCGATTTGATCGGCGTGTATCGGCGTTCATCGGCGGCGAAAAAAACGCAGAAAGCGGAACGAATCTTGAGTCGTATCTGTGTTTATCTGCGTTTTTCTGCGGTTAATGTCGTTCCTGGTTTTTACAACACACTCTAGGCGGCGGTCAGCTTCTTCGTCGTGCCTTCGCGCTTCGCCTTGATTGCCGCCAGCACCTTCTCGGCCGTCGCCGGGAGCGACGCGATGCGCACGCCCACGGCATCGTGCACCGCGTTCAGGATCGCTGCTGCGGTCGGGACCGCGGTCGGCTCGCCCACGCCCTTGGCGCCGAACGGCCCGGTCGGGTCGAAGCTCGGCACGATGTCCACCTCGATCTCCGGCATGTCGAGCGAAGTGGGCATGATGTAGTTGGTGAGGTTTGGATTGACGAGACGGCCGTTCTTGTCGAACAGCATCTCTTCCTGGAGCGCGAAACCAATGCCCATCGAGATGCCACCCTCGATCTGGCCCTCGACCAGCATCGGGTTGATGGCGGTGCCGCAATCGTGCGCCGCGACAATGCGCAGCACCTCGATCTCGCCGGTCTCGTCGTCGACGTCCACTTCGGCGATCTGCGTCGCATAGACGTAGGTGCTGAAGGGTTTGCCTTGCCCGGTTTCCGGGTCCATGGCCACGGTCGGAGGGTTCCACGAGGCGCTGCCGATCGCCGGCTCGCCTATCACGACCTGGGCGCGGTGCGCGACCTCGCCGATGCCGAGGCAGCGCTGCGGGTAGCTCTTCACCTGGATCTTGCGGTCGCGCGCCTCGAGCTGGCTTGGCTTGACCCCAAGCATCGGCGCCGCAACGTCAAAGAGGATCAGCTTGGCCTTCTCGGCCGCCAGCCGGATGGCGTTGCCGGTGACGTAGGTCGTGCGGCTCGCGATCGCGCCGGTGTCCATGGGCGCGACGTCGGTGTCGCCCGAGACGATGTGAACGTCGTCCATCGCGATGCCGAGTTCCTCGGCCGCGATCTGACTCAGCACGGTGAGGGCGCCCTGGCCCGTCTCCACGGTTCCGGTGAGCACCGTGGCGGTTCCATCCTCGTTCACCTTGACCGTCGCCGCGCTGGGGTTGGCTGCGACCGTGAAGCCGATCGGATACCACATGCAGGCGATGCCGCGTCCACGCCGCTTCATGACCGCCCCTCTTTCCAGCCGAAGCGCTCCGCGGCCTTGAGCAAGGACTCCTTTACGACAACGCTATGCAAGACCTGGCCCGTGGGGCTCGCCGAGCCCTCGCCGAACGCGTTGCGCAGCCGGATCTCGAGTGGATCGATCCCGAGGGCCTTGGCGATGTCGTCCATGTGGGATTCGTAGGCAAAGCACACCTGCGGCGCGCCGAAGCCGCGCATCGCGCCGGTCATCGTCTTGTTGGTGTAGACGGTGTAGGCCTCGACCTGCAGGTTTTCGATGTTGTACGGGCCGGCAGAAAGAATCGCTGCCTTGCCGAGCGTGGTCTCGCTCCACGAGCAGTAGGCGCCGCCATCGAGCACCAGCCGCACCTTGCGCGCAATGATCTTGCCCTCCTTGGTCACCCCGGTCTTGTAGTCCATGATGATCGGGTGGCGCGTGGTGGTGGAGGTAAACTCCTCGCCGCGCGAGTAGACGCCCTTCACCGGTCGCCCGGTCTTTTTCGAGAGCAGCGCGAGCACCGGCTCCTGCGTGATCTCGTTCTTGCCTCCGAAGTTGCCGCCAACGATGGTGCCGACCATGCGGATGCGGTTCATTGGAACTTTTAGCGTGCGCGACATGTCTCCGCGCGCGAGCGTAATTCGGCCAATCGTGCACCAGACCGTCACGCGCCCGTTGGCATCCCAGTCAGCAATCGCCGCGTGCGGCTCGAGCGAGACGTGCTCGACCATCTGCGTGCTGAAGCGGTTCTCGAAGATGTGGTCCGCCTGCGCGAACGCCTGCTCGACGTCGCCCTTCTTGATGGTTTTCTTCGCGTAGATGTTGGTTTCGGTGTCATGGACCTTGGGCGAGTCGTCCTTGAGCGCCTCCAGCGGGTCGAAGACCGCCGGCAGTGGCTCGTATTCGACCTTGATCTTCTCGAGCGCGTCGAGCGCGATCTGCTCGGTCAGCGCTGCCACCGCCGCGACCCCGTCGCCCGCGTGGTAGACCCGCTCGCCAGCCAGCACCGGCTGATCCTGGAACGACGGGCCGAAGGAGTTGACCGGGATATCGCGCCCGGTCACCACGGCCATCACGCCCGGCATCGCCTCGGCAGCGCTGGAATCGATGCGCACGATGCGGCCCGAAGCGATCCCCGCGCGCTTGATCTTGGCGTGAAGCATGCCGGGAAACGACATATCGTCGATGTACTTGGTCTGCCCGAGCCCGTGCGCGCGCGCATCGGGCCGCGTGACGCGCTGGCCGACTGCCGGCGTCTGCAGGTTGACGTGCGGCACCAGCGTGTCGATCGGGTACGGAACGGCAGGGACGACAGCCGGCAAGCGCAGGTCCACGCCCGCTTCGCGCGGGGCATCGCGCACGACCGTCTTCTCCTCCTCCTTCCTCGTCTTCGTCTTCGTCTTCGTCTCAAAGGTATCTGGCATGTTCGCGGTTCCTTCTAACGGGCGGCTTGCACCGCTATCTCTTCGCGCAATTCGCGTTGTCTTTCGCTAACCGTGGTCGGGTCAGGCCCATTCGTCCCGGTTCCTCAAAACGTCTTCTTCCTGCGCCACCGCCTCGGCTGATCGCTCGGGAACATGAGCCCGCTCGCGTCAACGCCCAGATCGACGAACAGCTTCGCCAGCACGATCGCGCAGCTGTAGCCCTCCAGCACCGGCACTTCCCAGCCAAGCTCGGCCAGGCGTTTCTGTAGAAAGGATTGTAACCAGAATGCGTCCGAACACCCAAAGGTGATTACTTCGGCCCCGTCCTCCTCGATCGCGGCGACCGCTTCCGTCACGGCTCGTTCAACCGCCTCGGAGCGCTCGCCTTTGCGGGCCCGCTCGCGCTCGACGGCGATGGGAGTTTGCGCCTCGAGTCCCGGGCGGGCGTGATAAAAATTGATGTTCCGAATCGAGGCGCAACGGCCGGCGAAACCGTGCCGCACCACGAGATCACGGTAATACATGTTATGCACTTCGGTGAAATCGACGATGCTGAACTTGTTACCCAGCATCGAGGCGACGTGCATTTGGGAAAACGCGCACGAGCTCACCGGTATTCCATACTGGCGCGCAATCTCCCGCGACTCCATGAAGCCCGGCTCCCCGCCGCCGAGCAGCACGATGGCGTTGTACTTCCCGCTCTTACAGGCCTCGCGCACGATCGGCAGTCGTCCGGCCGCGACATAGCAGAACTCCTCGCGGGTCTCCACCGCCCAATCCCCATACGGCGCGATCGGGCCGCCGTGAAAGTCCCACTCGACGTCTTCGAGCAGATGCCTGATGTTGAGGTGATCCATCCGCATGCGCTGCTCCTTCGTGAGCGCATCCGAGTGATACGGGTCCGCAAAGCGGCTGCCTTGCGGCAGCTGAAACGGCTGGATGAACAGGAATCGGTACTTTTTGCTTGCGTCGGCCAAGACGGCACCACCTTTAATGCATTTTCACCACGACCTTGATCGCGTCCTCGATGCGCTGCGACGCGTACTGGATCGCGGTCGGCACCTCCTCGAAGGAAAAGGTGTGCGTGTGCAGGAGCTTTGCCGGAAAGCGCTTCTGCGCCATCAGTGCAGCGCCGCGGCGCGTGGCGCTTCGGCCCTCACCACGAATGCCGAACAGGTAGATGTTGTTGCTCACGAGGTGCGCCACGTCCACTGGCACCGGCTCGTGCGGGAACGCCACGAGGCAGATGCGCCCGCCGCGGCTGGCCATGTGCGCCGCGTCGTTCAGCGCATTGGGTGCACCCGAACATTCGAGCACGTAGTGAGCGCCACGGCCGCGCGTGATGCGCATGACCGCCTCGACCGCGTTCTCCCGGCTAACATCGATGACTTCATCGGCGCCAAGCGTGCGCCCTATATCGAGGCGCCGGCGGTCGCGCTCGGTGCCGGTGAGCACCACAGGGCTCGCGCCAAGCGCCTTCGCCATGCCCACGCCCATCAACCCGATCGGCCCCGGTCCCGTCACCACGACCGATTGACCGGCGATGAGTCCCCCAAGCACATCGAGCCCGTAGATCACGGTTCCCGCGGTGACAATGAGCGTGGCTTCCTCGTCGCTCATGTCGGCAGGCACGGGCGAGAGTGTGTTCACGTGGTTCACGGCGTATTCGGCGAAACCTCCGTCCGTGGTGAAACCGTTCGCGCGGTGGCCCTTATCGTGATCGCCGTAGTTCATCCCATAGTTGAGGCACGCGGTGTACATGCCCTCGCGGCAGCGCTCGCAGCGCCCGCAGCCCGCGTGAATCTCCACGGCGATGCGGTCCCCGACGTCGAATTCGTCTACGCCGGGGCCGAGCCGGACCACCGTGCCCATGTACTCGTGGCCGGGCGTGAAGTTCTTGTTGAAAGGCGTGCCGCCTTGCACTAGCGCAGGCGCGCCACGGCTGATGACTTCGAGATCGGTCCCGCAGACTGCGGTCGCGCCGATGCGCACCAACACTTCCGCCACACCGGGCTGCGGCACGGGCTTTTCCACGAGGCGCAGCTCATCGGGTCCGCCCAGGACCCACGCCTTCATCCGTTGCGGAATCTGAAGCTCGTTGGCTCGCGCGGGCACGCTCACGCCCGGTCCGGCTGCGCAACCGGCACCCGCTTCTCCTCGCGCAGCTCGCGCGCGGCATCCTGGATGGCGTCGATCATCTTCGTGTAGCCAGTGCAGCGGCACAGATTCCCCGCGAGCGCATCGCGAATCTCCAGCGCCGTCGGTTTCAGATTCTCGTCGAGCAGCGCCTTCGCCGACATGATCGACCCCGGCCCGCAAAATCCGCACTGCAGCGCCGCGCGCTCCTCGAACGCCCGCTGGATGGGATGCAGCCGGTCGCGGGAAGCAAGCCCCTCGATCGTGAGCACCTCACGCCCATCCACCTGGCCGGCGAGCATGAGACAGGAGTTGACCGCCAGGCCGTCGACGATCACCGTGCACGCGCCACAGTCGCCGACGTCGCAGCCGAGCTTCGACCCGGTCAGCCCAAGGTGCTCGCGCAGGAGCTGCAACAGCGTCGTCTCGGGTGGCACGGACGCCTTTCGCTCCTTGCCATTCACACGCAGCACGACATCGGTCATTTCCTGCTCTCCTTTTGATTGCGTTCGGCCACTGCCAACGCGCCTTCCAGCGAGCGCTTGGTGAGGACCGCAATGAGATCCCGCCGGTAGTCGGCCGATGCGCGGAAGTCGCTGATCGGCTTCGCCTCGCTGGCTGCGATGCGTCCTGCCTCCGCCATGGCCTCGGGCGTGACCTTTTTACCCGCGAGGTAGGCCTCGGCCTTGGGTGCGCGGATCACGACCGGTGCAACGGCCCCAAGCGCGATGCAGGGCTCGACAAAAACTTTCTTGACCGGATCGAGCCAGAAGCTCGCTGCAGTATTGACGAGCGCCAGCGCCTGGCCCTTGCGCAAGCCGAACTTCTGGAAGCCCGCCGGCTTGCCGAGATTCTTCTTGGGAATGACGATGTCCACCAGCAACTCGCCGGCCTTGAGCGCATTGCGGCGCGGCCCGACAAAGAATTCCGTCAGCGGAATCTCTCTTGACCCGGCGGGACCAGCAATCGTCACCAGCGCCTCCAGCGCAACCAGCGCCGGGCCGCTATCGAGCGAAGGCACTGCCGTTACCAGATTGCCGCCGAGGGTGCCAAGACTGCGAGTCTGGATCGCCCCGATGCTGTGCGCCGCGTCCACCAGCGCCGGGTACCGTTCCCGGATCTCGGGTGAGCGCATGATCTCGCTGTGCGTGGCGAGCGCGCCGATGACCAGTCCGCGATCGGTCACCTTGATGCCTTTCATGTCCGCGGCACGCGTGATGTCGATGACCGCGGAGGGCGCCTCCGGTACCGACTTGAGATCAACCAAGAGATCGGTGCCGCCGGCAAGGATCTTAGCCTTCGGCCCGTGTTCAGCCAGCAGCGCGACCGCGTGGCGCGCGTCCTTCGCAGTAACGTATTCGAAACCCTTCATCCGTCCTGCTCCGTTGCTCATTCTCAGCGAAATCAGCGCCGGACACCAACCCCGGAAACACCAAATTCTCTCTATTTTACCGGAACCTGAAGGAGAATTTCACCCTGATTGCCGTGGGGATTAAAATCGGCGTCTATGTCCTGTTCCTATTACGTTTACTATCGCGTCGATCCAGCGAAGGCAGACGCTAACGAGCCTCGAATTCGCGCACTGCTCGAGGACGTACGGAGAGCGACCGGCATTTCCGGGCGGCTGATGAAAAAACGCGGCGAGCCGAACCTGTTGATGGAGGTCTACGAGAACGTCGCCGACGAGTCCAAGTTCGAATGGGAGCTCGCCGAAGCCGTCGCCCGCCTGAAGATCCAGGAATATCTGCTCCCCGACACGCCGCGCCACATCGAGTGCTTCGAGGAGCCGTAAGATCGCGAGATCGGAAGGTCGTGAGATCGAAAAACCCGTCACGCCAGGAGGTAAGGCATCCTGACAGAACGCTGCTTCGCGCTCGCGCCCTCCTGCACTCACGCCCTCAGGTGAATCCGCTCTTGCCACCCGTCACTCGTCACCCATCACTCGTCACGTCTCACCAGCCATGTGCCTAATGCTCTTCGCCTGGCACGCCCACCCGGATTATCCGCTGGTGTTTGCCGGGAACCGCGACGAGGCCTACGAGCGTCCAAGCGCGCCCGCGGCTTTCTGGAACGATCAGCCGCGCTTCTTTGGCGGGCGTGACCTCGAAAAAGGCGGCAGCTGGCTCGGTCTTACCCGCTCGGGGCGAATCGCAGCGGTGACCAACTTTCGAGACGGACCACCGCACCGCAGCGCGCCGCGCTCGCGCGGAGAACTCGTCGCAGAATTCCTGCGGACCAACGCAGAGCCGCGTCTATATCTGGAGCAGGTCCATGCCGCGGGCGGGGAATACGGGGGGTTTAGTCTCATCGTCGGAGACCTAGCGCAGCTTTTCTACTGTGCCAACCGCGGCAATGGGTTCGAGGAGATTACACCCGGCGTGCACGGCTTGAGCAACCATCTGCTCGATACACCCTGGCCCAAGGTCAGAAAAGGCCGCGATCGCGTCGGCGCGCTACTCGGGCACGCGGAGGCCGATCTCATCGAGGGTCTGTTCGAGCTCCTCGCCGATCGCGCAGTGGCGCCGGATGTTGAACTGCCCCACACCGGCGTCGGCCTGCAACGCGAGCGCGAGCTGTCGCCCTGCTTCATCGCCGGCGAACGCTACGGCACGCGCGCCTCCACGGTGCTCCTGATCAGCCGCAACAACGAGGTTCTGTTCGTCGAGCGCACTTTTGGCCCGCGCGGCGCCCCGCGCGGCGAGACGGAGAATCGTTTTGTGCTCGATCCGCGAACGCGAAGATTATTAACCACGGAATCACACGGAATTACTCGGACGAAGACCTGAACCGGGAAGTGCGGCGGGGTGGAACAACAATTTCCGTGTGTTTCCGTGTGGTTCTGTGGCTGTCTTGTTGTTGGGATAGCTTCTAGTCTCAAGTCACGTTCTATCCAGAAAACTGCGGGACATCTCGACGTGGGGAATCCCCGCGTCCATGAATTCCTCCCCGTGGGCCTCGAAGCCATGCCTCGCGTAGAACGCCATGGCGCGAGTTTGCGCGTGCAGCTTAACCATGGCGAATCCCTTCTGGCGGGCAAGCTGCAGAAAATATTCGAGCAGGGCGCTGCCTGCGCCCTGCCGCCGCCAATCTCGCAAAACAGCCAGCCGCCCAATACGGCCATCAGGCAGGAGTCGGCCGGTTCCGACCGGCGTCTGGTCCGGGACATACACCAGAGCGTGCTCACAGCGCTCATCCTCCCCGTCCCACTCAAGCGCCAACGGCACGTGCTGCTCTTCGACGAAGACCTTCATCCGAATGGCGCACAGCGTCCCGGCATCGGTGGCCCAGATGGCCGGCTTGACGGTAAATCGGGGTTTTTGGGTCACGGGTGCCATTATAATTGCCGTTAAATGCGGACGCTGCGCGCCGCATTAACTGCGCGCGGTGGAACGGACATCAGACGTGCCGCTCACCGCGCGCATCATTGACCTGTGAACGACCCAAGACGGACGTGATTAGCTCTGGACATGCAAGACTCATAGGAATGGCGGCGGACGCTGCGCGCCGCTTTAACTGCGCGCGGTGGAACGGACCCTGTGCGCGCCGCTCACCGCGCGCGGATCACTCACACCTGAATCGCATTAGGCTGAGACGAGTGGGAATGGAGACTCAAGGTAAGAATCAGAAAGGCAGACGCTTTGCGCCGCTCTCAACGCGCGAATCGGAGCGAACATCAATTTCGATCAAGATCCTCCCGCGAACAGCTTCATGAAGAATCTTTGGAACGATGCTGAGGCGAAAAGCTTCAAAGGCGACCTGGGCTTGAGGGTGTACACCTCGCGCCTGCTCGGGCGGGATGCGTCGCTCGTCTTGCACGGCGGGGGCAACACCTCGGTCAAGATCCGGGAGCGCAATCTCGTCGGCGCGGAAGAAGACATCCTCTATGTCAAAGGCAGCGGGTGGGACCTCGAATTCATTGAGGAAGCCGGTTTTTCGCCGGTGCGTCTGTCGCATCTGCTGAGGCTCGCGCAGCTCGAAGCCTTGAGCGACCCGGAGATGGTCAACGAACTGGTCACGCACATGACGCGGGCGTCGGCGCCGGCGCCGTCCGTCGAGACGATCTTGCACGCGATTCTGCCCCATCGTTACGTGGACCACACCCACGCCGACGCGGTGTTGTCGGTAACGAATACCGCGGACGGCGAAGCACGGATTCGGGAGATTTACGGCGACCGGGTCGTGGTGATTCCGTACATCATGCCGGGTTTCGATCTGGCGCAGCTTTGCGCGCGCCGCTTTCCTGCCGCGGCTGGACCGAACACGATCGGGATGGTGCTCATGAACCACGGCGTGTTTTCCTTCGGGGCCACCGCCCGTGAATCCTATGAGCGGATGATCACGCTGGTGCAGCTGGCCGAGGATTACCTCGACCGGAAGCATGCGTGGTCGCTGCCGGCGCCCAAGGACGGCTCGGCGAATGGCGCGATTCGTGGCGATCTCGCGACATTGCGGCACGATATCTCCGCCATTGCCGGCGTTCCCCTCGTGATGCGGTGCCACGGCGACGCCCGCCGCCTCTCGTTCGCAGAGCGTCCCGATCTGTCTCGCATCGCCCAGGGCCCGGCGACGCCCGACCACGTGATCCGCACCAAGCGGCTGCCCCTGATCGGCCGAGACGTCGCGGCCTACGTCAAGGACTACCGCGCTTATTTCAATGAGCATGCCCCCCATACGAAGGAACCCAAAACGATCCTCGATCCTGCACCGCGCGTCGTCCTCGATCCGGCGCTGGGCATGTGCGCACTCGGCCGCACGGCCAGGGACGCCGGCATCGTGTCCGACCTCTACACGCACACCATGGACGTTATCGAACGCGCAGAGTTGCTAGGCGGCTTCCGTGCGCTTCCTGCAAAGGATATTTTCGACGTCGAATACTGGGATCTGGAGCAGGCCAAACTGCGCAAGGGCGCGAAGCCGCCGGTGTTTGCCGGCGAAGCCGCGCTCGTGACCGGCGCCGCGTCGGGCATCGGCAAAGCCTGCGTCGCGGCCCTGCTCTCGCGCGGTGCCGCCGTCATCGGCCTCGATCTCAATCCGGCCATCGCAACGCTTCACCAGCGCGCAGACTTCCTCGGGATTCAATGCGACGTCACCCGAGAGTCCGGGATCCGAGACGCGCTGGAGGCGGGGGTGCGCGCCTTTGGAGGGCTCGACATGCTGGTGCTGAACGCCGGCGTCTTCCCGGCCGGCACGAAACTGGCGGAGCTCGGGATGGACGAATGGCGCAAAGTCATGCAGGTCAACCTCGACGCCAATTTCATCCTGCTGCGCGAATGCCACGGGCTGTTGGGGCTCGCGCCGCGCAAGGGCCGTGTCGTTGTCGTCGGGTCAAAGAACGTTCCCGCCCCGGGCCCAGGCGCCGCCGCTTATTCGGCCTCGAAGGCAGCGCTCAACCAGCTCGCCCGCGTCGCCGCGCTGGAATGGGGCGCGGACGGGATCCGCATCAACACGTTGCATCCCGACGCCGTATTCGACACCGCGAGCTGGACCGATGAAGTGCTGCAGGCGCGCGCCGCCCATTACCGTATAACCGTGGAGGAGTACAAGCGCCGCAACGTTCTCAAGACCAACGTCACCAGCGGCGACGTGGCCGAGCTCGCGGCTGAAATGTGCGGTCCGGCTTTTGCCAAGACGACCGGCGCGCAGGTGCCGGTGGACGGCGGAAACGAGCGCGTCATCTAGAACCAGTGACCGGTGACCCGTGACCACTGACCGGAAAAAGTGATGGGTACTGGTGATGAGAGATGGTGATGATTAGTGGTGATGGAAGACGTTGCGCTCGTTTTTTATTACGACTTTGCATTATCATTTTCTATCACCATTATTCACCACTCGATTAAGTACCATCGGCGTTCATCGGCGGCAAGATTCCTGGTTCTAAACGAAACTCGGCTTACGATTCACGATTCACGGCAAGGAACCGAAAGTGGCAGCGTTTGAAACGCTCCGTTGGCGAGACGGGCGGCTGTTGCTGATCGACCAGCGCCTGTTGCCCGCCGAGGTTCGCTACGTCGCGTGCGACAGCGCGCGGGCGGTGGCTGACGCGATACGCAACATGACGGTGCGCGGCGCGCCAGCCATCGGCTGCGCCGCGGCCTATGGCGTCGCACTCGAGGCCCAGCGTCTGGCCGCCGCCGGCAGCGCGTCGTTCGCCGCCACCCTGGAGCAGGGTTTCCGGACGCTTTCGGAAAGCCGCCCGACTGCGGTCAATTTGTTCTGGGCGCTCGAACGCATGCGCCGCAAATGGGATGAGAACCGCAGCGCGCCCCCGGCGCAGGTCGCCGCCGCGCTACTGGGCGAGGCCAACTCGATCCGGGATGAGGATGTGCGACTGAACCGCCAGATGGGCGAGCACGGAGCGGCGCTGCTCGGTGACGGCATGCGCGTCCTGACCCACTGCAACGCCGGCGCACTCGCCACGGCGGGACACGGCACGGCTCTCGGCGTGATTCGTTCCGCGATCGCCGCCGGAAAAAACATCCACGTTCTGGCCGACGAGACACGGCCTTTCCTGCAGGGCGCCCGGCTCACCGCGTGGGAGTTGATGCAGGACGGCATCGACGTTACGCTGATTGCCGACAACGCGGCGGGCCATCTCATGCACCGTGGCGAGATCGACGCGGTGATCGTGGGCGCGGACCGGGTCGCCGGCAACGGCGACGTCGCGAACAAGATCGGCACCTACAGCGTCGCCGTGCTCGCGCAACGGCATGCGATCCCGTTCTACATCGCCTGCCCGCTCTCGACGATCGACCTCGGCATCGCGTCGGGCGCAGACATTCCGATCGAGGAGCGCGGGCCGGATGAAGTCCTCGGCTACGGTGAGTTGCGGTGGGCCCCTGCCGAGGCCGCTGCGCGCAATCCGGTTTTCGATGTCACGCCGGCTGCGCTCGTGACTGCGCTGATCACCGAGAAGGGCGTGCTCGCCCGCCCCGACCGCGCGACGATCAGCACGCTGTTCAAATGATGCCGGGCCGCGCATGTCGTTTCGTGCTGGCCCTCCTGGGAGCATTGTCTTTTGCCCTCGGGGGCTGCGCCGGCACTTATTTCCGTGACGCCGGACAACCCCCCGCGGCACCGGTCCAACACGACCTTGCCCGGCTGCCGTTCTCCGAATACTGGAGCGGTATCGTTTTCAACGGCGAGAAAATCGGCTTCACCCGATTCGCCGTCGAGCCTGCCACCGACGCGCCCGGAAGTTATGTGATCCACTCGGAGGCGTCGTTCGTGCTGCGCTTCATGGGCATCGAGAAGAAGGTAACGCTCAAGGCAGTCGATACGGTTGGCGCCGATCTCTCCCTCGTGCGTTTTAGCTACGACTATGGCATCGACGGCAGCAACCTCAAGGTCGA
Source organism: Betaproteobacteria bacterium (assembly GCA_029863175.1). Next base: position 40,047 of record JAOTVX010000008.1, on the reverse strand, counting down.
GGGCGGCCGCCGCGGCAGTGAGCTGGTTGCGACCGTCATCACGGGCGGCAGCCCCACCGAGCAGCGCCTGCCGGTCGAAGGCAAGCTCTACCCTTCCAGCGTCATCGCGCTCTATCCGGTAGTGCATGGGCTCAGCGTGAGCCGCGAATTCGCCTTCCGCGTCTACAACGGCGAAACGCAGTCGCTCGCGGACGTGACGCAGAAGATTGTGGCCTACGAGAACAGCGAATTCTTCGAAGGCAGCGCTTTCAAGGTCGAGACTAGTCTCGGGCCGCACAGCGCGACCACGTGGATCGATCATCAGGGGCGCCCGGTGTTCGAGCTCGCTATGAGCGGAGTGATGATCTCCGCGTTGGAAGAACCCGGAAGAGCCAAGCGCTACGTAGCGTTGGCAGCCCTTAACAAGCAGGAAAGCCTCATCGATTTCAGCATCGTGCGCCCCGACACATCCATCACCAGCCCGCGCGACGTTTCGCAGATGAAAGTGGCACTGAATGGGATGAAGCAGCTGCCGCCGTCGGACCGCTCCCAGCATTGCGTGCGGGCACCGGGCGAGACCGTGTGCGAAATTCGGCGCTCCGCCCCAGGGGCGGACCCGGTGCCAGCGGACCCGCGCTATCTGAGCCCTTCGATCACCGTGCAGAGCCACGATCCGTCCATACGCCGCACAGCGTGGCAAATCGTCGCTGGCGAAGACTCACCCGATGCGCGCGCCGCGCGCATCGTCCACTGGATGGATGCCAATGTCGAGAAAGCGCCCATCGATGTCTTTTCCGCGCTCGATGTGTTCGAAAAGCGCAAAGCGGAATGCCAGGGCAATGCCTACCTCTATACGGCGCTGGCGCGCGCGGCAGGCATTCCCACCCGTATGGTGAGCGGCCTCGCCTACTCGAAGGACTTCGACGGATTTCTCTACCACAGCTGGGCCGAAAGCTTTCTTGACGACCGCTGGGTCGCAGTCGATCCGACTTTCGGGCAGACGACCGCCGACGCCACACACATCAAGCTGCTAGAGGGCGAGACGCTCGCCGACCTGATGCCGATGATCGAATGGGTGGGGAAACTGAAGATTCGGGTGCTCGCGGCCGAGCACTAGGAGTTTGTCGGACTTACCGCCGACAAACTCCTTAAGCAAACGACAGGTTGCTCGAACTCATGTTTCGTGAACGGTGAATCGTGAGCCGGCACGGATTTTCGCGTGAAGTCACTTGTCTTTGTTAAGGATTGACGCGCATCAGAGCGTCAATCCTCCGCTGACCTCGATCACCGCGCCGTTGATGTAGCTCGCCTCGTCCGACGCGAGGAAGGCGAAGGTGTTGGCAATCTCCTCGGGACGCGCCAGACGGCCCAGCGGCACCCGGTCTTCGAGAGCCTGCAGCACCTTCTCCGGAATCTTTCCGAGGATGGGCGTGGAAACAAATCCCGGGCAAACCGCGTTGGCGCGAATTCCCTTGCGCCCGAGTTCGCGCGCCCAGGTCTTCACCATGCCGATGACACCGAACTTGCTGGCGGCGTAATTGGTCTGGCCGAAGTTGCCATAGATGCCGACGATCGAGGACGTGTTGAGGATCACGCCCGAGTTTTGCTTGAGCATGACATCCACCACCACCCGGGTGCAGTTGTAGACGCCCTTGAGATTGATGTCGATCACCGAGTCGAACTGCTCGTCGGTCATGTTCTTGAGGGTGCTGTCCTGGACGATGCCCGCGTTATTCACCAGGCAGTCGATCCTCCCGTAACGCGTGACAACCGACTCCACCATATGGGAAATACTGGCCTTGTCGCGAACGTCGACCGCGAAGCCGGCGGCATCGCCGCCCGCCGCGACCACCAGGCCAGCGGCTTCCTGTGCCAGGTCCGCGTTGATGTCGCAGACCGCGACCTTCGCGCCCTCCCGGCCAAACTTGAGGGCGGTCGCCTGCCCAATGCCCCTGCCAGCGCCCGTGATCACCGCTACCTTGTCTCGTAGCCTCATTCGCCGCCTTTCTCCGAAATACCACACGAGGAGTGGTTGCGGTGCACAATCTAGCGGATATTGGCGCGATGCACAATGATTTGGTTTAAAGCCCCTAGGTATAGGGACGTGGTTTGTGATAAATGCCACTTATTGGGCCTGCAGAACCGTTTTCCGCGCGAAACCAATATTTATATAATACTTTAAATTAAACATATATCATCATGTTTATAAATTTATTATTACTTCAGTTCCAACTTGACGCGATCGAACAAATCCATGACATCCTGGTTGTGCATTCGAATGCAGCCGATGGACCTGGGCTTGCCCATCTCGACCGAGTCGGGACTGCCGTGGATATAGATGTAACGGCGCATCGTATCGACGTTCCCCAGCCGGTTAAAGCCGACCTCGCAGCCCGACAACCAAAGAATGCGCGTCAGGATCCAATCGCGGCCGGGAAATCGGGCCGCCAGTTCCGGTCGGTGGATTTCGCCAGTGGGCCGACGCTCAACGAATATGGCGTTGCTAGGCTGACCCGCCCCGATCTTGGCCCGAATGACATGCCGTCCGCGAGGCGTGCAGTAGCTGCCGCTGGCCTCGCCTACGCCATTCTTGGAGGTCGAGACCCGATAGCGCTTAATGAGGTCGCCATCATCGCTCAATAGATCAAGATCTTGTAGAGCTATATTAATGTCTATTCTAGGCATCAGCGGGACTGCCGCGGCGGGCACTAAAGAACGCCTGTAGCAAGTCACGGGCGGCGTCGGGCAGCACGTTGCCGATAACTTGCGTATGGTGATTCAAACGGGCATCGCCAAACAGGTCGATCACGCTTCCACACGCGCCCGTCTTCGGATCCCGCGCGCCGTAAACGACGCGGCCGATGCGGGCGTGCATGATTGCTCCCGAGCACATGACACACGGCTCCAGGGTCACGAACAAATCGCAGCCCGGGAGACGGTAGTTGCCAAGACGGGTGGCCGCATCGCGTAACGCCACCATCTCGGCATGCGCACTCGGGTCCCGGCTCGAGATCGGGTGGTTGTAGCCGCGGCCCACGACCACGCCGTCCTTTACCACCACGGCACCCACCGGCACCTCTCCTGCTTCGGCTGCGCGCCTTGCCAAGGCAAGCGCTTCGTGCATGAAAGTTTCGTCGCTCATTACCACTCAATCATCAACGGCGCTTGCAAACCCTTCTCGCGTATAGAGCCATTTTTCCGCGACCAGTATTTTTACCGTCAGATTTACCGTCAACTGCATCGGATACCCCGAATTAGCATTCAGGATCTATCGCCTGCTATCGATGACAATCGGGGGATCCGACAAGAGTAACCCTTCGGGACCGAGCGCCAACGACGAAGTGGAGCGCCCGCAGGTTGCGGCGCCGCTTCAGTTGAGCCTCCATAACGCGAAGTTGAGCATGCAAGCGAACGCGACCCACGCGGCATAAGGCGCAAGCAACCATCCCGCCAACCGATCGATGCGCCAGAATAGCACGGCGTTGACCGCGATCGCGGCAAGCAAGAGAACGATCTCGACCAGCGCGATTCCGATCATGCGGCCGCCGAAAAATAGAAACGACCACGCGAGGTTGAGCGCGAGTTGTGCCGCGTATGCCGCCATCCCGGCGCGGGCGCCCGCAAGGCCGCACCTCCGCCAGACGCGCCAGCCCGCCAGTGCAATCATGAGATACAGCAAGGTCCAGACCGGGGCGAACACCCAGTCGGGCGGATTGAAAACCGGCTTCTGCAGCGTCCGATACCAGGTGCCGACACTGTCCGCCGTGACCCAGCCGCCGATCGCCGAGATGGCCAGGCAAAGCGCCACGAACGCGCCCAAGCCAAGCAGATCGCCAACGCGCGTTCGAATCCTGTTGTTGCTCATCGCGCCTTCACCGCCCCGTAGCGCGCGAGGGTGCGCTGCCGGGCTTCCTCATGGCGCACGACCGGCGCCGGGTAGTCGCCGCCGATCGCGCATCCGGCCGCCTGCTGCTCGAGCGGTGCCATCTCCCATGGCGCGTGAACGAGCTTGTCCGGCACGCGCGCGAGTTCCGGTACCCAGCGCCGGATGTACGCGCCCTCGGGATCAAAGCGCCGAGACTGCGTCACTGGATTGAAGATCCGGAACCAGGGCTGCGCATCGCAGCCGGTTGAGGCGCACCACTGCCAGCCACCGTTGTTCGCGGCAAGATCATAATCGAGCAGCTTATTGGCAAAGTAGCGCTCCCCGCGACGCCAGTCGACCCCCAGATCCTTCACCAGAAACGACGCGGTCACCATGCGCAGCCTATTATGCATCGCGCCCGTCGCGTTCAGTTCCCGCATCGCCGCATCGACGAGCGGATAGCCGGTGCGCCCTTCGCACCAGGCGCGAAACCCCGCCTCGTCATTCTCCCACTGCAAATCATCGTAAGCGCGCCGGAACGCATGATCGACCACGTCCGGGCGCGCGGCGAGGATGGCGAAGTAGAACTCGCGCCAGATCAGCTCGGAGAGCCATGTTTCCGCGCCTGCGCTGTGGCGCGCACGCGCGTGACGCACCAGTTCACGGATTGAGACGGTACCGAAGCGCAGGTGCACGGAGAGTCGCGAAGTCCCTGCCAGCGCCGGAAAATCGCGCCGCGCGGCGTAACGGGCGAGGCGTTTGCGGAACGCCTTCCAGAGTCGCGCTCCGCCGGACATTCCAGCCGGCAGCGGAGGCTCGGCTTGCTCGAAGCGCAGCGCCTCAAGTGCCGGCATGGGTTCCGCACGAGCCGGCGCCAGGCGCAGGGCCAACCGCTCGATTTCGAGCGGCGCGAAATGCCGCGGCTCAAGCTTCGCGAGCCACGCCCTCTTGTACGGCGTGAACACCGAGAAGGCATCGCCCGAGCGGGTGCGCACCTCGTCGAGTTCGAAGATCGCCTGATCCTTGCGCGTGCGGAAGTCGATCCCGGCCTCGCGCAGCCGCTCCGCGACCTCCGCGTCGCGCGCAATCGCCAGCGGCTCGTAGTCGCGGTTGGCGTACACGGCGACCACGCCGAGACTGCGCGCAAGGCGCGGGATCGCGTCACGCGCGCGCCCGTGCAACACGTGCAATCCTCCGCCCCGCGCCTCGAGAGACGCTTTGAGCTCGCGAACGCTTTCCCAGATGAAAGTCACACGCCGGTCGGCACTCGAGCCAAGCGCGTCGAGGATCTCGGTATCGAACACGAAAGCGCAATGAACCGCGCGATGGGCCTCGAGCGCAGCGTGCAGCGCCGCATGGTCATAGTCCCGCAGGTCGCGGCGGAACCAGACCAGCGCGCCCGGGCCGGCCTGTTCAGCGCCCGACATGCACGCCGCCCTTCTTCAGCCAGTCGATCGTATATGTTTTGTACAAGTTATAGTTATACATATTCTTGACTCTGATATCAGTATTGTATAATATCTGTATAGGTTTTTAAAGAACTAGGTACAACGTCATGCCGAGCGCTGACGCAGAACAGATCCCCATCCGCACCATCGCCTCCCTGACCGGGGTCAATGCCATCACGTTGCGCGCCTGGGAGCGTCGCTACGGATTCATTCGCCCCTTGCGCACGGCCAAGGGGCATCGCCTCTTCACGCACGAGCATGTCGAGCTGATCCGCCGCGTGCTCGCGCTCGCCGAACGGGGCGTGCCGATCAGCCAGGTGCGCGAGGTGCTCGACGCTGAGCCGAAGACGCGCCAGAGGACCCGGGTCCGCGGCCCGTGGCGCGAATACCTTGACCGTATGGCGGCGGCAATCGCGCGCTTCGACGAGCTGGAGCTCGACCGGGTCTACGACGAGGCACTTTCGGTGCACTCGATCGATCGCATTACCAGAGAACTTGTCCTACCGTTGCTTCTACATCTCGGTGAGCGCTGGAACCGCATTTCCGGGAGCGTCGCCGAGGAGCACTTCTTCGCCACGTATCTGCGCAGCAAGTTAGGGGCGCGCCTTCAGCACCGCATGCGTTATGCCGGCGGGCCGCGGCTCGTCGCCGCCTGCGCGCCCGGCGAGCAGCACGAGATTGGGCTGCTTTTGTTTGCACTCGAAGCCCACAACGCCGGGCTGCGTACGGTGCTGCTCGGGGCGGATACCCCGCTGGAGGAAGTCGCCATTGCGCAGCGGCGATCGGGCAGCGACGCGATCGTTATCTCCTCGTCCGTCGATCCAGAGCCCGGGCTGCTTGAGCGCGCCCTGCCCAAGCTCGTGCGGCAGGCTGGCGTGCCCGTATTTGTGGGCGGTGGTACCGCTACGCGCCACCGGCAGGCAGTCGCGGCCGCGGGCGCCACCGCCCTCGGCGTCGAGCTCGAAGACGGCGTGCGCCTTATCGTGGCCAATCTTAATACCAAGGGGTTCCAATCATGAGTCAGGCCACACAACTGGCGATCAACTGGGTCGAGCAGGGCCTCGTCCCCGACGCCGTCATTCGTACTGGCATCCGCCGGCTCTGCGAGCAGCGGTTGAAGGAACTCGGCGCCGGCGACTGCGAGAAGGCTGCACTAATCGCGGAATCGTTCGTGCGCTCAATGGACGCGTCCGACATCGCACCGGTGCCCCACCTTGCCAACGAGCAGCACTACGAGGTGCCCGCAGAATTTTTCGCACTAGCGCTCGGCCCGCGCCGCAAGTACAGCAGCGCATGGTGGCCCCAGGGCACGACTAATCTCGCGAAAGCCGAGGTGATGGCTCTCGCTGCAAGTTGCGAACACGCCCAACTTGCCGATGGACAGGCAATCCTGGAACTGGGATGCGGCTGGGGCTCCCTCACGCTCTGGATGGCAGAGCGCTACCCGAACAGCCGTATTACCGCGGTATCGAATTCGCATTCGCAACGCGCCTGGATCGTCAGCCAGGCCGAAGGCCGCGGACTGCGCAATATCGAGGTGATCACGGCCGACATGAATCGTTTCGTCGTAGACAAGCGCTTCGACCGCGTCGTTTCGGTCGAGATGTTCGAGCACATGCGCAACTGGCGCTCGCTCTTTGCGCGGGTGCACGACTGGCTTAACCCCGAGGGGCGTTTCTTTATGCACGTCTTCTGCCATCGCTCGACGCCCTACGCTTTCGTCGACACCGGCCCGTCCGATTGGATGAGCCGGCATTTTTTCTCCGGCGGCATGATGCCGAGCGACGAACTCGCTCTGCGCTTCCAGGACACGCTGCGCTTGCTGAAGCGCTGGCGCTGGGACGGCCGGCACTACGAGAAAACCGCCAACGCATGGCTCGCGAATGTGGATGCCCGTCGCGCCGAGGTCTTGCCGGTGCTCGCGGCAACCTACGGGGACGCGAACGCCGCCCAGTGGCTGCAGCGCTGGCGCATCTTCTTCATGGCCTGCGCCGAGTTGTTCGGCTACCGCGACGGGCAGGAATGGTGGGTGAGTCACTACCTGTTCGAGCGTCCGGCGCGTTGAAGACCGGCCGCACATCACCCCAGTTCACTCGCATGACACTCTTCGTCAACTTCGTGCTGTTCCAGATTGGCTGGTTCGCCTGCGTGCTTGGCGCGGCGCACGGCCTGCCCTGGATCGGCGCGCTCGCCGCGGCTGCGATCATCGGATTGCACCTCGCGCGTGCAACGCAACCTAAGCTGGAGCTGGCTCTCGTCGCGGCAGCGGCCGTGCTTGGCGCGTTATTCGAGACCTTCCTCGTGCAGGCCGGGTGGGTTCGGTTCGAGACCGGCGTGCTCTTTGAGGACATGGCCCCCTACTGGATGGTCGCCCTGTGGGCCATTTTCGCCACCACGCTCAACGTCTCGCTCCGATCGCTGCGTCCGCACCTCGGGCTCGCGGCGCTTCTCGGGGCTGCCGGTGGTCCCGCCGCCTACTACGCGGGAGCTCGGCTTGGTGCGCTTGAACTCCCCGCTGCGGGGATTGCGCTCGGAGCGATCGGCATCGGCTGGGCGATTCTTACACCGGCGCTGCTCCGCGCCGCGCGCCGTCTCGACGGCTACGCGCAGCCATGACCACAATCACGCTTTGGTTGACTGCCCTGCCCGCCCTCCTCGGAATGGCGCTCGTCGTCTGGGCCATCGCGACCGCGCGCCGCAACGCCGGGATCGTGGACATTTTCTGGTCAGTCTTCTTTTTGGCAGGCGCGGCGGTGTACGCGGCCGCAAGTTCCGTGCTGGAAGCACGCGCACTCTTGGTGCTGCTACTCGTTAGCGGCTGGGCGCTGCGCCTTTCGGTCTACCTCGCCGCGCGCAACTGGAACGCGCCGGAGGACCACCGCTACCGTGCCATCCGGGAGCGCAACGACCCCGGTTTCGCCTGGAAGAGCGTGTACCTCGTCTTCGGCCTTCAGGCGGTGCTCGCCTGGCTGATATCGGCGCCGCTCGCCGCCGCGATCGGCTCCGGGTCTGCCATCGGTGCGCCCGATGTTCTTGGCGCCGGGCTCGCGCTATTCGGCATCATCTTCGAAACGCTCGCCGACGCGCAGCTCGCGCGCTTCAAGGCCGAACCCGCGAATGCCGGCCGCGTCATGGACCGCGGCCTGTGGCGCTATACCCGGCACCCCAATTACTTCGGCGAATTTTGCGTCTGGTGGGGTCTTTACGGAATCGCGCTCGGCGCGGAAGCGTGGTGGACGGTGTTCTCGCCGCTTCTCATGACGGTGCTGCTGCTCAAGGTCTCGGGCGTCACGCTCCTCGAGAAGGACATCGGCGAGCGGCGCCCCGCGTACCGCGACTACGTGTCGCGCACCAACGCGTTCTTCCCCGGACCGCCGAGGCAAGCCTGATGCGATCGCTGCTCGCCGCATTCCTGCTCGTCAATGGCATGGCCGCCGCGCACGCCGAGCTGAACACCTGGAAATTCCGCGTGCTGCTCGACGACCGTGAAATCGGGCGCCATCAATTCACCCTGCGCAGCGCCCGCGAGGAGCGCGAGCTGCGCAGCGAGGCGCGGTTCGATGTGCGCGTGCTGTTCGTCAGCGTCTACAGCTACGTCCATGAAGCGATCGAGCGCTGGAACGGCAATTGCCTGCAGTCGCTCGTCTCACGCACGGAAACCAACGGCGAGAGCCAATCGGTGAGCGCAGCTGTGCGCGGGAACCGCCTCACGGTCGAGCGATTCGAAAGGCGCGACGAGCACGAAGGCTGCGTCATGAGCTTTGCATACTGGAACCCGCAGATCCTTAACGCGCACCGCCTGTTGAACAGCCAGACGGGCGAGCTGCTGCCGGTGACGGTCGCGCCGCAGGGCGAGGAAACGATCAAAGTGCGCGGCCAGCCGCTCACTGCGCAGCGTCACCGCTTGAGCGCGCCACAGCTGACCATCGATCTGTGGTACGCCGGCGGCGAGTGGGTCGCACTGGAATCGCCGGCCAAAGGCGGGCGGCGGCTGCGCTATGAACTGATGTGAAGCGCAGCCTGCCGTGACCCCTCGCGCCGTGTTCGTCGCCGTGTTGCTCCTTGCGGGCTGCCAGAGCGTGCAGCATCCGCCGCTCGCCCTCGCGCCGAGCGTGGATCTCGCACGCTTCATGGGCGACTGGTTTGTGATCGCGAACATTCCGACCTTCATCGAGGATGGCGCACATAACGCGGTCGAGTCCTACCGACTCGCTGCCGACGGCACGATCGAGACCACGTTCACGTTCCGCGCGGGCGGCTTCGACGGCGAGTCCAGGCGCTACACCCCTCGCGGATTTGTGCAGGACGGCACCTCGAATGCGGTCTGGGGTATGCAGTTCATCTGGCCGGTGAAGGCCGACTACCGGATCGCATACCTGAATCCGGACTACACCCAGGCGGTTATCGGCCGCGAAAAGCGAGACTACGTCTGGATCATGGCGCGCACGCCGCAAATGCCCGAGACCGATTACCAGCGCATCCTGCAGTTCCTGGCGGGCCAGGGCTACGATGTGTCGCGCATCCGCAAGGTGCCACAGCGCTGGGACGGGCGCCCCGCAAAAGCCGGAGGTGCGCTGTGATGCCCTCCCGCATCGCCACCGCGCTGCGGCGCTGGGTGGACAGCGGCGCGGCGGAAACGCTGGCTGGCACTGGCGACGAGCGCCGCATCGACTGGCCGCGGGTGGTGCCCTTCGTCCTGCTGCACGCGGGCTGCCTCGGCGCGCTCTGGGTCGGCGCGAGCACCATCGCGGTGGGCGTCGCCGCGGCGCTATTCCTGCTACGCATGTTCGCGGTGACTGCGTTCTACCACCGCTACTTCTCGCATCGCGCCTTCCGCACCTCGCGCGCGGCACAGTTCGCCTTCGCGCTCCTCGCGGCGTCGGCGGTGCAGCGCGGGCCGCTGTGGTGGGCTTCGCACCATCGTCATCACCACTTGCATTCGGATCGCCCTGACGACAGCCACTCCCCTCACGTGCACGGATTTCTCTGGAGTCACCTCGGGTGGTTCCTGGCGCGCGAGAACTTCGCAGCGCGGCTCGACCTCGTGCCGGATCTCGCGCGCTATCCGGAGTTGCGCTGGCTCGACCGGTTCGACGTGGCGGTGCCGGCGCTGCTCGCCGCGGCGCTCTACGGCCTCGGCGCCTGGCTCGAGCAGGCGGCACCCGAGCTCGGCACGAGTGGCGCCCAGCTCGTCGTTTGGGGCTTTTGCATCTCCACAGTCGCGCTCCACCACGCCACCTTCACCATTAATTCGTTCGCGCACCGGTTCGGCGCGCGGCGCTACGCAACTCGCGACGACTCCCGCAACAATCTCTGGCTTGCTCTGCTCACGTTCGGCGAGGGCTGGCATAACAACCACCACCACTTCCCCGGTGCTGCGCGCCAGGGCTTCTACTGGTGGGAAGTCGACCTGAGCTATTACGGGCTGCGCCTGCTCGCCGCACTCGGCCTCATTTGGGACCTGCGTTGCGTGCCTTTCGCTGTGCGCGAGTCGCGCCGCAATCCGCCTAAGGAGGTCCGGGCATGAAGATCGCCATCATCGGCAGCGGTATCGCGGGTAATGTCGTCGCGCACCGCCTGCATCGCGCGCACGACATCACCGTGTACGAGGCGGCGAGCCATATCGGCGGCCATACCCACACGCACAGCGTCGAGCAGGCCGGACGCCGCTATGAAGTCGACACTGGCTTCATCGTCTTCAACGACCGCACCTACCCCAACTTCATCGCGCTGCTCGACGAGCTTGGCATCGCCTCGCAGGAAAGCAGCATGAGCTTTTCGGTGCGTAACGAAGCGAGCGGCCTGGAGTACAACGGCACGACGCTCAACACGCTGTTCGCCCAGCGCCGCAACCTGCTGCGGCCGTCGTTCCTCGGCATGATCCGCGACATCCTGCGCTTCAACCGCGAAGCCCCGGCGCTGCTCGCCGAGCCCGGCGGTGAGCTGCCCCTCGGCGAGCTGCTCGCTCGCGGGCGCTATGGCCGCGCATTCGTCGAGCACTACATCGTGCCCATGGGCGCCGCGATCTGGTCTACCGATCCCGCTTCGATGCTGGCATTTCCGGCGCGCTTTTTCGTGCGCTTTCTCCACAACCACGGCATGCTCAGCGTGAACGACCGCCCGCTCTGGCGCACCGTCCGCGGCGGCTCGGCGCGCTACGTCGAGCGGCTTACGGCGCCGTACCGCGACCGCATCCGCCTCGACACGCCGGTGCAATGGGTGCGGCGGCTTCCGGGCAGCGTCATCGTCAAGGCGCGCGGGCTCGAGGCCGCCCGCTACGACGCGGCGTTTCTCGCCTGCCACAGCGACCAGGCGCTCGCGCTTCTTGCCGACCCGAGCGGCGCCGAGCGCGAGGTGCTTGGCGCGATCCCCTATCAGCGCAACGAGGCCGTGCTGCACACCGATACGCGCCTGCTGCCGAAGCGGCGCCTTGCGTGGGCCGCGTGGAACTACCACGTTCTGCCGGAACGCCCCGGGCCGGTCGCGCTCACGTACAACATGAATATCCTGCAGCGGCTCGATGCGCCGACGCCGTTTCTGGTCACGCTCAATCGCAGCGACGCGATCGACCCCGCGCGCGTCATCAAACGCATCACCTACCACCATCCGCGCTTCACGCCGGCCTCAGTCGCCGCGCAGGCACGCCAGCGGGAGCTGAACGGCGCCCACGCCACCTACTACTGCGGCGCGTGGTGGCGCAACGGTTTCCACGAGGACGGCGTCGCGAGCGCGCTCGAGGCGCTCGAGCATTTCGAACAGGACTATGCACAGCGCCCTCTACACCGGTCGGCTTAGGCACCGACGTTTCGATCCGACGCCGCACGCGTTCGAGTATCGCCTGTGCATGGCGTGGCTCGATCTCTCGGAACTCGACGAAGTGTTTCGCGGCCGCTGGCTGTGGTCCACTCGAGGTCCGGCGCTCGCCTGGCTGCGGCGCGCCGACTACCTTGGCGATCCGCGTGTGCCGCTCGATCAGGCGGTGCGCGAGCGGGTCGAACGCGAGACCGGAATACGCCCGAGGGGCCCGGTGCGCCTGCTCACCCACCTGCGCACCTTCGGCCACTGCTTCAACCCGGTGAGCTTCTACTATTGTTACGACACCGCGGGCGAGCACGTCGAGACCGTCGTCGCCGAGATCACCAACACGCCGTGGAACGAGCGTCATGCCTATGTGCTGCCGGCGCGCCAAAGCGGAGGACGCGGCGCGAAACTTCGCTTCCGCTTCGGCAAGTCGTTTCACGTGTCGCCCTTCATGCCCATGAAAATCGACTACGACTGGCGCTTCACGCCACCTGGGGCGCGGCTCGCTGTGCACATGGAGAACCGGCGCGCAGACGAGATACTGTTCGATGCCACGCTCGCTCTCGAGCGGCACGAGATCACCGGCCCAAGCCTTGCAGGCGCACTTGTTCGCTACCCCTTCGCCACGCTGCAGGTTCTCGGTGGGATCTACTGGCAGGCGCTGCGCCTGTGGGCGAAGCGTGTCCCCTTCCACGCCCACCCCGCCAAGAGGATCGAGGAGAAAGTGACATGACCGACACCACGCTGATCGAACTGTCCCGCAGCGCCCCGCGCAACAACCCCCTCGGTGCGCTCGCACGGCAGCTTGTCTTCACGCGCCTTGCAACATTGCACGAGGGCCGCCTCCGCGTTCGCGAGGGAGACCAGGTCCATGAATTCGGCAACGAACGCACCGGGGTCGAGGCAAGCATCACGGTCCTGGATCCAGCGTTCTACGCCGAAATCGCCTTTGGCGGCTCGGTGGGCGCCGGCGAGTCATACATGCTCGGGCACTGGCAGGCGGAAGACCTCACCCGTTTGATGCGGCTCCTGTTGCGCAACCGGCACGCGCTCGACGCAATGGAATCGGGACTCGCGCGCCTTTCTGCGCCAATCCGCATGGCAGCGCACTGGCTGCACCGCAACACGCATGCCGGCAGTCGCAGGAACATCTCGGCGCACTACGATCTCGGCAACGAGTTCTTCCGGCTGTTCCTCGACGAGACCCTGATGTATTCCTGCGCGCTCTTTGAGTGCCCGGAGATGACCCTCGCTCAGGCTTCCACCGCCAAGCTGGATGCGATCTGCCGCAAGCTCGCGCTCAGCGCGCAGGACCACGTGCTTGAAATCGGCACCGGCTGGGGCGGCTTCGCGCTTCACGCCGCTGCGCACTACGGCTGCCGCGTCACCACCACGACGATATCGCCGGGCCAGCATGAACTCGCCAATGCGCGTGTGCGCGCCGCCGGCCTGGGACATCGGATCACCGTCCTTCTTGAGGATTACCGCGATCTCAAGGGCAGCTACGACAAACTCGTCTCCATCGAGATGATCGAGGCGATCGGTCACCAGTACTTCGCCGAATTCTTCCGCCGCTGCGCCGAGCGCCTCATTCCAGGCGGACGGATGCTCCTGCAATCCATCACCATTGCCGACCGCCACTACGTTCGGGCGCGCGACGACGTGGATTTCATCAAGCGTTACATATTCCCCGGCTGCTGCATTCCCGCCGTCAGTGCGCTCGCTCAGGCGATGGCGGACTCTAGCGACCTGCGCATTGTGCACCTCGAGGACATCGGAGCGCATTACGCCACGACACTCGCGCGCTGGCGCGATAATTTTCTCGCCAATCTCGATCAGGTGCACGCCCTCGGCTATCCCGAGAGCTTCTGCCGCATGTGGGAGTTTTACCTCAGCTATTGCGAGGCGGGCTTCGCCGAGCGCGCGCTGGGGGACGTTCAAATGCTAATTGCCCGGGAGGGATGACCAAGATGAGCGTAGTCACTGCCGCCGGCGAGGAACCGGCAATCTCGAGCGGCGCTTCGACGGCTGGACGATGGGGCAGCTGGAAGTCGATCGGGTCAATCCCTCACTGCTCCTGAAATACGCGGAGAAGGCCGAGCTGAACCCCCTCACTTCCTCCGGCCGCGCTTCGATGTCGCTGCTCGAAGAGCTGATCGCGACGGGCGCCGTGGCAAGCCGCGTGGGTTGACTCTGACAAATCGCCACGGGTAATAATCCGTTTTCCCCTGCCGTTCGAGTCCCGCGCACGGCCGAACTGGAAAATCCATGCAAACCACCCCGGCCGATACGCCCGATCACGGTTCGCAGCGGAGTCCCGCGACGCGTGCCGGCAAACCAAACGTGGTTGTGTTGGGAGCAAGTGGCTACATCGGGACCAACCTGGTTTCGGAGTTGGCGGCCCGCGGTTACCGCGTGCGCGCGGTGGCGCGCAGCTACGAAGTGCTGGCGGCGCGCCGCTGGCCGGAGGTCGAACTCGCGCAGGCAGACGTACTCGACACGCAATCGTTGGTTGCCGCGCTTGCCGGACAGGACATCGCCTATTACCTCGTCCATTGCATGCGCGCCGGGGACGCATTCGACGAGATCGAGCGCCAGGGCGCGCAGAACTTCGCCAATGCCGCGGCGCGCACCGGCGTCAGGCGCATCGTCTATCTAGGCGGCCTGATTCCGCGCAGCGTCGACTCCAAGCATCTCATCTCGCGCCGACTGACCGGAGAGATACTGCGTGCCGGTCGCGTTCCGGTGACCGAGCTTCGCGCCGGGATCATCGTCGGGCCGGGCTGTGCCTCATTTGAGATCATCCGCGATCTGGTGAATCATCTGCCGGTGATGGTGACGCCGCGCTGGGTGCGGTCGAAATCGCCGCCGATCGCCCTGTCGAATGTGCTGACCTACCTTATTGAAATCGCGCACCGCGACGAGGCGGCGGGGCGGATCCTCGACTTGGCCGGGCCGGAAGAGCTGAGCTACGAGGAGCTTATGCGTCAGTACGGCCGAGCGGTGGGAAAGCGGCCAATGATCCTGCCGGTCCCAGTGCTGAGCCCGCGGCTTTCCTCCTACTGGCTGAGGCTCGTCACGGCGGTGCCAACGAGTACGGCACGTGCCCTAATTGACGGCCTCAAGCTGCACATCAAGGCCGAGGACAGCGAAATCCGCAGGCTGGTTCCGCAGCGCCTGCTGACCTACGCCGAAGCCGTGGCTGAAGTATTCGAGGTGGAACGGCGTCACGCTGTCGCCGCGCGGTGGACCGAGGGAGCCCTCATGTACCGCGACTACAACCCGAAGTATGCGTTCTACGCCATGCGCGATAGCGGCTCTTTCGTCGCTCGCGCTTCGCCCGAACGGATATGGGCGCAGGTAGCGGCGATCGGTGGCAAGAACCGCTATTACGCGGTCAACTGGCTGTGGACCATCCGCGAGACGATGGATTGGGCGCTCGGCGGCCTCGGACGCCACCGTGGTCGACGGCACCCGACCGAGGTGCGTGTCGGCGACACGATCGACACGTGGCGCGTTATCGGCGCCGAGCCGCCGCGGCGTCTTACACTCGCCTTCGGCATGAAGGCGCCCGGCGCCGCGATTCTCGAATTCGAGGTCACGCCGGTCAACTCAGAGCACACGCGAATCACGGTGACGGCCTATTGGCACCCGGCCGGTGTTTGGGGACTGCTTTACTGGTACGCGTTCGTGCCTGCGCACTTCGTGGTTTTTCACGGCATGGCGCGTGCGATCGCCCTGCGCGCCGAAGGCGCAGCTTAGCCCTGGGTCGCCGTCCCGAACCGATACATGCGCGTGTCGCCGCGGTTTGCGCCGCAACAGTCGCCCGAAGACTCGACGACACGCTTGCGGCCGCGGATGCCGGCCCTTCCTACTCGCTCCTCACGTCTCGCAATTCGACCTTGAATGCGCCCGGCTGCCGGTCGGAAATGAGCAGTCCGAAGTAACGCACGGCGCCCAATTCGATCCTCGGCGCAGCAACGGCGCGCCCGCGGTAACTTGCCGAGAAATCGGCTGGTTCGAAACGCAATGTTTGCCATTCGCGCGGCGCAACGAACGCGGCCTGGTATTGATGTGTGGCGGTGCTGGCGTCGAGTTTGAGTGTCAGCTTGAAGCGCTGCCCGTCGCCACGCACCGTCAATAACAGCGCTGCGGACTCCGCGGGAAACCTGACGGGTCCCCGGAACGAGGCGAAGCCGCCGTTATTTTCGAGCGACACCTCCCCCTCGAACACCATTGCGCCATCCGTCGTGTGGAGCCTCGACGTGGACACGCCGCCCATCACATCATCGTTGATGACCCGAAACGTCTGCAGGACCTCCGGACGGGAAAAATCGAGCACGAACGGAGCGGCATGTGCGGATGGCATGAGTGTCAGGGTCGCTGCAATGGCGAGCGCATGAACTGAAACAGGATGCCGCATCAAGCACCCTGCCTCGCCCCTCCCGCTCAATCCTCGAGCAGGCTGCGGAGCATCCACGCAGTCTTCTCATGCACTTCCAGGCGCTGCGTCAGCAGATCGGCTGTGGGTTGGTCATTCGCCGCGGTCACCAGCGGAAACAGCTTGCGCGCAGTGCGCGCCGTCGCTTCCTGCGCGGAAACCAGATGGCGAACCATGTCGGTCGCCGTTGGCACTCCTTCGATCTCCTTGATCGAAGCGAGTTTGACGAATTCCTTGTAAGTCCC
This sequence comes from Betaproteobacteria bacterium, assembly GCA_029863175.1. The sequence goes on along the minus strand of JAOTVX010000008.1, from coordinate 23,268 downwards.
GGGCGCCGGATGACCGAGCGCGCGGATGCGTTCGGCGACGATGTCGATCGCATTCCACTGTTCGGTATATTGCTCCATGAACATCTGGTGCAGGCTGTTGAAGTCCGGCCCGGTGACGTTCCAGTGAAAGTTGTGCGTCATGAGGTACAGCGTGTAACTGTCGGCGAGCAGTGCGGAAAGGCCTTTGGAAATCTTCTCTCGATTGCTTGCGCTGATGCCGATGTCGATCGAGGGGGTCTTGGCTTTCCTGACGTTCATGGTCGATTCTCCTTGGTCATCACAATTCAACTAAGAGTAGTGTCCAGCACCATCATGAGGGCAAAGCCGGCCATCAGTCCGATCGTGGCGAAGGTCTGGTGGCCATTACGGTGGGTTTGCGGTATGACTTCGTGCGAGACAACGAAAATCATCGCGCCTGCGGCGAGCCCCAATCCAATCGGATAGGCGACGGCCAGCCCGCTTGCCAGACCGACACCGAGCAGCGCGCCCAAGGGTTCCAGCACACCGCTCGCGGCTGCGGTCAGCACCGCGAATCCGGGCGCAAAGCCCGCCGCGCGCAGGGCCAAGGCAACCGCCAGCCCCTCAGGAATATCCTGCAGGGCGATCGCGGTGGTGAGCGGCAGACCGACCGCCATGTCTGCCTGCGAAAAACTCACGCCGATGGCCATGCCCTCGGGCAGGTTGTGCAACGCGATCGCGAAGATGAAAAGCCAGATGCGAGTGCAGCGCTCGTGACCGGGCCCGCAGGGACCCGTCTTATCGTGCTCATGCGGGGTAAATTGGTCGAGCCCCAGCATCAGCAGCACGCCCAGCGCCATACCGATCACCACCACGGCGGCGCCCAGCGCCTTGCCGCCGAGTATTTCCTTGCCGGCTTCGAGCCCGGGCAGCAGCAGCGAGAAGGCGCTGGCGGCGAGCATCATCCCTGCGGCGAAGCCAAGCAGGCTGTCCTCCACGCGCTGCGGCAACGCGCGTAGAACCAGCGCCGGCAGCGCTCCCAGTGCCGTTGCGGCAAAGGCCGCTACGCCGCCGGCCAAGGCCATACTCAGGCCGGGGGCGGCGCTGCCACCAATAACTTGGCGTTAGACTCTGAGCCAGCAATGCCAACACTGCCATCAGGGCTAGCCCCAACCCCAGCGCTGCAGGCAGATGGAGCCGCACGTGATTTCGGAGAAGCGCCAGCCAGCCGGGCCAGGTTGAGCTAAGGTCCATCATGACTCCTTGCTCGCTTATAGTTACCGTTCAGCCCTTCCGCTGCGATCACGCAAGGTCGAAACGATCAAGGTTCATCACCTTGTTCCAGGCCGCCACGAAGTCACGCACGAACGCCTGCTGCGAGTCGCTGCACGCATAGACTTCCGCGAGCGCCCGGAGCTGGGAGTTCGAACCGAAGACGAGATCAACGATGGTGCCCGTCCACTTGAGCTTGCCCGTCGCCCGATCGCTCCCCTCCAACACACCTTCGGATGTGGCGGACTTCTGCCACTTCGTCTTCATGTCGAGGAGATTCACGAAGAAATCATTGGTCAATGCCCCGGGCCGCCTGGTGAAAACACCGTGTTTGGACTGGCCCACGTTCGCATTCAGGGCGCGCAGGCCGCCGATCAGAACCGTCATCTCAGGGGCAGTCAGCGTCAGCAGCTGGGCCCTGTCCACCAGCATCTCGGCAGCTGCTCCCTCGAGTCCCTTGCGGGCGTAGTTGCGGAACCCGTCTGCGGCCGGCTCCAGCACGGCGAATGAATCCACATCGGTCTCATCCTGCGATGCATCCATGCGCCCCGGCGAGAAGGGAACCTTCACGTCGTGGCCGGCCTTCTTCGCAGCTGCCTCGACGGCTGCGCAGCCGCCCAGAACGATCAGGTCGGCAAGCGAAACCTTCTTGCCGCCAGACTGTGCGCTGTTGAAGTCCTTCTGGATCGCTTCCAGCTTCTGCAGGACCTTCGCCAGTTCAGCCGGCTGGTTGACTTCCCAGTTCTTCTGCGGTGTGAGGCGAATACGCGCGCCGTTCGCTCCACCGCGCTTGTCGCTGCCGCGGAACGTTGCAGCAGACGCCCAGGCCGTGGTGACCAGTTCCGAGATGGAGAGGCCGGATGTGAGCACCTTGGCCTTCAGGGCGGCAATGTCTTGCTCGTTGACCAGCGGATGATCGACTGCGGGGATCGGGTCCTGCCAGATCAGCACTTGCTTCGGTATCAGCGGGCCCTGATAGCGGGCGCGCGGGCCCATGTCACGGTGCGTCAGCTTGAACCAGGCACGGGCGAAGGCGTCGGCAAACTCCTTCGGGTTCTGGTGGAAACGGCGCGAGATCTTCTCGTAGGCCGGGTCCATGCGCAGTGACAGGTCAGCCGTGGTCATCATCGGCGGATGCTTCTTCGACGGATCATGCGCGTCCGGAATCATGTGCTCCGGCTTGACGTCCTTTGCCACCCACTGGTGGGCGCCGGCCGGGCTCTTGGTCAGCTCCCATTCGTAGCCGAACAGCATGTCGAAATAGCCGTTGTCCCATTGGGTGGGATTCGGTTTCCAGGCGCCTTCGATGCCACTGGTGGTGGTGTGCGCGCCCTTGCCGGTGCCGAAGCTGTTCTTCCAGCCCAAGCCCTGCTCGTCGATCGGAGCTCCTTCGGGCTCGGGGCCGACCAGCTTGGGGTCACCTGCGCCGTGGGCCTTGCCGAAAGTGTGGCCGCCAGCAACCAGCGCCACAGTCTCTTCGTCGTTCATGGCCATGCGAGCGAAGGTTTCGCGAACATCACGGCCCGAGGCCACCGGGTCCGGGTTGCCGTTCGGGCCTTCCGGGTTCACGTAGATCAGGCCCATCTGCACGGCGGCTAGCGGATTCTCAAGATTACGGTCGCCGGAGTAGCGCTTGTCACCCAGCCAAGTGCTCTCGGATCCCCAATAGATGTCTTCTTCCGGTTCCCAGATGTCCGGACGGCCACCAGCGAAACCAAAGGTTTTGAAGCCCATCGATTCCAGGGCGACGTTGCCCGCGAGGATCATCAGGTCGGCCCAGGAGATCTTGCGGCCATACTTCTGCTTGATCGGCCACAGCAGACGACGCGCCTTGTCCAGGTTGCCGTTGTCCGGCCAGCTGTTAAGGGGAGCAAATCGCTGGTTGCCGGTCCCTGCGCCGCCGCGACCGTCGTGGGTACGATACGTGCCGGCGCTGTGCCAAGCCATGCGGATCATCAAGCCGCCGTAATGACCCCAGTCAGCGGGCCACCAGTCCTGCGAATCCTTCATCAGGGCATGAAGGTCCTTAACGACGGCATTCAGGTCGAGGCTCTTGAACTCCTTGGCGTAGTCAAACTTCTCGCCCATCGGGTTCGACTTGCCGGAGTGCTGATGCAGGATGTTCAGCCTCAGCCGATTGGGCCACCAGTCGGCGTTCGTTTGGGCTCCCCCGCTCACCGCGGGGTTGACAGGGGCTCCCGAGAACGGGCACTTACTTTGTGTTGACATGGTCATCTCCTTCGTTTGGTTGTTCCTGAAGAGCGCGAGTCGGCGTCGTCACGGGCTGAATTATGCAGATGCCCACGTAGTCGGTCCAATGAATAATAATTGTCGTTATAATCGATATAGTCGATAACTGACCCGAAGCCCCATGGCCACCCTGACCTCCCTGCGGCAGTTGCAATACCTTGTCACGCTGTCAGAAAAGCTCAATTTCACGCGCGCAGCGCAAGCGTGCTTCGTCACCCAGTCGACGCTGAGCGCGGGCCTCAAAGAACTCGAGGACGCGCTCGGCGCGCGACTGGTGGAGCGCGACAGGCAAACGGTGCTGATGACGCCGATCGGGATTGAGGTCACGAAGCGGGCCCGCGCGATATTGGCGGCGACGCAGGATCTGGTGGAAATTGCCGCCGGGTCGCGAGCGCCGATGACGGGCCTGTTGCGGCTCGGCGTCATCCCGACCATCGCACCCTTCCTGCTGCCGCCTTGCCTGCCGCGGCTCCGGGAGCGCTATCCGGAGCTGCATCTTGCCCTGCGAGAAGACCTGACGGCGAATCTGCTGTCGCGGCTGGAAGACGGCCAACTCGATTTGGCCCTGATCGCGCTGCCCTACGAGACGGGAAACCTCATAGTGGAACCACTCCTTGACGACGAACTGTGGATCGTCGGGCGGAAGGGTGATCCGCAAGTGAGGGCAAGAGCAGTGCACGTCACGCCTTCACTAACCGACCGCCTGCTGCTCCTCGAGGAGGGGCATTGTCTGCGTGATCACGCGCTGTATGCGTGTGGTGCGTCGACACACCGGTCTACGCAGGGCATGGAAGCGACCAGTCTCTTGACCTTGGTGCAGATGGTCGAGTCCGGGCTCGGCATCGGGCTGGTCCCGGAAATGGCGGTTAAATGCGGATTGACGGAAAGTTCCACTCTGGTCGCGCGTCCAATGGTCAAGCCCAGCCCCAAGCGCACGATTGCGCTCGTGGCAAGGCGATCGACGACGCGGCTGGCGGATCTGAAGGCGCTGGCCGAAGTGATTCTGAGGGTTAGTCGTCGGTTAGGACAAATCGCCGCTGAGCGCTAACGGACGGTCAAGTCTTTCGAGCCGTTTCGCCCGAAATTCTGTCGCCGGATTTACCGTCAAATTGAAGTGTTTGCCAGCGATAGATACCGAGAGATGGCGAAACCTACTCCCACTCAATCGTCGCCGGCGGCTTGCTCGAAATATCATAGACGACGCGATTGATGCCCCGTACCTCGTTGATGATGCGGTTAGCGACTTTCGAAAGCAGCCCGTGCGGCAGCTCCGCCCAGTGCGCAGTCATGAAGTCCTGCGTCTGCACGGCGCGCAGCGCAATTACGTATTCGTAGGTCCGTCCGTCGCCCATCACGCCGACGGACTTGACCGGCAGGAACACGGCGAACGCCTGTGCGGTCTTGTCATACCACCCCGACTCGCGCAGCTCGTCGATGAAAATCGCGTCCGCCCGGCGCAGCAGATCGGCGTATTCCGCCTTAACCTCGCCCAGGATGCGCACACCGAGCCCCGGTCCCGGGAATGGATGACGGAACACGATGTCACGATGCAGACCCAGGGCGAGCCCCAACTCGCGCACTTCATCCTTAAAGAGCTCGCGCAGGGGTTCGAGCAGTTTCAGATGGAGCGTGTCCGGTAGGCCGCCCACGTTATGGTGCGACTTGATGCTGTGTGCTTTCTTGGTCTTTGCGCCCGCCGACTCGATCACGTCCGGGTAGATCGTTCCCTGTGCGAGCCATTTCACCTGCGGCAGCTTTCCGGCCTCGCGCTGGAACACTTCGATGAACTCCCGGCCGATGATCTTGCGTTTCTCCTCCGGATCGACAACACCCTTCAAGTGCTTCATGAACTGGTCGCGTGCGTCGATAGGGATCACCCTCGCGCCAAGATTGCCCGCGAAGGTGTTCATGACCTGCTCCGCCTCGTTCAGCCGGAGCAAACCGTGGTCGACGAATACGCAGGTGAGCTGCTTTCCGACCGCGCGGTGGATCAGCGCGCCCGCCACCGATGAATCGACGCCGCCCGAGAGACCGAGCACCACTTCGTCCGAACCCACCTGGGAGCGGATCCGCCCCACCGCCTCCTCGATGTAGTCCGGCATGTTCCAATCGCCCGCCAGAGCGCAGATCTCGAGCGCGAAGCGCTCGATGAGGGCTTTGCCCTGCAGCGTATGGGTGACCTCGGGATGGAACTGGACGCCGTAGAGCCTGCGTTTCTCATCGGCCATCGCCGCGATCGGCGTTGCCGCGTTCGACGCGATGACCGTGAAACCCGGCGGCAGCTCGGCGACTTTGTCGCCGTGGCTCATCCAGACATCGAGCAAGCCATGGCCTTCCTGGTTGACGCGGTCCTGAATATCTTTGAACAGCGCGGAATGCCCGCGCGCCCTGACTTCGGCGTAGCCAAACTCCCGTACTTGCCCGGTCTCAACCTTGCCGCCCAGCTGGGCCGCCATCGTCTGCATGCCGTAGCAGATGCCCAGGACCGGCACGCCGGCTTCGAACACCGCCTGAGGCGCGCGCGGGGTGCCCCCTTCCCAGACGGACGCCGGCCCGCCGGACAGGATGATGCCGCGCGGCTTGAAGGCGCGGACAAAAACGTCATCCACGTCGTAGGGATGGATCTCGCAGTAGACGTGAGTTTCGCGCACGCGCCGCGCGATCAACTGAGTGTACTGCGCGCCGAAATCGAGGATGAGGATTTTTTCGTGTGTCACGAAAAAATTAAATAGGATCCAGTAATCAAGAATCAACAGTGAAGTCTGGCTGATGCAGAAATGAGGGTTGTTTCCTCTTTCCTTACTCCTCACTCGATCCGGTAGTTCGGGGCTTCTTTCACGATCTGCACATCGTGCACGTGGGACTCGCGCACACCGGCCATGGTGATCTCGATGAACTCCGCCTTGGTTCGCACTTGCTCCACGCTGGAGCAGCCGAGATAGCCCATGCTGGCGCGCAAGCCGCCGATCAGTTGCTGCACCAGCGGCGAGAGCTGTCCCTTGTAGGGCACCCGTCCTTCAACGCCCTCGGGCACCAGTTTCTCGGTGTCCGGCTCGGCGTCCTGGAAGTATCGGTCGGCGGCGCCCTGCTGCATTGCGCCCAGCGAACCCATGCCGCGGTAGGTTTTGTAGGAACGGCCCTGAAAGAGCTCGATGTCGCCGGGGGATTCCTCCGTCCCGGCGAAGAGACTGCCGATCATCACGGCATGCGCGCCGGCGGCAATGGCCTTCGCCATGTCGCCGGAGTAGCGGATCCCGCCGTCCGCGATCAGCGGCACCCCGGTCTTGCTCAGCCCTTTGGCCACGTTGGCAATCGCGGTGATCTGCGGCACGCCCACCCCGGCGACGATCCGGGTGGTGCAGATGGAACCCGGCCCGATCCCGACCTTGACGCCGTCCGCGCCGTGATCGACGAGTGCCTTGGCAGCGGAGGCCGTGGCAATGTTGCCGCCAATGACCTGCGTCTTCGGAAAATGACGCTTGACCCAGCGCACGCGGTCGAGGACGTTCCTGGAATGGCCGTGCGCGGTGTCGACCACGATCACATCCACGCCGGCCTCGATCAGCGTCTCTGCGCGCTCTTCCGTCCCCTCGCCCACACCGATCGCAGCCCCGACGCGCAGACGTCCCAGCTGGTCCTTGCACGCATTCGGGTGTTCGGTGGACTTGAGGATGTCCTTGACCGTCACGAGGCCGCGCAACTCGAATCGCTTGTTCACCACGAGCACGCGCTCGAGACGGTGCTGGTGCATGAGCGCCATGGCCTCCTCGCGTTTGGCCCCTTCGCCGACCGTCACGAGACGCTCGCGCGGCGTCATGATGTTCTTGACCGGCTGATCGAGCTTGGTCTCGAAACGGACATCACGGTTGGTAACGATGCCCACCACGCGTCCGCTTGCATTGATGACGGGCAGCCCGGAGATCTTGTGTTGCTGGGTCAACTTGATGACGTCCCTCACCTTCATATTGGGACTGACGGTGATGGGGTCCTTTACGATCCCGCTCTCGAAACGCTTGACTTTCGTCACCTCGGTTGCGTGCGCCTTGGGCGACATGTTCTTGTGGAGGATGCCGATCCCGCCTTCCTGGGCAATGGCGATCGCGAGCCGGGCCTCGGTCACGGTATCCATTGCGGCCGAGACGATCGGAATGTTGAGGGTGATGCCGCTCGTGAGCTTGGTGCGGAGACTGACTTCGCGAGGCAGGACGGTCGAGTGGGCGGGGATCAGCGAGACATCGTCGAAGGTGAGGGCCTTCTGCACCACACGCATGTTTTTGGTCCTTCGCAAAGACCGCATTATACGGAAACGGAGGTAAACCGTAAACCAAACTGTGCGTTAGTTGTTTGACTCCATGGCATAAACTCGCTATCGTCAACCGACTCTGCGGGCGGTATCGAGCTCGCGTTTTGCAAAGGACGGAGAACCGTGAAAGTCATCATTGCAGCCGCCATCATGCTGGCCTCGGCCGCCGCCCACGGGCAGGTGGTGAAGTGCGTGAGCCCCGACGGAAGCATTGAATACGCCAACCGCTGTCCGGCGGGCGCCTCCGAGCAGCAAACCACCATCTCGACCAAGGCAAGCAGCAGCGCCAAGGCGCCCGCAGCGCCTGCCTCGGCCGCGAAATCGCTCGCAGAGAAGAATGCCGCGTTCAACAAACGCCAGCTCGAGCAGCGGCAGGAGCAACAGAAATCCCAGAAGCTCGCAGCTGAGCAGGCACAAAAGAAGCAAGGCTGCGAAGACGCGCGAAATTACCTGCGAACCCTCGAATCGGGAGTCCAGCTGCGAGGTATCGATCCGAAGACCGGGGAAGTCGGTTATTTCGACGAGGCCAGGCGCGCTGCTGAGACAGCCAAGGCCCGCAGCGCGGTCTCGCAGAACTGCAAGTAGGGCCCTGTCTAGCCGCGGGGCTTCTTGCCTTCGCTCAGCCTGGCCCTGGCTCGCCGCACCTCCTTGGGGTCGGCGGTGAGCAGCCGATAGATCTCAACCCGGTCGCCGTCTCGCACCAACGCATCGAGCCGGACTCGTTGTCCGAAAACCCCCACTCGGTCGGGCGCCGCCCCGATCTCCGGGAATTTGCTGGCGATGCCGGAGCGCTCGATCACCTGCCCGACCGTCGTCCCGTCCTCCACCGCCAGCGCGAGCAGCACCTGCTCATCCGGGAGTGCGTAAACTACCTCCACCCGCAGAGACCGCTTCGATTCACCATTCACCATTCAACATTCACCGTTTACGGTTCACCGCTTACCGTTTACGACAGTCTCAGCCATAGAGCCGGTCCGCCCGCTTGACGAACGCTTCGACAAGGCTGTTGGCAATGAAGTCGAACACGGGCCCCAACAGCTTCGCGAGCAACCGGTTCGAGAACTCGTAGCGCAGCCGGAACTCCACCTTGCAGCCGCTCTCCCCGAGCCCGGTGAAGCGCCAGTGCCCGTCAAGCTCGCGGAACGGACCCTCCACCAGGCGTATGTCCATCGCGGACGGCGGCCGCTTGGCGTTCTCTGTGGTGAAGCTCTGCTTGATGCCGCGGTAGCTGATCTCGATCGTGGCCCGGGTGCGGGTCTCGTCGCCCTGGCTTACGCGCGCGCCGCCGCACCACGGCAGGAATTCCGGATAGCGCTCCACCGCATCCACGAGCGCAAACATCTGCTCCGGCGTGTAGTCGACCAGCACCGAGCGGTTCACCTCAGGCATGGATCGTGGGCCTCCACCCGTAAGGCGAGCACTTTGCCGGGGACCGATCGGGTACTGCTGTTAAAATATTTGCGCACGCAAACATTTTCCGCCATGAGCATCGTACAAAACAAGAAAGCGTTCCACGATTATTTTATCGAGGAGCGTATCGAGGCCGGAATCGCGCTCCTGGGCTGGGAAGTCAAGGCGATTCGCGCCGGCCGCGCCCAGATCAAGGAAGCCTACGTCATCATCCAGGGCGGAGAGATCTTTCTGATCGGCGCCCACATCAGCCCGCTCCCCGCGGCTTCGACGCACCTGGAGCCCGACCCCACGAGAACCCGCAAGCTTCTTCTGCACGCCGGGGAAGTTGAGAGCCTGATCGGCAGCGTTGAGCGCGCAGGTTACGCGCTGGTACCGCTCGACCTGCATTACAAGGACGGGCGCGTCAAGCTCACCATCGGGCTCGCCAAGGGCAAGAAACAGCACGACAAACGTGAGGCGCAAAAAGACCGTGAATGGCGCAGAACGCAACAGCGCCTGCTTCGCGACCACAAATGATCGAAAAGTTTGCGGCGTAGGCTAACTTCCCGTCGTAATACGAGGGGAAGTTAAGCTGCAAAGCAGCGGCCGGAGCCACAAGCGCGCCACGGAAAGAGATAAAGAGTGGCGGCGCCAGCAGCAACGTCTGCTGCGCGTCAAATCGTAGTCCGGGAACGCGCACACACGAAACCGAAAACGGTAAGTGGGATGGCTGATGGGACTCGAACCCACAACACCCGGAATCACAAACTGCTTCTGGTTCGAAAACGTAAGATTCCTGTTCTGAACGTTGTCGTGTTACCGGCCGGCCGATCTCACCGCCTCCCATACGCGGCATGGCGTCGCCGGCATGTCGAAACTGTTGATGCCAAGCGGCCGCAACGCGTCGAGTACCGCATTCATCAGCGTCGGCAGTGCGCCGGTGGTGCCCGCCTCGCCGGCGCCTTTCACCCCCAGTGGATTGTTGGGCGACGGAACTGGATGGTCTGCAAGCTCCATGCTCCGGATCAGGCCGGCGCGCGGAATGCCGTAGTCCATTAAGCTCCCGGTCAGCAGCTGCCCCGACTCGTCATAGATGCAATGCTCCACAAAAGCCTGGCCCGCACCCTGAACGATTCCGCCATGCAGCTGCCCTTCGAGCAGCGTGTGGTTCAGGATGTTTCCGAAATCGTCCACGGCGGTATAGCGCAGTACCTCAATGGCCCCGGTCTCCGGATCGATTTCGACTTCCGCGACGTGCGCGCCGCTGGGAAACGTCCCTCTGACCGGGTTGTCTCCAATTGCATCGAGCGGATGGGTGCCGGCCTTTGGTGGGTGCTTCTTGGCGAGCTCGATCAGGCCGATCGATTTGTTGGTGCCCTTCACCCGATAGCGTCCGGCGACGAATTCCAGGTCCTGTGCCGGGACTTCCAGTTCCTTCGACGCGAGCGCCATGCCCTTCTTGACCACTTCGCGCGCCGCCAGCAGGCAGGCGCCGCCATGCGCGCTCATCGAGCGCGAACCCACCGTTCCACCGCCGATCAGCGGCGGACCCTCGGGATCGCCAGCCCGCAGCGTGATCAATTCGGGATCGACGCCGAGCTCGCGGCCGACGATCTCCGGGAATACTGTTTCGTGCCCCTGTCCCGTCGGCCCGGTCACGCTGTAAATCGTGATGTCCCCGGCACTTCCGAACTTGAGCATCGCCTGGTCCTTGGGCGGACCACCGACACTCGCCGGCTCGATGAACACCGCCACGCCGATGCCGCGCAGCCTGCCGCGCGCCTTCGACTCGGCGCGGCGTTTCTCGAATCCGCTCCAGTCGCATCGCTTGGTGACCTGGTCGAGCAGCGCAGCGTAGTCGCCGCTGTCGTACAAACTCTGCGTCGGAGTCTTGAACGGAAACTGGTCCTTGCGAATGAAATTTCTGCGCCTCAGTTCCAGTCTGTCGATTCCCATCTCGCACGCCGCCTCTTCCACCATCCGTTCCATCAGGTAGGCGGTGTCCGGCCGGCCGGCGCCACGGTAGGGACTGATCGGTGTCGTATTGGTGAGCACCAGCCGATTGCGCCCGTATACCGCCGGAATCCGGTAGACGCCAATTGGCGTGACCGTGGGGGTGATGGTATTGATGAACGGGCCGGGGCCCCACGGAAATGCCCCCTGGTCGCAGATCCAGAGATAACGTGCCGCGAGAAAATTGCCCTCCTTGTCGAGAGCGAGCTCGCCCGTGAGGCGGATCGCGCGACCGTGGTGCTCGCTCACGAAAGTCTCCGCGCGGGAACCCACCCATTTGATCGGTTTGCCGGTCTTCTTCGAGGCCACCATTGCGGCAATGTATTCCGGGTAGGCGCCGCCGCGGACGCCGAAGCCGCCGCCGACGTCCTGCACGCGCGGACGAATCTTTTCCGGTGGAATACCGTAGCCCGCCACGCTGTGCCGCATCATCATGATGCCCTGAGCGCTGGACCAGAGATCGTAGCAATCCTGCACGGCATCGTAGGACGCCAGGCATGCCTTGGGCTCGATCGGGACACCGCAGACACGTTGGCTGTCGAGTTTCACTTTCGTGACGTGCGCCGCGCCTGCGAAGATCGCGTTCACCTGCGCTTCGTCGCCGTAGTCGTAGTCGAAACAGACGTTGCCGGGCACCTCCGGATGCACCTGGGGAGCGCCCGGCTCGATCGCGCGTTCGGCGTCAATCGCCGCGGGCAGATCGCGATACTCGATTGCGATCTTCTCCACTGCGTCCTGCGCGGCTGCAGCCGATTCGGCAACCACCATCGCGACTTCCTGCCCGACGTGACACACCCGTCCTGTGGCGAGCACGCTGCGATCGGGCAGCTTGATCGGCTGGCCGCCGCGCCCCGGATAGGGCAACAGCGGCGGCGGGTTCTTGATGCCGGCGGCGAGGGTGTCCTCTCCCGTCAATACCGTCACCACGCCCGGGTGCGCCAAAGCCTCCTTGACGTTGATCGACACGATCTCGGCGTGTGGCCGGTCCGAGCGCAGAAACGCCGCGTAGAGTTGACCGGGTAGATTGAAATCGGCGGTAAAGTGCCCGCCCCCCGTGATGAGCCGTCGATCCTCGCGACGGCCCTTGAAAGCTGCCCCCATTATTTTGCTCCACTAACAACCATAGGACATTCAATCCGCCCGTGTTCTCGCTGCACCAAGCCCAGGCGCCGGGAGTAAGTGCGAAAGAGTTCCCGGACTGGCGTACGGCGACAAGCTATGTGACTCTGATCCTATTTATTCATTTTCTGCGCGCAAATCGGTCGCTAATTCGCGCCCATATGTCTGCGCACCAACGAACTATCGGCGATTTTTCCGGAATAGTCTCCTCAAGAATTAGGGATGCGGCCGTTAGGCAATCCTCTACGGCGTTGTGGTATGCCAATGCTATGTTATTTAGGGTTTTTATATCAGCCAACGGCGGGATTGTTACAACAAGCGGCTTCTTGGTGGCTCCGGCTGAATTCCTGCGAGCGGTTAACATAGCATCGATTTCGCTCTTGTATTCCCAACGCAATTCCTTTAGCGCCTTCATTGACTCCGTTAGTTCAGGCCCAAAGTACAGCCGGTATATGGCATAGGCCCTATCATATGGTGCACTCCCAGACGGGGATTTCCCTTCCCCATACAGCAATTCTCTTCGGTACTCTTCTAGCCACATTAGATCTTCAGATATGAGTTCCGCAAATCGTTCTTTATGAGCACGACGTACGTCGCGTCGTTTCGCGGCCGTGTTCAGATCGAAAGCGACAAAGTGTCCGGCGATTACGCCGCCAAACGCGAATAAGCCGGTTAGTACAGCGATCCATGTAGACATATGACCCTCCTCGGCATGGCCGACAGCAGCAAGCTTACGCCCGCTGCGCCGGGACGGGGAATGGCACGCCGCGAGGAAACGGCGCAAGGCGAGCGGGGATGGTTCTGGCACTATACCGTCCATGATTCGCTACCTTGCCACGCTGTTCACCTTCGCTGCATCGCGCTACTCGACGATCCGGGGCTGGTGCACCACATCCTGGAGCACCTGGGGCACGTAGCGCCCGAGCCCGCCGAGCGCGATCCGCGCGCCCTGCGGTGGCGTTGCGCCGGGCCCGATCCTGACCGTGTGAGGCAACCGGCATTGCAAATCCGGCGGTTTCACGGGCAAAATCCCCGCGTCCAGGACCTCTCCGTGATCCGAAGCGGCGCGAAAGTGCTGCCATCGGCCAAAGACGTCAAACGAGCTGGATCGATTTTCCTATCTTTCACACGCGCGATTGCCGCAAGCTAGGAAAACGCTTAACTTGATAACGAGTTGGGAGCTATCGGGGGACGCGTGGCTGAGGTCGCCGTGGCCCCTGTGCAGTAGATGCACGCGATCCATTGCTGGGCCGAAATAATCGACAAGAATAGTGATAAGACGAGCGACAAGACTAACGCTCATTCCACAAAATAGGCGGCAGAGTGACAAATCAGCAGACGACGACCTCAGCAACGACCAGCACCAACGCCGCACACGCCGCCGCACCGCGCATTCGCGTCCGCGGCCTCGGCAAGCATTTCGGCTCGCTCGAGGTGTTCCGTAATATCGACTTCGATGTCGGCGCGCGCGAGGTCGTCGCCATCGTCGGCCCGTCCGGCTGCGGCAAGACCACGCTGTTGCGCTGCATCGACGGCCTTCTGCCGCACGATGCAGGCGAGGTTCTGGTCGGCGACCAGCTAGTTATGGAGCCAATCGCCGGCGTCGCGATGGTGTTCCAGCATTTCGGCCTGTTCCCTTGGAAGACGGTGTTCGAAAACATCGCCTACGGGCTGCACATGGCCGGCGCCTCCAAAGCGGAAATCGAGCGCAAGGTGCCGGAATTCCTCAAGATGGTAGGGCTCGACGGTTTCGAAAAGGCGTTTCCCTATCAGATGTCCGGCGGCATGCAGCAGCGCTGCGGTCTCGCTCGCGCTCTCGCGGTCGAGCCGAATGTGCTGTTGATGGACGAGCCGTTCGCGGCGGTCGACGCACAGACACGCGAGATTCTGCAATTCGAACTGCTGCGCATCTGGCAGGAACGCCCGACCGCCATGATCTTCGTCACCCATTCGATCGAGGAAGCCGTGCTGCTCGGTCACCGGGTAATCGTGCTCAAGGGCAGGCCATCGAGCATCCACCAGATTATCAACATCGATCTGCCGGAACCGCGCACGCGCGTTACGCTGCGCCTGCCGCGCTTTGCCGAATTGCGCGAACAGGTCTGGAGCACGCTGCTTCGGGAAGCGCGCGAAGCCGAATTCCATCTCGAACGGTAGGGTCGTCATAATTCATCGAGGTCGACCGTTGGTGGCTGTCAACTTACGTCTTCAGCGCAATACGGACATAAGCCGGACGTCGCACTGGGCAGAAGCTTACTGACATGCCCTTGAGTGGTTCTGTCGTTTGTCGCGGTCAACGGCACAACCATAGCGAATACGTAATCGGCGAGGAGATTGCGCGCGGCCATTGCGTTGATTGGAACTGATCGGGTAGGATTCAACCACTCGCGGGAGTGCCTGCGGGTTTGTTCGACACGGTGGCACGCTTTGGGCCGATTCACGTAACGAACGGGGAGGATCAAAATGCGAAAACTTAATGCTCTGACGGCTTTGCTGGCGGGCGCGGCACTTGCGCTGCCGGCAGTGGCCAATGCGGAAGATCTGGTCGTCGGCATGCCGACCACGCCGCCGAATATCGTGCACATGCCGGTGATCGTCGCCAACGATCTCGGGCTGTTCAAGAAGAACGGCATCGAGGTCAAAACCGTTGCGCTCGCCGGTGGCGTCAAGGTGTTCCGCGCCATGCTGGCCGGAAATCTCGATATCGCTCAGTCGCCCGGCACGGTCACCTCGATCGCGATCTCCAAAGGCTCGAAGGTCAAGGGCATCCTGGGGACCCTGTATAAATTCGAAGCGTCGATGGTGGTGCGCGGGGACATCAAGACCATGGCCGACCTCAAGGGCAAGCGCATCGGCATTCAGCAGCCCGGCGGCTTTGCCCACATCCTGAGCAAGACCGTGCTGCGCAAAGCCAAGATCAACCCCAAGGACGTCAACTTCGTCAGCATTGCGACCGAGGACGTGCCGGCGCTGGTGGCCAACCAGATTGACACCGCCATCCTGCACGTCGAGCAGGAGATGCTGGCCAAGGAGAAGGTGCCGAGCCTGCACGCCATTGCGCGCATGTGGGAGCTGCAGCCAAAGCAGATGTACACGTACTATTCAGTGAAGGAAGACACCATTAAAGCCAAGCCGGCCGCGCTGCAAGCTTTCGTCATATCCGTAATCGAAGCGACCCGGATCATGTATACCGACAAGGCCAAGGTGCTGCCGATCATGGTCAAGCACACCGGTTATCCGGAAAAGATCGTATCGGAGACCTACGACTTCCTGGTGAAGAGCTGCATCTGGGACGCCAACACAGGGCTCTCGCCGGAGCGCGTCAACTTCACCGCCAACCTGATGACCAAGGTCGGCAACATCGAAAAGGGCAAGACCCCGACCTACGACCAGATCGTCGACAAGACTTTCGCGGAAAAGGCGATCAAAGAGCTCGGCGTCTGGAAGGGACCCGTTTGCGCGACGGCGGAGTTCTAGGGCACGGGGTTTGACAATCTTTCGCGAACAGGTACTGCCGGCTGAGGGCCGCACCTGCCCGCGAGCTACATGACTTGATGGAACGGCAGGGCGCCTGGGAGAAGCTTCTATGAGCGTCACGAACGGGGTTCGTGCCGACGGCCTCGCAGCCGGACAGCAAACGGCGCCGGTTGCGAAGCAACAGACGGCTGCCTGGTGGGAGCGCCGGGCGTTGTTCCGCTACGGCTTCCTCGCCCTGATCCTGATCGTTTGGCAGATCGTCGGGCCGCATATCAGCCCCATCTTCTTCACCTATCCGACCAAGATCGCGGTCGCTTTCTACGAGCTGACTGCCTCCGGCGACCTGCCGCATTACCTCTTGCAAAGCCTGGAAGTGATGTTCTACGGCCTGCTCGCCGCGATCGCGGTCGGCATCCCGCTGGCGGTGCTGATGGCGCGCGTACCCTGGCTCGACTGGGCGCTCGATTTTCCGATCAACGCGCTCTACGCGACCCCGCTGGTGGCGCTGGTGCCGGTGCTGGTGCTGTGGTTCGGTATCTATCTGAAGGCCAAGATCATCGTTGTGTTTCTGTTCGCCGTGTTCCCGATCCTGATCAACACTTATCAGGGCGTTCGCGAATGCGACAAAAGCCTGCTCGAAGTTGCGCACTCCTACCGCTCCAGTGAACGGCGGATATGGCTGGACGTGCTGTTGCCATTCGCGCTGCCCTACATCGCAGCCGGCCTCCGCCTCGCCATTGGCCGCGGGCTGGTCGGCATGGTGATCGCTGAGTTCTACACCACGATCACCGGGCTCGGATTCATGATCACGCGCTACGCGAACAACTTCGAGATGGACAAGACCTTCGTGCCGGTGATCGTGCTGATGGCGCTGGGCGTCTCGCTCACCACCATCCTGAAATGGCTGGAGCGGCGCATCGCGCCTTGGAGCCACGCCAACCGCTAACGAGCGAATGCCGCCCGGTCGTGCTGTTACCCGACGCCGGCGTTTAATGCGACATCCACGAACATCACGCCGGACCGCCAAACCGGCATCGGATCCTGGACTGACGCCGAAATCAAGCGAGCGCTCACTGAGGGGGTTCGTCCCAACCACGGTCGTCTGGCCAACGTGCCGCTCGCCGCGGTGATGCCGATCAGTTTCTTCAAGCCGCTTCTACCGCGCGACTTGGACGCCGTCGTGGTTTATCTGCGAACGGTCAAGCGGGTGCGCTACGACACACCGCTGCCGGAGTACAAGAAGCCCGTGCATCACGATCCGTACCCGGAAGCCGAAAAGGGGTTCACTGAAGCCATGATGGCCGATCCGGTGAAGCGCGGCGCCTACCTCGTGACAATCGGGCATTGCATGGAGTGCCATTCCCCGAGGGAGAAAGGTGTCTCCGACTACACCAGCCTTGGCAAGGGCGGCCGGGCGTTCTCTCCGAGCGCGGTAACAGAGTTCCCCAGCACCTGGAAAGGTACCATAGCGCCCAAAATCACTTCCCATCGCACGGCAGGCATTGGTGCCTGGACCGACGCGGAGATCAAACGCGCCATCACCAAGGGCATCTCGCGCGACGGACGCAAGCTACGGCCGCCGATGGGCTTCGAGTACTACAGCCGCATGACCGAGGCTGACCTCGACGCGATCGTCGCCTACCTTCGTACCGTGCCACCGCTGCAGTGAGATACGGAGCGATATTTTCTCGGCGGTCTGGCTACCAAGTGTTTATATGGGGTCCACATTTCTGAAGTTGACGCAAGAAACGGAACCTGACACTACTTTTCCCTTCGTCCATCACACGGCCTCAGAACGCCCCGGATCTCGCCCCGAAAGGGACGTTCATGTCACAATCCGGGTGGATGACGAAATACCGGATCACCCGCGAGAGCCTGCTCGACGGCAGCCACCACGCGCGATTTCGTGCCGGTCAGGGCCCACACGTCCGGTTCATGACCAACGAAGAGCGCAGCACGCACGTCGCGGAGATCCTCGCTCGCGCCCCACAGCCGGGACGCATCTGGGTGTTCGCCTACGGTTCCCTCATGTGGAACCCGGCGTTTCATTACGTCGAGCGGCGCACGGCCCGCCTCTACGGCTTTCATCGCCAGTTCTGCCTGTGGGCGCGCGGGGGGCGGGGCAGCCCCGAGCGCCCGGGCCTGATGCTGTCGCTCGAGTCGGGCGGCAGCTGCACCGGGGTTGCCTACCGGATTGCCCCCGAGGCTGCGGTGACCGAGCTCGACGTGCTGTGGCGGCGGGAAATGTCGTCCCGGGCCTACCGGCCCGTTTGGGCCACCGCCTACATGCGGCGCGGGCCGGGGCCGGCAATCGTGTTTGCCGCGAACCGTTCCCACGAGCGCTACGCGCCGGGGCTCGACACCGAGACTATCGCGCGCTATCTGGCCACCGGTGCGGGATTGAATGGCAGCTGCCGCGAATACCTGTTCGACACGGCCGAGCACCTGCGCGAGCTTGGCATCCGCGATCGCCGGATGGAGGCGCTGGCGCGTCGGGTGCGCGACCTTCGCTCGCACGAAGAGCCTCCGTCGCCGTGAGTTGAAATCCGCTCAACAGGCAAAAATGGGTTCAGGTACACCTTTCTGAAAAAGCCAGCGGAAATGTGAACCTGACCCTATTTCTTCATCGCCGCGTTTTTCCCGGTAATGGGCGCTTGTGTGACCTTTGCAGGCCTTTGTCCCATCGAAGCGATGATTCACGCGATACAGTCTAGCTAGCCAGGCAGCGAGCATTTCGCGCCGCATTGCGTCTCGTGGGCATACAAGAGCACGCAAGCGCACACGATTCGAGGCAAAGCTGGGGGTGTCATGTTCAGTCAACGGGTTAAAGATGTCATGGAGCGAAAAACACTTATCACCGCTCCACCGGAGACCACCGTCAGTAAAGCGGCCGAGCTGATGGCACGCAGCAAAGTTGGCGCGGTCATGGTGGTCGAACATCAGAGTCTGGTCGGGATTTTTACGGAGCGCGACGTCGTATTTCGTGTCATCGCGCGAGGCTGCGATGCGCAGACCACCCGGCTGGCCGATGTAATGACGACCGCGCCGCAAACTGTCGATCCCGACAAGTCGTTCGGGTACGCGCTCCTATTGATGCAGGAGAACCGCTGCCGCCACTTGCCCGTGATCGAGAACGGCAAAATTATCGGAATCGTGTCTGCCCGCAATGCGCTGGATCCCGATTTGGAGGAGTTCGTAGCGGAATCGCAACGGCGAAAGCAGTTCCTTCGCGAGCGGGGTTGACATCGCATAGCCAGGATTCGGTCCGGTTGCCAGCCAATGACCGCTCATGGCCGAAAGCCGACCTCCGCGAACGTCCGCTTCCGACCCAAAGCAGACATAGCCAGCGGCAATAAAAACCCCCGCTGAAGTGGGGTCTGAGTGAGTGCTGATACCGGTTAAGCAGCTTGTTTCCCGAGGCGTGTCACAGTGGGCGCGTTCCCTCTGCTCCTTCGCGTAATTCGCGAGCCGCGAGGCGCTTATACGATTACTTTGGGAACCGAAAACAGCGGTCTAAGGCCGGATAACGCTACCCTTTCGACAGAAAATCCCTCAAATGCATAAACCTAGCGTGGTCCGACCCGAGATTGGCCGGTCCTCAAGCCGCCGATGCGCATGCTCGGTGCTGCGGGGTCACCAGTGACGCCGGTGGCGACGGTGCAATAACAGGCCCCGCGCTTACATATTGTTACTTACCGGTTGTGCGCTAACGCACGGAGTTGCTCGCTATAATGCTGGTAATGTGCTGTGCCTCACAGCAAAGAACCGTTTTGCGATATTACGATTCAGGGCGTGTGTGACGTGTGCCACCGGAGTTCGGTTATTGCAGGCGGTGCACTTCCTGATCAACAACAATAGGACACAACTGTGCAAAATAGACTCGTGTGGATTAGCCGTGCCGTGGCATTGCTGGTTTTAGGTACGCTGGTGGCAAACCCGGGGTTTGCCGACAAACCTTCGTGGGCAGGCGGTGGCAAGAAGCATGAAGACCGCGATGATCGTGGTGGCGGCAAGCATCGCGATCGTGATGATACCCGCGGTAAGCGGCATTTCGATGAACGCCAGTATGTGCTGGTGCGCGAGTATTACGTGAATGAGGATCGTGCTGGCCGTTGCCCGCCGGGGCTAGCCAAGAAACACAACGGCTGCATGCCGCCGGGCCAGGCCAAAAAATGGCACAAGGGCCGGCCGCTGCCGCGCGATGTCGTGTTTTACGACCTGCCACCGCGACTGGTGGTTGAGCTCGGTGTGCCGCCTTCCGGGCACAGGTTTGTGCGCGTCGCATCCGACATCCTGTTGATTGCTATCGGCACGGGGATGGTGGTGGATGCAATTGACGATCTGGGCCGGATGTAAATAGGGCGAGTTCAATGAACGCGGGCTGCATTGCAGCCCGTTTTTTTGGTTGCCAGCGTTTTGCGGCAAATTATGCAGGCCTTCGACCCCGCACGAAGCGGGGTGTGTATCCATATCGAGTAGCGCAGCTTTTATCTGCCAAGCAGTGTCCGCTTTCGACCCAAAGCCACCGTTCGGGCGGAGCGAAAAGAACCCCCCCTAGGCGGGGTCTGTGTGAGTGCTGTTACGCGTTAGGCGACGCCTCTAGCAAAAATAGCCCGTATTCCTTACACGTATGACATCACGTCTACGCAGACTCCATCGTCGATTCGGTGATCCTCACCCCCACACCGACGTGGCTACTATCTTGCCGTTCGACGCGGAGGACCTCTCCTTTGCATTTCCGCATCATCCTGCCCCCAGCCGTTTTGAGTTCTATCGAAAAGCTGATTGACTCCCCGATTGCATACGTGCCGCTTGTCCAGAAGTACGCTCCCGAGGCGCTCATGTCGCGCGTGACGCCAGTGGCGCTCTTCAGGAACACCCGCATCGCGGTATTGGCCCGCTGGTGTTTTCTCTTTTTTTTTGGTAGTTTTGCTTTCATTTTTCGCCCTTCAAGCTGGTGCGTTAAGTTTGCCCTAGCCCCCGCCCGTCGTGCGTGACTGGCACGTTCTGGAAGCGACTCCTCGCATAGCCAAGTTTAGTAAGCTTACTCTGGCCGCACCGGCAAGCGGATGTCATGCCGCCGGGTGTGTGCGGTATTTCACATAGAATTTTTCAGAATGCGCGTATAAAGAAATCGGTATCCCGAATCTCCTCCTGTTGGATACTGGTAATTGCCGCGCATGGTTTCTCGACCTGCGCGGTTTTTTTTGCCCAGCTGGAAAGCACGATACGCAAACAAAAACCCCGCCGAAGCGGGGTGTGTATGAGTGCTGCTGTGATTACGCCTTCTTTCTGCGGCTGAAACCGAGGCCGGCGAGGCCGAGGCCCAGGAGGGCGAGGGTAGTGGGTTCGGGAACGGTCGCGTTAACCTCCAAGTCGTCGATGGCGTACCACTGGGTCCCCGCGCCTGAACAAAACTCTTATAAAGCAAAGGGACCGCACGACCTGCCGAGCGGTCCCTTTCATATTTCTAGTCTTCCCGAATGATGATGGTTCCAGCGGCCAGCGATGTTCCCTGACACGCCCCACTGATATCCACCTGCTGCCCGGGAGTCAGACTGCCGGTATCGACAAAGCGGCCCCCCAATTCTGTTGACAGGTAGACAACCGTGTCGGTATCGAAGCTGACAACGAACGAGCCTGCACCGGATTCACAAGGGAAGGAATCCGCAGCCAGCAGCAGACTGCCTGCGCCCACACGTTCGATGACACCGCTGGCCTCGTCGTTCCCGCTTTCGTCCGAGGTGTCAACGATAACCAGGGAGGCATTCAAATAGTCGGGGGCCGCCAGGATGAGGACACCGTCGACCATGATCTGTCGTGGCGAGATAATGTCGGCACTGGACAGCGGGTCGCCGGAACGGGAGAGGATCTTTGTGCCGTTCCCGCCGTTGGGTGCAGGCTGCAGTGCGACCGGAAGTTCACCGTTCGGTTGTATCCCCTGGTTCGGATCAACATTCATATTGAATCGGATATCGCTGGCCCCGCTGGCGACGCTGCCATCGAGATCAAGAAAGCCGCCCAGCTCGACGACCAGTGCATCCAGCACCGGGTAGTCGTGGTCATCACGATTGCGTTCACTGAAGCGGCCAACCACGGTGACAGGCCTTTTACCAACCCGTTCCGGTACCAGCAGTTCCGCCAGGGGTATGGCATCACCACCGCTGACATTGTTGATGCCGTCGTTGTCGATATTGTCGAATGCCGAGGTATCTCGGGAGATCAGGACGGTCATACAATCATCGAAATCACCTCTAGCGCCTGCGCCGTAAGAGAACTCGCACAGGAGCATCTTCCCTTCCTCGCGGTTGATTTCCCGGATCACACCGTCCTCGAGGCGCACCAGCTTGGTCGGAAAATCGCGCTGGATCACATCGATGAACACAACCGGCCGGAAGTTGTAGTGTTTCTTGTTGCCGGTCTGGACCACGTGAATCGATTTCGCGTCCATATCAAGCTGCAGGTAGACCGTGCTGTCCGGGGCAACATCGAAACATTTCCGGGGATTCAGATCGAGCTTGTTGTTGCCAGGCAGTTTCGGATGGAAGCTCGGTTCGCCGTTGTTGAACACCAGTTCCAGGTCGCTCAGCGTGAGACGTATCTTGCAATAGGTGCCGGCCGGCACATCGGGACCAAAGGCGAGTGGCCGCGACTCGTGCTCCAGTTTCAACAGATCGAACGGGCCCCGGGGGCGGCCGCTGTACAGGGTGACCTTGCCGTCATCGCCATCAGCGAAGATCTCCACCGCTGTGATCGTGATCAGGATCTTATCGATCTCGCTCAGATTTGCAGGTTTGTCGGTCAGCACAATGCCCACGGCTCCGCTGCCGATACCCCCCGAGCCGCTGCCGGTACCGGCGGACCCAGATCCGCCGCCTCCGCCTCCACCTCCACACGCAGTCAGTATGGCGGTTGCGGCAAAAGCACAAACAAGCCGAGCCAATGAAGTCTTCATCGAAGTGCCCTTTCACAGAATGTGGCAATTCGGGCGTCGACCTGACGCCGGAACCACTGAGGATTTACCTCGAGAACTATCTGCCTAATCCTCACCTACGCTCAATGGAAATTCTATCGCTTTCCAGGAGGAAAATCATCCGTTTGCACAGACCAATTGATCTAGCGCAAACCTTGCCCCATGCCATGAGAATATCGGGGCCATGCAGTTACCATCATCCGGTATGACCAACCTGATCACCACGCATTACCGCGGTGGGAGTAGGGGGCCACTCGCCGCGGAAACCGGCGCGCAAACAAAAACCCGCCGAAGCGGGGTCTGTGTGAGTGCTGAGACAGGTCACGCGGGAATTCTAGGACCAATCGCCTATACGCCTTCTGCGTATGACACCACGTCTAAGTAGGCTCCACCGCTGTTTTGGTGATTCTCACCGCCCCGGTGGCCACCTCAAACTCCCCCACCTGTGGCCAGGGCAAACTCCCCCACCCCCGGCGACGGGACGGACTGACTTTATTCGGTTGAACCGCGC
>JAOTVX010000070.1 GCA_029863175.1 Betaproteobacteria bacterium | reverse complement strand
GCGGCTCTCGGATTACCGAGACTCCATGTTTTACCTACCGCTTAACCTGCCGAATCGCCGTGTACGGACCCGTACGCACGGTGGTGTGGGAGGGGTCGAGCCGTGAGGCTTGCCCCTATCCCGATTGGGTGAGGAAAGTGATGGTTATGAAAACTACTTGTGCACGATTCCGGGAATTGGTGGCCGAACGCAAATTCATTCCAGCGCTTGGCATATGGGATCCCTATACAGCGCGCGTTGCGGAGGCGCTGGGAATGGAGTGCGTTCACATCGGGGGCTATCAGCTAGGCGCACACTACGTGACGAGCGAGCCACTTCTAACGCTAACGGAGCTTGCTCACACGACCCGCTACGTTACAGCCGCGGTTAAGATTCCGGTAATTGTCGATGCGGGCGCTGGATTCGGCGAGCCCTTACACGTGATGCGGTGCGTCAAGGAAATCGAGCGTGCGTGCGCCGCCGGCCTGCACATTGAGGATCAGATTTATCCGAAGCGCGTGCACTACCACAAGGGAGTCGAGCATGTCGTTAGCCGCGACGAGTTGGTGGCTAGGATCAAGGCGGCCGTGGCCGCCCGTAGCGATCCCGATTTCGTCATCATGGCGCGTACTGACGCGATGCGGACGGACGGGTATGAGGAGGGCGTCATCAGGGCGAACCTGTGTCTCGAGGCGGGCGCAGACATGGTCATGGTGTTTCCAAATTCCTTGGAAGAGGCGCGCCGCGCACCACGCGAGATAAAGGGGCTAGTTGCTTATACGAACAGCGAAGGTAACCGTCTGGGTCGCCCAATTTTCACGGTGAGTGAGTTCGAAGAATTGGGCTACAAGCTGTCTACTTATCCGACCGCGCTCCTGTGCCCGGTGACGCAAGAATTGAAGCGTGTCATTACGAACCTGCGCACGCAGGGTTCGAGCGGATTACCGCAAGACAAGATGATCGTATGGCGCAAGGAGGTCGAGGATCTGATCGGGCTCGAGGAGTATTACCGAATCGAGAGCGCGACCGTGGAGCGGTAGACGTTGCGCGTCGTTAGTAGCGGAGTTGAACGATCCGATCTAGTCCTTTGCAACTGAGGAAACACTGGCGTGGTCGTGAAATGGGGCATTATCGGAGTGGGGGACATCGCAGGGCGGGGCATGGGGCCTGCGCTGGCAAAGGCGGCAAATGCAAAGCTCGTAGCCGTGTATAGCCGGTCAAATCGGTGCGGCTGTCACGAACAAGGTGAGGTTGGGGGTGATGTTCCAGAATCGCTACCATCCGGCACACTTCGAGGCGCGCCGGCAGGTTCGGTCCGGCGCCGTCGAAGACTTTAGTAGGGCCGTGCTGGAGAAATCTGACCTGGGCATTTCAGGCGAAAACAGAAGGAAGCCGCTAATCGTTTCTGTTTAGGTTCGCTCGCGAGCGGCGTAGCTATCGTGGAAGCGCGGAAACGCGAGACCATGAAGCGAGATGAGCGCTGGTCGGAGGCGATTGCGGTAGGCAGCGAACCTTTTGTCGAGAGGGTAAAGGCATGACCTCAACGTGGTCCGACCCGCGTATGCATTGAAACTGACGAAAACCGTCTAGAAAACGCTGTCATTAGGTATGAAGCCGGCATTCCACCCCAACATATAGTATTCAGTTTGTTCGGTACGCAAGACGAACATTGTTCAAGAGCAGGAGCAAAATCTAACAATTTGTTAGATTTTGTCTTTCGCTTTTTGTTCTGTACGCTAACGCACGATCGCACAGTTCAACATGCGCGCGTTCTGGGTTATGCTGAAAACATTGCTGGCAGCGTTTAGTTTTATCGTCCCATGGGACAGCAATATGCCGCGAAACAGGGCGGGTTTTTGATGGTGGTTCACTGCTGGGTTATTCATGCTCCGGTCAGGGTGAAGAAAACTGTCCTTCCACCGCATCCTATTCGCGGCAAGACTTTCACCGCGTCGGATGGTTAGCGACGTCAAGGCTCAAGGACGCCTGGCTTTCCCAATACGACAAGCGATAGAAGTAACGCCATGATCGGCCAATCCACGGCGTTTCTCGTCACCCTGAGGCTGATCGAAAAAGTAGCGGCGTTTGACGTCCCTGTCCTGATCGAAGGCGAGACGGGAACCGGGAAAGAGCTTGCGGCGCGCGCGATCCACTACGGTGGTGCGCGCCGTAAGGGACCTTTCGTTCCGGTCAACTGCGGCGCGCTGCCCGACCAGTTGATCGAGAACGAGCTGTTCGGCCACCACCGCGGCGCCTACACCGACGCGCGCGAGGACCAGCCGGGGCTGATCGAGCTGGCACGCTCCGGAACGCTCTTTCTCGACGAAATCGACACGCTGACGCCCAAGGGACAGGTTACGATGCTGCGCTTCCTGGAGGACCAGCAGTTCCGGCCGCTGGGCGGCAAACGGGAGCAGCGGGCGGACGTGCGCATCATCGCCGCCAGCAACCGCAGCCTGGAACAGCAGGTCGAGTCGGGCGAATTCCGGATGGATTTGCTATACCGCCTCAAGCTGCTCCACCTTTCCATCCCGCCGCTGCGGGAGCGGCACGGCGACATCTCCCTGCTCGCGGAGCACTTTGTGCGTGTCGGAAGCGCGCGTTTTCAAAAGACGGCGCTGCCGCTGGCCGCCGCAACGCTCGCCTGGTTCGAGCGCTATCACTGGCCGGGCAACATTCGGGAACTCGAAAACCTTGTGCTCCAGGCGTTTCTCCTCGCGGAAGGTTCGCCGATTTCGATTCCTGCACCCGCTGTGTCACCTAGCACCGAACCCGATCCGGTCTGTGCGACGCTTAACTATAGATTCGCTAAGAGCCAGGCGATAATGGAATTCGAATCCCGGTTTCTGGTGCGCCTTTTGCAGCAGGCGAAGGGAAACGTATCGGTCGCCGCACGTATCAGTGGAACCGAGCGCCGTCAACTCGGGCGCCTACTTAAGAAGCATCAAATCTCCAAGGGCTCCTTACACCTGTAAGGGGTTCGCGAGCACGCGACGGAAAGCGGCGCTGCGCGCCTCGCAAGCGCATTGATCGGTCGCGTACAAACAGTCAAAGTAAGGCCTTGAGGTCACGGCGGTGCATGCGAAGCACCGCACCAACAAGTATTATCCTCTCCCCGTTGCCACTAAATACTGTGGTGCAGTGCCGGCGGCAGAATGCAGTTCTTCACCGGACACGGTACGGGACGGATCGGCGCGACACACGCCGACATCTTGGACTCGGTCCGAGGGCCACGCCATTCCGAACCCGGTTATTCAGGAATGATCAGATTCGCTGTGGCGTCCGCTCCTCGCCGAATCTCATTTGTGATCAAGTCCATCCTTCCTGCCACCCCCCAAGGACGGTATCGTCAGATGCCGCCATGTCGAACCATCCTCACGTGGGTCATTGATGTCGCGACCTGAGCTATTCCCGTAACCTGTTCCCAGCCCACTGATCCTCCAGCAATTTCGCGGGCCCACGGCACCCTGGCGGTGGCAAAGGTGGGTTTGACTTGGCCCAGCCGATTTGAGGCCGTCCAAATTTCTGTAGCGATATCAGCTGGTTATCGACTCAGGCATCCTGGCTCGAGGCTTGCATTGATGGCCAGGCGCAACACCCTGCTGGTTTTCGATAAAAGCGCCCGAGTGCAAGACAAAGATGCAGGCACAACTGGATTGCGCGATGCCATTCTGGAGTACGTGCACCGTAATCCGAGCGCGGCGGACACGCTCCGCGGAGTTATGAACTGCTGGTTGCCGGCGCACTTCATCGGAACAGAAGCGAAAGCGGTCGAACTGGCGATGGAGCAACTGGTGGCCAAGGGAATTCTAAGGAAGAGCGTCCTCGCGGACGGGTCTGTCCTGTACGCAGGAACAGCGGGTCGGCGACGCCGGTTGACCCGCAGGAAAAACCGGTAGGTCCACGTAAGTAACGGTGCGGCAAATAGGGAATCGGCGGCAGTAGCGGGCCCGGGCCCGAGCAACGAAAAAGGAGATTGCACAATGCCAGTCGCAGTGAGTTACCCAGGCGTCTATATCGAGGAAATTCCGAGTGGCGTGCGCACGATTACCGGTGTGGCCACGTCGATTGCCGCGTTCGTCGGCTGGGCGCCGAAAGGGCCCACGGACAGGGCGGAACTGGTGCTGAGCTGGTCCGATTTCGACCGCAAGTTTGGTGGCCTGGACAAGCGCAGCCTTCTGGGCTACGCCGTCTCCCACTTCTTTGCCAACGGCGGTCAGAGAGCGTATATCGTGCGGCTGGTGACTGCGGGCTCTAGCACGGCAGCCGACAACGCCGCTGCTGCTGCGGTGACGCTCGACGGCAAGCTGACTGTCACCGCGAAGGACCCGGGCGCATGGGCCAACGACTACGCGATCGTTACCAAGAAGCGTGTCGACGAAACGAGCCGCTTCCAGCTCAAGGTGGTCAATTACAAGCAGGACCCGAAAGGAGTGGCGATCGAGGTGTTCGACAACCTGTCGATGAACACGGCCGATGCGCGATACGTCGTCAACGTCCTCAAGAGCGATTCCGTGCTGGTTGGAGCCGCACTTGTGGGCACGCCTACAGACCCGCCCGCCGACACGGTGTTCGGCCCGAGCGGTGAGGTACCGGCCGCCGCCAAGTTAACCGGCGGCACCGACGGCAAGGTGCTAAACCCGAACGAGTCGGGGTTCGAGAATGCGCTACAGCCCACGAGCGGCACGGGCGGGGTCTACCACCTGGACCGCATTGACCTCTTCAACCTCCTATGTGTACCGGGCGAGACGAATGCCTCGCCGCTCGCCAAGCTGCAGAAATTCTGCCGTGACCGGCGGGCATTTCTCATCGCCGACTCCGCGTCCAACGCCTCCCTGGCAACCCTCGCGAACGGACCGGACACGAGCCTCACCGGCAACGACGCCATCAACGCCGCGTTCTATTTCCCATGGGTCACATCGCCAGATCCACTGCAGGAGAACCGCGCTACAGAGTTCCCACCGTGCGGGTTCGTCGCCGGACTTTACGCGCGCACCGACTCGAGCCGCGGCGTGTGGAAGGCGCCGGCGGGCACCGAAGCGAGCCTCACCGGCGTGCTCGGCGTGAAGACCGTGCTCACCAACGACGAGAACGGCGTGTTGAATCCGAAGGCGGTGAACTGCATCCGCAACCTGCCAGTGTACGGCACGGTGCTCTGGGGGGCGCGCACGTTGCAAGGCAACGACGAGCGCGGTTCCGAGTGGAAATACGTCCCGGTGCGGCGCACCACCCTATTCATCGAAGAGAGCCTCTATCGCGCGCTCAAGTGGGTGGTGTTCGAGCCGAACGACGAGCCGCTCTGGGCTCAGATTCGCTTGAACGTCGGCGCGTTCATGCATGATCTCTTCCGCCAGGGGGCTTTCCAGGGGAAGACGCCGCAGGATGCGTACTTCGTGAAGTGCGACAAGGAGACCACAACCCAAAGCGACATCAACCGCGGCATCGTGAACATCATTGTCGGGTTTGCGCCGTTGAAGCCTGCCGAATTCGTGATCATCAAGATCCAACAGATTGCGGGGCAGATTCAAACCTAATTGCCGGCGAAGGGGCGAAGGGGCGAAGCGGCGAAGACGCGGAGATGACGAAAAGATTTTCAACAAGCGCCTTTGTCTGCGTTTGTCTGCGCCCATCCGTCCTCGCGGTTCATGACATCGGGTTCCAGTGAAGGGGTGAATACATGGCACAATTCTCAGTGAATACGCATCGCTTTGATCCGTACAAGAACTTCAAATTCCGCATAAAGTGGGATGGTCGCTACGTCGCCGGCGTGAGCAAGGTCACGGGCCTAAAGCGCACGACCGAAGTGGTCAAGCACCGCGAGGGTGGCGATCCATCGAGCAGCCGGAAGTCGCCTGGGCGTACCGAGTACGAGGCCGTGACCGTCGAGCGCGGCGTCACCCATGACACCGAGTTTGAGAAGTGGGCAAACAAGGTCTGGAACTTCGGCTCGGGACTCGGGGCTGAGGTCTCGCTCAAGGATTTCCGCAAGGACATCATCGTTGAGGCGTACAACGAAGCCGGGCAGCTCGTGCTTGCGTACAAGATCTTCCGCTGCTGGGTATCGGAGTACCAGGCGTTGCCGGATCTTGATGCCAACGCCAACGCCGTCGCGATCCAGCACATCAAGCTGGAGAACGAGGGCTGGGAGCGGGATTACGAAGTGCCCGAGCCGAGCGAGCCGACTTTCACGGAGCCGGCGGGCTGATACGAGAGGCACCTCATACTCTCTCTCTGCGGCGGGGGTGGGCTGGGGAGAGGGTTACGCTTTGCGAGGTAGCTACCTACTTCTCGACGAGAGGTTGAATCCATGGGCACCCTGACTGCCACCCAGCTGCTCGATGTTTGGGAACGTGGCCTCGCTCGGCCATTGCCCGAGCGCGTGCTCGAGCTGCTCGCCGCTGCGTTCCCGGAAGTGAGTGTAGAGGAACTCGCCGAGCTGCCGATCGGCCGTCGCGACGCGCGTCTTCTACGACTGCGCGAGAGGCTATTTGGGCCGGACTTTACGGCCGTCGCGCAGTGTCCTGCCTGCGGCGAACAGATTGAATCGGCGTTTCGCGTCGAGGACGTTCGTCTGGCGGATGAGCGGGTCTCAGAGGCGCCGCACTCGGCGGATATCGACGGCTACCGCGCAACCTTTCGTCTTCCGACCACTCACGATCTGCTGGCACTGACGGACGCTAGCACGGCGCACGGCACGCTGCTCACTCGCTGCCTCACCGAAGTCCGCGACGGGAACGGTGGAGCGGTGATGGAGGAATCGTTGCCCGATGAGGTCATCGCGGCGATCGCGGCGCGAATGGCCGCTGTCGATCCCCAGGCCGACATCGAGTTGAGGCTTGCCTGCCCGACCTGCGACCATCGCTGGCCGGCGGTGTTTGACATCGCGAGCTTTCTGTGGAAGGAACTGCATGCCTGGGCGTTGCGGACGCTGCGCGACGTGCACAGCCTCGCGCGGAGCTATGGGTGGCGCGAAGCGGACGTACTCGCGCTCTCTCCGACGCGACGTCAGGTCTATCTGGAGCTCAGCCGGCAATGAGCGAAGCGCCGCGGAACGAACAGCAGCGCGCATCGGCGCCGGACTTTCTGCGACGCGTTGTCGACGGCGCTTTCGAGCGGGCGAATCCGATCGAGCCGCGCCGGTCTTCGCTGTTCGAGCCGCAGACCTTCACCGCTGCCGCGGCGGTCGACTGGTCGGCGGACGTTGCAAGCAAGGACAAGGAAGTCGCTGCGCCCGCCCGGGAGGAAGAACGACGCGAGCGAGAAGCGCAACGCCAGACGCTGCCGCGCGATGCGCCGGCGCCGCGTGACCTATCGCGAACCGACATGGATCCTCCCAATGAGTCCAGACGGCGCATAGCGGCGGAACTCGCGCGGCTGGTGAAGGCTGACCACGAGCCGGAAGGTGCGTCGGGTCTACCCGCACGGCCGCCGGCGCGCCCGCACGAGGCGGAGAGGGATCGGAACATCCTGACGCCCGCACCTTTGCAGATAACGGTGGATGCCGGTCGCGACTGGCGGCGTGAGACAGGACACGAACCGCAACGTCCCGTGCTCGATTTGCCGAGCGGTTTGTTGCTGGCGCGCAAGGTGATCTCGACGGCGGAAACGATCCGCGAGCCAACGGTCATGCGCGCGCCGGAAAGCCGCGGAGCGCTTCCCAGGTCAACCGAGCGGGCCGGGCGCTTGCATGATCATCCCGTGTCGCCGGCACCGGAAATGCAAAGAATCGTCGTTGAACCACCGACGGTAAGGCATCGCCCCGAGCGTGATCCGTTGCACGCAGAGGTGGCGACGCCCAGTCCCGAGCCCGTAGTCAACGTGACCATCGGCCGCATCGAAGTCCGTGCCGTGCCGGCCCAACCAGGCTCGACTCGGCAACGATCCCAGGGGCCGAAACCCATGAGCTTGGGCGACTACCTGAAGCAGCGCGGAGGCGGGCGATGAGCAACGCGCTCGCCATCGCCGCATGCACGGCGACGTTGCGCAACCTGCTGTTGGCACAGATTCCGTTCCTGGACTCGGACCTATCGGACCTGGAAGTGACGACACAGCCGCTGGACCTTGCGCGCAAGAATGTCACCAAGGCACAACTCAACCTGTTCCTCTACCAGACCGTCCTCAACGGGGCATGGCGTAACCTGGACATGCCGCGGCAAGTACGTCCGGGGGAAACCGGGGCGCCGGCGTTGGCGCTGAACCTGCACTATCTGATTACGGCCTATGGGCGCGGCGAGAGCGATAACGACTCGGTCAGCCATCGGGTGCTCGGCGGCGCGATGAGCGTGCTGCACGACCATCCGTTGCTCTCTCGGGGCGAGATCAGCGCCGCGCTTACTGGCAACGATCTGGGCGAGCAGCTCGAGCGGCTCAAGATCACGCCGCTGGCAACGGCGTTGGAGGACATGTCGAAGCTTTGGATGGTCTTCCAGACGCAGTACCGAATCTCGGCGGCGTACGAAGTCACGGTGCTCTTGATCGACAGCCGCGCGCCGGTGAGGACACCCCTGCCCGTCTTGCAGCGGGGCGAAGGTGATCGCGGTGTGGCGACCGTTGCAGGGCTCGCGCCGACCTTGAGAGAGATTCGCCCGCCGAATTCGCAGCCCGCCGCGCGGCTGGGGGAAGACATCGCGATTGCCGGCGAGCAATTAACGGCTACGGATGCCATTGTCCGCTTCACGAGTTCGCGCCTTGCCCAGCCGCTCGAGATCCTGCCCACGAGCGGGGCGAAACCAGGCGAGTTGCTCGTGCACCTGCCGAGCAAGACCGAGGACGCGAACGCACTGTCCCGCTGGGCCCCTGGCTTCTACACCGTGGCGCTGGTCGTGAAGAAGACCGGCGCCCCGGCGATGGCGAGCAACGAAGTCGCGTTTGCGCTAGCGCCGCAGATCACCGTGAGCCCGACGAACGCCACGCCGGGAACAGTGAATCTGACGCTGACCTGCGAGCCACGCATTCTCACCGGCCAGCGCGTGCTGTTGCTCTTCGGTGACCGGCAGGTCGAGCCGGACTCGGTCACCAACCCGATCGACACCACGCAGCCGACAACGCTCGCTTTTACGATACCCGGCGTCGGCGCAGAGAGCTACGTCGTGCGCCTGCGCGTCGACGGCGTCGACAGCATCCCGGTCGTCTATAGTGGCACGCCGCCGGTACCGTCGTTCGATCCTCTGCAGAAGGTGACCGTGGCATGAGCGATATCGAACGCTGGCTCGCGGCCAATGACCAATACCTCGCGACCGCGCTGGGTTGGCTGCGCGAGCGGCTGGAGCGCCTGGCAGGCGGCGAGAAGCCCGCCGCGCTTCTAGCCAAGGAGAAGGAGGTCGCGCACGCCGTCGACCCCGAGCCGCCCAAGCAACGCTCCCTGCTCGATCGGATGCTCAGGTCCGAGCCCAAGCCCGCCCAGCCGGCGAAGGCCTTGCCGCCGGTGCGCGACGAGCCGCGACGGCCGAATGCCGCGGCCACCGAGAAGGCAGCGATACCCGCCACGATGATCGAGGCGGAG
>JAOTVX010000037.1 GCA_029863175.1 Betaproteobacteria bacterium | reverse complement strand
TGCCGGGCGACAACGTGTCGATCTCGGTGGCGCTGATTCAGCCCATTGCGATGGAAGAGGGGCTGCGCTTTGCGATCCGCGAGGGCGGCAAGACCGTCGGCGCAGGCGTGGTGGCGAAGGTTATCGAGTGAACGGTAAACGGTTAACGGGCTTGGGCTCACCGATCACTGTTCACTGTTCACTGATTACTGATTACTGTTTACTGGGGTTAAACATGGCGGCGAAAAGTCAGAAAATACGGATCCGGTTGAAGGCGTTCGACTACCGGTTGATCGACCAGTCGGCGCTCGAGATCGTGGACACGGCCAAGCGCACGGGCGCGGTGGTGAAGGGGCCCGTTCCCCTGCCAACCCGCAAGCAGCGCTTCGATGTGCTGCGTTCGCCGCATGTTAACAAGACCTCGCGCGACCAGCTGGAGATCAGGACGCATTCGCGCCTGATGGACATCATCGATCCGACCGACAAGACGGTGGATGCGCTGATGAAACTCGATCTGCCGGCGGGGGTCGATGTGGAAATCAAGCTGTAGAGGCGTGACGAGTGACAAGTGACGAGTGACGGGTTAGTCAATTCTCGAATCACGATTCACTGAAGCAAAAGCCGGCCAATTGCAGCCGGCACCTTTTAACGAAGGGTAACTAAAATGAGTTTGGGATTAGTGGGACGCAAGGTCGGCATGACCCGCGTGTTCACCGATGATGGCGATACCATCCCGGTGACCGTGGTGGACGTGTCGAACAACCGCGTGGCCCAGATCAAGATACTCGACACCGACGGCTACGCCGCGGTGCAGGTCGCCTACGGCCGGCGGCGCCCGATCCGCGTCAACAAGGCGGCGGCCGGACACTTCGCCAAGGCAGGCGTGGAGGCCGGGCACACGCTGAGGGAATTCCGCGTCAAGCCGGATGACCTCGGCAGCGTCACGCTCGGTGGCGCGGTCGGTGTAGACATTTTCAAGGTGGGCCAGAAGGTGGACGTGACGGGCACCTCGCAGGGCAAGGGCTTTGCGGGTGTCATCAAGCGCCACCACTTCTCGTCCAATCGCGCGAGCCACGGCAACTCCGTATCGCACAACAAGCCGGGCTCGATCGGCCAGAACCAGGACCCGGGGCGTGTGTTCCCGGGCAAGCGCATGGCCGGCCACCTCGGCAACGCCAGACGCACGGTGCAGAACGTCGAGATCATCCGCATTGATGCCGAGCGCCAGCTGCTGCTCATCCGGGGCGCGCTACCGGGCTCGCGTGGCGGTGGCGTCACGGTGCGCCCGACCGTGCGTGCGACGCGGGCTGCTCCCGCCGGCAAGGCGAATGCGCCAGCACCCGCCAAGGGCGGAAGGTAGAGCGGGGGCAACGAAATGGAACTGAACCTCATCAACGAGCAGGGTAAGGCCACCTCGAAAGTGCCGGCGTCGGATTCCGCCTTCGGGCGCGACTTCAACGAAGCGCTGGTGCACCAGGTGCTCACGGCGTATCTCGCCAATGGCCGACAGGGCACGCGCGCGCAGAAGACGCGCGGCGAGATCAACAAATCCACCAAGAAGCCGTGGGCCCAGAAGGGCACGGGGCGCGCGCGTGCCGGCCGGGCGTCGTCCCCGCTGTGGCGCGGCGGCGGCAAGACCTTCCCGAATCTACGGGACGAGAATTTCGAGCAGAAGATCAATCGGAAGATGTACCGCGCCGGCCTGTCGGCCATCCTGTCGCAGCTCGCGCGTGAGGAGCGGCTCGCAGTGGTCGAGCAGTTCACGGTGGATGCGCCGAAGACCAAGCTGCTCGCGGAGAAGCTGAAGAGCATGGGGCTCGATGACGTGCTGATCATCACCGAGGCGGTTGACGATAACCTCCGCTTGTCTTCGCGAAACCTGCCGGGCGTTCACATCGTGACGGTCTCTCACTGCGATCCGGTGAGCCTCATGCGGCATGCCCGGGTGCTGGTGACGAAGGGCGCTGTCGCGAAGATGGAGGAGTTGCTGTCATGACGGCCAAGGGGCAGGAGCGGCTGATGCAGATCATCCTGGCGCCGGTGATCTCGGAGAAGAGCACGTTCATCGCGGACAAGAACAATCACGTCGTGTTTCGCGTGGCGGCAAGCGCCAACAAGCATGAGATCAAAGCTGCCGTCGAGCTCATGTTCAGCACCAAGGACAAGAAAGTCGAGGTCGCTGCGGTGCAGGTCGCGAACGTGCGCGGCAAGCCCAAGACGTTCGGGCGGATTCTCGGCCGGCGCAATCACTGGAAGAAAGCGTACGTGAGCCTCAAGCCGGGCCAGGAAATCAATTTTGCTGAACAAGTGGAGGCGAAGTAATGCTGGTCAAACTTAAACCCGTTACTCCCGGCCAGCGTCAGGTCGTCAAGGTCGTCAATCGTGACCTGCACAAGGGCAGGCCGGTAGCGCACCTCACCGAGAGGCAGGTCAAGAAGGGGGGCCGCAATGTGCATGGCGAGATCACCATGCGCCATCAGGGCGGCGGCCACAAGCAGCACTACCGCGTCATCGACTTCAAGCGCAACAAGGACGGCATCACCGCGAACGTCGAGCGCCTCGAGTACGACCCGAACCGCAGCGCCAATCTCGCGCTGCTGTGCTACGCCGATGGCGAGCGCCGCTACATCATCGCTCCGAAGGGCCTTGCCGCCGGGGCGCAGGTGCTCTCGGGCGCCGACGCTCCAATCAAGGCGGGCAACACATTGCCGCTGCGCAACATTCCAGTTGGCACTACGATCCACTGCGTGGAGATGCTGCCGGGCAAGGGCGCGCAGCTTGCGCGCGCGGCGGGTGCCGCAGTGCAGTTGCTGGCGCGGGAAGGCGACTACGCGCAAATCCGGCTGCGTTCGGGAGAAATCCGCAAGGTGCACGCCAACTGCCGCGCGACCGTTGGCGCGGTCGGCAACGAGGAGCATGCACTCGAGTCGATCGGCAAGGCCGGACGGGTGCGCTGGCGCGGTATCCGTCCGACAGTGCGCGGTGTCGCGATGAACCCGGTCGACCACCCCCATGGCGGCGGCGAAGGCAAGAAGTCCTCGGCGCGGGACCCAGTGAGTCCGTGGGGGGTTCTGAGCAAGGGCTACAAGACGCGCAAGAACAAGCGCACGCAGGCAATGATCATCCGGCGCCGCAACGCGAAGGTTGCGGGCTAAGGGGTAGAAAACATGGCACGTTCGATCAAGAAGGGACCGTTTGTTGACCTGCACCTTATCAAGAAGGTGGAAAAGGTGCAGAGGACGAACGATAAGCGTCCGATCAAGACCTGGTCGCGCCGCTCGACCATCCTGCCGGATTTCGTGGGGCTGACGATTGCCGTGCATAACGGCAAGCAGCACGTGCCGGTGTACGTCACGGAAAACATGGTCGGGCACAAGCTCGGCGAGTTCTCGCATACGCGCATGTTCAGGGGGCATTCCCGGGCTGGCTCGGCCCAGGCTGCTGCTGCTGCGGCCGCGTCGCCCGGCGGTAACCGCAAATCGAGCCCGACGCCGGCGGCAGCGCCGGCGCCGGCGAAGGCGTGAGGGACCTGGTAATGAACACGACGGCAAAACTACGCGGCGTCCGCCTATCGGCCCAGAAGGGCCGGCTCGTGGCGGATCTCATCCGCGGCAAGACGGTCGAGCAGGCGCTCAACATCCTGCAATTCAGCCCCAAGAAGAGCGCGGTCATCATCCGCAAGGTGCTCGAGTCCGCAGTCGCAAACGCCGAGCATAACGACGGCGCGGACATCGACGAGCTGAAAGTGACCAGTATTTGCGTGGATCGCGGGTCGTTCCTGCGGCGTTTCCGGGCCCGGGCCAAGGGCCGCGGCGCCACAATCAACAAGCCGACCTGCCACATCGTGCTCACGGTCGGCGACGGGAGAAAGTAAATGGGTCAGAAGATCAATCCGATCGGCTTCCGGCTGGCGCTAAACCGCAACTGGAGCTCGCGCTGGTACGCGACGAACAAGAACTTTTCGTCGATGCTGCTCGAGGACATCAAGGTCCGGGATCACCTCAAGCGCAAGCTCGGCCACGCAGCCGTGTCGCGGATCGTGATCGAGCGCCCGGCGAAGAATGCGCGCATCACGGTGCACAGCGCACGCCCCGGCGTCGTTATCGGGAAAAAGGGCGAGGACATCGAGTCGCTCAAGGTCGAGTTGCAGCGCATGCTTGGCGTGCCGGTGCACGTTAACATCGAGGAAGTGCGCAAGCCCGAAGTGGACGCACAGCTGATCGCGGACTCCATCGCGCAGCAGTTGCAGAAGCGGATCATGTTTCGCCGGGCGATGAAGCGGGCCATCACCAATGCGATGCGGCTTGGCGCGCAGGGCATCAAGATCGCCAGCTCGGGCCGGCTGAACGGGGTCGAGATTGCGCGCTACGAATGGTATCGCGAAGGGCGGGTACCATTGCATACGCTGCGCGCCGACATCGAGTACGGGGTATCCGAGGCGAAGACCACATATGGTGTGATCGGCATCAAGGTGTGGGTGTTCAAAGGCGAGGTGATGAAAAAGAGCGATCAGCCGATCGCCGCTGCCGCAGCTGCCGCTGCCGGCTTGCCGGCCCCGTCGGCGGAGAAACCCGCGCCCGCGTTGGAGTCGAAGGACAAGCCAAAGAAGCCGCGCCGCGCGCCGGTGAGGAAGGCAGGAGCGAAGAATGCTGCAACCCGCAAGGCGTAAGTACCGCAAGGAACACAAAGGCCGCAACCGCGGGATTGCCACGCGCGGTAACAAGGTCTCTTTTGGCGAGTTTGGCCTGAAGGCGACGACCCGCGGTCGGCTGACGGCGCGCCAGATCGAAGCGGCGCGCCGGGCCATGTCCCGCCACATCAAGCGGGGCGGGCGGATCTGGATCCGCATCTTTCCGGACAAGCCGATTTCGACGAAGCCTGCTGAGGTCCGCATGGGCAAAGGCAAGGGTAACCCCGAGTACTGGGTGTCCGAGATCAAGCCAGGCGCCGTAATCTACGAGATGGACGGGGTGCAGGAAACGGAAGCGCGAGAAGCTTTCCGTCTCGCCGCTTCGAAGCTGCCGCTGCGGACGGTATTCGTGTCGCGGTTGGCTGGAGGGTAGGCAATGAAGGTAACGGAGCTTAGGGAGCGGTCGGCCGAGCAGCTGCGTGAAGAGCTCCACTCGCTGCTCAAGGCGCAGTTCAGCATGCGCATGCAGAAGGCGACCCAGCAACTCACCAATACGAGCCAGATTGCCAAGGTGCGGCGCGACATCGCGCGCGTGCGCACCGTCATGGCGCAAAAGGCAAAAGGACAGGTCAAGGCATGAGCGAAGCGAACAAGCGGCAGGTGTCGGGGCGTGTCGTCAGCGACCGGATGAAGAAGACAGTGACGGTGCTCGTGGCGCGGCGGGTGAAGCACCCCCTCTATGGCAAGTTCATGACCCGCTCAAACAAGTATCACGCTCATGACGAGGCCGGCGAATGCAAGCAAGGCGACCTGGTGCTGATCGAGGAGTGCCGGCCGCTGTCGAAGACCAAGGCCTGGCGCGTGATCCGGCTGCTGGAGAAAGCGCGAATTGTTTGAATTTACGTTGCGGATTCAGCGGGGTAGCCGTATAATTCGCAACCTTTCCCGGCCCTGCCGCGAGGTGGGGCTCGAATAACACGCTGTAAACATTCGCCTGCCGCCTGCGCGGCGGGGCGACCGACCCGGACGGGCTCCAATACTGGCTGCGAAAGCAGCGAAGTTGGAGAAAAGGATCAAAGCGAGAGCGGAACATGATTCAAATGCAGTCCATTTTGGACGTGGCGGACAATACTGGCGCCCGTTCGGTCATGTGCATCAAGGTGTTGGGTGGCTCGAAGCGGCGTTACGCCGGTATTGGCGACGTCATCAAGGTGAGCGTCAAAGATGCCGCGCCGCGGGGCCGGGTGAAGAAGGGCGAGGTCTACGACGCGGTGGTGGTGCGCACTGCCAAGGGTGTGCGCCGCGGCGACGGATCGCTCATCAAGTTCGACTCGAACGCGGCGGTGCTGCTCACGCCCAAGCTCGAACCGATCGGCACCCGTATTTTTGGGCCGGTGACGCGGGAACTGAGGACCGTGCGCTTTATGAAGATCGTCTCGCTCGCTCCGGAAGTGCTGTAGCGTGAAACCCATGATGAACCACGGGGGCACAGAGAGAGATCAACAGATCGATTTCCCCAGCGCCTCCATGCCCTGGTGGTAACAGGAATCCGTGGACGGAACATGAAAAAAATTCGTAAGGGCGATGACGTGATCGTGACGGCTGGGCGGGACCGCGGCAAGCGCGGTACCGTGCTCCGGATCGTTGATACCGAGCACGTGCTGGTGGAAGGCGCGAACCGGGTCAAGAAGCATCAGCGCCCCAATCCGATGAAGGGCATCACCGGCGGCATCATCGACAAGGAGATGCCGCTGCACGTTTCGAATGTGGCGCTTTACAACACGGGCACCAAGAAGGCCGACCGCGTCGGCGTTCGCGTTCTCGACGATGGCCGCCGCGTTCGTTATTTCAAGTCCAACGGCGAAGTGATTGACGCATGAGCGCAGCCAAGACGGGAAAAGACGTGAAGCAGGAAAAGGGAGCGAAGTCCCAGAAGCAGGCTCGCGCCCCGAAGGAGTCCAAGCAGGCCGCGCCGAAAGGCAAGCAGGACGCCCGTGAAGCGCCGCGGGAAGCCAAGGAGCCCAAGGTAGCCAGGCCAGCGCGCCCGGCGCCGGTTCCGCGACTGCAAATCCAATACCGCGAGGCGGTGGTCAAGCAGCTAATGGACGAGTTCGGCTACAAGACCTCGATGCAGGTGCCGAGAATCGACAAGATCGTGCTCAACATGGGTGTAGGCGAGGCCGTTGCCGACAAGAAGATCTTGGACAACGCGGTCTCGGACATGGCCAAGATCGCCGGGCAGCGGCCGCTCATGACCATGGCGCGCAAGTCGGTCGCGCAATACAAGATCCGCGCCGGCTATCCGATCGGCTGCAAAGTGACGCTGCGCGGCCGGCGCATGTACGAGTTCCTCGATCGCCTGGTGAGTATCGCGATTCCGCGCATCCGTGACTTCCGCGGCATTTCCGCCCGGGCGTTCGACGGCCAGGGCAACTACAACATGGGCGTCAAGGAGCAGATCATCTTCCCCGAGATCGAGTACGACAAGATCGACGCGATACGGGGCATGAACATCACGATTGCGACCACTGCAAACACCGACAACGAGGCGAAGGCGCTGTTGCGCGCATTCCGCTTCCCGTTCAGAAACTGAGGAACGATTATGGCAAAGACATCCGTTGTAAACCGGGATCTCAAGCGTCGCCAGGCCGTAAAAAAATACGCCGCCAAACGCAAGGCGCTGCTCGAACTCGCGAGCGACCCGAAACTGCAGCCGGAGGACCGCTACGCGGCACGCATGAAGCTGCAGCAGTTGCCGCGCGACGCCTCTCCGGTGAGGCTTCGGAACCGCTGTGCGCTGACCGGTCGGGGGCGCGGCGTGTACCGCAAGTTCGGTCTTGGGCGCGGCAAGCTCCGCGACCTCGCTCTGCGCGGCGAGATTCCGGGCGTCATCAAGGCGAGCTGGTGAAACA
The DNA here is from genome assembly GCA_029863175.1 of Betaproteobacteria bacterium. Next base: position 29,817 of record JAOTVX010000037.1, on the reverse strand, counting down.
CGGGTTCAAGGTTCCGGGTTCAATGTTCAAAGTTGAAACCTGGAACCTGGAACCTGGAACCTTGAACATTGAACGTTGAACTAGGAACGGCAAACTTATGACGATGATGGACCCGATCGCCGATATGCTGACGCGTATCCGTAACGCGCAGCGGTCGGAGAAACAGTTGGTGGCAATGCCGGCGAGCAAGCTCAAATCCGCGATCGCCCAGGTGCTCAAGGACGAGGGCTACATCGACGGCTTTGCGGTACGGGATGCCGAAGGTCATGCAACGCTCGAGGTCAGCCTCAAGTATTACGCTGGCAGGCCGGTGATCGAGAAGATCGAGCGCGTAAGCCGCCCGGGGCTGAGGATCTATCGCCCCAGGGACGACCTGCCGAAGGTAATGAACGGCTTGGGCGTGGCGATCGTCTCCACGTCCCGGGGTGTGATGACCGATCGCAAGGCGCGCGGACTGGGCGTCGGCGGCGAAGTGCTTTGCATCGTCGCTTAACGGAGACGCGCCATGTCGAGAGTCGGAAAAGCGCCGATCGAGCTGCCGGAGAAAGTTGAAGTGACAATGGCCTCGGGAGAGATCTCGGTGAAAGGGCCGCTGGGCACGCTTACGCAGCGCCTCACGCCGGTGGTCGAGATCGAGAAGCAGGACAAGACACTACTGTTCAAGCCCGCGGGAAATTCACGGCAAGCCAATGCGATGTCCGGCACGACGCGCGCGCTCGTCGCCAACATGGTGACCGGAGTTACCAAGGGCTTCGAGCGGCGGTTGACGCTGGTCGGCGTGGGCTATCGTGCGCAGGCGCAGGGAGACAAGCTGAACCTGACGCTTGGCTTCTCGCACCCGGTCGTGCACCCGATGCCGAAGGGCGTGAAGGTCGAGACACCGACTCAGACGGAGATCGTGTTAAAGGGCATGGACCGGCAAGTCGTCGGCCAGGTGGCCGCCGAGGTTCGCGCCTATCGCCGTCCCGAGCCCTACAAGGGCAAGGGCGTGCGTTACGCAGGCGAGCAGATCGTGCGCAAAGAGACGAAGAAGAAGTAAGCGGGGGCGCATATGTTTGACAGGAAACAGCAACGATTGCGCAGGGCACGCCAGACCCGCGCCAAGATTGGGGAATTGAAGGCGGTGCGCCTTACGGTCCACCGCTCGAACAGCCACATCTATGCGCAGGTGATCGATGCGGGCGGTAACAAGGTGCTGGCGGCGGCCTCCACGGTTGAAAACGAGGTGCGCCAATCGGTCAAGTTGGGCAGCAACGTGAAGGCGGCGGCCGAGGTCGGCAGGCGCATCGCAGAGAAGGCAAAAAGCCTGGGCATCCAGGCGGTTGCGTTCGATCGGTCCGGGTACAGGTATCACGGGCGCGTGAAAGCGCTCGCCGAGGCCGCTCGCGAGTCGGGTCTCAAGTTCTGACAGGGCGAATCTATGGCAAAGCTACAAGCATCGAAGATGCAGTCCGGCGAGGACCGCGGCGACGGGTTGCGCGAGAAGATGGTTGCGATCAACCGGGTCACCAAGGTCGTGAAGGGCGGCCGCGTTCTGGGTTTTGCCGCACTCGCCGTGGTGGGCGACGGCGACGGCGGCATCGGCATGGGCAAGGGCAAGGCACGTGAGGTGCCGGTGGCCGTGCAAAAGGCGATGGAAGAGGCGCGTCGCAAGCTGGTCAAGGTGAATCTCAGGAACGGAACGCTGCAGCACGCGGTGATCGGCCGCCACGGCGCCGCGCGCGTCTATATGCAGCCCGCGTCCGAGGGGACGGGCATCATTGCCGGCGGACCGATGCGCGCGGTGTTCGAGGTCATGGGCGTGCACAACGTACTGGCCAAGATCCTCGGCTCGACTAATCCGTACAACGTGGTGCGGGCGACGATCAATGGTCTGAGCCACACGAACACGCCGTCGGAGATCGCGGCGAAGCGCGGCAAGTCGGTCGAGGAGATCACGGGGTGACCATGGCCAGCGCACAACAAAAAACGCTCAGAGTGACCCTGGTGCACAGCCCGATCGCTTCCAAGCAGGCGCATCGTGCCTGTGTGCGCGGGCTGGGGCTCAGGCGTTTGAACCAGACCGTGGAAGTGGCTGACACGCCCGCGATCCGCGGAATGATCACCAGGGTGGCTTACCTGGTCAAGTGCGAGGGCTGACATGCGGCTGAACGAGATCAAACCGGCGCGCGGTGCCAAGCACGCCCGGAAGCGGGTAGGCCGGGGTACTGGCAGCCATGGCAAGACGGCCGGCCGCGGACACAAGGGCCAGAAATCGCGCGCGGGTGGTTACCACAAGGTCGGCTTCGAGGGCGGTCAGATGCCGCTGCAACGCCGGCTGCCGAAGCGCGGGTTCGTATCGCCGCGTCGCGATGACACCGCGGAAGTCCGGCTCTCCGAGCTGCAGAAAATGTCCATCGAGGTCATCGACCTCGCGGCGCTCAAGGAAGCGGGCGTCGTGCCGCAGCGCGCGCTGCGCGCCAAGGTGATCCTGGCGGGAGAGCTCAAGCGCAAGGTGGCGCTGAAGGGCTTGCTCGCGTCCAAGGGCGCGCGGGCGGCGATCGAAGCGGCCGGGGGCAGCATCGAGGCGCCGGCCCCGCGGGAAAAGCCGGCCAAGGGCAAGGCGCCCGCAGCCGCGCAGAAGCCGGAAGCCGGTGAGGCGACGGGCGAGACGAAAGGGAACTGAGCTTGGCGACCGGTGAATCACTGCTGGGCGGAGGAAAATTGGGCGACCTGAAGCGTCGCCTGCTGTTCCTGCTCGGCGCGCTCATTGTCTTCCGCATCGGGACCTATATTCCGGTGCCGGGAATCAATCCCGACCAGCTCGCGGAGCTTTTCAACTCCCAGCGTGGCGGCATTCTCGACATGTTCAACATGTTCTCGGGCGGTGCGCTTTCGCGCTTCTCGATTTTCGCCCTCGGAATCATGCCTTACATATCGGCCTCGATCATCATGCAGTTGATGAGCGTGGTCTCGCCAACGCTCGAGGCCTTGAAGAAGGAAGGCGAGGCCGGCCGGCGCAAGATCACCCAATATACGCGTTACGGGACTGCGGGACTGGCGTTGTTCCAGAGCGCAGGCATTTCAATCGCAATGGAGTCTCAGGCCGGTCTCGTGATAGAGCCCGGCCTCATGTTCCGGCTGACGGCGATGGTGACGCTCACCACCGGCACCATATTTCTGATGTGGCTCGGCGAGCAGATCACGGAGCGCGGGATCGGCAACGGCATTTCGCTGATCATCTTCGCGGGCATCGCCGCGGGGCTGCCGCAGGCGGTGGGCGGCACGCTGGAGCTGGTTCGCACTGGCGCTTTCTCGATCCTGTCTGCGCTGGTCATCTTTGCGCTCGTATGCGGGGTGACCGCCTTCGTGGTCTTCGTCGAACGCGGCCAGCGGCGCATACTGGTGAATTACGCAAAACGCCAGGTGGGCCGCAAGGTGTACGGCGGGCAGAGCTCTCACCTGCCGCTCAAGCTCAACATGGCAGGGGTGATCCCGCCGATTTTCGCCTCGAGCATCATATTGTTCCCGGCGACGATGGTCGGATGGTTCGGCGAGGGCGAGGGCCTCACTTGGCTGCGCAACATCGCAGGGACGATGGCGCCCGGACAGCCGATTTACACGCTGCTCTACGCCTCGGCCATCATCTTCTTCTGCTTCTTCTATACCGCGCTCGTTTTCAATCCCAAGGAGACGGCCGATAACCTGAAGAAGAGCGGTGCCTTCGTGCCGGGCATCCGGCCAGGCGAACAGACCGCGCGCTACATCGAGCGCATCTTGATGCGGCTCACGCTGGCGGGAGCCATCTATGTCACGCTGGTCTGCCTGCTTCCGGAATTCCTGATTGTATGGCGCAACGTCCCGTTTTATTTCGGCGGAACGTCGCTGCTTATCATCGTGGTCGTGACGATGGACTTCATGGCGCAGGTTCAGGCCTACGTGATGTCACACCAGTACGAGAGCCTGCTCAAGAAGGCCAATTTCAGGGGCGGGGTGTTGCCAACGCGCTGATGGCCAAGGAAGAGACCATCCAGATGCAGGGCGAAATCGTGGAAACGTTGCCCAATGCAACCTTTCGGGTGAAGCTCGAGAACGGCCATGTGGTGCTTGGACACATTTCGGGCAAGATGCGCATGCACTATATCCGCATCCTGCCGGGCGACAAGGTCACGGTCGAACTGACGCCCTACGATTTGTCGCGCGCGCGGATTGTGTTCCGTGCCAGGTAGAACGGTGAATTGGAAATTGGAAATGGGAAATCGAGAATGCGAAGAGCGGTTGCGCCTTTCACCATTCCCCATTTCCTATTCCCTATTTCCGGAGTCTTGAGGAATCGAATATGAAAGTGCATGCATCAGTAAAAAGGCTGTGCCGGAACTGCAAGATCGTCCGGCGCAAGCGGGTCATTCGGGTGATCTGCAAGGACCCGCGCCACAAGCAGCGGCAGGGCTGAGTTCGTTCGGCGGAACGGCCCATTTTTATTTGAAAATTAGAGAGTTACGCGCTAGAATTGCCAACTTTTCATCTTGAGGTTACACATGGCCCGGATCAGCGGAGTCAACATACCGAATCAGCAGCATGCCGAGATTGCACTTACATCGATCTTCGGCATTGGCCGCTCCCGCGCACGCATGATTTGCGAAGCTGCGGGGGTCAACCGCGCGGCCAAGATCAAGGACTTGTCCGATACCGAGGTGGACAAGCTGCGCGAGCAGGTCGGCAAGCTCGCCGTCGAGGGCGATCTGCGGCGCGAGGTCTCCATGAACATCAAGCGCCTGGTCGATCTCGGCACCTGGCGCGGCAAGCGCCACCGCGCCGGACTCCCGGTACGCGGCCAGCGCACGCGCACCAATGCGCGCACGCGCAAGGGCCCGCGTAAGGCGGCGATCAAGATCATCAAGGCGGTAACGGCCTAAGGACAAGTCGATATGGGAAAAGCCAGCACCAGGGTGCGCAAGAAGGTCAAGAAGAACGTGGCCGAAGGCGTCGCTCACATTCACGCATCCTTCAACAACACCATCGTGACTATTACCGATCGCCAGGGTAACACCCTGGCGTGGGGGACTTGCGGCAGCAATGGCTTCAAGGGTTCGCGTAAGAGCACCCCTTTCGCTGCCCAGGTCACTGCCGATCGCGCGGGCAGGCTCGCGCAGGACTGCGGGGTGAAAAATCTCGAGGTGCGCATCAAGGGCCCCGGCCCGGGACGCGAGTCCGCGGTGCGCGCGCTCAACGCCGTGGGTTTCAAGATTACTCAGATTGCCGACGTGACGCCGGTGCCGCACAACGGCTGCCGTCCGCCCAAGAAGCGGCGCGTCTAAGAGGAGTTTGTCGCCCCCCGGTGCCGACAAACTCCTAAGGCAAAACCGGAAGCGGGAAAATGGAAAAAGGGCTCGGGACTATGCGAATTCGCAATCACAATTCTTCGTATTTGAGGGCTTCGGATGGGCATCATTCAGAACGCTCCGCCGGTTTTGCTATAAGGAGCCTGTTCGAACTTTTCAGTCTGACAGGCTGCTAGGGGGACTCAAACGTGGCCAGAAATCTCGACCCGAAGTGCCGACAGTGCCGCCGCGAGGGGGAGAAGCTTTTCCTCAAGGGCGAGAAGTGTTTTACCGATAAGTGTGCCATCGAGCGCCGCAACTATCCGCCGGGGCAGCATGGGCAGAGGCACACCCGGCTCTCGGGCTATGGGGTGCAGCTGCGCGAGAAGCAGAAGGTGCGCCGCACGTACGGGCTGCTCGAGCGCCAGTTTCGCAAGATTTATCTCAAGGCCGACCGCGGCAAGAGCGTGACGGGCGAGGAGTTGCTCCGGTTGCTGGAGAGCCGGCTCGACAGCGTGGCTTATCGCATGGGCTTCGGCGCGTCGCGCACCGAGGCGCGGCAGATCGTGCGCCATAACGGCGTTCGGGTGAACGGCAGGCGGGTGAACACACCCTCATTCATTTGCCGTCCCGGGGACGTCATCGAGATCGCGGAAAGCGCCAAGCAGCAGCTGCGGATCAAGGCTGCCGCGGAAGCCGCCGAAGGCCGTGGTTTTCCGGAGTGGCTGGAGGTGGACCCGAAGGCACTCAAGGGCACATTCAAGGCGCGTCCGCAGCGCAGCGAGCTTTCCTCCACGATCAACGAGTCGCTCATTGTCGAGCTTTACTCGAAGTAAACCGCAAAGGTATCCGAGCCATGCCAAGCACCGCTTTTCTGAAGCCCCGCATCATCGACGTACAGAACATCTCGCCGTATCACGCCAAGTTCACCATGGAGCCGTTCGAGCGCGGGTACGGCCATACGCTGGGCAATGCGCTCCGCCGCACGCTGCTCTCATCGATGCCGGGCTATGCGGCAACGGAGGTCAAGATCACCGGGGTGCTGCACGAGTATTCGACCCTCGACGGCGTGCAGGAGGACGTCGTCGACATCCTCCTCAATCTCAAGGGCATCGTGCTGAGGCTACACAACCGCGAGGAGGCGTTGCTCTCGCTCAAGAAATCGGGTGAGGGTGCGGTCACAGCCGGTGATATCGAGCCGACGCACGATGTCGAGATCGTCAATCCAGATCACGTGATCGCGCATCTTGCGGCTGGCGGCAAGCTTGACATGCAAATCAAGGTCGAGCAGGGCCGCGGCTACATCGCGGCGACGACGCGCAAGAGCATCGGCGATGAGGGGCGCAGCGTGGGCAGCATCCTGCTCGATGCCTCGTTCAGCCCGGTGCGGCGCGTAAGCTACGCCGTGGAGGCAGCGCGCGTCGAGCAGCGCACTGACCTTGACAAGCTCGTCGTGGACGTCGAGACGAATGGCGCGATCGACCCGGAAGAGGCAGTGCGCTATGCCGCGCGCATTCTCGTCGAGCAGCTCGCAGTGTTCGCCGAGCTGAAGGGCATGCCGGCGCAGATCGAAGAGAAGAAGCAGACCCAGATCGATCCGCTCCTGCTGCGTCCGGTGGACGACCTTGAGCTGACGGTGCGCTCCGCGAACTGCCTCAAAGCGGAAAACATCTATTACATCGGCGATCTCATCCAACGTACCGAGACAGAGCTCCTCAAGACGCCGAACCTCGGGCGCAAGTCGTTGAACGAGATAAAGGAAATCCTCGCGTCGCGCGGACTTACCCTGGGAATGAAACTCGAGAACTGGCCCCCCGTCGGGCTGGAGAAAGTATAGAGATGAGGGGTGAGGGATGACACCGGGCACGATCTGGAGTTCCCTCCGCCCCTCGCCCTCCGCCTTCATTCCCTGATGAGGAACGAATCATGCGTCACCGTCACGGTTTAAGAAAGCTCAATCGCACCAGCAGCCACCGCCTCGCCATGTTGCGCAACATGGCGAATTCTCTGCTGCGGCACGAGTTGATCAAGACCACGCTGCCGAAGGCCAAAGAGCTGCGGCGCGTCGTCGAGCCCATCATCACGCTCGGCAAAAAGCCCTCACTCGCCAATCGCCGCCTCGCGTTCGACCGCTTGCGCGACCGCGACATGGTGGTAAAGGTGTTCGGCGAGCTTGGGCCACGTTACGCGACGCGCAACGGGGGCTATCTTCGCATTCTCAAGGCCGGCTTCAGGAAGGGCGACAATGCGCCGATGGCCATGGTCGAGCTGATGGACCGTCCCGAGCCGGGTGTCGAGCAGGCCGGGGACGCGGGTGCGAAGGCCGCAACGAACAAGGAGGGGGCTCGCAGAGGGAGAGGGGCTAAGAAAGAAGAAGACGCTGCAAGGGCGGCATAGAAAGGCGGGAAATTGGTTTTAGGAGCCGGCCGCGGGCCGGCTTTTTCTTTTAATGAGGCGCGAATGGCGCAGCATCGTGAATCGCGAATCGTAAATCGTAAATCGAACAGCATTTAAGGCTTTCACGATTCGCCTATCATGAATCACCGTCTTTCATAGCCGCCGATTGCCGGTGGCTGATCGGCGGCGCCAGGGCGTACAATTTCCCGATGCTGAACGAGCTCGAGCTGACCGGTCGCGCACGCACACACGTGGTGCAGCGCGACGACCTCGAAGGGGCGTTGCAGCACGAGGCGCTGGAGCCGTTCCTCGCGATGAAGGAAGCGGCGGCGGGCGACGGCGTCGAAATCCGGATCGTCAGCTCGTTTCGGGACTTCGCGGCCCAGCAACGCATCTGGGACCAGAAGTACCTGGGCGAGCGTCCGCTCTACGACGCGCACGGAAATGCGAGGGAACACGGGGGGCTCAGCACTGACGAGTTGGTCGATGCCATCGTCTGCTGGAGCGCGGTACCGGGCGGCAGCCGTCATCACTGGGGCACCGAGATCGACGTGATCGATCGCGCTGCGCTCCCGCCCGGCTATCGTGTGCGCCTCCTGCCGGAAGAGGCGCAGCCGGGCGGCGTGTTCGAGCGGCTGCACCGCTGGCTGGACGGGAACATGAACCGTTTCGGATTCTATCGGCCCTACCGGACTTTCCGGGGCGGCGTACATCCGGAGATATGGCACCTGAGTTACGCGCCGGTTGCGACGCGCGCGCTGGAGATGCTGACGCTTGCTGTATTCGAGGAAGCCGTACGTGCAAGCGGCATTCTGGGCAGGGAACGCGTGCTTGCGCGCAGTGGCGAGATCTATCGCCAATACATTGCAAATGTGGACGCGCCGAATTTTGTGGGCGGTGAAGGGTTGGCCTGACTCATGGCCATCTTTCTTTTCACGGATTTCGGCAGCGCTGACATTTATGTCGGCCAGGTCAAGGCGGCGCTGCTGGAGTATGCCCCGCGGCAATCCGTGGTCGATCTCCTGCAGGACGCGCCATCCTTCAACATCAAGGCAGGCGCGCATCTGCTGGCGGCGCTTCTGGCCCGCGTCCCATCAGGCGCGGTCGTGCTGGCAGTCGTGGACCCTGGCGTTGGGAGCGCACGCGAGGCGGTCGCTGTCCGCGCCAGCGGGCGTTGGCTCGTTGGCCCGGACAACGGACTGCTATCTGTCGCTGCCGCCCGTGCGAGGAAGCACGAGGCCTACACCATCGGGTGGCGGCCGGAGGAACTGTCCAGCTCGTTTCACGGCCGCGATCTGTTCGCGCCTGTCGCCGGCCTGCTCGCGCGTGGCGATCGCAAGAGTGCAAGACTGCGAACGGCCCGACTGACCGTAATCTTCGGGGCAGATGATCTGGGCGAGGTGATTTACGTGGACCATTTTGGCAACGTCGTAACGGGGCTACGCGCGAGCGCACTTGCCCGCGACCGCATCCTGCTCGTGAACGGGCGCCAGATTCCGTACGCCCGGACCTATTCGGAGGTCCCGCAGCGGCAGCTGTTCTGGTACGAGAATAGCCTCGGGCTGGTGGAACTGGCGGCCAACTCGACGAGTGCCCAGAGAATACTCGGGATCTCGCTCGGTAACCCCCTAGGAGTTTTTCGGACTTAGTCCCGACAAACTCCTAATGTAAAACCGGCACTAGGAAATGTGCAAGAAAGGATGACAGATATGCGAATTCACCCTCGCCTCCTTTCACGTTCCGCCGCTGCGGCTGGGTTTTCATTGAAATTGTCGGCCGGTTTTGCTTATAGCAGCCTGTACGGACTGTTAAGTCCGACAGGCTGCTAGAGCCAGCATCGCTCAAGCCGCCGATTCACATGACTTCTCGCCATGACTGACCGGCCCGATTTCAAGGCCAGAGCGGTGCTGGTGGGCGACCGCATCGATATCCGCTCATGGAAAGGCGGGGAGCCGCTGGCGTCATATCCCCTGACCGTGGGGGTGCCAGGGGGCGGTGCGGCGGTGCTCTTTCGCTACGGGGTGGTCGTTTTCTTCGATGTTACCGAGCCCGAGGAGACCGTGTTCCTTGAGCAGATCGCCCCCCTCGTGGGCAGCCGGTTTCCGCCGCCCGAAACCGAGGAAACCGAGATTCGCATCGACCCGCGGACGACGGAGGGCATGCAAGGCGATCGCATCCACCTCTTCAACGACGACGTCAATCGGCTGCAAATCGTCGCCGACGTGCTATCGAAGAGCGTGATCCTGGCATTTTATGAGGCAAAGATTGCCGGCAGCTTCGACCGGATTGAGCCGCTGGCGCTCGAGTTGCAGCGCAGCGGCCGCGTCACCGGCAAGGCGAAGGAGCTCGTGCGGCACATCGGGGCGATGCTAATCTCTGAGCACCTGATGGTCGGCCGTGTGGCCGTGGGTGAGAAACCGGAGCTCTTGTGGACCCGCCCCGAGCTAGAGGGACTTTTCATCCGGCTCGAGGACGAGTTTGAGATCAAGGAGCGCCACGAGGCACTGGGCAGCAAGCTCGACCTGATCGGTCGCACGGCGCAGACGCTGACCCAGCTCGAGCAGACCCGCCGCTCGCTACGACTCGAGCTCTATATCGTGCTGCTGATCGTGGCCGAGATCATCATCATGCTCTATGAGATCTTCCTAAGACACCCGTGAACGGCCTGCCGCCGTCAGATCTTTACCGCGCGCGGGCCAAGCATGAACCAGATGACGAGGCCGAGAATGGGCAGCACCAGCACCAGCACGATCCAGAGTGCCTTGTTACCGGGCGCCGCCTTACTCTGCGCGATCTGGACGATGGCCCCGATATCCGCAATCAGAATCAGCAGTGCAAATAGCCCGCCGACCTCGAAACCCATGTTGGTGCTCCTTCGAGCGACGTCAAGCGCTGAGCCGGAGGTCGGCCCCGTAGGTTTTGCTCGGGTAGTGGAACGCCACGGGGCCATCGGGCAGTGAGTCCACGAACTGGCGCACGAACGGATCCTGGGATGCCTTCACCTCCTCGACACTGCCGCCCCAGATCACAACGCCATCCGAGATGAAGTAAGCGTAGTCAACGATCTTCAGCGATTCGGCGACGTCATAGGTCACGACGATCGATGTGGTGCCGAGTGCGTCGTTCAGCCGCCGAATGAGGTTCGCGATCACATTAAGCGAGATCGGGTCGAGCCCGGCAAACGGCTCGTCGTACATGATGAGCATCGGGTCAAGGGCGATCGCGCGGGCGAGCGCGACGCGGCGCATCATGCCACCGGAGAGCTCGCTCGGCATCAGGTCATTGGCGCTGCGCAGCCCGACCGCGTGGAGCTTCATCAGCACCAGGTCGCGTATGACCGGCTCGGGCAGGTCCGTCAGCTCGCGCATCGGGAAAGCGACATTCTCGAACGTGGAGAGGTCGGTGAACAGACCGCTCTTCTGGAACATCATTCCCATTTTGCGACGCAGCCGGTAGAGCGCATCGTCGTCCAGCTCGTGAATCGTCTGGCCTTCCACCTTCACGTGGCCTGCGTCGGGACGCATCTGGCCACCGATCATGCGCAGCAACGTCGTTTTGCCGCAACCGCTGGCACCCAGGATTGCGACCAGCTTGCCGCGCGGCACGCTCAGGTCGATGCCGTTCAGGACTTGATTTTCCCCGTAGGCGAGCCTCAGGCCCTTGATCTCGATCAGCGTGTTGTCTGTCATTTTTCCAAGCTTCTCCCGGGCGTCCCTCGATTTCGGGACATACTACAGAAAAGCGATGATGAAAGCGCCCACGGCAGCGGTTAGCGTCGCGGCGAGGAACGCGTTGCGATCGGGGTCGCGCCACAATCGGGCTAAAGAAGTGGGACGGCCAGCGGTTTGGTTGGGCGAATGCCCTTCCGCTGCCAATGCGGTGAGCTGCCGCAGGCCTTCCGCGGAATCGAACCGTCGCGACAGCGCAAGATGGAGGCCGGTAACGGTCGAGAACCCCGCCGCGACGTTCATCGCGGTCAGAGCCGCAGCTGGATCCCGCGGGATGGTTCGCTCCGCTTCTTCGGGAACGCCAATCGTGGCATCGATCTCGAAGTCCAGCTGGCCGGCAGACTCGCTCGCCATCGGTGGTATGTCCTGCAGCTCCGGCAGTTCCGCGAGGCACGTGCGCAGGTCGGCCGCCATTTCGGCGGCGCTCTGGTAACGCGCGTCGGGCTCCTTCTCCAGCGCCCTCGCGACGATGAGATCGAGCATCGCAGGGAGGGAAGGATTCACCGCGCTGGGCGGACGCGGCGTCGCGACCGCGATCTGCTGCATGAGCTGGGCCATGTTGGGCGCGGCGAAAGGCGGCGTCCCCGCCGCCAGCTCGTAGAGCACGACGCCGAGCGAGAAGATGTCAGCGCGGCGGTCGACGCGCTTTCCCGCCACCTGCTCCGGGGACATGTATTTTGGTGAGCCCAGGATCGCTCCGGTCTGTGTCTTGACATCGGAGGCGCGCATTCTTGCGATCCCGAAATCCATGATTTTCGCGTGGCGGCCGCGCACGATCATGATATTGCCCGGCTTGATATCGCGGTGGACCACGCCACGCTCGTGCGCAAACGCCAGCCCTTCGGCCGCCTGGACGGCGATATCGAGCGCGAGCGGCAGCGGAACCGGACTACGCGCCATCACCTCGCGTAGCTCAACGCCTTCGAGCAGTTCCATCGCCATGTACGCGATGTCGCCCTCGCGGCCGATGTCGTGGATCGTGATCAGGTTGGGGTGATTCAGCCCGCCTGCCGCCCTCGCTTCCTGGAAAAATCGTGCTTCATACTCGATGCGCTCGGCTGCGTCCGTGACGAGAGTAATGGTCTTGATTGCAACGATGCGCCCGAGCAGGGGATCCTCTGCCTTGTAGACCATGCCCATCGCGCCATGCCCCAGCTCCCCGAGAATGCGGTAGCGGCCCAACTGCGAGAGAGTATTACCCGCCATGCTTAGAAACCGAGTTGGCGCCGCAGGTCGTTCATCAGGCGGCGGGCCGTGCCGGGCCTGCGCTTTCGCACGAAAGCGTGCTTGACGATCACGACTTCAGACGACTCGAGATTCACCTGCAGATAGACCGGCGCGAATTTCCCGTGCACGACCTTGATGCGGTGGGATCCCGGACTCACTTCCAGCCGCGCCAGCGGCGGGGTCGTTCCCTTCCGAACGCCGTCGATGTAGACATCACCCTTGGGCTTGATCGCAAATTCAATGATGGCTGGCGCAAGGGGCGGCGGTGGCGGCTCTGGTGCTGGTAGTGGGGCGGGTGCGATCGCTCTCGGCGCAGGCGCTGACACGGCAACGGAGCGCATCGCGCGCGCGCCAAAACCCGCCGCCAGAATGCCGATGACCGTGAACACCCCCAACGCGATCCGCCGCCGCTGGTGCGCCCGGGCTGCGCGGAGGTCGAGCGCGTAGAACTCATGAGTTCGCAATCCGGCATCGGTAAACACGCCGGCATGCTTGAGTTCGTCTGCGCGGCCCGGGGCAATCGCTTCCAGGGCTTCGTGGAACGGTCGCGACGCGAGTAGACGTCCTGGCTCGGCGGCCTGCGACAGGGTCATAGCAGTCACAAGCCCGTCGCCGGCAAGCCCCTGACCCCGAAAATCGTCGGCTACGGGCGTCACCGGGCCGTGGTTGACGCCGATGCACAGGGGCAGGTCCGCCGCGCCTAATTGCGAGCGTTCCGCGATGTCGAGCGCTTCCTTCGGGCTCCCGAGCACCACGATTGCGGCCCCATCGGGGACGTCGAGGACGATGCGTCCGGCGGCCGGGAGCGGTCGTATGACCTCCGCGACGAGCGCGTCGAGCCGCGCCTTTAGCCGGACCTGCTCGGCTACCGGTTTGCGGGTGTATTCCCTGAGCTTCAGGACGATTGCGCTCGCAAGGGCGAAGCTGGACGTGAATTCGTGCGTGTCGGTTACCGGAGCCATGCTCCTGCTATTTTACTGTGCTTGCCGCGGCGCGCGCCGGGCGTATTGCTCAATCGGCTGCGCTCTTCACCGCCTGTCCCGTGCGGGTGGCGTGTTGCCGGGGAAAGGCCGGTCTCTTATGATATTCGCTTCATGCCCGTCCGGGAGCCACAGAGTGAATTCGGGGAGCACGCCATGACTGCGATCACGCGCGAGGTCGCCCACTTCGTCGCTGGAACTTCTTACGACACGCTGCCGGCGGAGGTGCGCGAGCGCGCGAAGGCGCTCGCGCTCGACCTCGTCGGTATCGCGCTGTGCGCCCGCCACGATGCGGAATCCACGCGGGCGATGGTTGCCGCCGTCAGCTGGCTCGGCTTGGCAAGCGGTGCTTGCACCGTGATCGGGGATGCCACTGGTTACGCTCCTGCTGGGGCCGCCATGGTGAATGGCACGCTTGCCCATTCGCTCGATTTCGATGACACCCACGCGCCAGGCTCTCTGCATCCGAGCGCGCCAATCGTACCGGCCGCCTTCGCCGCCGCCGAGATGACCGGAGCCGACGGGAAAGCTGCGATCGCGGCCATCGTCGCCGGCTACGAGGTACAGATCCGCTTGAGCCTCGCGCTCGACCCTGCGGCGCACTACGACCGGGGCTTTCACCCGACCGCGACCTGTGGCGCCTTCGGCGCGGCCGCCGCTGCCGGGCGACTGCTCCAGCTCGACCCGGAGGGTTACGCCAATGCCTTCGGGATCGTGCTCAGCATGTCGGCGGGCTCGATGCAGTTCCTGGTCAATGGCGCCTGGACCAAGCGCTCGCACGTCGGCCATGCAGCGTTGTGCGGGCTCATCGCGGCGACGCTGGCGCGGGAAGGCTACAAGGGCGCAAGCGATGCCATAGAAGGCAAGTGGGGTTTCCTGCATGCCTACGCGCCCGCCGCGGATGCGGCGAAGGTGGTGGACGGGCTCGGCCACCGCTGGGAGACGCTGAAGATCGCGGTGAAACCCTACCCCTCCTGCCGTTACGGCCACGCCGCCCTCGACGGGATACTCGCGCTAGCCCGCGAGCACGGCATCCAGGCGGGGGAGGTGGAAGCGGTCACAGTCGGCCTGCCCGAGCCGGGCTGGAAAATTACCGGTGACCCGGAGCCGGTCAAGCAGTCGCCGAAGTCGGTCGTGGACGGGCAGTTCTCCATGGCGTTCTGCGCCGCCGTGGCGCTGCGAAGCGGCGGCCTCGTGTGGGACGATTACGCGCGTCATCTCGGCGATTCCGCCACGCTTGCGTTGTGCAAGAAGGTGCGGACCCGGATTGATCCGAAAGCGCAGGCCGATTTCCCGGCCGAACTGAGCGGGAGTGTGCGGATCAAGACAGCGCGCGGCACGTTCGAGACTTATGTGCGGGTGCCGAAAGGCGAGCCTGCGAATTTCCTCTCCGCGGCCGAGTTGCGTGCCAAGTTCGACGGGCTTGTCGGGCCTTATTTGTCCGCGCGGCGCCGCGACGAGCTCGCGGATGCACTGCTCGCGCTCGATCAGGTGAACGACGTCGGCGCGCTGCTGCGCCTCACGCGGCCCGAGCAGCCGCCGCGGGTGGCGGCCGCCGGCCGGTGAACAGCCGGCGCGACCGAAGCGGCGGCGGATAATGGTGATAAGAAATGGTGATGGAGAATGGTGATGAGAAATGGTGATAAAGACCGCAGAAACCGTAGTGCATCACCAGTAATTATCACCAGTAATCATCACCAGTAATCATCACCAGTAATCATCACCAGTAATCATCACCAGTTTCTGCTTTGGCATGACAGTCGAGCGCAAGCAAGTCGGCCCAAACCGCTACCGCGAGTCCTTCGGCCGCTACCTCGAGGACTTCAAGGTCGGCGACGTGTACGAGCACCGACCGGGGCGAACGATATCGGAAGCCGACAATACCTGGTTCACGCTGCTCACCATGAACAACCATCCCCTGCACTTCGATGCGGCCTATTGCGCAAGGACCGAGTTCGGGCGGCCGCTGGTGAACAGCTGCCTGACCCTGGCGATGGTCGCCGGCATGAGCGTGAGCGATTTGAGCCAGAAGGCGGTCGCCAACCTCGGCTGGGACAAGGTCCGGCTCACGGCGCCGGTATACGCCGGCGACACGATCTACGCCGAGTCCGAGGTGCTGGCGGTGCGCGAATCGAAGTCGCGCCCGACGCAGGGAGTCGCGACCGTGCGCACCACCGGCAAGAAGGCCGACGGCACGGTGTTCATGACCTACGAACGCTCGATCCTCGTGCCCAAGCGCGGCCATGCCGTGGATGATGTCGCGGGCTACTAGGAAACATTTTCTGCCACTGAACGCCGGTAGCACAGAAGAGGTGATGAAATATGGTGATGAGAAATGGTGATGGAAAATAGTGATGAAAACCGTAGCGCCGTTGTGCATCACCGTTACTCATCACCATTTCACATCACCAGCAATCATCACCAGTAGATCCCGAGATTCCAGTGGCTAATACTTTTTTGGGCTGTCGGTGATGCGTGCGAGGGTGTCGCCTGGGGCCGATGAGCAGGAGGCGTTGATTCTGCAGAGCGTGGACCGGTTCCTCGAGCGCGACGTGCGCCCGGTCGTGCATGCGCTCGAGGCTGCCGACGCTTATCCCACGGAAATCGTCGAGAAGCTGAAGACGCTCGGGCTCTTCGGTGCCACGATCGCGCCGAAGCACGGCGGGCTTGGGCTTACCGCCGTGACCTACGCGCGGATCGTCGAGCGCATGGGAGCGGTGTGGATGTCGGTCCCGGGTTTGTTCAATTCGCATCTCATCATGGCGGCTGCGGTAGAGCGCTACGGGACGGAAGAGCAGAAGCGCCGCTACCTGCCGCGGTTCGCGAGCGGTGAGCTGCGCGGTGGCGTCGCGCTCACCGAGCCCGATTGCGGCACCGATTTGCAGGCCGTCCGAACCCACGCGCGCCGCGAAGGCGATCACTTTGTCGTCAACGGCGCCAAGACCTGGATTACCAACAGCGCCGAGGGGCAGATCCTTGCCGTGCTGGTGAAGACCGATCCCAAGGCGCAGCCGCCGCACAGGGGCATGAGCCTGCTGCTGATAGAGAAGGGACCGGGCTTCAAGGTGGTGCGCAGGCTCGAGAAGCTCGGCTACCGCGGCATCGACACGGCCGAGCTTTTTTTCGAGAACTGCCGCGTGCCGGCCGCCAACTTGATCGGCATTGAAGAAGGTCGCGGCCTGCAGCAGGTGCTGAACGGCCTCGAGCTCGGGCGCATCAACGTCGCCGCGCGCGGGGTGGGACTCGCCCGCGCGTGCCTGGAGGAGTCGCTTGCCTATGCCCAGGTGCGCAAGACTTTCGGCAAGCCGATCGCCGAGCACCAGGCGATTCAGATCAAGCTCGCCGACATGGCGACCCGGGCGGAGGCCGCGCGCCTGCTGGTCGAGTCTGCCGCGGGCGCCTACGACGTGGGCGGGCGCTGCGACCTCGAGGCCGGCATGGCGAAGCTCTTCGCCACGGAGGCCGCGCTTGAGAACAGTCTCGAGGCGATGCGCATACACGGCGCCTACGGCTACTCGAAGGAGTTCAACATCGAGCGCTACTATCGCGACGCGCCGCTGCTCGCGATCGGCGAGGGCACGAACGAGCTGCAGCGGATCATCATTGCGCGCGAGCTCGTCAAGCGGAATCCCGCCTAGGCGGGAAGAGGTGATGAATAATGGTCATGAAAGATGGTGATGATTACTGGTGATGAACTGCTACGCGTGCAGAACTCGTTGCCATTGCGCACCATCGGTTTTCATCACCAATTCTTATCACCAATTCTCATCACCATTAATCGTCACTTCTTACATATGATCGGCATATACCCTTGCATATCTGCGGCTCATGTGAGCGCGAAGGGGTTGCGATGCTGCCGCTGAATGGCGTGCGGGTGCTGGCGGTCGAGCAGTACGGGGCGGGCCCGTTCGGCACGATGTTCCTCGCGGACCAGGGCGCCGAGGTCATCAAGATCGAAAACCCGAACGACGGCGGCGACATGTCGCGCGCGGTGGGGCCGTACTTCTTCGCGCCCGGCGACAGTGAGTTCTTCCACAGCTTCAACCGCAACAAGAAGAGTCTCACGCTCGATCTGAGCCGCCCCGAGGGGCAGGTGGTGCTGCATGACCTGTTACGCAGCGCCGACGCGCTGGCCTCCAACCTGCGCGGTGACGTGCCAGTGAAGCTCGGTCTGACCTATGAGCGCCTCAAGTCGCACAATCCGAGGATCGTATGCGCGCACCTGTCTGCCTACGGACGCAGCGGCCCTCGCGCCGGCTGGCCGGGGTTCGACTATCTGATGCAGGCGGAGGCCGGCTACTTTTCGCTGACCGGCGAGCCCGGCGCGCCGCCGGCGCGCTTCGGGCTCTCGATCGTGGATTACATGTCGGGGCTCGGCCTCGCGTATGCGCTGCTCGCGGCGTTAACGGCGGCGCGTGCGACCGGCGTGGGGCGCGACATCGATGTCAGTCTGTTCGACATGGCGCTATTCAACACTGCGTATCAAGCCACCTGGTACCTGAACGAGGGCGTTGTCACCGAGCGACTGTCGCGGTCGGCGCACGCGGCATTGACGCCATGCCAGCTCTACCGCACGCGCGACGGCTGGATTTACCTGATGTGCAACAAGGAGAAATTCTGGCCGGCGCTGTGCGGCAAGCTTGGCCGGCCCGAGTGGATCGAGGACGCGCGCTTTCGCAGGTTCCCGGATCGCCTGAAGCACCGCGATACTCTGACCGAGCTGCTCGACCGCGAGTTGAGCGAGCGCACCACTTGCGAGTGGCTCGCGCACTTTGCGGGCGTCGTTCCTGCGGCGCCGATCAACGATCTCGCGCAGGCTCTGGATAACCCGTTTGTGACGGAACATGGCCGCCTGCAGACGCTTCCCCACCCGGTGAAGGGGTCGTATCGCATGGTCGCTTCGCCGGTACAGTGTGCTGGCGAGGAGGCGCCGGCGCACCCGGCACCCGCGCTGGGCGAGCACACTGAGGTGCTGCTGCGCGAACTCGGCTACGACGCCGCGCGCATCGGGGCGTTACGCGATGCGAAAGTCATATAAGAACGTATATAGCCGCAGATAAACGCAGATCGACGTGTGTCACTTCGTCACCGCTCATTGAGCCGCCGATGGACGCCGATAGACGCCGATAGACGCCGATAAGAAAGAAGGGCTTTGATTTACGCGGGTTTTCTGTTCGCGTTCATCCGCGTTTATCTGCGTCTAATGATGTTTTTTGGTTTTGAGATGTAGGCTAGAAGCCGAACTGCGCCGGGGCGTCTGCATCGGCCAGCGTTGCGGCCGCGCGCAGGAGGCAGAGTTGGTTGGTGCCATCCGAATGCAGGAAACTTGTTGCGTCGCGCAGGTACTTCTCGACAGGGTGCTCGTACATGATGGCCGCTCCGCCCAGCACCTCGCTCGCAAGCTTGCACGCCTCGAACGCCGTTTCCGAGGCATTGACTTTTGCCAGGAGCCCCAGCGTGCGCGCCTCGGGGCGCTTGCGGTCTGCGAGCCAAGCCGTCTTCCAGATCTGCGTGCGCGCCGCATCGAGGCGCATCGCTATCTGCGCAAGCATCATCGCCACGGCCTGCTGCTGCGCGAGCGGCCGGCCGCCCTGCACGCGGTCCTTCGCGTAGGCTAGAGCGTATTCATAGGCCGCGCGCCCAACCCCCAACACGGTCGCGGACGCTTCGGCTTTGCTACCGGGCATGAACTCGGCACGCAGACGGCCGACCATACCTTCCCCAACCAGAAGGTTCGACACGGGAACGCGGCAGTTCTCGAAGTGAAACGTCCCGTTCGTCGCCAGCCGCTGGCTGCTTTTCTCATGGAAGAACCCCACTCTGAAGCCGGGCGCATCGGAGGGGACAACGAAAACGCTGCCGCCTTCCCGAAGCGGCTTCGATGTGTCCGTACGAGCGATCACGAAATAGAGCTTGGCCATGCAGCCATTCGAGACGTAGCGCTTGGTGCCGTTGATCACGTAATGATCGCCATCGCGCACCGCGGTGGTCCGGAAGTCGATGTCCGGCGCGTCGTAGTAGCCTTGATGGTCGGAGCCGGCGCCAGCCTCGGTAATGGCAATGGCGAGGGTCGCTTCGGGATCCTTCACGAACGGCGGAATGAATCGGCGCTGCTGCTCGGGCGTCATGGCAGCCGCGAAAAGGTGCGCCATTTTCCAGCACTGATCCATGATGACCGCAAAGCCGAGGTCGCCTGCGGCGAGCTCCTCTCCAACGACGCACAACGTCAGTATGTCGACGCCGGCCCCGCCGTATTCCTTGGATACGCCCAGCGTGCGCAGGCCGAGCTTGTCCGCCGTGCGGATCCAGTCCCAGGGTATACGTTCCGCAGCAGTTGGCAGACGATCACGGCGTAATACATCGGGCTTGATGACCTTTTCGGTAAAGTCTCGCGCAATATCGCGCCAGCGCAGGTGCTCCTCTGTTAGTGCGAAATCCATCGTCTCCTCCTTCGAACACCGTCACCTTTGACCGGCGACCAGAACGAGTGATGACTACAGGTGATGAAAGGTGGTGATGATTACTGGTGATGTACGAACGTTTTAACGGGGTTCATCATCATTATTTCATCACTAGTTCCCATCACCATCATTCATCACCTCTTTGAAGCAATTCAGTCGACGGCAAGGTCCAGAATGCCTGGCTTGGGGGTGAAGCCGAGTCCTGGCGCCTCCGGCAGGGTGAGTGTCCCCTTGACCGGCCCGGGGGCATTGTCGAACAGCGCCTCGACGCACTTCCAGCCCTGCCAGTGGAACTCGACACGCCCGCCATTGGGCACGCCGCCGTGCAGGTGCATATTCATGTGCGGATAGTTCCCGCCCATGGCCAGCGGCACGTTGAAGGCCTGGGCAATGCCCGCCGCCTTCAGTCCTTGCGTGTAGCCGCCGATGTCACGAACGTTGGGCTGCAGGTAGTCCACCGCCTCGCGCACGAGATACTCGCGCAGGTACATGAGATCGCTGGTCGCGGTGCTTCCCGCCGCAATCGGAATCGTCGTCTGCGCCCGCAAGCGCGCCATCAGGCGCGGGTCACCCTGGAGCACCGGGTCCTCGAACCAGGTCAGATTGTAGGGCTCGCACAGCTTCGCGAGTCTGAGCGCCTGCGCAAAGGTTGCCCCCTTGTTGGCGTCCATCATCAGCTCGACTTTGGGGCCGACCGCCTCACGCAGGGCGCGCACGCGCTCTGCGTCCTGCAGAATGCTGGCGTCGGTCGGCTGACCGAGGATCTCGTCGTAGTCGTGCGAGCCCGCCGCGACCACCATCTTGAGGCTGGTCTGCCCGTCCTTGATGAGCATGCGCGCGACCTCGATCAGCTCCTCGACGCTGTAGCGTGGCAAGCCGAAGGTAATGTAGGCAGGAACCTTGCTGTGCGCGCCGCCGAGCAGCTTCCAGATGGGCTGTCCGGTCGCTTTGCCTTTTACGTCCCACAGCGCGACGTCGACAAGGCTCATCGCGCAGTTCCATGCGCCCATGAAGTACTTGCGAGCGGTTGCCCAGAAGACGCAGGTGCGCACGTCCTCCGGCCGCAAGGCGTCCATCCCCCGGACCACCGGGGCAACCTCGCGGTTGATGAACTCGCGGATGCCGTACTTCAGCGGGTAAGTGGAGAGCGCATGGCCCTTGAGGCCGTCCTCGGTTTCGACCTCGACGAAGTTGGCGAGGGCGTGCTGCTGCTCCTTCACGAGGGGGAACGTGAACGGGATGCGCAGCAGCGAGCAGGTGACTTTGGCGATCTTCACGGTCTTCTCCCATCTAGTGGTTTCTTCAGATTATGACAGGGAACGGGCGCGCCAGAACCACTCCGTGAAGGTGGAAGGTGGAAGGTGGAAGGTGGAAGGTGGAAGGCGAAAGGTGGAAGGCGAAAGGCGAAAGGCGAAAGGCGAAAGGCGAAAGGCAATAACCCTGGTGATGGGTGATGAGTGACGGGTCCTTAGCGCCGCTATTTCTGAATCCGTATCCAGGTCCTCACCTGGCGTTGTCTTAGCGTTCTTTTAAGAATCGTGATCGGTGATTCGTTAGCGGACGCGCTGACGCTCTTGTTTTCTATTTGGAATTCTTGGCGCCCTTTGCGGCCTTCCCCGCCTTGGCGGTGAAGCTGTCGCTCAGCCCGCACTGCGGGGGTCATCCTTCTGCCTTCATCCTTCCTTGCTGGGTCGTGCTAGGATTGCGGCGCACGTTTCGCGCCGGAATCAAACGAAATCGAGATGAGCACTCAACAGCCCCCTGCCAGTTCCATCGTCCATGACGCGCCGGTGCTCCCGGCTCAGCCGCGCGATTTCTGGGGGAGTGATCCAATCGCTGCCGTATTGCGAGAGCTCGATATTCCGTTCGTCGCGCTGGTCCCGGGCTCGAGCTACCGCGGGCTGCACGACAGCATTGTCAACTACCTCGGCAACCGCTCGCCTCAAATTCTGCTCACGATCCACGAGGAGAATACGATTCATATCGCTCAGGGCTACGCTAAAACGTCCGGGCGCATGATTGCGGCCGCCGTGCACGCCAACATCGGGCTCATGCGCTCGGTGATGGGGGTCTACAACGCGTGGTGCGACCGCACGCCGATCCTGCTCCTTGGTGCGACCGGCCCGTGGGACGCCACCCGCCGGCGCCAGTGGATCGACTGGATACACACATCTGCCGATCAGGGCGGTCTCATCCGCAACATCACCAAGTGGGATAACCAGCCGGGCTCGCCGGCAGCGGCGATGGAGGCGGTGCTGCGTGCGGCGCAACTCGCTCAGATCGCGCCGCAGGGCCCGGTGTACGTGAACCTCGAAGTCTCGATGCAGGAGCTCAAGCTCGATGCGATGCCGCCATTGCCGGATGTGAAGCGCTTTGCGGTGCCGCAAGCAGTGCGCCCTGCGCCTGAGCTGGTCGCTGCCGCGGCGAAGCTGCTATCGGGTGCGAAGAACCCGGTGATTTTCATGGGGCGCTGCTCCCGCAGCCTCGAGGGCTGGAAGCAGCGCATCGCGCTGGCCGAGAAGCTGAATGCGCCCGTGCTCACCAACATGAAGTCCGCCGCGGCATTCCCGACCGACCATCGCCTGCAAGCGGCGCCGCCGGGCGCCTATCTCGAGCCGAGCGCGGAGAAGCTCGTTGCTGCGGCCGACGTGGTGCTGTCGCTTGATTGGCTGGACCTCGCCGGCACGCTCAGGCAGGCCTATGGCCAGAATCCGGTCGCGGCGAAGGTGCTCCAGGTCTCGTGCGACCAGCACAGCCACCGCGGCTGGAGCATGGATCACCAGGGGCTGCCCCCCGTTGACCTCTACCTGATGTGCGAGACCGATGCGGCCGTGCCGCTGCTGCTCGAGGCCGTGAGCCCGCGCACGGCGAGGGCGGCAATTCCGGCGCCGGAGGCGCTGCCGCCGCTGCGCGCCGACGCGCTGTCGCTGCGGGGCGTCGCGGTCGCGCTCGAGGGCGCAACCCGCGGCGTCGACGTCTGTTACACGCGCCTGCCGCTGGGCTGGAACGGTGCGTATACGCAGTTCCGCCATCCGCTGGACTACATTGGCCATGACGGCGGCGCCGGCGTGGGCTCGGGGCCGGGCGTCACCGTCGGCGCCGGACTCGCATTAAAGGGCAGCGGCCGCATTCCGATCGGCCTCATGGGCGATGGCGACTTCCTCATGGGCAACACCGCGGTATGGACCGCGGCGCACTACCAGGTTCCCTGCCTCATGATCGTTTGCAACAACCGCTCCTTCTACAACGATGAGCGCCATCAGGGGCGCATGGCGGAGCAGCGGGGGCGCCCCGCGGAAAACAAGTGGATCGGCCAGCGCATCGACGATCCCGACGTCGACATCGCGGGGATGGCGCGCGTGCAGGGCGGGGTCGGCATCGGTCCGGTGACGGATCCATCGGACCTGCAGCCGGCGATCGAGAAGGGCCTCGAGGCAGTGCGCGCCGGGAAGGTATGCGTGATCGACGCGCGCGTTCTGCCGGGCTACGACGGGCGTGCCTAGCGATTGGCCGCGGGCGTACGCGCCGCGGCCAAAGAGGTGATGAATAAATGGTGATGAAAACCGTTGCGACGGCGTAGTGCGTCTCAATCTCTTATCACCATTTCCCATCACCAGTAATCATCACCATTTTTCATCACCAGTACTACTTCGGAGGAATGACGGGCAGCAGCAGATACGACGCTTTGTCTCCCCCGGAGTAAATAGTACTCCGTGCCCCGCTGTTGTAATCCGCGTGATAGTGCGTGAAATGTGAGCTGCCCACGCCGTCGACGGGCGCGATATCGAGGCGCAGCTTGTGACCCTTTTTGAAGACCATGCTCGTCGGCCAGATTTCCACCTGGGACTCGACGATCTCGCCCGGCTTAAGCCACCAACGCTCGTCATGCGCGTGATAGGGCCGATAGGGCAGCGAGCGCTGCGGATCGAGCTTGCGGTGCGACGCGCGCAGCCAGCCCTTGGTGACGGCCGCCAGCGGCTCGCCGCGCTGGCCCACTTCGCAGACGTCCTTGCCGTCGGGGCCGATGTTGCGGATTGTCGCGAAGATGTCCATGTCCTCGGCCGTGCTGGAGACCCAGAGGTTGAGCACGACCGGCCCGGTCACTTCCGTGTCCTCCTTCATAGGCGGCGTCTCGAATGACACCCCGCGCGGCGTCGGGCCAGGGCGGCTCGGGCTGCTGGCCGCATACGTCACCTGCGCCATCTGCGGTGGCGGCGTCTGTGTGAGAACGCCTTCCACGGCGTCGGCCTTGTCGGAGGCCTCGCGCTCGACTTCGAGATGCAGCTTCGTCCACTGCGTGCGGGCGATCGGCCACTCGTTCTCGAAGCGGAACGGGTAGGGCTTCTTGCTGCCCCCGGTGCGGATCTCGAGCTTCACCGGCGGCTCGTCCATGATTCCGGTGTCGATGCCCTTGAGCCAGTAGTCGAACCAGCGCAGCTGGTCCATGCGCCCCTCTTCCGAGTGGAAGGGGTGGTAATGCGATCCGGTGTGGATGCGGAGCTTTTTATGTTTCGAGGCCGCACACATGAAGCCTTCGGTGTTGCCGCGCAGATGCATCGAGAAGCCGGTCCAGTTGCCGACGCTGTACAGCGGCACGGTGATTTTCTCCCAACGCGCGCTGCACGTGCGCCAGTACTCGGAGTCGAGGTCGTTCCTCATGTAATGCCACAGCAGGTCGTTTTGAAACGAATCGGGGTTGTAGCTCCGCGGCTTGCCGAGCAGGTGGTGCGCTGTGTTCGTGTGATGCCAGTTGGAGATGAACCCCAAGGCGAAGATGCCGCCGTGATAGGCCTGGTCGCGGTACTGATCGGCGCGCCCTTCCCACGGCATGATCGCCTTGAGCGAGGGCGGCTGCAGGCCGGCGACACGCCACTGGAACGCCGCGTGATACGAGATGCCCACGGTGCCCACGTTACCCGAGCACCACGGCTGCCGCGCGATCCACTCAATGCAATCATACGTGTCGAGCGCTTCCTGGTACGAGCTTGGTTCCGATTTCCCGGGGGACTTTCCCGACCCGCGCGTATCCACGCGCACCAGCGTGTAGCCCCGCGGGCACCACCACAGGGGATTCACCGCTTCCCAGTTCATGTAGGGGTTGGCCGCTTCCTCCAGGTCCGGTGGCGGAACCCACAGCTTGTCCTTGTGGTAGGGGCCGATGTTCATGATCGCTGGGAAGCGCTCGGCGCCGCCGTCGGGGCGGAACACGTCGGCGCAGATGAGACTCCCGTCGCGCAGAGGAATCCAGACGTCCTTCTCGACGATCAGTTTGTAGTCTTTCGGCTGAGAAACGTTAGCTAATGCCGTGCTCATTCTTGTTCTCCCGTTAATGCGGATTCGAACAACTGCTGCCCAATGCCTGCCGTAATGCCGTGGGGAGGTTGGGGCCGAGAGCCACCGCCACTACACCGCAATTCTGACATGGCTGTTCCCCGGACGTGAGCCGACATCGTAAGTCACGATCGGGCGGGCTTGGGAGAAGAGATCAGCGGCGGTGGTACAAAGCGACAGGGGACCGCACACGCGGTCCCCTGGTGAAGTCGGCGGGAACGCGACGGCCGGGACTCAAAACCCCGGTGCGCCGCTTTTCAGCAGCCGCGAGTTGTGCGGAGTCGTCGCACGATCGCGACCCGGCTGGTGGACAAGGGGGAAACGGCGTGCGGCAGCAGAGCCGTTTCGTGCGGGGCGCGTGGCTCTACAGGTACTTTTCGGCGCAAATGATGATTTCGCGATTCGTCGGGAAGCTCAGGCATTCCCGGGCGTCCTCGCGCGATTTGGCCGTAAGCCGCCTGACAGTCGGCGTGGCCGCCATTTTTTTCTCTTTTGCTTCTGCCTTCATCGGTGTCGCCGGCTTGTCGGCCGCCGGTTCTTGCGCCTGCGCCAGGCACAAGACGGGCAACGCGCACAGCGCCGCAAAGGTTGCCACATGGCATATACGGTTCATGACCTGCCTCCTCTCTCCGGAGAGAGCATTATGGTCGCACAGAACGCCGCCATCCAGCGGGGCAATAAGTCACATGTCCCGCGCCGAACGGCGCTTCCAGCCGGGCTTTTGACGCATGCGGCCTGACGACCGGATTGTACCGCCACACGATGATCGCGCAACCGATCGGCCGGTCGGCGAGACCCCGGAGCAGCCCTGCGATGCTGGCGTGGCGACTCATTGTCCGACGAGGCTCGCGACATCGCCCAAACGGATCTCGCCGCCAGCACCGCGGGTCAGCATTCCTACCGCGAACGTCGGCTCCCGCTGGCCGAAGGCGCTTACCAGGATCTTCATGACAGGCAGGTCGCGCTCGCCGGTCCCAGGGTTGGCGTGGGTGGCAAGACAGCGGACTTTAGGTTTGACGACGTCGAATTCGACGCTGCCGATGCGGATCCTGCGGTCGACCCAACCCTGCTCCGCCCAGGGATGCGCGCCCTCGATCACGATATTCGTGCGGAAGCGCTGCTCCTTGAGCGTTGAATCGCCGCTAGCGGCCGCCAGGGCGGCGAGGCTTTCACGGCTGTGCAGCGTGACCTGCCCGGCTTCGTTGTCTTGGTAGCGCGGCCGTACGCCGTCGCCGACGAGCCGCAGCGGACAGCGTTCCGGGTGGCCGGCGAGGGGGTTCTCCTCGAGCGCCAGCACGTAGTCCTGCAGCGCAGCGGCGACCCGCTTGCGGCCGCGCTCGTCCAGCGCATCCTCGACCAGCAGGGCGCCCGCGCGGCTCAGTTGCAGTCGCAGCGCGCGGTGATCGAAGCGAAGATCGAGACGCGCAAGGCCCGGCGTGTTCACCAGGGCCACGAACTCATACTTCTTGCTCCAGGCTTCGTCCGGCACGGTGGAGCTGGCGAAACGGAAGCCGAGCGCCCGGTCGCCCGCGATGCGCCCTTCCTCGAGGACCGTCAGCGTCTCGCAGGACTCGGGCGTGAGGCCCTTTACGGGATAACGGTAGAGCGCGACGACTTTCGACACATCGATCGGTGACGTGTGCTGAGTATTTAGAGCATGCTCAAAAATCAAAAAACATCATTAGCCGCAGATAAACACAGATAGAAAACCTAAGTCAATCATGATCGTCGGGTTTCGTCGGCGTGTATCGGCGTTCATCGGCGGTTGCATTTTTGTTTTTGAGACGGCTTCTGGACGCTATGCCGCTCGCTCAAGGGCTGGTGTTCAGCAGCTGCTGGAGCGCTCTGCCGCGAAGGACGTAGACATACTCGAGGCCGTCCTCGGGGTCCACGTGCTCCGCAGCCTTTTCAAAGCCAAGCTTTTTGGCGAGCGCGATCGCAGGCCTGTTCTCCGGCTCGGTCGCCATGACAAAATTCTCGATGCCGTGCTCCGCCGCTGCCCAGGTCACCAGGCCCTTGATGGCTTCCACGGCGTAGCCCTGTCGCCGGTAGGCGGGGTAGACGGCGTAGCCGAGCTCGACGCCGTCCTGAACGTAGGGGCGCAGGTAGGTCGGATTAGGCCTGGAGAAAAAGCCGATATGGCCGACCATGGCGCCGGTGCGCACGTCCCCGATGGCTCTCAGCGACCACGGCGCGTACTCCACGTCGGAATGCAGTTCGCCGAGCCGCAATGCCATGAGGTTTTTCTCGCGCAGCCACTCGGCGTCAATTTTCAGCCCTATGAGATCCTGCGCGAGCGCCGGTTCGTTATCGTGGCACGCAAGCAGGAAGTCCTCGGACATGTAGCGCAGCCGCAGGCGTGGTGTTTTGATCTCGTCCGACAACGGCTTCTCCTTTTGCGTCTGGCGAGAGGGCTCGGGGAAACGGCGTGGCACGTGGTACAACAGATCCACGTTTGTGCGCTATTATCGCACCACCATGGGAACTGACAACCTCATTGCCAACCTCTTAAAAGGTTGGCGTTTTCTCTACAAGCGGGGCTTTATCGAGGGCTTCGGCCACCTGAGCTATCGCCTACCGGACACCGATCAGTTCGTGGTGGTGCGCCATTCCCTGGGGCCTAATGCGACCGCGGACGACCTGGTGGTGATGAACCTCGACGGCCGCAAACTCGACGGCGGGGGCGATGCGCCGGGAGAGTTTCCGATCCACTCGGAAATCTACAAGGCGCGGCCGGATGTCATGAGCGTCGTGCACTACCACGGGATGTACTCTACCGCGTTCACAACCGTCGCGCAGGATCTGCGTACCATCCACAGCACGGGCACGATCTTCTACGACGGCGTACCGACCTATCCCGATCCCAAATTGATTCTCAACCGCGAGCGCGGAGCCGCGTTGGCGCGCACGCTTGGCCCGCATCGCGCGGTCCTGTTGCGGGCGCATGGCGTCGCGGTCACAGGGCCCAGTATCGAGAATACGGTTTCAGCGGCCTTCCTGTTCGAGCAGAATGCGCATCGTGCCAGCATTTGCGCGACGCTCGGAAAACCGCTGTGGCTGGACGAACAAACCGCGCGGGAGGCCGGGGAGGAGCTGCTCAAGAACGGCGGCCTGTTCCGCAGGGTCTGGGCGCTGGTGGAAAGCGACAACGAAGAATAAGGCAGCGCGTTCCTCGGGGTAGTGATGGCAGGGTGCCAGGCTCTCAATGGGTCGAGGGTAGGGGGCAGCCAGGGCACGAGGTGGGCGTGGCCACTTTGCCCCCCGAGGCAGATTTTTCCGGGAATGACCCTTACGGGGCCAGTGTCTTCACGTGACACGGCCGTCTCGCAGGCTTAAGCTATTTCCCCCCGGCGCTTGTCTGAAACAACCGACGAAAGGAGCACGACATGACATTGCGTATTGGCAGCAAAGTTCCCGATTTCACCGCAGAGACCACGCAAGGTAAGATCAGCTTTCACGAATGGATCGGCGATAGCTGGTGCGTACTGTTCTCGCATCCGAAGGATTTCACGCCGGTGTGCACGACCGAGCTTGGCTACATGGCGAAGTTGCAACCCGAGTTCGACCGGCGCAACTGCAAGGTCGTCGGTTTGAGCGTCGACCCGGTGGACGATCACAAGCGTTGGTTGCAGGATATCAAGGACGCGACGGGGCACGCCCCGAATTATCCGATCATTGCAGATTCCGATCTGGCGGTAGCCAAGCTTTACGACATGTTGCCGGACGACGCAGGTAGCACGGCGAAAGGCCGTACCGCCGGCGACAACCAGACCGTGCGCACCGTCTACGTTATCGGTCCCGATAAGCTCATCAAGGCGATGGTCTCCTACCCCATGAGCACGGGGCGCAACTTCGACGAGGTGCTGCGCATCATTGACTCGACGCAGCTGACGGCGAAACACAAGGTTGCCACCCCGGTGAACTGGAAGCAGGGAGAAGATGTCATCATCGTGCCGACCGTCTCCGACGAGGAAGCGAAGCAGAAGTATCCGGGCGGCTGGAAAGCGCCGAAGCCCTACCTGAGGATCATTCCTCAGCCCAAGGCGTAGCACGCCTGCGCTTAACAGCGCGCAAAATGCTGAGGCCAGACGGGCTCATCTAATGATGAGCGCGCTGGCCCCTCTTGTTTTCTGGCGAGTGATGAAGCGATGACCAACGGCTAATGACTGACGAAACGCAGTGACTGGGCGACTCGGTGACTGATTGACTTGGAGTGCGTAATAAAATCAAGAAAATCAGCCGCAGATAAACGCCGATGGACGCCGATAAATAATTGTACTGTGTTAGCGGTCGTGGTACCG
This sequence comes from Betaproteobacteria bacterium, assembly GCA_029863175.1. Next base: position 92 of record JAOTVX010000037.1, on the reverse strand, counting down.
TCGCGAGGTGTTTATCGTAACCGTGGAGGTGCGCGATGGGTAGGGGCGTGGAAACGCGATTCGAACGTTATGCCGAGAAGATGGTGGAGGCG
>JAOTVX010000069.1 GCA_029863175.1 Betaproteobacteria bacterium | reverse complement strand
TTTCCTTCTATGAGGGATCTCCGCGTGTCAAGTCTCCGGTAGCGGTTTTTTGCATCTACGGTGGGCGGGTCATGTTTTTTCCTGTAAGCGGTCTTTGCGTTGGTTGGCCCGATTCGATTGTGAGTACGAGCGCGATTCGCTCGTCACCACCTTCTATCCGTGTCGGCGCGGTTGGCCGAGCACCCGATGCTGCATACGCCCCAAGCGGGCAAGACGAACCGGATTCGGACGAAACGCCCCCTCTATCAGGACGGTCGCGCTCGATGCGCGGCCCAGGAAAATCTCGGGCGCTTCGACCAACCTTCAACGCTGCGTGCTCCTGTGCTTGACTGGCTTGGGGGCTCAGATCTGCGAGGCGATGAGCCGCGCGCCCTCTGGGATCACACCGTCTGCGAGGTAACGCCACAGTGCAATGAGCAATCGCCGCGCGAGCGCAACGATGCCGATGCGGCGCATGCGCAGGCCCCCGCCGGCGAAGCGTCTGTGGTACCACTGGCTGAGTGCGCTCTTGGGCTGGAAGCGCAACCACAGCCAGGCGATCTCGACCATCATGGCCCTCACCCGGCGGTTGCCCGCCTTGCTGATGCCCTGGTCGCGCTCGCTCTCCCCGCTGTTGTAGGGCGAACCCACCAGGCCGGCGAGGGCGGCCACTTCTCGCCGGTTGCGAAAGCCCCGCCAGCCGAAGAACTCCATCACCAGCAGCCAGGCGCTCGTGGGCCCGATCGCCCCCAAGCGCATCAACTGCACGATGCTGCGCTCAGCCTCGGTCTTCGGTTCGCGCAGCCGCTCGCGGCGCGCGGATTCCAGCGCGGCGATCTGGCGTTCAACCAGCGTCAGGCGCTCGACCTCGCGCTCAAGCTCCGCCTTCAGCTCCGCAGGCAAGGCGCGTCCATCCCAAAGCGTGAGGCTGCCCAGGCGCAGGCTGCTCTTGATCGTCACCCTCAGGCCATGGATGACCAGCAACGACTGCACGCGCACCCGATGCGCCAGCCGCTCGCGCTTCAGGCGCTCGAGTTCACGGTGCAGGCGCCTCGCGTCCTCTTCCTCCACGCTTGGCACGCGCACCACGCTCCAGCCACCGCGCTCGCCGGCGTGATGCCGCATCAGCTTGTCAAGCAACCTCTCCCCGTCCAGCCGGTCGGTCTTGACGTGGCGCAGCCGGCGGCTCACCTCGATCGAGGCGGCATCGATCACCTCGTTCTCGATGCCGACGCTCTTCAGGTGCCGGTGCAGCCAGAAGCCGTCCCGGCCCGCCTCGTAGCAGCTCACCACCGGCGTCGAGGCCGGCATCCCGAAGCGCTCCTTCGCCTTGGCCACCGCCTCCGAGAGCTTCATCAAATCAGCCGCCGGCACCGACACCTGCCGGCGTTTGCCACCGCCGCCGAATGTCAGCCTCCAGTTCTTGTTGCTCAGTTCCAGCGCCATATACAACACCGGCGCCGATGCGTTATCTTCGTTCCCAAGGGCCGCTGCGTTCATCTTCTGGTCTCCTTCTTTGGTTGAGAAAGCCACCAGAGATTAATCCACGCGGCCCTACATAGGATCTATCCGTCAAGAGAGGAGATAGCTATGACGACACGGCGTGGTGCGATTGCTGCGGGCATGATGTCCGTGGCGGCGGCAGGTCTCATGTTTCTCATGCCGGTCTCCAGCGGGCCGGCTATGGCGGCGGACATCGAGTCGACCACCGACGTTGCCAAGGTCGAAGCGGCTACGAAATATGCCGCCGACTGGCTCAACGGCCGGCTCAAGGACAGCGACTACAACCTGCCGGAGATCACCTACAAGGGCGATCCGCTCACCTTGCGGTGGAGCCATCATGTTCCGGCAATCAGCGGAATGGCGAAGAGCGTTTATAAGCCCGGCTTCCGGCTTCTCGAGAAGTTGTCGAAAGGCAAGATCAAAGTCGAGGAGCGCTGGGGCAAAACGATTCATCCGGCCAATGCGGGCTATGATGCCACGCGGTCGGGGCTCACCGATATGACGGCGTGCTACGCTTTCTATAATCCGACGACATTCGACCTGATGCACGTGATGTCATTGCCCGGCATCGTGCCGAGTTCGCCGGCCGGCACCCGAATCACGCAGGAGGCCTATGACGAGTTCTTCCGCAAGGAAATGGAACGGACCGGCGTGCTGATGAGCATTGTCTATACCACCACGCCCTATGTGTTGCATTCGAAGGACGTGCTGGACAGCCTTGAAAGCCTCAAGGGCAAGAAGGTGCGCACCGGCGGCGGGGTGCACGCTGCCGTGTGGAAGGCGCTCGGCACGGTGCCGACCACCATGCCGGCGCCGCGCATCTATACCGCATTTCAGCGCGGATTGCTTGATGCGGTGGCTTTCCCCGACTCGGTGTCGATCCTGTTCCGGATCAATGAGCTTCAGAAATCGCACACCTATATCAACCTGAGCCGTATCAATCAGGAGCATTGCGTCAGCCGCAAATGGTTCGAGGCGCTGCCGCCCGATCTGAAGCAGGTCGTGTCGCGCTGGGTGCAGGGATTTGCCCAGGCCATATCGCAGCAGTTCTATGTGCTTGCCGGTGCCAAGGCGCGAAACAAGTTCCGCGAGGGCGGCATCAATATGGTTCAATTGTCGGATGCCGAGAAAAAGAAGTGGCAAGCCGCGGCCCGGCCCGTGATCAACGACTGGATCAAGACGAACGAGGCGAAGGGGCTGCCCGCCAAGAAGCTGATCGACTTCATCAGAGAACGGGCGGAGAAATACGAGAAGATGACGCCTGGGCAAATCATGCGCCTGACTGTTGAAAAGCCGGTCAGTAAATTTATCGGCGGGTGAGCCGCTGCCGGGCGCCGTGACCCCCGGCGCCCGGCGTGCCCCTTCATTCGGGATCAAATTCCGTGGCATTTTGGCTCGATAGGGTCTCCTGGGCGCTCGATCGGGCGTCCACCTACGTTTTTTTGCCCATCATGACCATCATCATGCTGATGGAAGTAATCGGGCGCTATCTCTTTAACTCACCGTTCATTTGGAGCCTCGAGGCGATCAACCATCTGCTGATTATCGTTCTGCTCTTCGGCGTTCCCGAATGCACCCGGAAGAATGGCCACATCCGCATGGATCTCCTCAACCGGCAGATGCCGGCCTGGGCACGCCGCGCGGTTGAAGCGCTTTATGCCTTGATTGGCATTATGGTGTTTGTGCTGATTGCAAAAAAAACGGGCGGCGAAATCGGCTATCTCAAATCGATCCCTGTCACGACTGAATTCCTAGGCTTGCCGATCTGGCTCTACTACACCGGCATCGTATTGCTGTCGGCGCTGATGGTACTGATGTTCGCATTGCGCCTGATGCGCGCAGTCCGGGCGCCGACGTGGGACGCCGAACCAGGCCAATAGGCGCTCACCGGGGGTGAGCGGTAAACATGGATCCACTCCTGGGCGTCCTCTTTCTTGTCATCATGCTCGCGCTGATTGCGCTCGGCGTGCCGATCGCGTTTGCCATGTTGGCTACGGCGACCGTAGGCCTGTATGTAATCGGCGGGCTGGCCTATCCGGAAACGCAGCTCGTTCTCAATCTCTGGGACCGCGGCACGGACTTCGTGCTGACCGCGCTGCCGCTCTATCTCCTGTTGGGTGAACTCGTATTCCGCACCCGGCTGGCAATGGACCTCTACGAGTGCGTCTACAAATGGCTCGGATGGTTGCCCGGCGGGCTTGCGATCACCTCGATTGTCGCGGCCGCCGGGTTCGGAGCGGTGTCCGGCGGCGGTGCGGTCGCGGTCGCGACGCTCGCGCCGATGTGCATGCCCGAAATGCGCCGCTACGGCTACAACGACCGCCTCAGCACCGGGACAGTCGCGGTTGGCGGGACACTGGGCGTTTTGATCCCGCCGAGCCTGTTTGTCGTGGTCTACGGGATCTGGACCGAGACTTCGATCGGCGCGCTGTTCATCGCCGGAATCATTCCGGGCATCATTATGACGGCGGCGTTCGCCGCAACCATCCTTTTCATCTGCCTGCGTCATCCCGAGATGGGGCCGCCGGGACCCACCTTCCCACTCAATGAACGCATCGCCTCGCTCGCCAAGCTGCTGCCGACGTTATCGATCTTCGTCCTGGTCATTGGCGGCATCTATCTCGGTGTCTTCGATCCCTCAGAGGCAGCGGCCGCTGGTGTGGGTGGCGTCTTCTTGATCGCCCTTGTGATGCGGCGATTGACCTGGGCGGTGCTCGCCGAAGCGCTGCGCAATACAATTCACACCAGTGCGATGATCTTCGTGATTATTTTCGCCGGTCACATGATGGGAGGCTTCATCGCGCTCACCAACCTGACGAATGTGATCGTCGGCGGAATCGAAAGCCTCGCCATACCGCCACTTCTGATGATCGTGCTGTTTACGGTGATGTATATCCTTTTGGGCATGGTACTCGACGTCTGGGCGATGCTTATTTTGACCATTCCGATCGTGTTTCCCGTCGTCGTCAGTCTGGGTTTTGACCCGATCTGGTTCGGTATCTTTGTCGTGGTGATGATTGAACTTGCCCTGATCACGCCGCCGGTCGGCGTGAATATTTACGTCCTGGCGAAAGTCGTTCCCGACATTGCACTGATGGACATATTCAGGGGCATCACACCCTTCGTCTTTGCTGCACTTGCCGTTCTGGCCCTGCTGACCGTATTTCCGGGGATTGTGACTTGGCTGCCGAGCCGGTTGTATTGAGCCGATGCGGGAATCAAGACTGCGATTACCGGCGGATCGATGGCCGATCTGGAAACTCAACTCGTGCTGGCGGTTCGGCTGGGCTATCCAAAGTCCGGAGCGCAGTCTTTTGCGCAGGCGACTCGTGTCGGCAAGCTGGTGAGGAGCCTGCGCAGGGCGCTCAAATCGGAAGCTAACTGACCCTCGTCACCCATCACCTATCACCCGTCACCTGTCACCCGTCACTCATCACGCCTTATCAAATCAGATCTCAAGGCGCCTCCCCAGATACACATCCTCCACGCCGCGGACTTGGGGGCTGTAGGGCCCTTCGCCGGTGCGGTCGTGGACGAACACGGCCTTGTTGAGATCGCGCGGCTTCTTGCCCAGCAAAGCGTCCTTGAGCCAGTCGGCCACGAGCGGATCGGCGAGCATGCCGCCGAAGTTGCGGCTGGGCCGCGGCACGTGGTTCTCGTTCTCGAGTATCCAGATCTCCTTCGGGCCCGCGACGTCCTCGAAATACGCCAGGCCTTCCTCGAGGTGGCACAAGGGATCGTACTCGCCCAGGACCATCAGCGAGTAGCACTTGACCTTGGAGCCGTAGCCGAAGAGGTGCATCTTCTCCGCCATCTTGTCGAACTCGGCCTCGTCGTGAATGCCGGCCATGTACATGAAGATCTGCTTGAAGCGCGGCGAGGCCTCTTCGAAGATCGCCTTCTTGGTGCCGTAGTTGGCGGCCGAACTGGCGATCGCCTTCACGCGGCTGTCATGCGCGGCAAGCCGGTTGCTCCAGTAGGAACCCATCGAGATCCCCATGACCCCGATGCATGCGGGATCCACTTCGGGCTGCTTGGTGAGCCAGTCGACGCACGCGCTCGTGGCGCGCTCGTGGTTGTCGGCGGTGACGCGGATTTTTCTCAGGTTACTCATGCCCTGGCCGGGGCCGTCCACGCACAGCACGTTCATGCCGCGCTTGATGAACAGATTGTTGCTCGGATCGGGCACCGCTTCCTTGGTCTGGTCCATCCCGGGGATCGAGAGGATCGTCGGCAGCTTCTTGGCGCCGGGAACCTTGTGGAAGTTGCACTGGATCTTCACGCCCTCCCAGTCGATCTCGACCCGCTCGATGGGATAGTCCGCCGTGCGCGTGCAGCCCTCGAACGATTCAATGAGCTTCCCGTGGAGGAAGATCTTGTCCGGGTGGTCGTCGACAAAGATCGCGTGCTGGGCAATGCGGTATTGTTCGCACGCCTTGTAGTAGAGCTCGCACGCCGTCTGCCGGTGCCCGGCGGCCTCGGCGGCGCGGGCGATGGCCTGCTGGTGACGGCCCACCTTCTCCATCACGCGCGGGATCTGCCGGTAGGTTTTGACCTCGGCCGGAATCTCGCGATGATCGTAGGCGAAATTGTGGGTCCGGCCGGTGGTCTTGACCATCCAGTCGAGCAGCCACTGCTGGTTGTCGCGGCGCCTCTCGGAACGCAGGCTGCCGGTTTTGTCGGTCGGGGGAATCAAAGTGCCTCCTTGTTGTGAGTCATGCGTGATGAGTGACGGGTGATGAGCCGTAAAGGATGAAGGATGAGGGCGGAAGGATGACTCAGGGCTTTCCCTGTATGCCACCCGTGGCGTTACCTTTGCGTCCTTGGCGACCTCCGCGGTAAAGCTTTCCTGTTTCTTCGCGTCCTTCGCGACCTTTGCGGTGAAGCTTTAAACGTTGTCGATCCACTATTCTTCACGCCGTATGACCCGGGCGGAGGCAAAACGTAGCACACGATCCGACCAGACCGCAATTTCGCAGGAAAAAGGTTCCTGACACCTTTTCTTGCTCGGTCGTTTCAGCTCCGACCTTTTTTCGCCAAGGTAAGCCGGTCGCGTAGGCGCGCGAGCTCGTCGTAGGCGGCGATCAGGTCGGCCAGCGCGAAGGTTGCGTTCGCACCGCTTGGATTCGGTGTGACGAAGACGCAGCTCTTGCCGATGGTTCGCGGCTGCTCGCCCCACTCAATCTCCTCCCTCACGGCCTCCACATGGCGCAGGTAGTTCTGGTAGGCGACCTTGCCATGAAACCACGCGATGCGCGGCGCATAGCGCAGCAGCTTCTCGTGCAGCACCGGCGCCCAGTGCTTGAAATCGGCTGGAGTCAGGTCCCCGGCGCCGGCGCTCGGCCGTTTCACGAGGTCGGTGAAGCCGATGCTGTGATCGCGGAACAGTTCCTTGATGGCCGCATTGCCCGGCGTGAGCGTCCGGCGCACCAGTTTCGACGCGTTTAGCGCCCGCCAGAAGCGGTTTTGTCCGCGCGCGAAGTAGAATCCCCGTCCGGCCGAGTACACAGAGGGATTGAGCCCGACCGAGACGATGTCGAGCCCTTCGCGCAGATAGTCCGGAAGTGTTTTCACCGTCATTTCCTGCAGGCGAGACCGCAGTGCCGGGAAAAATGCTCAATGGGCTCCATCTAGTGCTGAGTAGAATGTATCTCAAAAATCGAAAAACAATATTAGCCGCAGATAAACGCGGACAGAAAACTGCTGCAAATCAATACATTTCTTCTTATCGGCGTCTATCGGCGTTCAGTCCCTCAACCTCGCCCCTCCTACCCTCACTCCCGACCTCTCCCCCTCAAGGGAGAGAGAAGGCTCGAGCTTCCCCTTCTCCATTTAGGAGAAGGGGAAGGGATGAGGATGGGCGCGTGCGTTTTGGGCCTTTGAGATGACTTCTAGTCACTCCGAAGCCATCACTCGTCACGCCTAATGAATAATGTATCCACCGTCCATCACGAGCGCGTGGCCGCACACATAGGCGGCCTCCTTGGAAAGCAGAAACGCAACCACGCCAGCGACCTCTTCGACGGTTCCGAAGCGGCCGATCGGAACGTCGCGCGCGCGCTGCTCGAGCTCGCCGGGATTCCGGCCCGCGAGGAACCCCTCGGTGGACACGGGACCCGGACAGACGGCGTTGACCGAGATGCCTTCGGCCGAGAGCTCCAGGGCCATTGCGCGGGTGAGCTGGATGAGGCCCGCCTTCGTAATGTTGTACACCGAACCGTAGCGCGAGGCGACAATGCCGAGCTGGCTTGCCATGTGAACGATGTGCCCGCCGCGCTGGGCTCGCATGATGGGGAGGACCGCCTGGCTCGCAAAAAAAGGAGCGCGCAGGTTCACCGCCATCACGCGATCGTATTCCTCTTGCGTGAACTCCCCGAAAGCCTTGCGGACCCGGATGCCGGCATTGTTGACCAGGATGTCGATTCGGCCCATTCGCTGCTGGGCTGAGGCGACCATGGCCTCGGCTGCTCCCACGCGCGCGAGGTCATGCACGCCCCAGGCGGCATCCGAGGCGCCCGCCTTCCGGCACGCCCGTTCGACTTCTTGGAGCTCCGCCTCGGTGCCGTCCGCCCCGACGTAAACCGCGGCGCCCTCCGCGGCGAGCCGCAGCGCCACCGCTTTACCGATTCCACGCGACGCGCCCGTGATGAGCGCCGCTTTTCCGTTCAGTTCACCCATTACTCGCTTCTCCTCTCAAACATTTCACCTGCTGCTGGAACAACATAAAGGGTGAATAGTAAATGGTGAATGGACAATGATTAAAGCTTCACCGCAAAGGTCGCTCTGCATGCGACGCCGTTCAATGGGCCCTCTTCCCATTCATAGCATTTATACTAAAGCGCTACGCCTTGGGAGCGGAGACGCTTCAAACGGCAATAGTTGCTTCGCCAGTATAGGGAGAAAAGAATGAACCGCCTTCTTGCTGTTTTGCTCGCCCTGACCCTCGCCCTTACCGCGCTTGGCTGCGGGCCTGACAAGGACATCCAGTCTTCGACTAAACCCGCCGTATCGACCAAGTCTTCCGCATCGACCAAGTCTGCTGCTTCGACCAAACCAGCCGCTGCCCAGGACAAGGCCGACCTCATTGACATCAACCGGGCCAGTGCTGAGCAGTTGATGGCCCTGCCGGGGATTGGCGAAGCCCGCGCCAAGAGCATCGTCAAGAAGCGGCCCTACGCCAGAAAGGATGAACTGGTACAGAGAAAGATCGTTCCCCAGTCGGTCTACGACGGAATCAAGGATCAGATCATCGCCAGGAAGAAGTAGTCGGAACCGCCGTGGTGTCGCGGCGCTGTCACGGGCCAAGCAATTGCCTCGCGTCTTCCGCTAGTATCGTGACACGTTAATTACGAAACATTATAATGGCGCATCTCCACAGCCTGAGGAGGGCGCGCGATGCACCAAACGAAACTGAGTCTGAGCAAACGGGAGCGTGAGGTGGTGCTGGCGTTTCGATCCAAGGGTGCACACATGGCGCGCGAGTTCAACCGCGCCCACATTCTGTCGGCGCTGGATCGCAAGATTCCGGAGCACCAGATCATGGAGGTGCTCGGGGTGGGCCGCACCGCGATCTGGCGCACCCGGGCTGCATACCTAGAAGGCGGCCTGGAGTTTGCGCTGCACGATGTCGCGCGCCCGGGCAAACCCCGGCGATACCGGGACGAGGCGCAGGCCCAGGTGGCCGCCGTGGCATGCTCTGCCCCGCCACCGGGGGCCAAGCGCTGGACGGTGGTGTCGCTCACCCGGGCGGCGCGCCGCCACCCGCAGATGCGCGAGATCAGCCGCGAGAGCATTCGCCGGCTGCTAAAAAAAACCTCCTCAAGCCCTGGCGCAAGCTGATGTGGTGCATTGGCGCCCTGACCGAGGAATACCGTCGGCGGATGTACGACGTGCTGGAACTCTACGCGCGGCCCTATCGAGAACAAGAACCCGTGATCTGTATCGACGAGAAGAGCAAGCAATTGATCCAAGACAGCCGCCCGCCGCGCCCCATGAAGCCTGGGGCGCCCGCCAAATACGACTACGAATACGTGCGCGCGGGCACCTGTAATGTGTTCGTGGCGGTCGAACCCAAGGGCGGGCGGCGGGTGGCCAAGGTCACTGAAACCCGAACCAAGCCCGAGTTCGTCGGCTTCGTGCAGAAACTGCTTGAGCGCACCTACACCTCCGCGCGCAGGGTCCATCTGGTGCTGGATAACCTCAACACCCACTTTCGTTCCTGCTTCGAGGAGGTGTTGGGTCGCGCAGCCGCCCGCGCACTGCTGCGGCGCGTCGAGTTTCACTACACGCCCAAGCATGCGAGCTGGCTCAACATGGCGGAGATCGAGATCAGCATCCTGGAGCGCCAATGCCTCGCGCGACGATTGACGGACCGAGCCACCACGCGGCGTGAAGTCAGCGCGTGGCAACGTCAACGCAATATCGAACGACGATGTATCGATTGGACGTTTACACGCCAAGATGCAGATCGAAGGCTCGGCAGTCACTATGTTTCGTAATTAACGTGTCATACTACTAG
>JAOTVX010000036.1 GCA_029863175.1 Betaproteobacteria bacterium | reverse complement strand
AAAGGGCACTTTCAACTTGCCCAGGGCGTGCTCGAGGGCGAGATTGGTCATCTGCGTTCCCACCACCCCGCCCGGCAGCCGCCGTTCCTCTTTGCGGTGGCGTGCGATGACGTAGAGCAACTGATCACCATCGTAGAGCCGGCCGGCCGCATCCACCATGACCAGACGGTCCCCGTCCCCGTCGAGCCCGACCCCGAGATCCGCCTTGTGACGCCGCACTGCCGTCTGCAAAGCCTGGGGCGCCGTAGCGCCCACGCGATCGTTGATGTTAAAGCCATCGGGATCAGTCCCAATGGTTTCCACGTCCGCGCCCAGCTCGTGGAAAACCGGCGGCGCCACGTGATAGGACGCGCCGTTCGCGCAATCGACCACGATCCGCATTCCGCGCAAATGCAGGTGCGACGGAAACGTCGTCTTGCAGAATTCAATATAACGTCCCGCCGCATCGTCGATGCGACGCGCCTTTCCGAGTCGCGCCGAGCTCATGCACCTGAGCGGTTTGTCGAGCTCGCGCTCAATGGCCCTCTCCGTCGCGTCCGGCAGCTTGGCGCCATCCCCGGAGAAAAACTTGATGCCGTTGTCCTCGTGGGGATTGTGAGACGCGCTGATCACGATGCCCGCCGAGAGGCGCAGCGCGCGCGTGAGATAGGCCACGGCCGGGGTTGGCATCGGTCCGACCAGGAGCACGTCCACTCCCGCGGAGGACAGGCCCGCCTCGAGCGCGGACTCCATCATGTAGCCGGACACCCGCGTGTCCTTGCCGATGAGAACGCCCGGACGCTCCGCTCCCTGGTGCCGCGCGGTCGCCAGCACTTTGCCCGCAGCGTAACCAAGACGCAGCACGAACTCGGGCGTGATCGGCTTCTCGCCAACCGTGCCGCGGATTCCGTCCGTGCCGAAGTATTTTCTCGTCATGCGTGATGGGTGATGGGTGATGGGTGATGGGTGATGGGTGATTTTACTCGTACTACTCGTCAACCATCACCCATTACCGCTTGCCAGACGGTGAGGGCGTCGCGGGTCGCGGCTACATCGTGCACACGCACGATGTGCGCGCCATTTTTCACCGCAGCGAGCGCCGCGGCAACGCCGGCGTAGACACGCTCTCCCACCTCGCGACCCGTGAGCCGGCCGAGCATCGATTTTCGTGACAGGCCCGCCAGTAGCGCTCCCCCGACCCCGGCGAACGCGTGCAGCCCGCGCAGCAGCGCCAGGTTGTGCTCCAGCGTCTTGCCAAAGCCGAAGCCGGGATCCACCACGATCCGGCCGCGCGCAATGCCCGCAGCCTCCGCCGCCGCAACGCGACCGCGAAGATAGTCGCGCACTTCGCGCACCACATCGTCATAGGTCGGGGCGTCCTGCATGGTGCGCGGGTCGCCGCGCAGGTGCATGAGGCAAACGGCGGCGTCCGATGCCGCGACGGCCTCGAGCGCCCCGGCGGCGCCGAGCGCATTGATATCGTTGATCATGCTCGCCCCTGCTGCCAGCGCTTCTCGCATCAGTTGCGGTTTTCGCGTATCGACGGCAACGGGCACGCCGCATGCAGACAGGTTTTCTATCACGGGAAGAACGCGCCGGCGTTCCTCCGCGAAAGGCACCGGCGCAGATCCCGGGCGCGTCGACTCGCCGCCGATGTCCAGGATATCCGCCCCTTCGTCGATCAGCCTGCGCGCCTGCGCTATTGCCTGCGCAGGACCGGCAAAGAGCCCTCCGTCAGAGAACGAGTCCGGTGTGACGTTGACGACCCCCATCACCAGCGGGCGCTCCAAAGAAAGCCGGAACTTGCCGCATTGGAGATGGGCCATGGTACGTGACGGGTGACCAGTGACCAGTGGCCGGAAGAAACTGCCCGCGCCGGCTTGCCGCCGCCGAAGGCGACCCGCTACCTCAGGCGCCTTGGACCGGGGCCGCGGTGGCCGTTGCGGTGGGCGTGCTGTCTTTCTGCGGCGGCTGAGGCGTGGCGGCCGGTTTCGGCGGACGCGGCGGCCGGCCTTCCATAATGTCGGTGATCTGGTCTGCGTCGAGCGTCTCCCACTCGAGAAGCGCCATCGCCATCGCCTCGACCTTGTCCCGTTTATCCGTGATCAGCTGGCGCGCAAGCTGATATTGCTGGTCGACGATTCGCCGGATCTCGGTGTCGACCTTCTGCATCGTCGTCTCCGACACGTTCTTGTGCACCGTCACGGAACGGCCGAGGAACACCTCGCCGTCGTTCTCGCCGTAGACCATCGGACCGAGCTCGTCGCTCATGCCCCAGCGCGTCACCATGCTGCGCGCCAGATCGGTCGCACGCTCGAAGTCGTTGGAGGCGCCCGTCGTCATCTGGCCCATGAAAACCTCCTCGGCAATGCGGCCGCCGAAGAGCACCGCAATGTTCTGCAGAAGGGTCTCACGGTCCATGCTGTACCGGTCCTGCTCGGGCAGCTGCATGGTCACGCCGAGCGCGCGGCCACGCGGAATGATCGTGACCTTGTGCACCGGATCCGTCTTCGACAGCATACGCGCCACCACGGTATGCCCGGACTCGTGGTAGGCGGTGTTCTTGCGCTCGTGCTCGGGCATGACGATGGAGCGGCGCTCCGCGCCCATGATGAGCTTGTCCTTGGCGCGCTCGAAGTCGTCCATGTCCACGAGACGCTTGCCGGCACGCGCGGCGAACAGTGCCGCCTCGTTCACGAGGTTGGCGAGATCCGCGCCGGCCATGCCCGGCGTGCCGCGCGCGATGATATCGGCCTTGACGTCGGGCCCGATGGGCACCTTGCGCATGTGGACCTGCAGAATCTGTTCGCGACCGCGAATGTCGGGCAGCGGCACGACGACCTGCCGGTCGAAGCGCCCCGGCCTGAGCAACGCCGGATCGAGCACATCGGGCCGATTCGTCGCGGCAATCACGATCACGCCGGAATTCGTATCGAAACCGTCCATCTCCACGAGCAACTGGTTGAGCGTCTGCTCGCGCTCGTCGTTGCCACCGCCCAGGCCTGCGCCGCGCTGGCGCCCGACCGCGTCGATTTCGTCGATGAACACGATGCAGGGCGAGTGCTTCTTCGCCTGCTCGAACATGTCGCGCACCCGCGCCGCGCCCACGCCGACAAACATCTCGACGAAGTCCGAGCCGGAAATCGTGAAAAACGGCACTTTCGCCTCGCCGGCGATCGCCTTGGCGAGCAGCGTCTTACCGGTCCCGGGGTTTCCAACCATCAGCACGCCGCGGGGAATGCGCCCGCCGAGCTTCTGAAACTTGGACGGATCGCGCAGGAATTCGACCAGCTCGGCCACCTCTTCCTTCGCCTCTTCGCAGCCCGCCACATCGGCAAACGTGATCGTATTGGTCGACTCGTCGAGCATGCGCGCACGGCTCTTGCCGAAGGAGAACGCGCCGCCGCGGCCGCCCCCCTGCATCTGGCGCATGAAGAAGATCCACACGCCAATCAGCAGCAGCATGGGGAACCACGAGACAAAGACGTTCATGAGGAGCGACGGCTCCTCGTCGGGTTTCGCTTCGATGATGACGCCGTTCTTGAGGAGATCCGACACGAGCCACGGATCTGACGGAGAGTAGGTCGTGAAGCGCTCACCCGTGGTCTTGACGCCTTTCAACAACCGGCCCTCAATGGTCACCTTGGCGATGCGCCCCTGTTTCACCTCGTCGATGAACTGGGAGTACTCCACCGCCTTCTGCGAAGCTTGGCGCGTGCTGAACTGGTTGAATACCGTCATCAGGACGAGCGCGATGACGAGCCAGATCGCCACATTCTTGATCAAATTGTTCAAACCCACTCCTCTAGTGCAACTCGCTCAATTCTATGTTTTTTCACCCGGGCTGTCAGCCTTCGAACGGCTGCGTTCGCGTCCGATGTCACGGCTTGAGGCCCCGGCCCAGCAAGTAGACTTCGCTTGAGCGCGACCGCGAGGCCTCGGGCTTGCGCGTCACCACCTCGCGAAAGTGCCGCCGCATGTGCCTGGCAAAGCCATCGAAGCCGCTGCCATGAAACAATTTGACCAGAAACTTTCCCTGTGGTTTCAAGTGGTTCAGTGCGAACTCCAGAGCCAGTTCCGCGAGCTCGAGTAACCGGGCCTGATCGATGCTACCGATACCAGTCACGTTGGGGGCCATATCAGAAAGCACAAGGTCGACCGGGCACCCGTCCAGCGCCCGCTCCAGAGCTTTGACCACCAGTTTCTCGCGAAAATCCCCGGGCACGAAGGTGACGCCGGGAAGCGACATCATGTCCAGGACATCGAGCGCGACCACCCGGCCGCCGGGTCCGACCCGCCGCGCCGCGATCTGGGACCAGCCACCCGGCGCGGCGCCGAGGTCCACTACGGTCATGCCGGGTCTGAGCAGGTGGTCGCGATCCGCGACCTGCTCAAGCTTGTAGGCCGCGCGCGAGCGCATGCCCTCGTTCCGGGCGCGCTTCACGTACGCATCGGCGACGTGCTCCTGCATCCAGGTTTTGCCCCGCACTCTGCCCATCCGCTACACTCGCTTTACAAGGCAAAAGACTTCAGCCACAGAGGGCACGAAGAACACGGAGATTTCGAAACCCAAGGCAACTCGTATTCATTTTGTCTTTCTCTGTGAACTCTGTGTTCTCTGTGGCTTGATTCGATCTTGTATCTTATGAATGACCTGACACCGGCGGAGCGGCGCGCGCTCAGGGCGCGCGCGCATCATCTGCATCCGGTCATCATGATCGGTGAGGCCGGCCTCACGCCCGCGGTCCTGAGGGAGATCGACCTAGCCCTCAAGAGCCACGAGCTCATCAAGATCCGAGTCCTCGGAGACGATCGCGGCCAGCGCAAGAGCATGATTGGCGACATCTGCAGTGCGCTGGCGGCGCACCCGGTGCAGCGCGTCGGCAAGATTCTGGTCGTCTTTCGCCAGCACCCCGAACCGGCCGCACCGCCCGCCCCACCGCGCCGCAAGAAACACCGCCCCAAGCGCCGCTTTCAAAACCAGTGATACTAGATGTACTTGACGTCAAGTATTTCGTATTCGCGCACGCCGCTGGGCGCGTGCACTTCGGCCACATCGCCCGCGTACTTGCTGATCAGCGCCCGCGCGATCGGTGAGCTGATGGAAATCTTGCCTTGCTTGATGTCGGCCTCGTCATCGCCCACGATCTGGTAGGTCACTACCTCGCCGCTCTCCATGTCCTCCAGGTCCACCGTGGCGCCAAATACGCAGCGCCCGTCGGCGTCGAGCAGGGCGGGGTTGATGATTTGGGCGTTGGCAAGCTTGCTCTCCAGCTCCGCGATACGGCCCTCGGTGAAGCTTTGCCGCTCCTTGGCCGCGTGGTATTCCGCGTTCTCGGCGAGATCGCCGTGCGTGCGCGCCTCCGCAATCGCGGTCACGATCGCCGGCCGCTGAACTGTCTTGAGCTCGTGCAGCTCCCCGCGCAGCTTCTCGGCGCCGGCTACCGTTAAGGGAATCTTGCCCATAGTGCGTTTCGATCCGTTTGTCGCATTTTAGTTTACTGCCAAGGCCAGCGCCGCGTGCAGGTCCTGCATTACGTACGCGTGCAGCTCCTTGGAGGACTCGATCCCGTTGCACGCTGCGCGCGCGCCGTCGAGCGTAGTGTAGAGCGCAACGCGCTCCTGCAGCGCCGCGCGCCGGATCACGTACGAGTCACGCACCGCCGTCCGCTTCTCCTCGACCGTATTCAACATGATCGAGATCTCTCCGTTCTTGATCATGTCGACGATATGGGGCCGCCCCTCTGCCACTTTGTTGACCGGCGTCACTGCGATCCCCGCAGCGGCGAGTGCGGCCGCAGTGCCGCGCGTCGCGACCAGCGTGAATCCCAGGCTGGCGAGCTTGCGCGCGATCTCCAGGGTGCGCTGCTTGTCCTCATCGCGCACGCTGACAAAGGCTTTTCCGGTAGCCGACAGCCGCTCGCCGGAGGCCAGCTGAGACTTGTAGAAAGCCTCGGCAAAGGTTTCGCCCACACCCATCACTTCCCCCGTCGATTTCATCTCCGGACCGAGGATGGTGTCGGCGCCGGGAAACTTGATGAACGGAAAGACCGCTTCCTTTACCGAGTAGTACGGAGGCACCACTTCGGCACTCACGCCCTGCTCGGCGAGCGTCGCACCTGCCATGCAACGCGCCGCGATCTTGGCAAGCGCAACGCCGGTCGCCTTCGACACGAACGGCACGGTGCGCGAAGCCCGGGGGTTGACCTCCAGCACGTAGACCATGCCGTCCTGGATCGCGAACTGGACATTCATCAGCCCCACGACCTTCAACGCATTGGCCATCACAACGGTCTGACGCTTGAGCTCGTCCTGAAGTTCGCGCGAGAGTGAGAATGGCGGCAACGAGCACGCCGAGTCGCCGGAATGAACGCCCGCTTGCTCGATGTGCTCCATCACGCCACCGATCACGACCTGCTTGCCGTCGGAGACCGCGTCCACGTCCACCTCGGTCGCATCATTGAGGAAGCGATCGAGCAGTACCGGGCTGTCGTTCGAGACCTTGACCGCCTCCCGCATGTAGCGCTCTAAGTCGCTCTGCTGGTAGACGATCTCCATGGCGCGCCCGCCGAGCACGTAAGATGGCCGCACCACGAGCGGATAGCCGATGTCCTCCGCCAGCGCCAGCGCCTTCTGGGCGCTGCGCGCCGTGCGGTTGGCCGGCTGGCGCAGCTTGAGCCGGTTGAGCAGCTTCTGGAAGCGTTCCCGGTCCTCGGCGATGTCAATCGAGTCGGGCGTAGTGCCGATGATCGGCACCTGGTTCGCCTCCAGGTCGCGCGCGAGCTTGAGCGGCGTCTGCCCGCCGAATTGCACGATGACGCCGAACGGCTTCTCCACATGGACGATCTCGAGGACATCCTCGAGCGTGAGCGGCTCGAAGTAAAGCCGGTCGGACGTGTCGTAGTCGGTGGACACCGTCTCGGGATTGCAGTTGACCATGATGGTTTCGAATCCGTCCGCGCGCAGCGCCAGCGCCGCGTGAACGCAGCAATAGTCGAACTCGATGCCCTGGCCGATCCGGTTGGGGCCACCGCCCAGCACCATCACCTTCCTCTTGCCGCTGGGCGCCGCCTCGCATTCCTCCTCGTAAGTGGAGTAAAGGTAGGCGGTCTGGGTTGCGAACTCCGCCGCGCAGGTATCCACGCGCTTGAACACCGGCCGCACGCCAAGCTCATGGCGGCGCGCGCGCACGGCGTGCTGATCCGCGGCGAGCAACGTGCCGAGCCTGCAGTCGGAGAAACCCGCACGCTTGAGCCCGCGCAACGCCTCGGCGTCGATTTGTTCGATGGTCTTGCCCTCGAGTGCCTTTTCCCGGTGCACGAGGTCCTCTATCTGCGCGAGGTACCACGGATCGATGCGCGAAATCTGGTAGACCTCGTCCGCGGTCATGCCACAGCGGAAGGCATCGGCCACGTAGTAGATGCGGTCGGGCCCGGGATGGCCGAGTTCGTTCTCGATCGCGTCGCGGTCGGTGCTCTTCTGGTCGAAGCCTTCCGCGCCGGTCTCGAGCCCGCGCAACGCCTTCTGCAAAGACTCCTGGAAGGTGCGCCCGATGGCCATCACCTCACCCACCGACTTCATCTGCGTCGTAAGCCGATCGTTCGCCTCGGGAAATTTCTCGAAGGCGAAGCGCGGCACCTTGGTCACCACGTAATCGATGGTCGGCTCGAACGAAGCCGGCGTCGCGCCAGCGGTGATCTCGTTCTTCAGCTCGTCGAGCGTATAGCCGACCGCGAGCTTTGCCGCGACTTTCGCGATGGGAAAACCGGTCGCCTTCGAGGCCAGCGCCGATGAACGGGATACCCGCGGATTCATCTCGATGATCAGCATGCGTCCATCATCGGGATTGATCGCGAATTGCACGTTGGAGCCGCCAGTGTCCACGCCGATCTCGCGCAAGCAAGCGATCGCGGCATCGCGCATGATCTGGTATTCCTTGTCCGTGAGCGTCTGCGCCGGGGCCACCGTGATCGAGTCCCCCGTGTGTACGCCCATCGGATCGATGTTCTCGATGGAGCAGACGATGATGCAGTTGTCGTGGCAGTCCCGCACGACCTCCATCTCGAATTCCTTCCAGCCGATCACCGATTCCTCGATCAGCACTTCGCGGGTCGGGCTCGCATCCAGCCCGCTTTCGCAAATCGCGACGAACTCCTCGCGGTTGTAGGCAATCCCGCCGCCGGTCCCCCCCAACGTGAACGATGGGCGGATAATCGTCGGGAAGCCCACCACGGCCTGCACCTGAAACGCCTCTTCCAGGCTGTGCGCAAGCGCGGAGCGCGCGCTGGCGAGCCCGATCTTCTGCATCGCGGCCTTGAATTTTTCGCGGTCCTCGGCCTTGTCGATCGCCTCGCGCCGCGCCCCGATCATCTCCACACCGTATTTCTCGAGCACGCCCTCGCGCGCCAGGTCGAGCGCGCAGTTAAGACCGGTCTGCCCGCCCATCGTCGGCAGCAGGGCATCGGGACGCGCCGCCGCGATGATCTTCTCCAGCATCTGCCAGTTGATCGGCTCGATATAGGTCGCGTCCGCCATCTCGGGGTCGGTCATGATGGTGGCGGGATTGGAATTGACCAGGATGACGCGGTAGCCCTCTTCCCTCAGCGCCTTGCACGCCTGCGCGCCCGAATAATCGAACTCGCAGGCCTGGCCGATAACGATCGGCCCCGCGCCGATGATAAGGATGCTCTTGATATCGGTTCTTTTCGGCATGCTTCAGGTTGTTCCAGCCCCTTCTTTTCTAGCGCTCCTGGCCTCTTGGCGGCTCGCCGCATGTTTTTCCATCAAGCCCACGAAGCGGTCGAACAAGTAATCGACATCGTGCGGGCCCGGGCTCGCTTCAGGATGGCCCTGGAAGCAGAAAGCGGGCCGGTCAGTTCGGACAAAACCCTGGAGGCTTCCGTCGAAAAGCGACACATGCGTGACGCGAGCGCTGGAAGGAAGCGTCCGTGCATCGACCGCGAAGCCGTGGTTCTGGCTCGTGATCATGACGCGCCCGGTGTCGAGATCCTGCACGGGGTGGTTGGCACCGTGATGGCCGAATTTCATCTTGAGGGTCTTGGCGCCGCTCGCCAGACCCATGAGCTGATGTCCGAGGCAGATGCCGAAAAGCGGCATGTCCGCGTCGAGCAGCCGGCGGATTGCGCGGATCGCGTAATCGCATGGCTCGGGATCGCCCGGCCCGTTAGACAGAAAGACACCGTCGGGTTGGAGCGCCAGTGCCTCTTCAGCGGGCGTCTGCGCCGGCAGCACGGTCACCCTGCAGCCTCGTGAAACGAGCTTGCGCAGGATGTTGCGCTTGATGCCGTAGTCGTAGGATACGACGTGAAAGCGCGGGTTCTCGAGCCGCCCGTGGCCTTCTCCCAGCGCCCACACGCCCTCGTCCCATTCGTACGATTTGGCGCAGGTCACGACCTTCGCGAGATCCATGCCGACCAGCCCCGGGAAGCCGCGCGCCGCCTCGAGCGCGGCCGCCTCGTCCACCTTGTTGCCCGCCATCAGACAGCCGTCCTGCGCTCCTTTGTCGCGCAGGATGCGCGTCAGCCGTCGCGTGTCGATGTCGGCGATCGCCGGGACGCCCTGCCCTTTGAGATAGTCCGAAAGCGTCCATGACTTGCGCCAGTTCGAGGACAGCACCGGCAGATCGCGAATGATCAGCCCCGCCGCGTGCACTCGATCGGACTCGACGTCCACCGGGTTCGTCCCGGTGTTGCCGACGTGTGGATAGGTGAGGGTAACGAGTTGCCGGCTGTAAGACGGGTCGGTAAGGATCTCCTGGTAGCCGGTCATGGCGGTGTTGAACACCACCTCACCGACAGCCGTGCCGTCGGCACCGATCGACGTGCCACGGAAAATAGTGCCATCTTTGAGCACCAGGATGGCAGGGACCCGCGACACTATAAGCTCTTGATTTAAGGTGTAGATGTAGAAAGCGGGACAGGCCCTCGAGCCCGTCCCGCCAAACCCTACGGATTATACGCAAAAGGGGGCTCCGCGGCAACGCGCGAAGCGTCTACGACGGAAAACTGAAAATACCGAAATCAGACGTTCTTGGCGAAGCCAAGAACGTCTGCCATGTCGTAGAGCCCGCTTGGCCTGGAGATTAGGAAGCGCGCCGCGCGCAACGCGCCATTGGCGAAGTTGGCGCGGCTGGAAGCGCGGTGCGCGATCTCCACGCGCTCGCCGCCGCCGATAAACATGACCGTGTGCTCACCCACCAGGTCGCCGCCACGAACCGTGGCAAACCCGATCGTCTCGTCCTTGCGCTCGCCCGTTACGCCTTCGCGTCCGAAGATCGCGCACTGCTTCAAGTCCCGGCCCAGCGCCTGGGCCACCACCTCCCCCATGCGCAACGCGGTACCGGAGGGCGCATCCACCTTGTGCCGGTGATGCGCTTCGACGATTTCGACATCGTAGCCCTTGCCCAGTGCCTTCGCCGCGACCTCCAGCAACCGGAAGGCAACATTCACGCCGACACTGAAGTTTGGCGAGAGTGCAATTGGAATCTCACGCGCGGCTTCGGCAATGTTTTTTTTCTGAGCATCGCTGAACCCGGTGGTACCGATGACCAACCGCACACCCTGCTTGCGGCACGCGGCAAGGTGCGCCATCGTGCCTTCGGGCCGCGTGAAATCGACCAGAACGTCGCAGCCGGCAAGAGCCTTTGCGACATCATCAGTGATCTTCACGCCGCACGGGGAGCCCGCCAGCCCCCCGGCATCGCTGCCGACATGGGGATTGCCGTTGACCTCGAGGGCTGCGGCAAGTGCCAGCCCCGCGTCACGCAGGACCGTATCGATCAGCGCCCGCCCCATGCGGCCGGAGGCGCCTGCAACAACAAGCCTTAAAGTGGCCATGGTACCGTATCCGTTCCGCAATGATTCCCGCCCGTTTTCTTCGTTTTCCGGTCCCCCGTCGACGGTTGCATCTCGCGCAACGGTCAGAAGCCCGCCGAATCGAGCGTGCGGCCGAAAAAGAGCCGCGTTATTCCGCCGGCGGAGTTTCGGCCGGCTTATCGTTCGTGCGCGACTGTCCCGGGGTGGTTGATGCGTCCTGAGCCGATTGTGCGTTGGTCGCGCCCTCAGTCTTGGACGCCGCCGATGCGGTGCCCGGGGCAGCCGCCGGCTTGTCGATACCCAGCGCGCCCTTGCCGTCGGCGCTCGATGGCGTCACATCACCCTCGAGGCGTTCCAGCCTGTCGCCCTTGAATACGACCACGATATGGCGGTCTTCCCGCGGCGCGCCGGGCTTTTCGTGATAATAGACGTAATCCCACCGATCGCTGCGAAACGGATCGATGAGCAGCGGCGTGCCCAGCGCGAATCTTACCTGCGCACGCGTCATCCCGGGCTTCAGCTTTGCGACCATCTTCTGCGTGACCGCATTGCCCTGCTGGATGTCCATGCGATACGGCTTGAGTGTCGTCGGGATCCACGACGAGACGTTGCAACCGGCAAGGAGCAACGCGATGCAAACAACGCTGGACCGAACCTGGTTGCGCCACGGATTCCGAACGGTGTTCATGGCATGGCGCGAACGGGGGCAAAACCCCTGAATGAGCGCGGTTTCCAAGGGGGTCAAATACGAATATGATAACCGACGCTTTCCCTTTCCGACACCGGGACCGCCGTGAGTTCGCTCAACGATCTCAAGACGATAGGCCTCAAGGCGACGCTTCCGCGCCTGCGCATTCTGGAGTTGTTCGAGAACAGCCCGGTGCGTCATCTCTCGGCCGAGGACGTGTACAAGGTGCTCTCAAAGGATGGCACCGATACCGGTCTCGCGACCGTGTACCGTGTCCTGACCCAGTTCGAGCAGGCGGGACTGCTGATCCGCCACCATTTCGAGAGCGGCAAGGCCGTGTTCGAGTTGAACCAGGGCGGGCATCACGACCACCTTGTGTGCATGCAGTGCGGTCATGTCGAGGAGTTCTTCGACCCCGAGATCGAGAAGCGGCAGGAAAAAGTGGCGAAAGACCGTGGCTTCAGGATCCATGATCATTCGCTGCACATCTACGTCGATTGCATCAAGTCCGACTGTCCTTACAAGCACGGGGAAGACGCGTGACCGGCAAAGGACGGGCTTCGCCGTCTCGCAGGCCGCGCCATGAGTAGCGCGCTGCAAGAATGGAATCTGCCGCAGCACTGATCCCGCTCTGGATCAAGGTTGCCTATACGGTCATCGTTTTGATCACCGTGGCGGTCTACATCTTCAAATATCCCCTAGGCAATTTCCTGTGGTTCTCGGACATCGCGCTGCTCGTCACCACGGCCGCCCTTTGGCTCGAAAGCCCGCTGCTCGCGAGCATGATGGTGGTCGGCACGCTGCTCCCCGAGATGCTCTGGAACGTGGGCTTCTTCGGCCAGCTCCTCACCGGCCGGAGCGTGAGCGGGCTGACCGATTACATGTTTGACGCAGCCCTGCCCCGTTATCTCCGGGCGCTATCGCTCTTCCACGTCGTCCTGCCGGTGCTGGGGCTGTGGCTGGTCGCCCGGCTGGGCTACGACCCGCAGGCGCTGACAGCGCAGACAGCACTGGCGTGGGTGGTGCTGCCACTGAGCTACTGGCTCACTGACCCCAAGGAAAACGTTAACTGGGTATTCGGCTGGGGCGCGAAACCGCAGCAACGCATCCCGTCGCTCCTCTACCTCGCGCTGCTAATGGCGGGTTTTCCGGTGTTGATTCATTTCCCGACCCATCTCGTGCTGCAAAGCCTGTTCGGCTGATGCCGCAACGCCCGTGACGCGCGATGGGTGATGGGCCGGGACCGAAAAAGTGATGAAAAATGGTGATAAATGATGGTGATGATTAATGGTGATGAACGAGCGGCTTGAGTGGAGAATCGCCCGCTCGCATCACCAATTCCCATCACCAGTACTCATCACCACTTTCTCGGCGCGTTACCGGTCACTGGTCACGGCCTTTGAGCATTTCCGCGGCGTGCTTGCGGGTCGTCTCGGTAATCTTGACACCCCCGAGCATGCGCGCGATCTCTTCCAGGCGCTGGTCCTGGTCCAGCACCGTCAGCTTGGAGAGCACCTTGCCATTGGCCGTCGTCTTGCTCACCTGCCACTGTTGATCGGCCGAGGCGGCGACTTGCGGCAGGTGAGTGATGCACATCACCTGGTAGCTGCGGCCAAGCTGCTTGAGCATCTTGCCCACGATCTCCGCGACACGCCCGCCGATACCCGCATCGACCTCGTCGAAGATAAGCGTCGGCACCTGCGCTACGCGGCTCGTTACCGTCTGGATTGCAAGCGAGAGGCGCGAGAGCTCCCCGCCTGATGCGACCTTGCCAAGCGGGTGCATCTGCATGCCCTTGTGCGCTGCGACGAGAAAGTCGATGTTCTCCAGACCATGACTCGTCACCTCTGGCAGCGCCGAAAGCGCCACCTCTAACTGGCCGCCCGCCATTGCGAGCGTCTGCATGGCCTGCGTCACCTGTTGCGACAGCTTCGCGGCGGCTCTCCTGCGCGCGGCCGAAAGTTTTCCCGCTTCGGCGTTGCACACCGCGCGGGCTTCCTCCTCGAGACGGCGCAGCGATTCAGCGTCGCCCCCCTCGCCCAGTTCGTGCAACCGCGATCTGGCGGCCTCGAGCCTCGCGGACAGCTCCTCCGGCGAGACACGATATTTTCGCGCGGCGGAATGGATGGCATCGAGCCGGTGCTCGACCTCGCGCAACCGTTGCGGATCGAGTTCCAGGCGCTCGCCGTAACGGCGCAGACTGTAGACCGCGTCCTGAAGCTGGATCTGCGCCGGCTCGAGCGCATCGAGGATCTCGCGCAGCCGCCCGTCGTGCTCGAGCAGGCTGTTCAGACGGCTGATGACGGCGTTCAGTTGCGCGAGGCTCGAATTCTCGCCCTCGGACAGCGCGTCGGTGCCGACCCGAGCGGCCTCGATCAGGCTCGCCGCGTGCGCGAGCCGCGCGTGCTCAGCGGTGAGCTCTGCCCACTCGCCCTCGGCTAGATGCAGGGTCTCGAGCTCGCGCAGCTGCCACTCGAGCTGCTCGCGCTCCGCCGCGAACGCAGCGGCATTGGTCTCGAATGCGACCCGGTCCTCCCGTCGCGTCTGCCATGCGCGATAACGGTCCTTCACCCCGGCGGCGCTCTGCAGCAGGCCGCCGTAGGCATCGAGCAATTCCCGCTGCGCCGCCGGCCGCAACAGCGACTGATGCTGATGCTGTCCGTGTATGTCCACCAGGTGTTCACCGAGCTCGCGCAGCTGCGCGAGCGTGACCGGCCGTCCGTTGATAAAGCCGCGCGAGCGCCCCGACGCTTCAACCACGCGCCGCATCAGGCATGCGCCCTCGTCGCCTGAGAGGTCATTTTCCACCAGCCAGGGTCCGATCTGCTGGTGGCCCGCCGTATCGAACTCCGCGCTGATGTCAGCGCGCTCGGCGCCACCGCGCACCACGATCGCATCGGCTCGCTCGCCCAGCACCAGCGCCAGCGCGTCGATCAGGATCGATTTCCCCGCCCCGGTTTCACCCGTGAGCACCGTGAAACCGGGGGAGAACTCCAGCTCCATCCGGTCCACGATGACGAAATCGCGGATACTCAGGCTGCGCAGCATGCTCGGGTGAACGGTAAACGGTAAACGGTAAACGGTGAACGGTGAACGGTGAACGGTGAACGGTGAACGGTCGACCAACCGGAAACGCAGCGCGCGACTGCGCTCCGTTCACTGTTCACTGTTCATTCGCGATTCCAGTTGAGCTTCTCCCGCAGCATGCTGTAATAGCTGTGTCCTACGGGATGGAGCACGTTGATCGCGTGGTCGTAGCGCCGCACCACCACGCGTTCGCCGTCGTGCAGCTCAAACTGGGAGTGGCCGTCGAAGTGCGCGCGCGCGTCGGCCGCCCCGTGCACAATGATCTCCACCGTGCAATCGCTGCTGATCACGACGGGACGGTTCGAAAGCGTGTGAGGCGAGACCGGGACCAGGCCTATTACTGAAAGCGACGGGTGCACGATGGGCCCGCCCGAGGACAGCGCGTAGGCCGTCGAACCCGTTGGCGTCGCAACGATCAATCCGTCGCCGCGCTGGTTGTAGATGAACTGGCCATCGATTTGGACCTCGAAATCGAGCATGTTCCCCTTGACGCCCTTGCTCACGACGACTTCGTTGAAGGCGAGCACGTTGAACAGCGTCTCCGCGCCGCGCCGGCCCTGCCCCTCCAGAAGCATGCGTGGCTCGGTTACGAACTTGCCATCGAGGACATCGCCGATGGTGTCGAACATCGTGTCAACCGAGATGTCCGTGAGAAAACCGAGCCGGCCCTGATTCACCCCGACCAGCGCCACGTCGTACGGCGCAAGGATGCGCGCGATGTTGAGCATTGTCCCGTCGCCACCGATCACGATCGCGAGATCGGCTTCGCGGCCGAGGTCCTCCAGCTTGAGTACCCGTTGCTTGATCCGCCCCAGGTGCTCGGACGTGAGGGCGTCGATCAGCACGGTGACCTTGCGCCGCTCCAGGAACTGCGCCAGTTTTCGCACCGACTCGGCGACCTCGGAACTCCTGTATTTCCCGATCAGCCCGACGGTCTTGAAGGACGATTTCATGGCCGCATTAAACCACAAAACCCCGTGACCAGTGACGGGTGACTAGCGACCGTGAAAAGCTTCAAAACAACCGTGTTGCCGGCTGGAGGCACGGGTCGCCGGCCACCGGCCACCGGTCTCCGTTTTTAGTAGAATAGCTCCATGGCTGACGCCCCCGTTATGAACGAACGAGCCCAGCTCCTGCTCAAAACGCTGATCGAACGCTATATCGCGGAAGGTCAGCCGGTGGGATCGCGCGCCTTGTCGAAATTCGCCGGGCTCGACCTGAGCCCGGCGAGCATCCGCAATATCATGGCGGACCTTGAGGACATAGGCTTTATCGCAAGCCCTCATACGTCGGCGGGACGGGTGCCGACCGCGCGCGGATACCGGTTCTTCGTGGATACGCTGCTCACCATCAAACCGCTCGATCGAATGGAAGTCCATCAGCTGGAAGTGCAGCTCGACACCGAGAACCGGAAAAGACTCGTGACGTCGGCCTCGCACCTCCTTTCCGGGCTGACGCATTTCGCGGGGGTGGTGATGACGCCGCGCCGCAACGCCGGGTTCCGTCACATCGAGTTCCTGCGACTCTCCGAGAACCGCATCCTGCTCATCATCGTCACCCCCGAAGGCGACGTGCAAAACCGAATCCTGCAGACGGACAGGCCGTTCACGCCTTCGGAGCTGACGGAAGCCGCCAACATCCTCAACCAGCACTACGCCGGCCTGAACTTCGACGAGATCCGTCGCCGTATCCGCGACGAGTTGAGGCAGATGACCGAAGACATGACGCGGCTAATGACAGCCGCGCTGGAAGCGGGAAGCCGCGCGGCAATCGAATCGTCCGAGGACGTCGTGATCTCGGGCGAAAGTAACCTGCTCGATTCGCAGGACCTCTCGTCCAACATGTCCAATCTCCGCAAGCTCTTCGAGCTCTTCGACCACAGGACCGGTCTGCTGCAGCTCCTCGACATCTCGAGCCGCGCCGAGGGTGTCCAGATCTTCATCGGCGGCGAATCCGGCGTGGCGCCGCTCGACGAGTGCAGCGTTATCGCCGCTCCCTACACCGTGGATGGCCAGGTGGTCGGCACCGTCGGCGTGATCGGCCCCACGCGCATGGCGTACGAGCGCGTGATTCCCCTCGTGGACATCACGGCGAAGCTCCTCACCACCGTGCTCACCCAGCGCTGAACGACACGTTCTGTGTTCAATGTTCAAGGTTCAAGGCTCGATGCCTTTGGATCCCGTTCTTGAACTTTGAACGTTGAACCTGGAACCTTGAACTTTGAACCCGGAACCTCCTTACGCCCACGGCACCGATCCCCGCATCGGTGTGCTGCTCGTCAACCTTGGCACGCCGGACGCGCCGAACTCCGGCGCGGTACGCGCCTATCTCCGGGAATTCCTGTCTGACCCAAGAGTGGTCGAAATTCCTCGCCTCGTATGGTGGCCGATCCTGCATTGCTTCGTGCTCACGACGCGGCCCAGGAGGTCGGCCGAACGCTACGCCCAGGTGTGGATGAGCGACGGCTCACCGCTCAAGGTGCATACCGAGCGGCAGACCAAGCTCGTGCGCGGTTATCTCGGCGATCGCACCAAGCAAATGCCGATCGTGCTCGACTACGCGATGCGCTACGGCTCGCCTTCGATCGCGGACAAGATCCGTGAGATGAAGCTTCATCATTGCAACCGCATTCTCGTCGTGCCGCTCTACCCGCAGTACTCGGCCAGCGCCACGGCTTCCGTCGTCGATGCCGTCACCGGCTGCCTTGCGGCCATGCGCAATCAGCCTGCGCTGCGAACGGTACGCAGCTTTCACGACCATCCCGGCTACATCGGCGCGCTAGCGCAAAGTGTCCGCGACTACTGGATGAAGAACCAGCGCCCCGATGTGCTTCTGATGAGTTTTCACGGTGTGCCGCGCTCCACCCTCGACAAGGGCGATCCCTACCACTGCGAATGCCAGAAAACCGGGCGCTTGCTCGCGGAGGCGCTGTCGCTGGGCCCGGAGCAATACCGGATCACGTTCCAGTCGCGTTTTGGCAAGACCGAGTGGCTGAAGCCCTATACTGCCGACGTTCTGAAAGAGCTCGGCAAGCAGAAGCTCGGGCGCGTCGACGTCATGTGCCCGGGTTTCGTCAGCGATTGCCTGGAAACTCTCGAGGAAATCGCGATCGAGGGCAAGGCGATCTTCCTCAAGGCCGGGGGGCGCGAGTTTCATCACATCCCGTGCCTCAACGAGCGCGACGACTGGATCCACGCGCTCACCGACATCGTGTTGCGAAATCTTCTTGGCTGGGAGCACAAGGTCTCGAACGAGCAGCTCGAGAAATCGCGCCTGAGCGCGCTTGCCATGGGGGCCGAGAGCTAAGAGCCCCTAACATAATGAAACGCACGCGCGTTTCATTATGTTAGGGGCTCTAAGGCACTCGCAGGACGGGCGGTCGCGCATCGGCGGTTGAAATTTGTGTTATGAGACAGAGCGCGTCTACTTACAAAGGTTACCCATGAAGACGCCAGAACGAGATGCATTGCGCACAGCCAGCCGCACGCTGTGCGCCCACCTCGCGAACGCAAAATTTGACGATCTGCCAGCAAATGCCGTGCACGAGGCGCGCCGCGGCCTGCTCGACTGGCTCGGCTGCGCCCTGGCGGGAAGCCGCCACCCGACGATCGACAAGCTCGTCGACGTACTGCGTGAGGTAAGCGGCTCGACACGGGCAACGGTGCTCGGCCGGCGGCTCAGGCTCGGTCTCCTCGATGCACCGCTCGCGAACGGCCAGATGGGGCACGTTCTTGATTTCGACGACACGCATATGGGAGGGGTGGTCCTGCATACCAGCTCCCCGGTCCTCGCCGCGCTTCTCGCGATAGCCGAGCGCCGGCCCACCCCCGGCAAGGACCTCATTGCCGCCTACGCCGTCGGATTCGAGGCGGGTGTGCGCTGCGGCCAGGCCGCGCCTGCGCACCATGCAGGGGGCTGGCACCTGACCGGGACGCTGGGCAGCACCGCAGCCGGCGTTGCCGCAGGTCACCTCTTCGGGCTGGACGAGGAGCAACTCACCTACGCGATGGGCATCGCCACCACGCAGGCCGCCGGCATGCAGCAAAACCGCGGCACGATGTGCAAGTCGTTTCATGCCGGTAAGGCCGCGTCGAGTGGCGTGCTCGCAGCCCTATTGGCGCAGCGCGGCTTCGACAGCTCGCCGGAAATCATCGAGGGCAAGCGCGGTTTCTGCCGCATCTACAGCAGCGTTGCCGCCCCCGAAAAACTCACCAGTGGGCTCGGTGAGAACTGGGAGATTGCACGTAACGGCCATAAGCCGTACGCGTGCGGCGTAGTGTTGCACCCGCTCATCGACGCGCTCGTGAATATTCGGAGTGCGGGCGCGATCGATCCGGCCGCGGTCAAAACGATCGAGCTGCGCGTCCATCCGCATGTGCTATCGGTCACGGGCGTCGTCGAACCTGCCACCGGTTTGCAGTCGAAATTCAGCGTCTATCACAGCGCCGCCGTTGCGCTGATCGACGGCGCTGCTGGCATCGCGCAGTACAGCGATCAGCGCGCGCTGGATGCCACAGTCACCGCACTGCGCCGCAAGGTCACGGCGGTGGCGGACGAGAGCTTTCGCACGGACCAGGCCTGGGCGCGAGTCGTCATCGGCGGGACGGCCCACGAAGCGAGCATGGACCATGCTAGCGGCACAGTCGACAACCCCATGAGCGATGCGGCGATCGAGGCCAAGTTCCTCGCCAACGCCGAGCCGGCGATCGGACTGGACAACGCGCGTCGCCTGGCCGAAGGTGTCTGGAAGCTGGACATGGCTGCTGACGTTCGCCCGCTGATAGCGCTCGCCGCCTAAGCGCTGAAAACACCAAAGACCCAACGCCCATTAAGCCGCCGATGAAAGCCGATGAATGCCGGTGAAAGCGGGTGAATAGCGGCGCGTGGCACTCGCGCCGGTTATTCGGCGAGCAGTGCTCTCGCCCGCTCCAGCAGCGCCGCGCCCTCGGCCGCGCCGCGACGCGCGAGCCGCGCCCGCCAGCGAGGACAAAGGTTCTGCTCCTCGGCGGTGAGAAGCACCACGCTTTGCTCCGGCCGAAGGTTCTTGACCGCATAGAACGCCGCGCCCCGCACGCGGCTCCCGAGCTCGCCGGTGGTACCCACGATCTCGGGTTCGTTCTTGTCCATGAAAATCTCAATCCTGACAAGCAGTTACAAAAATATCTCTGTTCCCTTGAAATGGGCACGCATAGCCCAATCTTTTTGAAGTCGAGAGGGAGACCATGATGCAGGAAACACCCGATGCCCGCACGGCTGACTTGAACCAGCAGGAAGGACTGGCGGGCGAACTGACGGAGCAACCGGGCGCGCCCGAAACGCCGCAGCAAGCACCCGAGTCCCCCGCTGCCGAAACGATGCCGAGCCCCGAGGTGCTGCTCAAGCGCGCCGAGCTCGCGGCACAGGAACACCATGATGCTTGGCTGCGTGCGAGGGCGGAAGCGGACAACATTCGCAAGCGCGCGCAGGTCGACATTGCCAGTGCCCACAAGTTTGCGGCGGAAAGTTTTGCAACCGAGATGCTTGCAGTCAAGGACAGCCTCGAAGCGGCCCTTGTCGTCGAGAACGCATCCGTCGAGAGCATGAAAAGCGGCGTCGAGCTGACGCTGAAGCAGCTCCGAAGCGTATTCGAAAAGTTCAGCCTGGTTGAAATCGACCCCGCGGGCCAGAAATTCGATCCCCACCGTCACCAGGCGATCAGCGTGGTCGAGTGCGAAGCCGAGCCCAACACCGTGGTCCAGGTCCTGCAGAAGGGCTACCTGCTGCACGACCGAGTGGTCCGGCCTGCGCTGGTGACGGTGGCGAAGGCAAAAAGCGTTGAAAGTTGAGGGTTGACCCCAATATCCCTCTCATGAAGGATTTTTCAGGAAAACCAAAAAGGTAGAGACATGGCAAAGATCATCGGGATTGACCTGGGGACCACGAATTCGTGCGTGGCCGTGATGGAAAACGGCCAGCCTAAAGTGATCGAGAACTCGGAGGGCGCGCGAACGACGCCCTCAACCGTCGCGTACATGGACGATGGAGAGATTCTTACGGGTGCGCCGGCGAAGCGCCAGGCGGTCACCAACCCCCAATACACCCTTTATGCGGTTAAACGCCTGATCGGCCGGCGGTTCGCGGAGAGTGAAGTGCAGAAGGCCGTCAAGGTCGTTCCCTACAAGATCGTGGAGGCGGGCAACAAGGACGCTTGGGTCGAGGTGCGGACCAAGAAGATGGCGCCGCCCGAGGTCTCGGCGCAGGTGCTCGCGAAAATGAAGAAAACCGCGGAAGACTACCTGGGTGAGTCCGTCACCGAGGCGGTGATCACGGTGCCCGCCTACTTCAACGATTCCCAGCGCCAGGCGACGAAGGACGCCGGCCGCATCGCGGGCCTCGACGTCAAGCGGATCATCAACGAGCCGACGGCGGCCGCGCTCGCCTTCGGCATGGACAAGCACGGCAAGGGCGACCGCAAGGTCGCGGTCTACGACCTCGGCGGGGGCACCTTCGACGTCTCGATCATCGAGCTCGCCGATGTCGAAGGCGAGAAGCAGTTCGAAGTGCTCTCCACCAACGGCGACACGTTCCTCGGGGGCGAGGACTTCGACCAGCGGGTAATCGATTACCTGTGCGACGAATTCAAGAAGGAGAGCGGCCTCGATCTGCGCAAGGACATGCTCGCGCGGCAGCGGCTCAAGGACGCGGCGGAAAAGGCCAAGATCGAGCTCTCCTCGTCGCAGCAGACCGAGATCAACCTGCCCTACATCACGGCCGATCAATCCGGGCCCAAGCACCTGGGGATCAAGATCACCCGCGCAAAGTTCGAAAGCCTGGTCGAGGACCTCATCGACCGGACCATCGAGCCTTGCCGCATCGCGATGAAGGACGCCGGCATCCAGACCTCGGATATCAGCGATGTCATTCTCGTGGGCGGACAGACCCGCATGCCCAAGGTCCAGGAGAAGGTCAAGGCGTTCTTTGGGCGGGAGCCGCGCAAGGACGTCAACCCGGACGAGGCCGTGGCGGTCGGCGCTGCGATCCAGGCGGGCGTGCTGAAGGGCGACGTCAAGGACGTGCTGTTGCTCGACGTAACGCCGCTCTCGCTCGGCATCGAGACGCTCGGGGGCGTGATGACCAAGCTCATCCAGAAGAACACCACGATCCCGACCAAGGCCACGCAGGTGTTCTCGACGGCGGACGACAACCAGACCGCGGTCACGATTCACGTGCTGCAGGGCGAGCGTGAGATGGCGCGCGTGAACAAGAGCCTTGGCCAGTTCAATCTGGCCGACATCCCGACGGCGCCACGCGGCATGCCGCAGATCGAGGTCACGTTCGACATCGACGCGAACGGCATCCTGCATGTGTCCGCGAAGGACAAGGCGACGGGCAAGGAGAACAAGATCAAGATCCAGGCGAGCTCGGGTCTCAGCGAAGAGGAGATCCAGCGCATGGTGAAGGACGCGGAGGTGAACGCCGAGGAAGACCGCAAGGCGCGCGAGCTCGTGGACGCCCGCAACCAGTGCGATCACATCATTCACGGCGTGAAGAAATCGCTCAAGGACCACGGCGACGAGCTCAACGGCGAGGAAAAGGCGCAGATCGAGCAGGCGCTGAAGGAAGCCGAGGAAACGCTGAAAGGCGAGGACAAGGCCGTGATCGAGGCCAAGACGGAGGCGCTCGCGCAGGCGGCGCACAAGCTCGCGGAGAAGATGTACGCCAAAGAGCAGGCCAAGCAGCAGCCCCAGGGCGCCGACGGCGCGGGGGCCGCGGGCGGCGCCGAGGCTGCCAGCGAGAAGAAGGACGACGGCAATGTCGTCGATGCGGAGTACTCGGAAGTGAAAGACGCAAAGAAATAACGATCAACCACCGAGGCACAGACACACTGACAACTTCACAAAGTCTGGATTGCGGAGACGCAAGCAGGGTCAGGGGCACCTTGACCTGCGCTTGCGTTTTTTCGCGTTGAAAGAACGCAGCGGCCTCTGTGACTCCTGACTCCGTGTCTCTGTGGTGAAGAACACAAATGGCGAAAAGAGACTACTACGATGTGCTCGGGCTGAACCGCGACGCCTCCGACGAGGACATCAAGAAAGCGTACCGCAAGCTCGCCATGAAGTGGCATCCGGATCGCAATTCGGACAATCCCAAGGCCGAGGAGCATTTCAAGGAAGCCAAGGAAGCCTACGAGATCCTGTCCGACACCCAGAAACGTGGGGCGTACGACCAGTTCGGTCACGCTGGCGTGGATCCGTCCATGGCAGCGGGTGCCGGCGGTTTCGGCGCTGGAGCCGGCGGCTTTGCCGATGCGTTCGGCGACATCTTCGGCGACATCTTTGGCGGGGGTCGCTCGCGCTCGAACGTGTTCCGCGGCGCGGACCTCCGTTACAACCTCGAGGTCTCGCTCGAGGAGGCGGCGCGTGGCACCGAGACGCGCATCCGCATCCCCGCAATGGAGCAGTGCGACTCCTGCCACGGCACTGGCGCCAAGTCGGGCACCTCGCCCAGCACCTGCCCCACCTGCCAGGGCCACGGCCAGGTGCGCATGCAGCAGGGTTTCTTTTCGATCCAACAGACCTGCCCGCGCTGCCACGGCAACGGCAAGATCGTCGCTTCACCATGCCAAAGCTGCAGCGGAGCCGGGCGAGTCAAGCGGCACAAGACGCTCTCGGTGAAAATCCCCGCCGGGGTGGACGAAGGCGACCGCATCCGCCTCTCGGGCGAAGGCGAGGCCGGCATGAACGGCGGCCCCCCCGGCGATCTCTACGTCGTGATCCACATCCGGCCGCACTCGGTTTTCACGCGCGACCACAATGACCTGCACTGCGAGATGCCCATCAGCATCACGGTGGCGGCGCTCGGCGGCGAAATCGAGATTCCGACACTCGATGGTTACGCCAAGATCAAGGTGCCGTCGGGGACGCAGACCGGCCAGATGTTCCGGTTGCGGAACAAGGGCATCAAGGGAGTGCGCTCCGCGAGCCACGGCGATCTCATCTGCCACGTGATGCTCGAGACACCGGTGAACCTCACGGCGCGCCAGCGTGAGCTCCTGGTCGAGCTCGAGCAGATCAACCAGACAGGCGCAGGACGCCACAATCCGCGCGCCAAGTCATGGATGGAAAAAGTTCGTGAGTTCTTTACGCAGTAACTCGCGAACTTTTGTTGTCAACGAGATTGACAACCATGCGTTACCGTCTGAGGGACGCGCGCGGTGGGTGCCAATTGAAGCCTTTTTCGATCCAGGTAGATGATCGCGAATCACAAAGCCCGGTCGTTGGGCTATTGCAGGAGTCGCCTGACTTCCGCGTTGCGGTCACGCGCTTGAAGCTCGGTGACTATCTGGTCGACGGGCGGTTTCTGTTCGAGCGCAAGACCACGGCGGACCTCCTGGCCGCAATCATCAGCGGCCGGTTGTTCAGCCAGGCTCTCCGCCTTGCCGTAACGCCCTTGCGGCGCGCGTTGATCCTAGAGGGTACGGGCCGGGAGCTTGCGGAGAGCGGGATTCATTGGGGGGCGATTCAGGGTGCGCTGGTAACGGTGACGCTTTTCTGCGGCATTCCGTTGTTGCGTACGCGCACGCCGGAAGAGACTGTGCGAACGATTCTGTTTGCCGCGCAGCAAGGGCAGGCCTACGCCATCGGAGCGTTGCCGCGACCAGGCTATCGCCCGCGCGGTAAGCGCGCTCGCCAGCTTTTCATTCTTCAAGGTCTGCCCGGGATCGGCCCTGAACGGGCCCGGCGACTGCTGGCGCGGTTCGGGGCCGTGGAATCAGTGATAAGAGCGCGCGCGGAAGAACTGATTGAAGTACCGGGCATCGGCAAACGGACCGCAGACCGGGTCCGCTGGTGCGTGGAACAGCCGCGCAGGGAATACCTCTAAGACCGTACCACTATCTCTTGGGCTTATAAGGAATTTCTCGGACGGGCAGTCCGAGAAATTCCTAGCGCTTGCCGAGCGCGAGCTGCGTGAAGTTGGGTTCCGGATGCGGCAGCGGCGGCAGCGACCACGTGCCGGTGCCGACGGGCCGTATCTCGCGATCGACCGGGACCTCCACCAGGTATGGCTTGTTCGCCTTGATTGCCGTCTCCAGTATCCCCTCGAGGTCCGCGGTGCGTTCCACGCGGGCCGAATCGACGCCGAACGAGCGCGCCATCATTGCAAAATCGGGGCTGTACAACTCGCCCGTCTTGTTTTTTTGGAAACTCGTCGCCAGCTCCTTGCCGAAGAATCCGAGCTGGAGGTCACGGATCGAGCAGTAGCCGTTGTTGTTCCAGACCACCCACACTGCGGGAATATCGTACTCGACCGCCGTGGCAAGAATGTGCGGCGTCATGAGAAACGATCCGTCTCCGACCACGGCGACCGCAGGGCTCTCGGGCCGGGCGAGCTTCGCGCCCAGTATCCCCGAGGTTGCGTAACCCATGCAGGCAAAGCCCCACGACTGCAGCAGGTGGCGCGGCCGCCGGCTCTCCCAGAGCTGTATGACCCAGTTGTGGTGCACGCCCACGTCGGTCGCGAGAATCGCGTTCTCGGGCACGACACGTGAAAGCCCCTTCATCAGCCGCTCGGGGCGCAACGGGACCTGCTCGCTGCCGACGAACTGGTCCTGATAGTCATCCCAGATCTTGCGGCACTCGCGAAGTTTCGCGAGCCAGTCGCCGTACCCCTTGCCCTGCCCCCTCAGTTTGTCCCGAACCAGACGGATCATGAATTCGAGACTCGCGCGAGCATCACCCAGTATCCCGAGATGGGCCGGATAGTTGCGCCCGATCTCATCCGGGTCCGTATCGATCTGGATGAGCTTCGTCGGCGGAATGGCAAACGTGTAGCCATGGATCCAGGCGCTCGACGTGCGATCATCGAAGCTGCAGCCGATGGCAAGCATGACGTCGGCGTTGCGCGCCGCCTCCGTCGCGGCATAGGTGCCGTTGCGGCCGATCGCGCCGAACGCTAGCTCGTGTGTTTCGTCGATGGCGCCCTTGCCGTTCGGGCTGGTGACGACAGGGATCTTTGTCAGCGCAGCGAAATCGAGCAACGCCTCGCTCGCCTCGCTGAGCAGCCCGCCCTGGCCGACGAGGATCACCGGTCGCTGTGCGCCGAGCAGCAAATCCACGGCCTGCTCCAGAGCCGCGGGGTCGCCCGGGAAGCGCTGGCTCACGAGCGGGTATGGATCCGGCACCTCGACCTCGGCCGTCTCCTGGAAGACATTGAGCGGAACGTCGATATTGACTGGGCCGGGCCGGCCGGAGCGCATAAGTGTGAACGCCTGCTGCACCGCGAGCGGGATCATGTCCACGCGGGTCGGCTGGAAGCTTTTCTTGACGTAGGGCCGGATCACCGAAGGAAAATCGCCCTGGAAGTAACGGCCGGTCTCCTGGAACGGCAGCCGATTGAACTGATCCGTGGGCACATTGGCCGTGATCGCGAGAAACGCGGAGGAGTCCATCATCGCGCCGGCGAGCGCAACCGGCAAATTGCACGATCCAGGCCCGCACGAGGTGTAGGTCGCCACGGGCTGGTGGCGCATCTTGTAATACGCATCCGCCATGTAACCGGCCGATTGCTCATGATGGGTGGAAATCGTCTTGATGCGGTCAGCCGCGCCGAGCGCCGAGTCGAGCAGCCCCACGTTCCCATGTCCGCAGACACCGAACAAATAGGGAACGCGCTCCTTCACCAGATACTCGATCAGGATATCGGCGCCCTTGAGCGTCCGTGCCTTTCCACTCGCCGTTGCCGGCGCCGTTGTCTTGGCGGCGGCCCGGCTCTCGGGTGCATTCATCTACCTCTCCTTTGGTAAGCGATCCGAAAACTGCGATGCCCTGGTCGCCATTTTACAGTGTATCGGCCAGGCGTCGGAGCAGCTATGAACGCACCGATATCGAATTCGTTGACGGGTGCGCCAACGATCCGTCATTCGTCAAGCGCGATGGCGCTTGACGAATTCCCAGTCGATTTCCACGCCGAAACCTGGCTTGTCGCTGAGATGCACGTAGCCGTCGCGCACCTGAGCGCGTTCGGTAAACAGCCCGAACCAGAGCGGATCGCGCTCGGGGCCCCCGTGCGTCTCGACGCCGAACGCCGCGCCCGGGAAGGCTGCCACCAGGTGAGCATGGATCTCGGGTGCCAGGTGAGGCGCAATCCGGACGCCATGCTGTTCGGCGAAGTGGGCGACGCGCAAGGCTTCGGTGAAACCGGCGGCCCGGGTCGAGTCGAATTGCACATAGCGGATCGCCCCGCTCGCAATGAAGTCGCGCACGGTGAAACGAGTCAGCTCCCTTTCCCCATGCGCCAGCGGGATTGCTGTTGATTGTGCGAGCCGCAAGAAGTCTGATGGCTGCAAGTACCAATGCAGCGGCTCTTCAAGCCAGAATATGTTCGAGGGCTCGACGGCTCGCGCGAACGCCACGCACGTATCGAGATCATAGGGCGCGTTCATGTCGAGCATGAGCGAGATGTTCTCGCCAATTGCCTGGCGCACGGCGTGCACGCGCTGGGCCTCGTCAGCGACGCCCTCCGCCCCAGTCTTTAACTTGACGGCACGGTATCCGCGGCCGACGAAACCGGCTAGCTCCCGTGCGTAGTCCTCGACCGAGGCCCCTTCATGATAGTAGCCGCCGGTCGCGTAACTGAAGATCGGCTGCGCGCTGCCGCCAAGCAGTTGATAGACCGGCATGCCGGCGCGCTTGCCCTTGATGTCCCATAACGCAATGTCGATTCCCGCAATGGCAGCCATGACCTGCGCACGCTGTCCGCGCGGCAGTGGCGGTGGCAGCCCGTCGCGCCCCGCGTAACCGCCGGGACGCGGCGAGGTGAGCGCGAAAAGTTTTTCCCAGATATCGACGGTGGCCGTCGCCTCCATGCCCTCAATGATTCTCCCGAAACGGTCCACCCATTCGCAGATGGCCTTCATCGGCGCGCCGTGAATCTGGCCGCAACCGGCGAGACCGTCATCGGTTTTCACTTCGACGAGAATCGCACTCGCGGAATCCAGCGGCTCGTGCGCGGTCCACAGTGGGCGTGCGAGCGGCACCGACACGGCGTGCGTTCTGACCTCCCGAATACAGCTCATGAATTTTCCTTGGTCGGATTTGCGCTAACGCGACGTGCAGCGCCCGTCGCACGCAAACAGCCGTGGTAGGATAGCGCTGCCATCATACGCCATGCTGCTCAAAATGCTTATCACCGCGGCGAAGTCTCTGGTTCAGGGCCGCGGCACAGCGCTGGAGCATCCACTTGAGACCGAGGACAGGCTCAGCCGCTTGCACGGAAGAGCCGGGCTCGAGCGGCACCTCGCGATCCTCTATCGCGATATCAAGGTCGGGCACGAGAATTTCGCCGACCTCTATGCCCGCTGCCTGCGTCACACCGGCACCGCGGTTACGCCATTCAATACGATGCAGCGGTTCCAGACGCGGCTCGAGCTCGTTCAGTATTTCCTGGCAACGCTGGCGCTGCCGGGCGCGCGCGCGGAGTGCGGTGTCTACCGAGGCGCGACGGCGCTGCTGATGTGCCACGCGTGGCGCAACCGCCAGCCCGAGTTTCGGGGCGACGATCTCTACCTCATCGACAGCTACTCCGGGACAAGCGCGTCGGTCGCGCAGGACCGGATACCGGTGCGCGATGCCGACGGCCCGACGCGCATGGAAGAGTTCTTTCCGGCTGGCAAGACGGACACGTCGCCCGAAATCGTGCGCGGGTTCTTTGGTGAATTTCCCAACGTGAACGTCTGCGCCGGGTGGATCCCGCAGGTCTTCGCGACGCTGCCCGAGCGTGAATGGGCATTCGTGCACCTCGACCTCTCGCTCTACGAGCCGACGCTGGCCTCGCTCGAATACTTTTATCCGCGCCTGACCAAGGGTGGCGTGATCCTGTGTGACGGCTCGATCTTCTGTCCCGGGGTAACGCAGGCCTGGGAGGACTACTGCGGACGCCACGACCTTTCCTACGTGCTGCTGGGCCACCGCGAGACGGTGCTCATCAAGTGAAGAGGAAATGGGAAACAGGCAATAGCGAATAGGGAACCTCCAAGCGCCGTGCCGAGAGGCTTACCGACTCGCTATTCACGTTGCCTGTTTCCCATTTCTAATTTTTGTTTTCCATTTTCTGTTTCCCCGATTACAGGCGCCTTATGCTGGCAAGTTTGCTCAAGCGGCTGTTGCGGCGCGGCACCAACCATCCGTCCGGGACCCGGACCGGCCCAGCTGCTCGTGGCGAGGGCGCCGAAGCCTGGCTTGAAGAAGCCTTGCGTCTCCAGCAGAGCGCGCGACACGAAGAATTGTTCGCGCTTTGCGAGTCCATTCTGCAGCGCAAGCCCCAAAACGTTGAGGCGCTGCAACTACTCGCGGTCGCCCTGTGCGCCTTGGGACGGTCTCGAGAGGGCCTTGCCCACTTGCGCCGAGTAACCGAGCTCACCCCGGAAGTAGCGGAGGCCCATGCCAATCTCGCCACCGTTCTCGCGGCAACGGGTGACGCCGAGGGCGCAATCGCTGGTTTCCGGGAAGCCGTGCGTCTCCGCCCGGACTTCGGCGAGGCGTGGAACGGCCTGGCTGCCTTGCTGAAGACGCAGGGACGCTATGACGAAGCCGAGCATTGCTGCCGCTCCGGCTTGAACGCCAACGGACACCACGCCGGCCTCTATCACGTCCTGTCCGGCGCCCTCTTCGAGCAGGGCCGCGTTGACGAGGCCATTGCCGCCGTGCGCGCTGCGTTGGCTGCTATGCCTGACCTGTCCGCGGCACACAGCGATCTCGTGCGCATGCTCAATTATGTCGACGCCCGGGAGCCGGCCGCGATTTTTGAAGAGCATCGCGCCTGGGGTGAGCGTCACGCGCGCGTGCTGACCGAGGCAGCGTTGCCCCATCGCAATGACCCTGACCCGGCGCGGCGGCTGCGGGTCGGGTTCGTTTCCCCCTACTTCCGCAAGCACGCGATGACTTTTTTCTTCGAATCAGTCGTCGAGCATCACGATCGCCGGAGCATGGAAATCTTTCTCTACGCCGACGTCGCGCAGCAGGACGAATACTCCGAGCGGCTCAAGGCTTACGGCGCGAAATGGCGACCGACCGCCGATCTGAACGACGACCAGCTTGCGCGGGCCGTGCGGGAGGACGCGATCGATATCCTGGTCGACCTCAGCGGGCACACGCCTTACAACCGCCTGCTAGCGTTCGCGCGCCGTCCGGCGCCGATCCAGATAACCTGGAATGGCTATCCGAACACGACCGGGATGATGGCGATGGACTACCGCATTACCGACGCTTTCAGCGATCCGCCCGGGATGACCGAAGCACTGCATTCCGAAACGCTCGCGCGCCTGCCCGACATCTACATGACGTGGCGCCCGCCCGCAGACGCGCCGGATGTCGGCGCGTTGCCGGCGTTCGGGTCCGGGCACACCACCTTCGGCTCGTTCAATTCCTGTTTCAAGATCACGCCGGAACTCGTCGCCCTGTGGGCCCGCGTACTGCAGGCGGTGCCACATTCTCGGCTGATGCTGCTCACCATCACGAGCCGCGGCGCCGAGCAGCACATTCGCAATCTCTTCGCCGGCCGCGATGTCAGTCCCGATCGGCTGGAACTCCTGCCGCGTATGACTCATGAGGAATTCCTCGCCGCCCACCAGCGCGCGGATATCGCGCTCGACACCTATCCGTACCACGGAACGACGACGACCTGTTTCTCGCTATGGATGGGCCTGTCGGTAGTCGCTCTCGCGGGCCCGACCCATGTCTCGCGTGTCGGCGTCTCGCTGCTCAGCAATCTCGGCATGCGGGAGTGGATCGCGCACAGCCGCGACGAGTACGTGGACATCGCCACGAAGCTCGCCTCTGACCTGCCCGCGCTGGCGGCTACCCGGTCGGGACTGCGCCAGAAGATGCTCGATTCACCCATCACCGATGGCGCGCGCGGGGCGCGTGCGCTGGAAAGCGCATTGCGGAAGATGTGGTCGGATTGGTGCGCGACCAGATGAGCTGGTCCCGCGCGCGAAGTGCCGCGGCGGACCGGCGGCGGACTCGGGGGTTCTAGATGAGCGTACCGACCACCGCTCCGATCATGAGCGTCGCGAGCGTCCCCGCCACGATCGAGCGCAGGCCGAGCGCGACGATTTCATCGCGCCGCTCGGGCACCATTGTCGCCATGCCGCCGATCAGTATCCCGAGACTTCCGAAGTTGGCGAACCCGCACAGGCAATACGTCATGATGATGCGGCTGCGCTCCGAGAGGCTGTCTTCGGACAGGCGCGCCATGTCGAGATACGCGATCAGCTCGTTAAGTACCGTCTTGGTGCCCATCAACGCGCCCGCCACAGGCGCCTCCGACCACGGCACTCCCGCGAGCCATACCACCGGCGCCATCGCGTAGCCGAGCAGGCGCTGCAGCGTGATTTTTGCACCGCCCCAGTCAGGCAACATTCCCAGGGCGAGATTGACGAGTGTAACCAGCGCGATCAGCACGACCAGCATGGCGACGATGTTGAGCAGGAGTTGCAAGCCGTCCAGCGTGCCGCGCGTGACCGCGTCCATGCTGCTCGCGGCCTGTTGCGGCGGAAGCAGCCGTCCCGATGTCGGAGCGCCCCGCGGCGGAACCATTACCGCGGCAACGAGTATGGCTGCGGGGGCGCTGATGATGGATGCCGACAGGATATGGCCCATCGCCTCGGGCACCACCGGGCCGAGGATGCTTGCGTAGAGCACCATGACCGTGCCCGCGATTCCGGCCATCCCGCACGTCATTACGATGAACAACTCGCCGCGGCTCATCTCCCGCAGGTACGGGCGGATGAACAGCGGCGCCTCCACCATCCCGACGAAGATGTTGGCGGCGGTCGACAGCCCGACCGCACCACCCACGCCCATCGCTTTCTCGAGCACGGTCGAAGTCGCGCGCACGATCGCCGGCAGCACGCGCCAATAGAACAGCAGTGAGGAGAGCGCGCTCACCACCAGGATGAGGGGCAAGGCACGAAACGCCAGAACGAAACTCGAGGTCTGCGGCAGTTCCTGAAAGGGCTGGGCGCCCCCGCCCAGGTAGCCGAATACGAATTGGGTGCCCGCCTGCGTTGCCCGCTCCAGCGCAAGGAGGCCGTCGTTCAAAACGAAAAAAAAGCTCTTGAACAGCGGCACCTTGAGCAGCAGCGCCGCGAGCACGACCTGGAGCACGATGCCCGATACGACGATCCGCCACGGGATCGCGCGCCGGTCCTCCGACATCAGCCAGGCCAGGCCGATCAAGGCGAAGAATCCGAAACCGCTTTGCAGGGCCAACCAGTTCAATACGCCTCCAAAACCATTCTTAGCCGCGGATAAACGCAGATAAACACAGATTCAAACATTTAAAAGACCAAGAACGAGCGCAGAACCGATTAGCCGCCGATGAACGCCGATGAACGCCGATGGACGCCGATCAGTTCAATGCCGGCAAACTGGAGGCGCGCTCAATTCCGGCGCCAGGTGGTGCCTTGCGGTCCGTCTTCCAGGATGATCCCCGCATCCAGCAGTTCCTTGCGTATGCGATCGGCTTCCGCGAAATTCTTGGATTTTCGTGCGGCAGAGCGCTCAACGATTAGTCGTTTAATCCTTTCAGGAGAATAACCGACCGAAATCGCGGGAGCGTCCCCTGCGATATGTAGCTGTCCGGTCGGCGGAGCAATCGCCATCGTCCTGCCTTGGAGATAATCCGTAGGGTCGCGTTGCAAGAGCCCGAGGATTCTACCCAGGGATTTCAGCAACCGCGCGTCCTCCGGCCTGTGGGTGCGATTCACCTCGCTGGCGAGCTCGAACAGCACGGCGATGGCCTCCGGCGTATTGAAGTCGTCGTTCATTGCGTCGCGGAAACGGGCCGCATAAGGATTGTCCCAGTCAACCGACCCGGCCTCGACCTCGAAACCTTTCAGAGCCGTGTAAAGGCGCGTGAGCGCCTGTTTGGCCTCGTCTAGAGTTTGATCCGAATAATTGATCGGGCTTCGATAGTGCGCGCGAATGATGAAGAAACGGATCACCTCGGGATCGTACTTCGCGCGCACTTCGCGCACGGTGAAGAAGTTGCCGATCGATTTGGACATCTTCTCG
Source organism: Betaproteobacteria bacterium (assembly GCA_029863175.1). The sequence goes on along the minus strand of JAOTVX010000036.1, from coordinate 6,009 downwards.
TTATCGACGCGGACGAAGCCGTTGTGCATCCAGTAATTGACGAACGTTTCCTGGTTCGCGCCTTCCGACTGCGCGATCTCGTTCTCATGATGGGGAAATTGCAGGTCCTGGCCGCCGCCGTGGATGTCGAAATGCTTTCCGAGGAGAGCGCTCGACATGACCGAGCATTCGATGTGCCAGCCGGGCCGCCCTCTGCCCCACGCCGATTCCCAGAACGGCTCGCTCTCCTTGGCGCGTTTCCACAGCACGAAGTCGAGCGGATCCTGCTTGGCCGCATCCACCTCGACGCGCTCACCGGCGCGCAGGTCGTCGAGCGACTTCCCGGACAGCTTGCCGTAGCCGGGAAACTTGCGTACGGAGTAATTGACGTCGCCGTTGGCCGCGCGATACGCGAGCCCCCGGCGCTCCAGCATGCCAATCATTTCCTGCATGCCCGAAACGTAATCGGTCGCGCGCGGTTCGAAGTCCGGCTTTTCGACGCCGAGGACGGCATTGTCCTCGTCCATCGCCTGGATGAAGCGCGCCGTAAGCGCCGCGACGGTTTCGCCGTTCTCCTGTGCCCGCTTGATAATCTTGTCGTCGATGTCGGTAATGTTGCGCACGTAGGTAACCTGATAACCGAGCGCACGCAGCCAGCATCGCGCCACGTCGAACGCCACCATCACGCGCGCGTGCCCGAGATGGCAATAGTCGTAGACCGTCATGCCGCACACATACATGCGTACGCGGCCGGGTTCGATCGGCACGAACGTCTGTTTTTCCCGGGTCAGCGAGTTATAGATCTTCAGCATGATCGGGCGTTCCCCTGGCCCATGGAGCAGCACCCCTAGGAGTTTGTCGGACTTTGGGCCGACAAACTCCTCAGGCAAAACCGCCTGCCGGAAAACGGCGAAAATGAGCCATCGAAACACGAAGTCAACGCTATTCTCGTGGTCGATCGCAGTCCAGTAGCGCGTATTCTGCTAGAACTCATGTCAAATCGTCAGGCGGTTTTGCTTCAGCAGCGTGTCGGGATGCAAAGTCCGACAGGCTCCTAGAGGCTCCCCAGAACGCGAGGGCAGCCAGCCCGGACGCGCCCGCGGGGCGTCCTTTCCGGGCTGTTCGCGGGCGAGCGAGATGGGGTCCTGAGCATCGGGACGGATGAGTCCTGGCGGACAGCGCAATTCAACCTTATGGAGGCCGCCGCAACGGGCACAATAGGACTGAAAACCGGGGTAAATGTCGAGTTTGAATTACCCGACGTTCTTGGTAAAATTTCGAGGTTCTCGTCAGTAACCCACTGAAATTATCGGGAAAGTATAGCACAATGGCATTTCTTTCCGTGCGCTTCCCGACGCTCCTAGCCGCACTGTTCATCGGCCTTGTCGTCGCGGCGCCTGCGCTCGCCCAGCGCGACGAGTTGGGGGACGCGAGTGAGTTGATCAAGCTCGGGCAGTACGAACGCGCGCTCACGCGCGTCGAGGCGTACCTCGAGGAGCAACCGAAAGATGCGCGCGGACGCTTTCTGAAGGGGCTGATCCTCGCGGAGCAGAAGAAGTTCGACGAAGCGATCGCCGTCTTCACGGAACTCACGCAGGATTTCCCCGAGCTGCCCGAGCCGTTCAACAACCTCGCGGTGCTCTATGCTAACCAGGGTCAATATGACGAGGCGCGTTCGGCGCTCGAGATGGCCATCCGCACGCACCCGAGCTATGCCACGGCGCACGAGAATCTCGGTGACGTCTACGCGAAGTTGGCAAGCCAGGCCTACGACAAGGCGCTGCAGCTCGATCGCGAAAACCGGACCGCACAGACCAAACTCAATCTGATCCGTGAGCTGTTTTCGAGCGCCGCAGCTCCAGCTGGACCAGATCAGGATCGTTCTTTATCCGGGCCGCGATGATCTCGCTTTGGTTCTTCAATCGGAAAGCCATGCTTAGATTTCTAGTCACGCTGATCGCCGCGCTTTGCTCCGCTGCGTCGTTTGCCGCCAATCCACAGGTCGAGTTCAAGACCAACATGGGCGCCATCGTGCTCGAACTCTATCCAGACCGGGCGCCGGCCACCGTGAAGAACTTCATGCAATACGTGAAAGACGGCCACTACAACGGCACCGTTTTTCACCGTGTCATCCCGAAATTCATGATCCAGGGCGGCGGTTTCACCCCGGATTTCAAGCAAAAGCCGACGCGCCCGCCGATCCGGAACGAGGCCGCCAACGGAATCAAGAACACCGTAGGCACACTGGCGATGGCGCGCACCTCCAATCCTCACTCGGCGACCGCGCAGTTCTTTATCAACGTCGCTGATAATGACTTTCTCAACTTCCGCTACCCTACCCGAGAAGGCTATGGCTACTGCGTGTTCGGCCGGGTGGTCAAGGGCATGAAGGTCCTTCAACGCATTGCCAGCATCGCCACGGGCCCCGGGCCGGCGCCACATCGCGACGTCCCGCGGCAAACGGTCGTAATCGAGCGCGCACGGCTTCTCAGCGAAGCTGAGAAGCCGTCAAAATGAACCCCCGATCACCCATTACCCATCACATATCTATGGTCAAGCTGCATACCACTCTCGGTTCCATTTCGCTCGAACTCGATGCCGAGCACGCCCCGCAGACGGTCGCCAACTTCTTGCAATACATCAGGGACGGCCACTACAACAACACGATCTTTCATCGCGTTATCGAAACCTTTATGATTCAGGGCGGCGGTTTCGAGCCGGGAATGAAGCAGAAACCGACGCGGGCGGCGATCAAGAACGAAGCCGATAACAAGGTCGCAAACGCGGCCTACACCGTCGCGATGGCGCGCACGTCGGAGCCCCATTCGGCATCCGCCCAATTCTTCATCAATGTCGCCAACAACGATTTCCTCAACCACACGGCCCCTACGGCACAGGGGTGGGGCTATTGCGTGTTCGGGCGGGTCGTCGACGGCACCGATGTGGTGGACCGGATCAAAAGCGTCAAGACCGGCAGCAGCGGCTTTCACCAGGATGTGCCCGTCGAGGACGTGATCGTCGAGCGGGCGGAAGCGGTCTGAAATCAGGATTCAGGATTCGGGATTCAGTGAATGACAGAAGACGATGGCGTAGTTAGTTCTCGCTGAATTCTTAATCCTGACTCCCGAATCCTATGTCGCACAACATCTTCATTTCCGACCTGCACCTTGCCCCCGAGCGTCCCGGTACCGCCGAATCCTTCTTCGGTTTCGTGAAGGGGCCAGCCACACAGGCTGAAGCGCTATACATCCTCGGTGACTTATTCGAGTACTGGATCGGAGACGATGATCTGTCCGATCCATTCAACGCCTCGGTTGCCAACGCGCTGGGCGGGCTCACCCGGGAAGGTGTGGCCGTCAACCTGATGCAGGGAAACCGCGACGTCCTGATGGGTGATGAGTTTGCCGCGCGTTGCGGCGGACGCCTGATCGCAGACCCCGTTCTCCTCGACCTTTACGGCACCCGCACGCTCGTCATGCATGGTGACACGTTGTGCACCGACGATGTCGAATACATGAAGTGGCGCACCAAGGCGCGTGACCCCGCCTTCCAGGCTAGATTCCTGGCGCAGCCCGTCCCCGAGCGCAAGCGGTTGATCCTCGGCATGCGCCAGAAGAGCGAGGAGCACAAGCAGGGGCAACCGCCGGCTATCATGGACGTCGCGAAGTTGACGGTGGAGCAGGTTTTGCGCGATTTCGACTATCCGCGTCTGATCCATGGCCACACACATCGCCCAGCGCGCCATGTGCACCGAGTCGACGAGCACGATTGCGAGCGGTGGGTGCTCAATGACTGGTATGAGCGCGGCGGATACTTGCGCTGCGATGCGAGTGGCTGCGCTACGAGGGCACTGTGAGCCAAAGGTGCGATCGCGCGTTCAGTGACATGTGTTTGATCCATGTCAAGGCGCCGGCGACGCGGAATACGACAATGACTGTAGGATGAGCATCAATGCACCTGCCTGACGCGGTAACAACAGCCGTCGCACAGGCAAAGGTCGAGGCACGCGCAGCCGCTACCAGCTCGCCAGCCATCCAGGCACCAGTAGCGTTGCCCAAGTATCTCGAGCAGACCTATTGGTGGGCCTACCTTCACCCGCGGGCGGTGAGTTTCTTCGAGCGCCAGTGGCTGGTGAATCTCATCCTATGGGGCAATTACGCTACGTTGCGTGACGCAGCATTCGCCGAGCTTGCCGCCCTGCGTGGCGGCAAGGTGCTGCAAGTCGCGTGCGTATATGGCGATTTCACCGTCAAATTGGCACAGCAGCTCGGCCCTGGAACGCGTCTCGACGTCGTCGACGTCGCGCCGGTTCAGCTCGAAAACCTCCGCAGAAAAATCTGTGCGCGGGCCGGAGTTACCCTGCATCTCCAGGATTCGGCCGATCTCGCTTTCGCCGATCAGAGCTACGATCGCGTCGTTGTTTTCTTCCTCCTGCACGAACAGCCGGCGGATGCGCGCGCGCGCACTATCAAGGAGGCACTGCGCGTCACACGCCGCGGAGGCAAGATCGTGATCGTGGACTACCACCAGCCGGCATGGCTCAATCCGTTCCGCTACATCATGCTGCCCGTTTTGCACATGCTGGAGCCGTTCGCGCTGGACATGTGGTTCACGGACATCGCCGGTTGGCTGCCGGAGGACGCGAAACCCACCAGCGTCGAGAAGCGTGTCTACTTCGGCGGGCTCTACCAGAAGGTCGTCGTCACCCTGTAATGGACAGGATTTACAAGATTTACAAGATTTACAAGATCAGACCAGGAATATAAGGGCTGACCTAAACCCGGTATTCCGCCGTGACATCCCGCGCGAGCGGTGGCTGACCGGTCCCGCCAGAATCGAGGGGGCTCGTCACGCCCCGGCCGCCTTTGTTCAGCACGTGCGTGTAGATCATCGTGGTGCTCACATCCTTGTGGCCCAGCAATTCCTGGACGGTACGAATGTCGTAGCCCGCCTGCAGCAAGTGGGTCGCAAAACTGTGCCGGAGCACGTGAGGCGAGACAGGTTTTCCGATCCGTGCCGATCTCGCCGCAAACCGGACGGTTCGTTGCAGGCTTTTCTCATCAACGTGGTGCCTGCGCGTCTTCCCGGAGAGTGGATCGACCGAGAGCTTGCTGGAGGGAAAGACATACTGCCACGGCCACGATTTTCCGGCGCTGGGATACTTCCTCGCCAGGGCGAACGGCAAGTACACCTCCCCGTAACCGTCCTTTAGATCGGCGTCGTGCATCGTCCTGACGCGTAACAGGTGGTCGCGCAGCGGCTCGATCAGGCGCTCCGGCAACATGGTGACGCGATCGCGACCGCCCTTGCCTTCGCGAATCGTGATTTGCCGCATCTCGAAATCCACGTCCTTCACCCGCAGCCGCAGGCACTCCAGCAGCCGCATCCCCGTCCCGTACAGTAGGCTCACCATGAGCCAACGCGTGCCCTCCAGCCTTGCCAGCAGCGCGCGGACCTCGTTCTCGGTCAGGACAACCGGAAGGCGCGCCGGGCGTTTGGGTCTTTCGATGCCGTCGAGCCATGGCAGGTCCCGCTGGATGATTTCCTTGTAAAGAAAGAGGAGCGCGGACAGCGCCTGATTCTGGGTTGCCGCGGCAACCCGCTCCTCCTTGGCCAGATGAGTCAGGAACGCTTCGACCTCCGGACCGTTCATCTGCTCCGGGTGGCGCTTGCCGTGGAAGTAGATGAAGCGCTTGATCCAGTGGATGTACGCCTGTTCCGTGCGCAGGCTGTACTGCTTGTAGCGCAGCCTGTCTCTGACCCGGTGCAGTAGCTTCGGTGGCGTGGACACGACCCCCTCCGTGGTGTGTAATATCCCTCAACGATTTGTCGCATAAGAAAGTTGACATCATCATGAATCAACGAGTTACAGGGTGGCCGGCTGTCTTACACCCCACATCTTGTGTTTTTAAATGCGACACTTACGGGGTCGACATCTAGTTAGCCATCAATAGTATATGGCTCGCGCAAAGTTCGACGAGATAATGGCCGCCTTCGAATTCGTAAGCCTCGGCCCACCGATGGAGCACG
>JAOTVX010000068.1 GCA_029863175.1 Betaproteobacteria bacterium | reverse complement strand
TTAGTCGTACTGTGTTTGCTAATCACGCGCCGCTGCCCGCCGGTATGCTTTCCCGCAGCACGGACACTGCGGGAGCCCTCGCGCGATGGCGCGTGCCAGTCGATGGCGAGCGGTGGCGATCGACCAGGGGATGTGGCGTTGCATCGGGCCCAGCCCCGCGCGGGCGGAAGGCTTCGGGTAGGGCAGGCGCTGGTAGTCGAGCGGAGTTTTTTTTACTCCCGGCCAGGCGTTCGAGCATGAGAAAGCCGTAGGCGGCGATGCACAGGCTCGCGTGATGATGAAAGCCGCGCCAGTTGCGCCCCTCGTAATGACCGAGACCGAGTTCTTGTTTGAGTTCAAGGTAGTCGCGCTCAATGCGCCAGCGCATCTTGACGGTGGCCACCAGAGCCTCAAGCGAGAGGGTTTCGGGCAAGTTGGACAGGAAATAATGCGTGGGTTTGGCTTCACCGCGCGGCCATTCGATGAGCAGCCATTCTTCATCGCGGGCACGGCCGCCCTGCGCGGCACGCACGCGCCGCCGCGCAAAGCGCGAAGCGAGCGCGGCGTTCGTGCCCTCGCGCCATTCGACTTTGCGAAAGCTTGCCGCGGGCAATGTCCGGGCGAGATCAAGCACGCTGAGCGGCTGATGCCCCGCGTCGCGTCGCACGCGGGTGCGGGGCCGACCGCGAGTCTGTTGCGCGAGCGCAGGCACGGGTTGATGCTGGCCCCACCACACGGTGGTTGCCGGCCGTACCGCCACCGCGTAGGAGAGCTGGTGCGCGCTGAGCCGATCGCGCATCGTCGCCTCATCGCCGTAGGCGGCATCCATGAGCACGGTGCCGCGCGGGAGGCCGGCCGCGAGCGCCGCCTCGATCTGCCCCCAGGCAATGTTCCCCTTGGTGGCAAACCTCACCGCTTTGGGCACACCCGCGGCCTGGCATCGCTTCTTGTTCCGGGTCCACTCGTGCGGCAGATACAGCCGGTAGTTCACCGGCAGACTCCCGGCCACGGTGGCCAGCGTCAGACTCACCGCCACCTGGCAATTCTCCGTCTTGCCCAGGTGCCCGCAATACTGGCGCGCCACGCCCACCGAGTGCTTGCCCCACTTACGATAGCTCGTGTCGTCGATGATCCAGAAGCACGGCGCCTGCCCCTCTTGGCTCAATACCGGCACCACCTCGCGTGCCACCGCACTGAGCAACGCCGTATCGCTCCAATCGGAATCGGCCACCAGGTGGTGCATCGATTGATGCGCCGATTCGACATCCTGCGGATGCACACGGGCGGCCATCGGTTCCACGCTCTTGCGTTGCCCCGGCAGCATCAGACCTCTCAGATACCAGCGCGCCGGGGTCGCCCGGTTCGCATGACCCAGCGCCGCCACCATCTTCTCGGCATAACGTTCGAATCGCGTTTCCACGCCGCTACCCATCGCGCACCTCCACAGTTACGATAAACACCTCGCGACGGTACCACGACCGCTAACACAGTACAATTAGGTAAGACCGCGGCCTTCGAGGTATTTCTGCGCGTCGAGCGCTGCCATGCATCCCGTCCCTGCGCTGGTGACTGCCTGGCGATAGACATGGTCCTGCACATCTCCGGCCGCGAATATGCCCGGGATGCTGCTCGCCGTGGCATTGCCCTCGAGCCCGGCTTTGGTGATGATGTAACCGTTTACCATCTCGAGCTGGCCGGCGAAGATTTCCGTGTTGGGCCGATGCCCGATGGCGATAAAGACGCCCTGCAGCTTTTTCTCCGACAATGCCTGGGTCTTCACATTCTTGACGCGTATGCCCGTCACACCACTGTTGTCGCCGCGCACTTCGTCGAGCACGTGATCCCACAGGATCTCCGCCTTGCCGGAAGCGACCTTTTCGTTGAGCTTGTCGACGAGAATTGCTTCGGCCCGGAGCTTGTCGCGGCGGTGAACCACGGTCACCCGGCTGGCGATATTGGTCAGGTAGAGCGCTTCCTCAACCGCGGTATTGCCGCCGCCGATCACGGCGACTTCCTGCCCCTTGTAAAAGAAGCCGTCGCACGTCGCGCAACCCGACACGCCCTTGCCCATGAAATTCTGCTCGGAAGGCAGGCCCAGATACATGGCAGACGCGCCCGTGGCGATGATCAATGCGTCGCAGGTATAGGTGCCCTGGTCGCCCACCAGGGCAATCGGGTTCTCCCGGAGCCGTGCCGTATGGATGTGATCGAAAATGATCTCGGTGCCGAAACGCTCGGCATGCTTGAGGAACCGCTCCATGAGTTCAGGGCCCTGCACGCCAGCTGCGTCCGCCGGCCAATTATCCACATCGGTGGTCGTCATCAGCTGCCCACCCTGGGCGAGGCCGGTGACGAGAACGGGCTTGAGATTCGCGCGGGCGGCGTAGACGGCGGCGCTATATCCGGCGGGACCGGAGCCGAGTATGAGGACGCGGCAGTGTTTTGGCGGATTTGCCATGCGAGGTTCGTTGAACAGCTTGTGCAGGGAAGCGGAAGCTGAACTCTAGCAGCGCCCGCTGGTCCATGTCGAGTTGCGCAGGTGGGGCTAAGCTCAGTTGCGTACATTGGCGACGACAGATGCGATCGCATGCTTCATTTGCCGCGCGCACGAAAGCATTCGGCGCTGGGAATGAGACGAACGGCCGCGTTCGGTCAGCCGGGCTTGCAAAGGCTGGGGCCGGTCGTGCGAGACGTGACGGCGGCGCTTGACTCTGGCAATATAGGCCCTGTTTCACGGGCGGCGCGCCAGGGGGCGCGAGGCAGAACAAAAAGTGGAGTAGGGAAGATGGCAGCTCAGTTCTCACTGAATCCGCAGATTCTGAAGAGCGTTCCGCTGTTCGCGCTGTTTTCGGACACGCAACTCGCGCAGGTGCTGACTGGCCTGCAGCATCGCAGCTTCCCGCGCAACGCTTTCATCTTGCGCGCGGGCGAAGAGACCGACTCGCTCTTCATCATCCTTTCAGGCCGCGTGAAAGTGCTCATCCCGGACGAAGAGGGGCACGAGGTCATTCTCTCGGTACTGGGGCCGCACGATTTCTTCGGCGAAATGGGTCTGCTCGATGACCAGGTGCGCTCCGCGAGCGTCGAGACCCTCGAGCCCTGCGAAATGCTGCGCCTGTCGCGAACCGGCTTCACCAGCATGATCAGGGAAAACTTCGATTTGGCCATGCTGATCATCCGCAGCCTCGTGAAGCGGCTGCGGGAAGCCGACCGCAAGATCGAGAGCCTGGCGTTGATCGACGTCTATGGCCGGGTGGCTCGATTGTTGCTCGACATGGCACACAACGTGGATGGCAAATGGGTGGTGGAGCACGCGCCGCCGAAGCAGGAGATTGCTCGTATGATCGGCGCCTCGCGCGAGATGGTGAGCCGCGTGGTCAAGGATTTGCAGCGCAAGGGCCTGATACGGGCGGAGAAACGAAAGATCTACGTACTGGACCAGCAGTCCATGCAAAAGCGGGCCTCTACCCGTCACCATGCCGCCCGCGCTCGCGAGCCGCAAATCTGACACTGACCCGCGATCTTACGTCGCAGTACGGACCGGAGGCGCCGTGACGGGCGCCCACCTTCTTCCTAACATTCTGTTTTAAGGTATTTTTCTACCTTGTCGCGACAGCGCGTGTTGTCCGGACAGCAGTGTGCGGATCCTCTCGATCAGCTCCTGTTTGTGGTCGTTGTCGCCACAACCGGTAGCGCCAGTGCCGGAATAAGTCAGGAGTGTGTGTTGCCGTAGACCAACCGTTTCCGCGACTTGCGGAGAAACCCCGCCAGGTGCGGGGTTTGTTTTTTTGGGGCCGGGCTCTCAAGTCGAGAAGCCGTATCGGCAGGGAAGGGGCACCCGACGCGAAAATGCCGGCCCCCGCTGTTCACGCGTTGACGCTTCCGTTCTATAATCAGCAAGTTAAACCGATTAGTTAAGGCCGTCGAGAGAGGCAATCTTGAGTACGCGCGCGGCACGTAATCCGCTGCCCCCCCAAATCGCAGCGCTGCTGCGCGAGTTCTGGTGGCTCGCGCTGCTGGGTTTTGCCCTCTATCTCATTCTCGTTCTCTATTCGTACTACCCGGGAGACCCGGGATGGTCGCATGGCGCCGACGTCTCCGCCGTGCATAACGCGGGCGGGCGCGTGGGCGCCTGGCTTGCCGACATGATTCTCTACGTATTCGGGTTGTCGGCGTATTGGTGGGTGGTTTTCTGCGGGGCCCTGGTCTGGTGGGGCTTTCGCCGCATCGAGCATGCACCGCAACGCGATCGCAGATCGTACGCGGTGGTCGTGGTTGGTTTCATTATCGTGCTGCTTGCCAGCAGCGGGATCGAGGCGATCCGGTTGTACACGCTCAAGGCCACGCTCCCGCACGAGCCCGGTGGCATCCTGGGGGCCGTGATGGGTGGTGGGCTGACCCAGGCCCTGGGTTTTACCGGCGGCACGCTTATTCTGCTCATGCTGTTTGCGGCGGGCCTGAGCCTGTTCACGGGCATCTCGTGGCTTACCGTGATCGAGCGGCTCGGCGCATGGATCGAGGGAAGCTACCTCTTCGTGCTCCACAAGTGGGATGAGCGCGAAGATCGCCGCGTGGGCGAACAGGCGACGATCGAGCGCGAAGAGGTGGTGGAGGAAAAGCAGAGGAAGCTGGACATCCATGAGCCGATCCGCATCGAGCCGCCAGCGATGGAAATCCCCAGGTCCGCGCGGGTCGAGCGCGAGAAGCAGGTGCCCTTGTTCGAGAATCTTCCCGACTCCCTATTGCCGCCGATCAATTTGCTCGATGAGCCCGCCAGGAGCCTGGAAGTTCTCAGCACCGAGACGCTCGAGTTCACGTCGCGGCTGATCGAGAAGAAACTGCTCGACTTCGGCGTCGAGGTGAGGGTGGTTGCCGCCTACCCGGGACCTGTCATCACCCGCTATGAAATCGAGCCGGCCGTCGGCGTGAAGGGCAGCCAGGTCATCAATTTGGTGAAGGACCTCGCGCGGGCGCTGTCGGTGGTGAGCATTCGGGTGGTCGAGACAATCCCCGGCAAGAGCCTCATGGGCCTGGAGATACCGAATCCGAGCCGGCAGATCGTGCGCCTGTCGGAGATCCTGAGTTCTCAGGTCTACGCTGATCAGGCCCCGCCGCTCACGCTGGCCCTTGGCAAGGACATCGCGGGAAACGCGGTGGTGGCTGATCTGCAGCGTATGCCGCACCTCCTGATCGCGGGTACGACCGGTTCTGGCAAATCGGTTGCGATCAACGCGATGCTGCTGTCCCTGGTCTACAAGTCACCGCCATCCCAGGTACGGCTCATTCTGATCGACCCGAAAATGCTCGAGCTGTCGGTGTACGAAGGCATCCCCCATCTGCTTGCCCCGGTGGTGACCGATATGCGCCAGGCGGCGAATGCGCTCCACTGGTGCGTGGTGGAGATGGACCGGCGCTACAAGCTGATGAACGGGCTCGGCGTACGCAATATGGCGGGATTCAACCAGAAGGTGCGGGAGGCAGCCAAGGCAAAGAAACCGATACCGAACCCGCTCGTACCCGTCCCGGAGGAAGCGGAGCCGTTGCATGAGATGTCGTTGATCGTGGTGGTGATAGACGAGCTGGCCGATCTCATGATGGTCGTCGGCAAGAAGGTCGAGGAGCTGGTTGCGCGCCTCGCGCAGAAAGCACGCGCGGCGGGTATACATCTGATCCTTGCGACGCAACGTCCGTCCGTAGATGTGATCACCGGTCTTATCAAGGCGAACATACCTGCACGCATTGCATTCCAAGTCTCGGCGCGCGTCGATTCGCGGACCATTCTTGATCAAATGGGCGCGGAAGCGCTTCTCGGCCAGGGAGATATGTTGTACCTGCCGCCGGGCACGGGCTTCCCGCAGCGCGTCCACGGCGCTTTTGTTGCCGATCACGAGGTGCACAAGGTCGTCGAATATCTCAAGCAGCTGGCGCGCCCGCAATACGTCGAGAGCGTGCTCGAAGGACCGGAGGCCGAAGCGGACGGCGAGGGTGGCCTGGAGGCAGAGGATGCCGAGTCCGACCCGCTCTACGACCAGGCCGTCGCGATCGTTCTCAAGACGCGGCGCGCCTCGATCTCGCTTGTTCAGCGCCATCTTCGCATCGGCTACAACCGCGCCGCGCGGCTCATCGAGCAGATGGAGCGGGCCGGCATGGTATCGGCCATGCAGTCGAACGGAAACCGCGACGTGCTCGTGCCAGGCTCCGACTCCGAGGAGCGCTGATGAAGCGCCTTTTCCTCTTGCTGGTCGCCTTGCTCTTGCCCGCAGCGAGCGGGGCTTCCTCTATCGAGGAACTGAAGGCGCTTCTGCAGGATACGACGACGGCACGCGCGCGATTCGCGCAGATCGTGCTCGACAAAGACCTCAAGGTGTTGCAGCAGGCGACGGGGAGGATGGCGTTCGCGCGGCCCGGGCGCTTCCGCTGGGAGTACGACAAGCCCTACGAGCAGGTCATTGTCGGCGACGGGGCGCGCCTGTGGATCTACGACAAAGACCTCAATCAGGTAACCGTGCGCAAGCTCGAGGGCGCGCTGGGCGCCAGCCCGGCGGCGCTGCTCGCGGGGAGTAACGAGATCGAGCAGGCCTACACGCTCTCCAACGTTGGCAACGAGCAGGGCCTCGACTGGCTCGAGGCCGTGCCGAGGGCCCAGGACACGGTCTTCGAGCGGATCCGGCTGGGCTTCAGCAAGGCCGGGCTGGAGGCAATGGAGCTGCGCGATCAGTTCGGGCAGATCACGGTTATCAAGTTCTCCGTCATGGAGCACAACGCCGAGCTTCCTCCGGGAACGTTCCGCTTTACGCCGCCCGCGGGGGCGGACGTCATCAGTGAATGATCTCTTTCAGAAGCGAACGCCCGACGCCCCGCTAGCAGAGCGGCTGCGACCTCAGGTGCTCGAAAGTTTCGTTGGGCAATCCCACCTGCTCGGCGCGGGGAAACCGCTGCGCCTGGCGTTCGAGGCGAGAAGACCGCACTCGATGATCCTTTGGGGACCGCCCGGCGTGGGCAAGACGACGCTCGCGCGCCTGCTGGCGCAGGCGTTCGATGCCGATTTCATCGCCATCTCGGCCGTGCTCGCGGGTGTAAAAGATATTCGCGACGCCGTGGCTCGCGCAGAGTTGAGCCTGCAGCAGTCCGGGCGGCAGACCATCCTTTTCGTCGACGAGGTGCATCGCTTCAACAAGGCGCAGCAGGATGCGTTCCTGCCCCACGTCGAGCGCGGGCTTCTCACCTTCATCGGTGCGACCACTGAGAACCCCTCGTTCGAAGTGAACAGCGCGCTGCTGTCGCGGGCGGCCGTCTACGTGCTGCAACCGCTTACCGAAGCGGAGCTTGGCGAGTTGTTCGAGCGTGCTCGGCGCGAGTCGCTGGAAGGGCTTGGTTTCAGCGATCGGGCGCGTGAAATCATCATCGGCTTTGCGGATGGTGACGCGCGGCGGCTCTACAACATGCTCGAGCAGATCGGCCTCGCGGCGGGTGAGGCCGGCCGTCGGGAGGTCGACGAGACGTTCGTGCGTGACGCGCTGGCGCAGCGGCTGCGCCGCTTCGACAAGGGCGGCGACGAGTTCTACGACCAGATCTCGGCCCTGCACAAGTCCGTGAGGGGCTCGTCGCCGGATGCGGCGCTCTACTGGCTGACCCGCATGCTCGACGGGGGGGCCGACCCGCTTTACCTGGCACGCCGGCTTGTGCGCATGGCGGTTGAAGACATCGGCCTCGCCGATCCGCGCGCACTGCGCATCGCTCTCGATGCCTGCGAAACCTACGAGCGGTTGGGCTCTCCCGAAGGCGAGCTGGCGCTTGCCGAGGCCGCGATCTACCTGGCGATCGCCCCCAAGAGCAATGCCGCGTACCGCGCTTTCGGATCGGCGCAGGAACTCGTGCGCCAGGACAAGTCACGCCCGGTCCCCGCGCACCTGCGCAATGCGCCGACGCGGCTCATGAAAGAGCTCGGCTACGGGCGGGATTATCGCTATGCGCATGATGAGCCCGAAGCGTACGTCGCGGGTGAGCAGTATTTTCCGGAAGGCATGGAACACCCCGCCCTTTACCAGCCCACCGATCATGGCCTCGAAGCACGGATACGGGAGAGGCTTGGCGAATTGCGCGCGCTTGATCTGAAGGCGCGACGCGGCAGCAAACCCGAGAAGAAGTAGTGTTCGAGCGCTAGCGACGGCGCACTGGACGCCGTTCGCCGCACGCCGAGTGGCGAGGCGCCCGAATCTCCGAGATAATGTGCGCCGAAAAAGCGAATCCCGTGGAGACCCAGTCCGATGCTCGATGTCCAATTGCTGCGCAGTGACCTTGCCGGTGTAGCGAAGCGGCTCTCCACGCGCGGCGTCAACCTTGACGTCGCCGGGTTTGAGGCGATCGAATCGCAGCGAAAATCGGTGCAGACGGAAACGCAGGACCTGCAGGCGAAGCGCAATCAGCTTTCCAAGCAGATCGGTCAGCTCAAAGCCAAGCGCGATGATGCCTCGGCGCTAATGGCCGAGGTCAACGCACAAGCGGACCGTCTGAAGACCCTGGAGCGCGAGCTCGAAGCAATTCAGGCGAGATTGTCGGGGTTTCTCCTGGATATTCCCAACATTCCGCACGAGAGCGTGCCGGTCGGCAAGTCATCGGACGACAACCCGGTGGTGCGCAAGGTCGGTACGCCGCGTGCATTCGATTTTCCAGTCAAAGACCACGTCGACGTGGGCGTACCGCTCGGGCTCGATTTCGATGTGGCAACCAAGATCACCGGTGCTCGCTTCGTGCTGATGAGAGGCGAGGTCGCGCGGCTGCACAGGGCGATTGCCCAGCTGATGCTCGACGTGCACACCCGGGAGCACGGGTATACGGAGATTTATGCCCCGTACATCGTCAACGATCTCTCGCTGGGAGGTACCGGGCAACTACCCAAATTCGAGAGCGATCTGTTTCAGGTCAGGTTCGGGGGAGCTTGGGGCAACGCGTCGGGCATGGGCGGTGGCGGACCGGATGTCGAGGGAGCAGGGCAACAGAAAGAGGCAACGCCTGGCCAACAGCGCAGCTGGTATCTGATACCGACTGCTGAGGTGCCGGTCACCAATATCGTGCGCGGAGAGATCCTTCCGCTCGACAAGCTTCCGTTAAAGTTCGTGTGCCACACGCCCTGCTTTCGCAGCGAGGCCGGATCGTATGGCAAGGACACGCGCGGCATGATTCGCCAGCATCAGTTCGACAAAGTCGAGCTGGTGCAGATCGCGCATCCGGAGAAGTCGTACGATGGGCTGGAGGAGCTGACCGGGCACGCGGAAAATATTCTGAACAAGCTGGGGTTGCCGTACCGCATTGTCACGTTGTGCACGGGGGACATGGGATTTTCCGCCGCGAAGACCTACGATATCGAGGTCTGGCTGCCGGGTCAGAAGGCCTACCGGGAAATATCATCGTGCAGCAACTTCGAAGCATTCCAGGCCCGCCGCATGCAGGCGCGTTTTCGCAACGAGAAGGACAGGAACGAGCTCGTGCACACGCTGAACGGCTCGGGACTGGCGGTAGGCCGCACGCTGGTCGCCATACTGGAAAACTATCAGGAAGCTGACGGAAGCATCCTCGTTCCGGAAGTGCTGCGGCCGTACATGGGCGAGACCCGGGTCATCAGGAGGAGCAGCTAGGCCCAATGGACGTGCGTTGATAGAATCGCGCCTTCACGCCGGAGAGGTGCCAGAGTGGTTGAATGGGCCGGTCTCGAAAACCGGAATACGCGCAAGCGTATCGTGGGTTCGAATCCCACCCTCTCCGCCAGAGTATGTATGTAACCTAATGATATAACAACAATAATAAAGTTTATTCTGTGTTGTAGCCCACGTTTCATCCCACATTTCTCTGGCGCATGGTGAGCTGGAGTGGAATTCCTTGAACAGCGTCCCACGACCAGGCGCTTCTCACCAGCCAATCCAGTCTACGCAGCGCCGTGGCTTCACCATCGGTTGGGCTTTGTCACGCAAAGCGTGGTGGGCGCACTGATCAATCAGGAGTGATCGTATGCCCTACATCACCATCCGCTACGAACGGGAGAAGCTCTTCGACGAGGTCTGGGCCGAACCCGTCCGGACGGTCGCGAAGCGCTATGGGGTCTCTGACGTGGCGCTGAAGAAGACCTGCCAAAAGCTTGCCGTGCCAGTTCCTCCACGCGGTTACTGGGCGCGAGCCGAAACGGGAAGGACCCCTTCTCGGCGACCTCTCCCCAAGTTCTCCGGCACCACGGTGTTATTGAGGCATCGCTGGGTTGCCGACGAGCCGAAGGAGCCAGCTAAACCCGAGCCAGAACACCTAGTCGCGCGCCGAGCATT
>JAOTVX010000035.1 GCA_029863175.1 Betaproteobacteria bacterium | reverse complement strand
GACGTGAAGCGTTTGGCCGGCCCATGTAACCGAGATTTCCACACCATTGATGAAAGTGAGCCCGGCTAATTCCGCGCAGGTGCGCGCCTCCGCGAGCCCACCGATATCATCGTGATCGGTCAGGGCAAAGACCTTTACGCCGCGCTCGGCCGCCCGCGTGGTCAGCTCGACGGGTCGCAGCAACCCATCGGAGCGGGTCGAATGACTATGTAGGTCTATTTCAGAACAAATCACTTTTATAAAACAAATAATTACAATATATATTTAAAGTATTATAGCAGATTGCAAGTCGTGCCCGTGAATCCGTGGAATGCCGTGCAACGTAAATGCGGGTAGACGCCACTGCATTCAATGCCCGTCCCATGACCCTCGAACGCTTCGCGCGCTCTGCGCTGGCCATCGTTCTGCTGGCCGCATGCGGCGTCGCCGCGGCCGCGCAGTGTAGCGCAGAAAGCTCGGCGCACCGCGTCCCCCTGCTCGAGCTCTACACCTCGGAAGGCTGCGACAGCTGCCCGCCCGCCGACCGGTGGTTTGGCGCCTTGCCGACGCGCGGGTTGACGCCCGAGCGTGTCGTAGCGCTCGCTTTTCACGTCGATTACTGGAATTACCTCGGCTGGAACGACCCCTTCTCAAAGGCCGAATACAGCGCGCGCCAGCGTGCCGCGAGCGTACGGAACAAAGCGCGTTTCGTTTACACCCCACAGTTCCTCCTCGACGGACGGGATTTTCGGCGCGGTGTTTTTCGAGATGATTTTACGGACCGTGTCGGCGCCATCAGCCGCGAGAAGGCGCGGGCAACGATCCGGCTCGATCAGGTTGCAAAAGCCGACGGGGCCGTCATGGTGCACGGTACGGTTGCGGTGACCGATGCCGCGCAGCGGCAAGGCGCGCGAGCGTATGTCGCTCTCTACGAGAACAAGCTCTCCAATCGGATCACCGCTGGCGAAAACCGGGGCAAGCGCCTCCAACACGACTTCGTCGTCCGCGAGTTGTCGCCCCCCCAGCCCGCAGGTCCGGACGGTACGGTCGTGCTCCAGCACCGCTTTGACCTCGACCAGCACTGGAAACGGGGGGACCTGCACATCGCAGCGTTCGTGCAAAACGAACGAACGGGAGAAACCTTGCAGGCCATGGCGGTGCGCGTCTGCCGTTGACGCCCGCGGCACGAGTGGGTGCCCCCTGCCGCGTCCGATATAGCTGGAGCGAAAGCGGCGTACCCTGGCGCCGGGCCTAGGCGTTTTTCCGACGCAAGCGACTCTGCGCCGGAACGTGCCGCGCCAGAAACTCCATCTGGTCGGCAAGGATGCGGCGATTGGTCAGGATCAGGTATTCCGCGCGGTTCGGAACGTACGGCAGATAGACGAGCTCCATGCCGGCCCGCTCCGGCGTGCAGTTACCTTTGCGCTCGTTGCAGGCGCGGCACGCCGTCACCGAGTTCATCCACGTGTCTTTTCCGCCTCTTGAAAACGGGATCACGTGATCGCGGGTGAGCCTGGCAATCGGGAACAAATCCGCGCAGTACGCGCAGATCTGCCGGTCACGATGGAACAACTCGCGGTTGTTGAGCGGCGGCACCTGGCTGAACGTCTTCAGTGCCATCGCCTTGCCTTTGATCGCAATAATGCTCGACGCGGTGATGCTGGAACGCTGGCCCGTCTGGCGATTCATGCCGCCGTAGACGGTAAATGCATGCTCCCCCATGGCCCAGGCCACCTGGTCCTTGGCGTAGTAGCAGCAGGCGTGCTGCCAGCTGATCCAGCGATGCGGCACGCCATGCGTGTCGATCGTGAGGATCAGGGGATAGCTCCCCCGCAGCGCGGATTGTTGTTTGCTTACGTCAACCATCGGTCGCACCACTTGGTCCCGGCGATTGCACAGGCCACCCTGCCGCCGGTGCACAGCACAATTTACCAGATTCCTGAAATTGTGCCAGTTTTCTGCAAGAATGCCGGCCGATTTGCGCTGGGCAGCGCTGCATCGAGCCGGTAGTGCTCGATGCAGGGGAAGCGTATAATTAGACCTCGTGATAGACAGCGTTTCGCACCCTCGTTCTGGCGTTTGCCGGGAGCCGTGACCATATCCACTCACGGCCTTGACGCGCCTCCGGCAAACGCCGCCGATACCCCCAAGCCGTCTTTCGCCGCACTCGGCCTGATGCCGGAGTTGCTGCGCGTCGTTGCCGAGCAGGGCTATCTGGAGCCGACGCCGATCCAGGTCCAGGCCATCCCGCCGGTTCTGCAGCGCCACGACCTCATGGGTTGCGCCCAGACCGGCACCGGCAAGACCGCCGGCTTCGCCCTGCCTATCCTCCAGCTGCTGGCGCCGCAAGCTAATACCAGCCCCTCGCCGGCCCGGCACCCCGTTCGCGCTCTGATCCTCACGCCGACGCGGGAGCTCGCGGCGCAGGTGCAGGACAGCGTGCGCGGCTATAGCAAACATCTCGCCCTGCGCTCGGCGGTCGTCTACGGCGGAATCGATATCGGCCCGCAGAAAAAGGCACTGCACGCGGGCGTGGAAATTCTGGTCGCGACCCCCGGCCGGCTGCTCGACCACCTGCACCAGAAAACGCTCAACCTGGCGCGTGTGGAAATTCTGGTGCTCGACGAAGCCGACCGGATGCTCGATATGGGCTTCCTGCCCGACATCAAGCGCATCCTTGCCGCCCTGCCCTCACGGCGCCAGAACCTGCTGTTCTCGGCGACCTTCCCGGAAGAAGTGCGCAGGCTCGCCAAAGAACTCCTGCATGCGCCCATCATGGTCGAAGTCGCGCGCCGCAATGCGCCTGCCGATCTCGTTTCCCACGAGGTTCACCTGACCCCCGCATTGCGCAAGCGCGCGCTGCTCGCGCATCTTATCCGGAGCCGAAACATGCGGCAGGTTCTGATCTTCGTCCGCATGAAACGCGATGCCAATCGTCTGGCGCGCCAGCTGCAGCAGGATGGCATCGCAGCCACCGCCATCCATAGCGACCGCACGCAGCAGGAACGCACGCTGGCGCTCGACGAGTTCAAGCAGGGCAAGGTGACCGCGCTGGTCGCCACCGATATCGCCGCGCGGGGACTCGACATCGAGGAACTGCCGTTCGTCGTGAACTACGAACTGCCCTATACCAGCCCCGAGGACTACGTCCATCGCATCGGCCGCACCGGCCGCGCGGGCGTGTCAGGTGACGCGATCTCGCTCGTCAGCCCCGATGAGATGAAGATGCTCGAGGATATCGAGCACATGCTCAAGCGCAAGCTGCCGCGGGCCCCGGCGGCGAGTTTCGAGGAAGAGCGCCGCGTTCCCGCCTCAGGCAAGGGGCCACGGCGCCCGCACCGCAAGGAACCGCCGCGCGGGCACGCGCCCGCCGCCAAACCTGCGCTACCAGGTTTCGACTTCAGCAAGCCATATGAGCCTGCGGCGCCCAGCAGCACAACGGGCCGCGAGCCCGCGCCTGGCCCGCGCCGAGGGCCGGCTCGCCCCACGGCTGCTCTCTTGGGCCGCCGCCCAAAGCGCGACTCCGAGAAGTGAGAGGCCGCCCCCGGTCGGGCGGCGATGCCGAGAAGAGCGGCGGGTTCCCGGAATGGACACGTTAAGCAGTAGAGCGCGATCGTTTTGCACTCCGAGCGTGCGACGTTCCGCCGACCAGCCCAGGGATCCCGGATGAAGCAGAGAACCCAGCCCCAAAGCGGCACCGTTGCTGCCAAACAACTGAAGATGATGCTGCACGACGGTGCCGAGATGGCGCTGCTCGACGTGCGCGAAGCCGGACAATTCGGCGACTCACATTTGCTCTTTGCGGTGCCGCTCCCCTACAGCCGGCTCGAACTCGACGTGATACGCCTCGTGCCACGGCGCTCCACGCGCATCGTTCTCTGCGATGACAGCGGGCGCGACGTAGCCGAGCTCGCCGCGCGCCGGCTCGCCGCGCTCGGCTACACCGACGTCTCCAGCCTCGACGGCGGCATCGCCGGCTGGTCCGCAGCCGGGTACGCGCTGTTCAAGGGCGTCAACGTGCCGAGCAAGCTGTTTGGGGAACTGGTGGAGCACGCCTATCACACCCCGCGCGTCACGGCGCAGGAACTCGTGCGGATGAGCGAAGCGGGCGAGAACTTCGTGATTGTCGACGGCCGCCCCTTTGGCGAGTACCGGAACATGACCATTCCCGGCAGCACCTGCTGCCCGAACGCGGAGCTGCCGTACCGCATCCCGACGATGGTCAAGGACCCCAATACCAAGATCGTCGTGAATTGCGGGGGGCGCACGCGCTCCATCATCGGCGCGCAGACGCTCATCAACTTCGGTATCCGCAATCCGGTCTACGCGCTGGAGAACGGCACGCAGGGATGGTATCTGTCCGACCTGCAGCTCGAGCGCGGAAGCGCTCGGCGTTACCCGGATCACATCGACGAGAGGCAACTGCCCGGGCTCCGAACGCGCGCCCGGTCCCTGGCCGAGCGCTTTAACGTTGAGTTCGTGAACGCGAGCCTGATTCAGAAGTGGCTGAACGACCCGGAGCGCACAACGTATCTCTGCGACGTGCGGACGCCTGAGGAATTCCGGAAGGGTTCGTTAGCGGGCGCGGTCCATGCGCCGGGCGGCCAGCTCGTCCAGGCGACCGATCAGTGGATCGGTGTGCGCAATGCTCGTGGCGTGCTGATCGACGCCGAAGGCGTGCGCGCCCCCGTCGTTGCGAGCTGGCTGAGGCAGCTTGGTTACGATGTCTGCGTGCTCGAGGAAGGGATCCGTTCCGGACTGCAGGGTCCCTCTTTGGCCCGCCCCGGCCTGCCCACACTCAAAGCGATCTCGCCCGCTGAGCTGAAGCGCGCGCTCGATGAAGGGCGATGCACCGTGCTCGACCTGGGTGCAAGCATGAGTTTTCGCAAGGCGCATATACCCGGCAGCCGCTGGAGCACGCGTAGCCGCCTTGCGGCGGCTGCGCGTAACGAGAACGATTTCATCGTACTGGTGGCCGAAGACGCAGATGTCGCACGGCTCGCTGCCATCGACCTTCTCGAGGCCGGGATCCGGGACGTGAAAATCCTCGACAGCGGTCTCGACGCGTGGACGCGCGCGGGCCATTCGACAGAATCTTCGCCCGCAGTACCGCCCGACACGGAATGTATCGACTATCTCTTCTTTGTTCACGACCGGCACGCCGGAAATCGCGAGGCCATGAAGCAGTACCTCGCGTGGGAGACCGGGTTAATTGCCCAGCTCGATCCGCAGGAACGGGCCACCTTCAAAATAGGCCCGGTGATGCGTGATGGGTGATGGGTGATGGGGCGAGTCACCGCGTGTTGAACGGCGGCGATGCCGCCCGTTCCAACACGCGCGGCCTCGGAACGACCAGCGGCAAGAACCAACCGACATCGCGTCGGCCGCTTACGAGCCTGCACGGTCGCATCCCCAAGTTGGGGCGGCTGTCGAGGTGGAGCAGGGGCCCCAGCTTCAGTTGGGGATGCGACCCGAGATCAGACGCATCGGGATCGCCCGCCGCCCTCGATCGCCTTCGAGGTCAGATCCCCGAATTTGAAACATTCGGGGCCCCTCTTCCGCTCTCCGGCGATCCCTGCTCCGCGCTCCGGCTCGCGCCAAACCGGCGCGTAGCGTCCGGGTTTAACGCTACTTGACCACCAGTTTGAGATCGCGCACGACCTTGCCCCACTTGGCGTACTCGGCCGCGAGGAACCTGCCAAACGTCGTCGGATCGGTGGCCACGATATCTGTTCCCAACCGCTGGTAAGCCTTCTGCACCTCTGGCGTCTGGAGCAGCGTCGTGACGTCGCGTTGTATCCGCCGGATAGCCGCCGCCGGGGTTCCCCGCGGCGCAACCAGCCCCGTCCACAGCGCCGCATCATACCCCGGCACGGTCTCTCCAATGGATGGAGTGTTCGGCAGCGCCGGCGAGCGCTTGGCGGTCGTCACCGCGATAATTCTCAACTGCCCCGCCCTGTGGTGATTAATGATGCTCGATAGTCCAATACAGCCGATCTTGATCTGGCCGCCGAGCAGGTCGGACCGCACTGGGCCGCTACCCTTGTACGGGACGTGCACCATGTCGAGACCCGCCATGTTGACGAACAGTGCCTGAAACAGGTGCATCGCGCCTCCCTGTCCCGAGGAAGCGTAGTCAAGTTTGCCTGGCTCCTTCTTCGCCAGCGCAATCAAGTCTTTCACCGACTTGACGGGAAGCGAGGGATGCACCACCAACCCGTAGGGCTGGCTGGCCATTTCCATGATCGGCGCGAAGTCCCTCAGCGGATGAAACGGCGTCTTCTTGTACAGGTTTGGAACGATGACGAATGGCGTCCCCGTCGCGAGCAGAGTGTATCCGTCGGGATTCGACTTCGCGGCGATTTCCGTTCCAATCAAGCTTCCTGCGCCCGTGCGGTTATCGATCACCACCTGCTTGCCCACATATTTCGATAGCCTCGTTGCGACGATACGTACGAGAACATCAGTAGATCCCCCCGCGCCAAACGGAATGATCATACGAATCGGTTTGTTCGGATACGGTTCGGCCGCTATCGCGCTAGAGACAAACGGCATCCCAAACGCGACAATTGCCAGCAAACTGCACAGACGTGCCTTCATGTTGCCTCCTCCTTGCAGGGATTGTCATGCGTGCGTCCACGCCAGTTTAGCCCATGACCCTCGATGACTCCAAATACTCAGGCGGGGACGCGCGTTTCGCAGAATGAAATTTCACGCATGCTAACATCCGTTAAGGTTTTGAGGATACAGAATGAATTCCAGTCGAACCCTCGTACGATTCCCGGGCGCTTTCGGCACGAATCTCGCCGCGAATCTCGATTTGCCGTCATCGGAACCGCGTGCCTTTGCCCTTTTTGCGCATTGCTTCACCTGCTCGAAAGACACGCTGGCCGCCTCCCGCATTAGCGCGGCCCTCGCAACGCACGGCATCGGGGTGCTCCGGTTCGACTTCACCGGACTGGGCGGGAGTGAGGGTGATTTCGCCAACACCAACTTCTCGTCCAATCTCGCGGACCTGGTTGCGGCTGCCGCGTGGCTGCGCGAGCACCACCGGGCGCCGACGATACTGGTCGGTCACAGCCTTGGCGGCGCCGCCGTGCTGGCCGCGGCGCGTGAAATACCGGAGGCGCTCGCCGTTGCGACCATCGGCGCACCGTTCGATCCCGCTCATATTCGCCGCCTGCTGGCGCCCGCGCTCCCCGAGATCGCGGCCGCGGGCGAAGCGGAAGTAACTCTCGCGGGACGCCCGTTTCGCGTCAGGAAGCAGTTCCTGGATGATCTCGCCGACCGCAACAGCCGCGAAGCGATCGCGAGCCTCCGAAAGGCGCTGCTCGTTTTCCACTCGCCGCGCGACACAACGGTCGATATCGAGAACGCGGCCCAGATCTTCATGGCCGCCAGGCATCCCAAGAGCTTCGTCTCGCTCGATGACGCAGACCACCTGTTAACGCGCAAGGAGGATGCCGCATACGTCGCGGCGGTGCTTGCTGCGTGGGCCGGCCGATATCTGGGCGAGCTGGCGGTGCAGGCTACTCGCCCGATTACATCGGGCGAGCCGGGCGTCGTCACGGTATCCGAGACCGGCGACGGGAAGTTCTCCCAGACCATCTCCGCTGGCAGGCATCAGCTGCGGGCCGATGAGCCCCCGGATGTCGGCGGCCAGGATTCCGGCCCCACGCCGTACGACCTGCTGCTCGCCGGGCTGGGGGCCTGCACTTCGATGACGCTGCGGATGTACGCCGAGCACAAACAACTCCCGCTGGAACGCGTCACGGTCCGCCTTCGCCACGACAAGGTACACGCCCGCGACTGCGCCGAGTGCGAGACCCAGGAAGGGAAGATTGACCGTATCGATCGCGAGATCGAGGTCCACGGAGCGCTCGATGAGGCGCAGCGCGCGCGGCTCCTGGAAATCGCGGACAAGTGCCCGGTGCACCGCACACTGCACGCGGAGGTCTGGATCCAGACGCGCCTTGCCGGCTAGCGCTCGTCTCTCCCGGTCGTCACTGCCGGACCGGTCACCATGCTGATCATCAGGGAACTTTGCAAATCGTACGGGGGCGCGCGGCCGCGCGAGTTGCTGCGGCGGCTTTCGCTCGAGCTCGGACGTGGCGAGTACGTGGCCATCCGGGGTGAGTCCGGCGCGGGCAAATCCACGCTGCTCAATCTCGTTGCGGGGCTCGATCGGCCTGACAGCGGCAGCATCATGCTCGACGGCACGGAGGTCACGGCCCTCGACGACACCGCGCGCACCCTCATGCGCCGGCGCCAAATCGGCTTTGTTTTCCAGGCATTTCACCTGTTGCCGCACCTGACTGTGGCGCAGAACGTCGCGCTGCCCCTCGCGCTCAACGGGATCGGAGGCCTCGCGGCGGCGGAGCGCGTCGAAGCCATGCTCGAAGCCGTCAATCTGGCCAGCGCCGCGAGCGTGTATCCGCGCGAGCTCTCCGGCGGAGAGATGCAGCGGGTGGCGATCGCCCGCGCGCTCGTTCACAGGCCTTTGCTGCTGCTCGCCGACGAACCCACCGGCAATCTCGACCCGGACACCGCGATGCAGGTACTGTCCCTGTTCCGCGAGCGGGTGAAAAGCGAAGGGGGAACAGGCATTCTCGTGACCCATTCCGAGCGTGCCGCAGCAACCGCCGATCGCGTGCTGGCGCTCACGGTGAATGGCCTGGAGCCGGCGGCACCATGACCGCGATCGCACGCCCGCTACTGGGGCAACGGTTCGTCCTGTTTCACACGCTCGTCCTCGGTCCCTTGCGCGAGAACCCGGGCCGTACCGCACTGGCCATTGTCGCGATTGCGCTTGGCGTGGCCCTCGGCGTTGCCGTGCACCTGATCAACGCAAGCGCCCTTAACGAGTTCGAGGTGGCAGCACGTCACCTCGCCGGCGAAGCCGATCTGGTGATCCGCGGTCCACGCGCCGGTTTCGACCAAGCGCTCTATCCCAAGCTGGCGCGTTTGCCGCAGGTGGAGGCGGCAAACCCCGCCGTGGATCTCGAAGTCCCTCTGGTCGGTCGTCCTGGAAGTCTGCGCATCATCGGTTTCGATCCGCTGCAAGCCGCACGCGTGCAGCCGTCGCTGGTGCCGGAGGATTACGGCCTGTTGAGCGATCTCTTCGACGCCAACGCCGTCCTGCTCTCAGCCGCAGCGGCGGAATGGCTCGGTCTCGAAACCGGCGCCGAGCTCCGCGTGCGCGTGGGAACGCGTCCCGTCAGGTTGAAAGTCATCGGAGCACTGCCGGCGGGAGTCTACCGCCAGCGACTCGGAGTCATGGACATTGCGTCGGCTCAATGGCGGCTCGCGCAGCTCGGGCGGTTGAATCGGATCGCACTGCGGCTCAAGGGGGGAACCGATGTCCAGGCCTTTCGCCGGGAACTGGAAGCACTGCTGCCGGCCGGCGTGCACGCCGTGACACCAGACAGCGAGGGCGAGCATCGGGCCGCCCTCACCCGCGCCTACCGTCTCAACCTCGACATGCTGGCGCTCATCGCCCTCTTCACCGGGGCATTCCTGGTCTTCTCTTCCCAGGTGCTGGTGCTGCTGCGCCGCCGCTCACAGTTTGCGCTGCTGCGCGCGATGGGGCTGACGCGCGTCGACCTCGCGGGATATCTCGTGGCCGAAGGCGCCGCAGTGGGAATCATCGGTGCGGCTCTCGGCGTCGTGGCCGGTTACGCGCTCGCACGCGCCGCATTGCTCCTGGTCGGCGCGGACCTCGGGGCGGGTTACTTCCGCAGCATCGTAGCGGACGTTGCCGTCGAGCCCCGAGTCCTCGTCGTGTTCTTCGCACTGGGCATTCTCTTTGCCGTGCTCGGCACGCTCGGACCGGCATGGGAAGCGGCTCATCGGGCACCCGCGCGCGCACTGCGCGCTGGCGACGAGGAGGAGTCCCTCGAACACCTGCGTTCGCCAGCAGCCGGGCTGGGCGCCACAGCCGCAGGCCTGCTGCTAACGCTCGCCCCCGCCGTCAACGGACTGCCCATTGCCGGTTACGCGGCAATCGCACTCATTTTGTTCGGCGCCGTCCTGTTGATGCCGCGGTTCGCGGCCGCGTTGTTCAGTTGCCTGCCGGTGCCGGCCGGTGCCCCGTCCGCCGTCGCCATCGCTCAGCTCAAGGCCACGCCCCGGCGCTCTGCCATCAGCATCGCCGCAATTGTCATCAGCTTCAGTTTCATGGTCTCGATGCTGATCATGGTGAGCTCGTTCCGCGTTTCGCTGGAAACCTGGCTCGGCCGCATGCTTCCGGCCGACCTTTACCTGCGCGCAGCCCGTTCCGGCGAAACGGCGTTCCTCACCCCCAAAGAGCAGGTACGCATTGCATCGATACCAGGTTTCGAGCGCGTACAATTTCTTCGCGCCCAGACCGTGCTGCTCACCCCGGAGCGTCCCGCCGTGAACCTTCACGCGAGGCCGATCGAAGCCGCCGCCGCTGACAAGGTGCTGCCGCTCATCGCTCCTCCACTAATTCCGCCTGCCGGCGCGCCGCCGCCGGTGTGGATCTCCGAGGTGGCATCGGATCTGCACGGCCTGCGCCAGGGCGACATCCTGCGCCTACCGCTTGGCGGAAAATTAATTCTATGTACCGTCGCTGGAATCTGGCGCGATTACGCGCGGCAGAACGGAGCCATCGTAATCGACCGCGGACTCTACACCCGCTTCACCGGTGACCACCTCGCCAACGAGGCGGCGATATGGCTGCGCGATGGTGTGAACGTTACCGAAGCGCAGCAAGCCCTGCGCAGGCAACTGCCAAAGGAAGCCATGGTCGAAATCACCTCGACGCGCGAGGTCCGTGCAGCATCGCTGCGGATCTTTGACCGCACCTTCGCGATTACTTACGCGCTGGAGATCGCCGCGGTCGTCATCGGGCTGTTCGGCGTGGGGGCGAGCTTTGGTGCTCAGGCGCTTGCCCGCCGCCGCGAGTTCGGGGTGCTGCGCCACCTCGGCATGACACGGCAGCAGATCGGCGCGATGCTCGGTCAGGAAGGTGCGATCGTCGCCGCACTCGGCGTCGCGGCCGGGCTCGTCGTGGGCTGGGTCGTGGGACTGGTCCTCATCCACGTGATCAACCGCCAGTCCTTCCACTGGAGTATGGAGCTGCATATGCCATGGGCGCCTCTAGCGGGCTTCGCGGCGCTCGTCGTTGCCGCCGCCGCCCTCACCGCGGTGTGGAGCGGCCGGGCTGCGATGAAAGAGGACGTCGTTCGCGCCGTTCGTGAAGACTGGTAAAGGCATCAAGACGCCGATGAACGCCGATAGATCCGGAATTCTGAGGAAACGGCGGACGCTGTTGTGGCTCGCCGGTCTGCTCGCTGCACCGCGCGCCTTTGCGCAGCCCGCAAGCCACGAATCAGACATCACTCGTCACTCGTCACTCATCACGCAGTTCGCGCCCGTTGTGCCGGGGCACCAACTTCGATTTCCCCGGGACGCGGGAAGCCATCCCGATTTCCGGCTCGAGTGGTGGTACGTCACCGGCTGGCTTAACCAAGGAACCGGGCAGCCGCTTGGATTCCAGATCACCTTCTTCCGGGGCCGTCCCGAGCTGCGACAGGACAACCCGAGCGCGTTTACGCCACACCAGGTCATCATTGCGCACGCCGCACTCTCCGATCCCGGGCATGGGCGGTTGATCCACACCCAACGGGCGGCGCGCGCGGCGTTCGATCTCGCCGGCGCCGCGCTGGACGGCACGCGGGTCTGGATCGATGAATGGCGGCTTCATCAAGAAGAAAACTCCTACCGCGCGCGCATCGCGGCGCAGGAGTTTTCTTTAGAGCTGGCGTTCACGGCAACTCAGCCGCCATTGTTGCAGGGTGAAAACGGATTCAGCCGAAAGGGACCGGCTCCGGAATCGGCGAGCTACTATTACAGCGTGCCCCATCTCCGCGTGAGCGGAACATTAGCCCGTGGCGGGACCCAACAACGGGTCGTTGGCACCGCGTGGCTGGACCATGAATGGTCATCGCACTACTTGGAGAAGGACGCCACGGGCTGGGACTGGATCGGAATCAACCTCACCGATGGCAGTGCGCTCATGGCTTTTCGCATGCGCGACAGACAAGGCGGCCATCTCTGGGCGGGTGGCGCACTGCGCCACGCGAATGGCCGCCTTGAGGTATTTTCGCCGGACCAAGTGCGTTTCATTCCCCTTCGTGAGTGGAAATCGCCACGCACGGGGACGAATTATCCAGTGTCATTTCTGGTAAGAGCGGGCGATCGCGAGTTCGCGATCGAACCGCTCTTTGACGATCAGGAAAACGACACCCGCACCTCCACCGGGACGATCTACTGGGAGGGAGCGGTGCGGGCTTACCGTGGCGGCAACGAAGCTGGCCTGGGCTACCTGGAACTCACCGGCTACTGGCGCCCGCTGAACCTCTAGCCTTTATCCGGAATGGCGTTCGACTGCCCGCAAGCCGTCGCTGGAGGCCGACACGCCACTGATACGAACGGAGTGATGAGTGCTGGTGATGAAAAATGGTGATGAAGAGCGTAAAAGTGCGGTACATCACCAGTACCCATCACCATTTCTCGTCACTATTTCTCATCACCAATCTTTCTCCATTGTTGTCCATTCGCCTCGCGCCCGAGCGGCAACGCGTAGGGCACGCAATCAATTGAGTTTCGGCGGAGGGCCCGCCTGGACGGTTTCGGGTTGCTGGGCGCCCTCGTGCAACATAAGGTTCATATCCCAGTCGGCCTTCGCCACCGCTTCGCGCAGAAGACGGGAAAAGATGTGCAGAAGCTTGGCGTCGAGTGTCATATCGATGCCGTGCCCTTCCTGCGGGTGCAGGCTCAGCACCTGCGTCCCGGTGTCGCGACGCTTCCCCCGCGCCTTGACGAGCACGATCGGTGCTTCGCCGAAGGGCATGGTGCGCGGGGTTTCCTCGAACTTCTTGGAATAATTGGCTTGCTGCGCGTAGCCTTCATGCTGGATGTCGAGGACCGTGCGGCGCGTCTGAGCATCGTGCTGCTGCTGCACCGCCTGGTCCCACTCCAGCATCCGAACCAGCATCTCCCACAACCGCCGGACGAAGCGGCGTGTCAGCCAGAACCGGAACTCGCTCCCCTCGGTCGTGGAGAGGCGCAGGAGAATGCGATCCTGCGTCTCGTCGTAGCGCACCTGGATCTGGTGAATCGACATGACAGTGTTATCCGGAAGCGTTCTCGCCCCTTATTCTATTTTCTCCCGGCGCCGCGATAAAGCCCTCACTGGCCGGGCGCCCGGCTGCGCTCAGGCGGCGACCGCCGCCGGCACCTTGTCGAACACGATCCCGCCCTTCTTGGCGTCGACGCGAATGGTGTCTTTCGCCGCGAACTGCCCCTCGAGGATGGCCTTCGCCAACGGATTCTCAAGCTGCTGCTGGATCGCGCGCTTGAGCGGACGCGCGCCGTAGAGCGGGTCGAATCCGGCCGCCGCGATTCTCGTCAGCGCTGCCTCGGTCACCTCGAGCTTCATTTCAAGGCTCGCGAGCCGCTGCTCCAGATACGCCATCTGTATCCTCGCGATCGACTTGATGTGCTTCTCGTCGAGCGCGTGGAACACGACGATCTCGTCGATGCGATTGATGAACTCCGGCCTGAACTGGGCCTTGACCTCGCCCAGCACGGCCAGCTTCACCACTTGATAGTCGTCGCCGGCCATCTGCTGGATCATCTGTGAGCCGAGGTTGGACGTCATCACGATGACGGTGTTCTTGAAATCCACCGTGCGTCCCTGCCCGTCCGTCATGCGGCCGTCGTCGAGCACCTGCAGCAGCACGTTAAACACGTCCTGGTGCGCCTTCTCGATCTCATCGAGGAGGATCACCGAGTAGGGCTTGCGCCGCACGGTCTCGGTCAGATACCCGCCTTCCTCGTAGCCGACGTAGCCCGGAGGCGCACCGATCAGGCGCGCGACGGAATGCTTCTCCATGAACTCGGACATGTCGATGCGAATGAGATGGTCCTCCGAGTCGAACAGGAACTCGGCGAGCGCCTTGCACAGCTCCGTCTTGCCCACGCCCGTAGGCCCCAGGAACAGAAAGGACCCGTAAGGCCGCTTCGGGTCGCCCAGCCCGGCGCGCGAGCGCCGGATGGCGTCGGCCACGAGTCTCACGGACTCGTCTTGTCCCACCACACGCTGGTGGATCCTGGCTTCCATTTGCAACAGCTTCTCGCGTTCGCCCTGCATCATCTTGGAAACCGGGATGCCGGTCCACCGCGAGACCACCTCGGCGATCTCTTCCGCACCGACCTGTGTGCGCAACAGCCGCGGCTTGCCCGCCTTCGGCCGGTCCTCCTGCTTGAGCTGCGCCTCGAGCTGGGGGATCTTCCCGTACTGGATCTCGGACACTTTCTGCCACTCGCCCTTGCGCATGGCCGCCTCCATCTCGATCTTGAGGCGGTCAAGCTCTTCCTTGATGTGCTGCGAACCCTGAACCTGGGCCTTCTCAGATTTCCAGATTTCCTCCAGGTCGGCGTACTCGCGCTCGAGCGCCTTGATCTCGTTCTCCAGCAACTGCAGCCGCTTCTGCGAAGCTTCATCCTTCTCTTTCTTTACCGCCTCGCGCTCTATCTTGAGCTGAATGAGACGCCGCTCGAGCCGGTCCATTTCCTCAGGCTTGGAGTCGATTTCCATCTTGATGCGCGAGGCCGCCTCGTCGATGAGATCGATCGCCTTGTCCGGGAGGAAGCGGTCCGTGATGTAGCGGTGCGAGAGCTCGGCCGCAGCCACGATCGCCGGGTCCGTGATGTCCACGCCGTGATGCACCTCGTACTTTTCCTGCAGCCCCCGGAGGATGGCAATGGTCGCCTCCACGGAAGGCTCGTCCACCAGGACCCGCTGGAAGCGCCGCTCGAGGGCGGCGTCCTTTTCAACGTACTTGCGATATTCGTCGAGCGTCGTCGCCCCGACGCAATGCAGCTCGCCACGCGCGAGCGCGGGCTTGAGCATGTTGCCCGCGTCGATCGCGCCTTCGGCTCTACCCGCACCGACCATCGTATGCATCTCGTCGATGAAAACGATCGTCTGTCCGGCATCCTGCGCGATCTCCTTGAGCACGGATTTCAGCCGCTCCTCGAATTCGCCGCGGTACTTCGCGCCCGCGAGCAGCGCTGCCATGTCGAGCACGAGCACGCGCTTCCCCTTCAGCGATTCTGGAACTTCGCCGTTGACGATGCGCTGGGCGAGCCCTTCGACGACGGCGGTCTTCCCCACGCCGGGCTCACCGATCAAGACCGGGTTGTTCTTGGTGCGGCGCTGCAGGATCTGGATCACGCGCCGAATTTCGTCGTCGCGCCCGATCACTGGATCGAGCTTGCCGGTGCGCGCGCGCTCCGTCAGATCGAGCGTGTAGCGCTTGAGCGCTTCCCGCTGGCCTTCCGCTTCCGCGCTTTGGACGCCCTCGCCGCCACGCACGGCACTGATCGCGGACTCGAGGGCCGGCCGGCTCGCGCCGTGCTGCTTGAGCAGCTTGCCAGTCTCGCCCTTGTCGTTGAGCGCTGCCAGCAAGAACAGCTCGGAAGCGACGAACTGGTCGCCGCGCTTCTGTGCTTCCTTGTCGGTGAGATTGAGGAGATTGGACAGCTCCCGCGAAACGTTGACCTCGCCGCCCGTGCCTTGGACTCTGGGCAGCCGCTCGATACTGCCCTGTAGCGCCGAGCGCAGGCCCACGACGTTCGCGCCGGCGCGCGCCAAAAGCGACGCCGTGCTGCCGTCCTGCTGGTCAATGAGCGCAAGCAGCAAGTGCTGGGGCTCGATGTAGGGATTGTCGGCGCCGACGGCAAGACTCTGGGCGTCGGCGAAGGCTTGTTGAAACTTGGTCGTGAACTTGTCGAAGCGCATATCGCTACCGTCGCGGGTTGCCTTCTCATGATATTGGGCAGGTCAGGGAGTTTTCAAGAGGCTCCGCCAGGCAAATCATGCTTCAATCCAGCAACTTACCTGCGCGAAATGAATTCCGGCTGCGCCCTCGCGTAGAATCATCCACTGGCCCACCAGAGGGAACCAGGATTGTTATCCATGGAAACCGGGGAAGCCCTCCTGCTTGCGCGTGCGCAATTCGGGCTGAACATTGCGTTCCACATCCTCTTCCCGAGTATCACCATTGCACTCGCGTGGATCCTCGTGTACTTCCGTGTTGCGTACGCGCTGACCCGCGAACCCGCGTGGCTGGAAACCTACAAGCTCTGGACCAAGATTTTCGCGCTCACGTTTGCCATGGGCGTGGTATCGGGTGTCGTGATGTCATTCCAGTTCGGCACCAACTGGCCTGGATTCATGAACCAGGTCGGCAACGTCGCGGGCCCCCTGCTCGCGTTCGAGGTGCTGACGGCGTTTTTCCTCGAGGCAACGTTTCTGGGCATCATGCTCTTCGGCATGAACCGCGTCCCGGGATGGATGCATCTCACCGCAACTGTACTGGTCGCCGCAGGAACCTCACTCTCGGCGTTCTGGATCCTGGCGCTCAACTCCTGGATGCAAACGCCGGTCGGACACGGATGGGCCGACGGACAGCTCGTCGCTGCGGACTGGTGGCAGGTCATATTCAACCCGTCCTTTCCCTACCGCTTGTTTCACACGCTTCTCGCCTCCGCGCTGACGGCCGCGTTTGTCGTCGCAGGGCTGTCGGCGTGGCGGCTGCTGAAGACCCCTCGCGACGCGACGGCGGCGCGCACGCTGCGCACCGGAATCGTTATCGCCGCGGTGTTCGCTCCGGTACAGGCTTTTATCGGCGACCTGCATGGGCTCAATACGCTCGAACACCAGCCGGCGAAAATCGCCGCGATAGAGGCGCTCTGGAAGACGGAAAAAGGCGCGCCCCTCGTACTGTTCGCGATCCCGAACGCGCAGGAGCAGCGCAACGATTTTGCGATTGAGATTCCCAATGGCGCGAGCCTGATTCTCAGGCATTCACTCGACGGCGAGTTGAAAGGCATCAACGAGTTTGCGCCCGACGCACCATCCGTCGCGCCGATTTTTTTCGCATTCCGGGTGATGGTGGGAATGGGCCTTCTGATGATCGCGCTGTCATGGTACGGCGTGTGGCGGACCAGAAACCGGGCGGTTCTCCCCGTGTGGCTGCTATGGACGTTCGCCGCTTTCACGTTCGCCGGTTGGATCGCCACGCTGGCGGGCTGGTTTGTTACCGAGAGCGGCCGGCAGCCGTGGCTCGTCACCGGGATTCTCAGGACCGCCGAGACCGCGGGTCCGGCCACCGGGGCGCAGCTCGGCGCGAGTCTGACGAGCTACGTCATCACCTACGGCCTGATGCTCATCACCTACATGGTCGTGCTCACTCATATCGCCGGCAAAGGCGCGGGGGGCGAGCTTTCCGGCAGCGGTCCTCTTCCGGAGGGGGCGGCAGTATGAGCCTCGACTTGCCCGTCATTTTCGCAGTCCTCATGGGCGCCGCGATCCTCGCCTACGTCATACTGGACGGCTACGACCTCGGCGTGGCCATGCTCATGCCGGCCGCGACAGCCGACGAGCAGGAGCGGATGGTGTCCTCGATCGGGCCGTTCTGGGACGCGAACCAGACGTGGCTCGTGCTGGGCGTCGGTCTGCTGCTCGTGGCCTTCCCCGCCGCGCACGGGATCGTGATGGCCGCGCTTTACCTCCCCGTCCTTGCGATGCTGATCGGGCTCATGCTCCGGGGCGTTTCATTCGAGTTCCGGGTGAAGGCCGAAGGCTGGAATCGCGGGATGTGGAACTGGTTGTTCTGGTTTGGCTCTTCTCTTGCCTCGGTTGCGCAGGGACTCATGCTGGCGGCCTACATCACCGGCTTCGAGCCCGGGTTCGGCTTTTTTCTGTTCGGGCTCGTCGTGGCGGCAGGCGTGTGCGGCGGCTATGTGCTCCTTGGCGCGACGTGGCTAATCTGGCGAACGGACGGCACGCTGCAGAGAAAAGCGGTTGCGTGGACGCATTGGGGGCTGTTCTGGGTCGCGCTCGGCGTCGGCTTCGTAAGCCTCGCCACTCCGGTCATGAGCGAGACTGTGTATCACAAATGGTTCGACTTTCCGCGCACGCTGGGGCTCATGCTGCTGCCGCTGGCAAGCGGGGCGGCCTGGCTCTGGGTATGGCACGCCGCCAGCCGCGTCAGAAAAGGAACCGCGATGCCGCACTGGGCGCCGTTTGCCGGCGCGGCGGCGCTTTACCTCCTTGCGTTCGCCGGGCTCGCCTACAGCCTCTTCCCGTACGTCGTCATGGACCGCATGACGATCTGGGAGGCCGCCGCGCATCCGTCCTCTCTCAAAGTCGTGCTGGCCGGCGCGCTCGTGGTACTCCCGTTCATCATCGGCTATACAATCTACGCCTACCGCGTATTTCGCGGCAAGGCGCCCGCGAAGCTCTACGAACACTAGACGTAACGGGCCGTCCCATGATCGGCTCGCTCGCGCAATATTTGCGGCATCGGCCCTCGCGCGGCATTCCGCGGCACCCCCGTGATGCAGCCGGGCAAACGGTATACTATGCGGCCTGCCCGCGCGGGCTTCGATCATGCTGGCGGGTGCGGCCATTCACGCGGCTTACCCGACACAAGAAAGGACGATCCATGATTTATGAAGTGAGGACCTATGATCTCAAGCCGCGCGCCATTCCCGAGGTCGAGAAGCGTTTCGGCGAGCTCTACGAAGCAAAGCGCCGGCAATACTCCGAGCTAGCCGCGTTCTGGCACACCGAGATCGGCCCGCTCAATCAGATCGTCCACATCTGGCCCTACAAGGACATGGAAGAGCGCACCCGCATTCGCACCGCGGCCGTGAAGGACAAGGCCTGGCCGCCCAACCTCGGCGAATTCCTCGTGAACATGCGCTCGGACATCTTCATTCCCTTCGACATCTCGCCCGAGTTGAAGCCCGCCAATGTCGGGCCGTTCTTCGAGATGCGCACCTACACCTACGCGCCGGGCGAGCTGCCGGTCATCATGAAGAACTGGGCCAATGCGATCCAGGCACGCCAGAAGTACAGCCCCCTCACGGCCGCCTGGTATTCGGATGTCGGCGGGTTGAACAAGTTTGTCCACATTTGGCCTTACAAGTCGCTCGATCAGCGCTGGGAGATCCGCCACAAGATCCGGGCCGAAGGGGTCTGGCCGCCCTCCGACGTGGCCGAAAAACAGGGCGGGCGCGGCTACACCCTGGTCTCGCAGGAAAACAAGATCCTGAT
The DNA here is from genome assembly GCA_029863175.1 of Betaproteobacteria bacterium. Next base: position 19,999 of record JAOTVX010000035.1, on the reverse strand, counting down.
GCCCGCTGCGTTTTCCCCGCTCAAGTAGCGAGTGGTGGTCGGCGCGCGTACCCGGCCACACGCGCTGGAGAGAGGCGCGCAGCCTAGGCCGCCATACCCGTCGCGCTGCTCGCCTGCTTCGCGGCCGCGCGTGAGCCCGCCGTCGGATAGGGATAGAGCACGTTGAGCGCGATGCCCTGATTGGCGGTCTGGACGATGCGAACGTGCTCGCGCGCGGTGTTGACGAAATCCGCACCCACGCACAAGGCCCACGCCGCGCGCGCGGAGGTGACGAGCTTGCCGGCCGCGACCACGCGAATTCGCGCCTTCAGGTCGGACTGCAGGAGCGAATCGACCACGCGCGGCAGCGCTTCCGCAATAGGCAGCGCCATGTGATCCACCAGTGTTTGCGGCGCCGCACCGCTGCCGCCCTCGCTGCCATCGATGGCGAGAAAATCCGGCGCATATTCCTTGCCCCGGCGCAACACGTTATCGCACAACTCGTTGATGAACTCCCGGCCCCCGATGGCCGTCTTCACGAGCGGCGACAGCTCCTGTGCCTTCTCAGGCGAAAAACTCCCATAGATATTCCTAACCCCATACTTGGCAGTGCCAATCTGCATGACGAGGTCGCAGCCGGTCTCGCTCCGGCACCGGAAAGGGATGGTTGACGAAGATGATCGTGCCCGGCTCGCGCAGATCGTTGTTCGACCCGAAGCCAATGATGCTGCCCTCGGACTTCGCAAGCCGTTAGGCAAAACCGAGGATCGTACCGACGCCGTAGGACAGGACGCTCATCATTTCACCCATGCTGCTCCTTGCGCTTTGCTAGAATCGTGAGGCCAATATAGAGGATTCCGATGGATTTGACACACGAAATCGAGCGCAACGTTGCAGCCGCTCTGGCCGAGGATGTGGGCAGCGGCGACGTGACAGCCGCGCTTACGCCTGAATCGGCCAAAGCGCGCGCGCGACTGGTGGCGCGTCAAGATGCCGTGCTGTGCGGCCAGGCCTGGTTCGACGCGTGCTTTAGCAAGCTCGATCCGGCAGCGAAATTTGGCTGGCAGGTTGCCGAAGGCGCGCGGATATCGCGCGGGCAGACGGTGTGCGAGTTGAGTGGAAAGGCGCGGGCTTTGCTCACCGGCGAGCGCACGGCACTCAACTTCCTGCAGACACTCTCGGCCGTTGCCACGAATACGAGCCGATACGTGGCGGCTGTTGCCGGGACGCGCGCGAAGATCGTCGACACCCGCAAGACATTGCCGGGGCTGCGCGCGGCCGAAAAATACGCCGTGCGTGTGGGCGGCGGTGTCAACCACCGCATGGGACTCTACGACGCCATACTGCTGAAGGAAAATCACATCGCGGCAGCCGGTGGAGTCCGCCCGGTGTTGGCCGCAGCACAGACAGCCGCGGGGCCGGGAGTCTGGATTCAGGTCGAGGTCGAGACGTTGGACCAACTAAGGGACGCCCTCGACGGCGGCGCCAAGATGATCCTCCTCGACAATATGGATGCGCCGAAGATGCGCGAAGCGGTAAGGCTCGCATCCGGGCGCGCGGAACTCGAGGCGTCAGGCGGGATCACCATTGAAACGTTGCGCGCGATCGCGGAGACCGGCGTCGATCGTATCTCAATCGGCAGCCTGACGAAGGACATCGAGGCCGTCGACTTCTCGATGCGGTTTGAAACCTAAACCGCCGAGAAAGGCAAATCAATATTGAACCGCCAAGACGCCGAGAGAAACAGGAAGAAAATAAGATTAAAACCAATAGGCTTTTCTTTTTCCTCAGCGCACCCCTCTTCGGAGTATCGAGACCCGCCGCGCATGCCGGGCACACCACAGTCTGTCCCCTGCTGGTCGTTCGGAGTAATATCACCCGGCGCGATGAACAAAAACAGTCAGGCCATCGCGCCACAATTCCACCGGGCACCGGCATGACAAGGGTTGGGCTGTTTCGCCAATTCGCCCGATTCATCCCAGAGTGCCCATGCACGACCGTCCCTGACTGCGGTTGCGTCCGGTTTCGAGAGGAGAGAACGTGATGAAACGATCCAGCGCAGGATTAGTGTTATCGGTTGCGGGAATGGCCGCGGTGCTCGCGTTAGCACCCCCGGCGCGCGGCGACTCGGTCGCGGACTTCTACAAGGGCAAGGACGTCACGTTGATCGTGGGCTCGGGCTCGGGCGGCACCAACGCCCTCTATGGCCGTACCCTCGCCGCGCACCTCGGACGCCATATCCCGGGCAAGCCCAACGTCATCGCGCAGTTCATGCCGGGCGGCGGGGGCATCAAGGCGGCCAACTATTTCTACACCGTCGCGCCCAAGGACGGGACCGTGCTGCTCCACCCGCAGTCGTCACACCCGCAGGCGCAGGTGCTGGGCTCCCCGGGCGTCAAGTTCGACGTGACGAAGTACTTCTACCTCGGCCGCACCGCCAGCCAGAACAGCGGGATCTTCGTCTGGCACACGGTCGCGGCAAAGACGCTGATGGACGTTCGCACGCACGAAGTCATCATTGGCGCTTCGGGCCGCGGGTCAGAGACCTACCAGGACCCGACGATCATCAACAGCGTGCTCGGCACGAAGTTCAAGGTCATCACCGGATACAAGGGCGGCGGTGAGATGGATCTCGCGCTCGAGCGCGGCGAGACCACCGGCGACGCGGGGCCCATACTCTCGGTCTTCGTGCGCCAGCAGCACTGGCTGCAGAAGAACCTGATCCGGTTTCTCGTCCAGACCGGCAGCGAGCGGCATTTCCGGCTCCCTGACGTGCCGTTGCTGACCGAGTTCGCGCGCAACGATGAAGAGCGCGCCGTATTCGCGTTCATGTCGGCGCGGGCCAATATCGGGCGCACCCTAGTCGCGCCGCCCGGCGTGCCGGCCGAGCGCGTTGCCGCCCTGCGCAAGGCGATGGCCGATGTGCTGAAGGATCCGGCTTTCCTGGCGGAAGCCGAGCAGCGCAAGATGGACGTCATCCCCGCGTCGGCGCAGGAGGTCGAGGCCGCGGTCAAGGTGGTGTTCGACACTCCGCCCGCGGTGATTGCCCGCGTCAAGAAGGCGCTCGATCTCAAGTAGCGACTTTCCGGGTTCCCGCAGGATGACGCCGGCCGTCGGGAGGCGAAAGGCGGAGTAAGGCATGGGTGAAGTCTCGCTCCTGAACGAAGCCGTGCAGGCGTTGGGGATCATCGCCGACCCCATGCGAATGACCTTCCTGCTGCTCGGCGTCGTCATCGGCCTCGTCCTGGGCGCGCTTCCCGGGCTGGGCGGCCTGGTGGGGCTGTCGCTGCTGCTGCCGTTCACCTTCGACATGGATCGCTACACCGCGCTGGCCTTCCTGCTGGGGCTGCAGTCGGTGACGGTCACCTCCGATACGATCCCGGCGGTCCTGTTCGGCGTGCCCGGCACTGTCGGATCGGCCGCGACCATCCTCGACGGCTACCCGATGGCGCGCAGAGGCGAGGCGGGCCGCGCGTTCGGCGCCGCCTTCACCGCATCGGTCATCGGCGGGCTGTGGGGCGCGCTGCTGCTGGGCGTCAGTATTCCGATCCTGCGCCCGATGATGCTGAGCATCGGCTCGCCCGAGCTGCTCATGTTCTGCGTCTTCGGGCTGTCGCTGGCGGCGGTGCTGAGCACCGGATCGCCGCTGAAGGGCCTCACCGCAGCGTGCATCGGACTGCTGGTCGCGACCGCGGGCGAGGATTCGCAAACCGGTACGCTGCGCTGGTCCGATTCGCTCTACCTGTGGACCGGCCTGCCGGTCGTGCCGCTCGCGCTCGGGCTCTTTGCTATACCCGAGATCGCCGATCTCGCGATTCAGCGCAAATCCGTCGCGGGCGACGGCGCCGGGAACGTCGAGACGCGCACGGGCCAGACGCGCGGCGTTCGCGACGTCTTCCGCCACTGGTTCCTGGTGCTGAGGTGCGCTTCGATCGGCGCGGGCCTCGGCGCGGTCCCGGGCATCGGTGCATCGGTCGTGGACTGGATCGCCTACGGCCACGCCAAGAGCACCGAGAAGGACGCGGAGAAAACGTTCGGCACGGGCGACGTGCGCGGCGTGATCGCTTCCGAGAGCGCCAACAACGCGAAGGAAGGCGGTGCGCTGGTGCCAACGATCGCCTTCGGGGTTCCCGGCAGCGCGTCGATGGCCTTGATCCTGGGGGCCTTCCTGATCCACGGCCTCGTTCCCGGGCCGGACATGCTGACCACGCACCTCGATATCACTTACACGATGGTATGGAGCGTCGCGCTCGCGAATATCTTCGGGGCAGGTATCTGCTTCGCGTTCGCGAAGCAGCTGGCGAAGGTCGCGCTGCTGCGCATCAGCATTCTCGCGCCGGTCGTGATCGTCGTCGTCTTCGTCGGCGCCTACCAAGGCTCGCAGCAGTGGGGCGACCTCTATTTCCTGCTGATTTTCGGTATGCTCGGCTTCATCATGAAGCGGCTGCGCTGGCCGCGTCCGCCGCTCATTCTCGGGTTCGTGCTGGGCGCCCTGGTCGAGCGCTACATGTTCATCTCGGTCGAACGCTACGGCACGGCCTGGCTGTGGGAGCGGCCGGTCGTGGTCGTCATGATCGCGATCACGGTCTTCGGCATTCTCGGCCCGCTCGTGCGCAAGCTCCGCGCGCACTACAAGTCGGGCGCCGCAAGCGAGAAGGGGGCTATCGGCTTCCAGCCACAGAACCTGAATGCGGATCTCCTGTTCACGCTAGCCCTTCTCGGGGTATTCATCGCCGCGCTGGTGATCTCTTCTGGCTGGGCGTTCGGCGCCAAGCTGGTGCCGCAGGTCGTCGGCTGGACAGCGGTTGCCCTGCTCACCCTCTACGTCGTGCTCACGCTGTTTTACCGCGCCGGTGCGCGCCGGGCAGCCATGCGTGACGGATCGGGGCAGACGGCGGAGCAGCGGGCGGGCCAATCGGACGTGCATTTCGACATCGTAGTGGACTTCGGCGATCTATCCCCGCAGGTGATCCTGTGGCGGGCGGTGACCTACTTTGCCTGGCTGCTGCTCGCGTTCGGTCTCGCGGCCGTGATCGGCCTGCTGCCAGCGATGTTTTTCGTCCTGGTCGGCTTCATGTGGTTCCTGGGCGAGCGGAGTTGGGCGCGGACCTTCGCCGTGGCGATTGCGGTGTGGGTGTTTTGCTATGTGTTGTTCCACCAGGTACTCTTCGTGCCGTGGCCGCAGTCGCTGATCGGGGATTGGTTTCCGGTGCTGCGGACGAATATCCCCACCAACCTGTTCTGAGCCGTCGATTGATTTGAAGTTTTGATATTTTCTTTCTCTGTGCTCTCTGTGCTCTCTGTGGCTACAAGCCTTTAAGATGTTCGCGGATCACGCGCTCGATCGCCGACAGCTCCGCATCCACGGTGAGCGGTTTCGCACTCTGCGCGATCGCCGTGTCGGGGTCCTTTAGGCCATGGCCGGTGAGCGTGCAGACGATGGTGCTCCCGTCTCCGATGCGCCCGAGTTCGAGATCCTTCAGCACACCAGCAACACCAGTGGCTGCCGCCGGCTCGCAAAAAATTCCCTCCGCCTGTGCCAGGAGCTTCTGCACGTGCAGGATCTCCTCATCCGAGCACTCGTTGAACCAGCCGCCGGACTCGTGGCTTGCCGTGACAGCCTGCTGCCATGACACCGGGTTGCCGATGCGAATCGCGGTCGCGATGGTCTCCGGGTTCTCCACCGGCCGCCCGCGCACGATCGGCGCGGCGCCGGAGGCCTGGTAGCCCAGCATGATGGGTCGGCGCTTCGCCATTTTTTGTTTCTGATAATTGCATTTTCCGTTGCAAAAGGCACACGCTTGGGTGTTCTCACAAGCCGCCTCCGAATAGCCGATCCAGTGCGCCGTGATATTTCCGGCATTGCCGACCGGGAGCGCGTGGTAGTCCGGCGCGTCGCCCAGCGCCTCGATCACCTCGAACGCGATCGTCTTCTGCCCCTGCAGCCGGTAGGGATTGATCGAGTTCACGACGTTGAGCGGGAGCGTCTTCGACACCTCCTGCACCAGCCGCATGCCGTCATCGAAGTTGCCGCGAATCTGGATCACGACGGAACCATGCATCATGGCCTGCGAGAGCTTCCCGAGCGCAATCTTGCCTTCCGGGATGAGCACAAAACATGTGATTTCTGCGCGTGCGGCGTAGGCCGCTGCGGAGGCTGATGTATTGCCCGTCGAAGCGCAAATTATCGCTCGGGCCCCACCCTCAACCGCTTTGGTCACCGCCATCGTCATGCCGCGGTCCTTGAACGAGCCGGTGGGGTTCAACCCTTCAAATTTGGCGTAAAGCCGGACATTTCTGCGCAGGAAGCGCGGCAGGTTCTTGAGCTCGATGAGCGGCGTCGCCCCCTCGCACAGCGACACCGGCGCGGTGCCATTAGTGACCGGCAGGCGCTCGCGGTACTTGTCTATAAGACCCGTGTAGTGAGACATCAATATTCAGCCACAGAGAACACAGAGATCACAGAGGAAAACCAAAAACAGATAATGAATCAAATACCACATGGCACGGGTTGCAGTGGAGCGGCCACAACCCCCTAGTTATCTTCAAAAAAACCATCGTCGAATGTTGCGACGGTCTCGCCGATCTCGGTGTTCTCTGTGCTCTCTGTGGCTAATTAAGTTGTTCAAGCCGGATGCGGATCACGGCGCCCATTACGACCGGCAACCCCTCGATCTTCTTGAGCGCCGCGTCGACGTTCTTCTCGACCGTCAGGTGCGTAAGCATGATGATGTCCACCTGTTCCTCGCCCTCGTGCGGCTCCTTCTGCACCATCGCCTCGATCGAGATATGCAGGTCAGCCAGGATCCGCGTGATATCGGCCAGCACTCCCGGGCGATCGAGCACGCGCAAGCGCAGATAATAGGCCGTCTCTACTTCGCCCATGGGCAACACCGGGATCTTTGAAAGCTGGTCCGGCTGGAACGCGAGATGCGGCACGCGGTGCTCCGGGTCGGCCCTCAGCATCCGCGCCACGTCGACGAGGTCGGCGACCACGGCCGACGCGGTTGGCTCCGCGCCCGCCCCCGCCCCGTAATACATCGTCTGCCCGACGGCGTCGCCCTTCACCAGGATCGCATTCATGACCCCCTCGACGTTTGCGATCAGCCGCCGCGTCGGGATCAGGGTCGGATGTACCCGCAGCTCGATGCCCTTGCTCCTGCGCTTGGCAATGCCAAGTAGCTTGATACGGTAGCCGAGCTCGTCTGCGTAGCGAATGTCCTCCCGGGTCAGCTTCGATATGCCTTCGGTATAGGCCGCCGTGAACTGCATCGGAATGCCGAACCCGATCGCGGACATGATCGTCAGTTTGTGCGCCGCATCGAAACCTTCAACGTCGAAGGTGGGGTCGGCCTCGGCGTATCCAAGCCGCTGCGCCGCGCCGAGCGCGTCCGCGAAACTCGCGCCCTTCTCGCGCATTTCGGACAGGATAAAGTTGCTGGTGCCATTGATGATGCCCACAATCCACTCGATGCGATTCGCGGTCAGTCCCTCGCGCAGCGACTTGATGATCGGAATGCCGCCACCGACGGCCGCCTCGAACGCCACCATCAGGTCTTCCTTCTGCGCGGCGGCGAATATTTCGTTGCCGTGCTGGGCCAACAGCGCCTTGTTTGCCGTCACAACGTGCTTGCCGTTGGCGATGGCCTTCAGAATGAGATCCTTCGCCACCTTGGTGCCTCCGATCAGCTCGACCACGATGTCGATCTCCGGATGATTGACGACCTCGTAGGCGTCGGCCGTGACGATGGCGCGCTCTCCAACCAGCTGCCGCGCCTTGTCGACTTCCTTGTCCGCAACCATCTTCATCGTGATCGCGCAGCCGACGCGCCGCGCGATTTCCTCCTGGTTGCGCGCGAGCACGACGAAAGTGCCGCCGCCCACCGTTCCAATACCGAGCAGCCCCACGTTGACGGGCTTGAGCGCGGGGAGCTTCATTCGATCAGCCCATCCTTTCTGAACATTTCCTTGATGCCTCTGAGCGCCTGGCGCGTTCGGGCCTCGTTCTCGATCAAGGCGAAGCGCACATGATCGTCGCCGTACTGCCCGAAACCCACGCCCGGTGCTACTGCGATCTTGGCATCCGCGAGCAGCTTCTTCGAGAGCTCTAGCGAACGCATGCCACCATATCCCGCCGGAATGGGCGCCCAGACATACATCGTCGCCTTGGGAATCTCGACGTCCCAGCCGACCGACTTGAGCCCGCTGCACAGCACATCGCGCCTGCCCTGGTAAACCCGGCGCACGGCCTCCACGCAGTCCTGCGGTCCTTCGAGCGCGATGATGGAGGCCACCTGGATCGGCGTGAACATGCCGTAGTCGTGATAGCTCTTCATCCGCGCCAGGGCCGTCACGAGATCGCGGTTGCCCACCATGAAGCCGACGCGCCACCCCGCCATGTTGTAGCTCTTCGACATGGTGAAGAACTCGACGGCGATATCGCGTGCACCGGGCACCTGCAGGATGGAGGGCGCCTGGTAGCCGTCGAAGACAATGTCGGCGTAGGCCAGGTCATGCACGACGTAAATCTGGTGCTCGCGAGCAATCCCGATCAGGCGCTCGAAGAATGGCAGGTCCACACACTGCGTGGTGGGATTGCTCGGAAAATTGACGATCAGCATCTTCGGCTTGGGATACAGGTCGCGCAGGGCGCGGTCCAAGGATTCGAAGAAGTCCACTCCCGGCAGCATCGGCACGTGGCGAATGTCGGCACCGGCAATGACCGGTCCGTAGATGTGGATCGGGTAGCTCGGATTAGGCACGAGCACTATATCGCCGCGGTCGAGGGTCGCTAGCGCGAGATGCGCGATACCCTCTTTCGAGCCGATCGATACGATTGCCTCGGCGTCAGGATCGAGCTCCACGCCATAGCGCGCCAGATACCAGCTGCAGATCGAGCGCCGCAGCCGGTAGATTCCCTTGGATACCGAATACCGGTGCGTGTCCGGCCGCTGCACCGCCTCAATCAGCTTGTCCACGATATGCCGCGGCGTCGGCTGGTCCGGATTGCCCATGCTGAAATCAATGATGTCCTCGCCGCGCCGGCGCGCCGCGAGCTTCAACTCGCCCGTTACGTTGAACACGTAGGGCGGCAGGCGGTTGATTCTCGGGAACTCTTCCATCGGGGCGATCGAGTGGCGGTGCGTGGTGGCGCACAAGCGTATAATTCTAACGGAGCAAGTTACCGTAAGCAAATCAGCGGCTTATCCAAAAGTTATGAAACTGCACCTGTCAACGGGAGAGGGCCAGCACCTGTTCTCCGGCCACGGCCCCGGCTACGTCGCGGTCAACCGCGTGCGCTACGAGGCCAGCATCGTGGTAACGCCAGCGTCCGTAACGGAGTGGACGGTCACCGGTTTTGACGCGCTCAGCGCAGCAGATTTCGCCCCCGTCCTCGCCCTCAAGCCCGAGGTGGTGATCTTTGGTACCGGTCGGATCATGAGGTTTCCGGCACGGGAACTGGCGCTCGCGCTCGCAGCGGCCGGCATCGGCCTGGAGGTGATGGACAGCGGCGCCGCCTGCCGCACCTACAACATCCTGGCGGGCGAGGGACGCAAGGTCGCGGCGGCAATATTGGTCGACTAGCGGGCGATGCCCGCTCGTTCGCGCGGCAGGTCTCAGGCCGCTATCGGGCGTGCCATCCGGCTTCGCGATTCAAGCGCAACGCGCACTTCGAACCGCAGCTCGTCCTCACCCGCAGAGCTTGCGATAAAGCGCGCTGCATCCTCCTTACCGGCGGCGTCCGCCCTCATGCCAAAATCGGAACTTGCGCAGGTGATGATACGCAATGTATCCGGGAAAAGCGCTCTGATGTGCTCCAGTAACTCCGTGCCCGACATTCCGGGCATGTTATGGTCCGCGATGACTACATCAACGTGCTGCGTGCCGAGTTGCTCAAAGGCTTCGTGTGCATTGTAGGCGCCAAAGATCCGGTATCCGTCCTTTGCCAGCGACTGGCTAAGATGGGTGAGGGCCGCCCCGTCGTTATTGACCAGGAGCACCACGGGAGTATCCGCCGGATGCTCGGGTGACACCTGCCGCAGCCGACGCATCTCGCGCAGCAACATCCCGCATTCATCCGCTGGCAGCGGGTGCGAGAAGAAATAGCCCTGGATCTGGTCGCAACCGTACTCGGTCAGAAACGCGAGCTGGCGCTCGGTCTCAACGCCCTCGGCCACGACCTTGAGCCCCAAACTGTGCGCCATCGAGATCACGGCTCGAGTGATTGTGGCATCGTCCCCGTCCGTCGTGATATCGCGGATGAATGAACGATCGATCTTCAATGAATCCAGTGGAAAGCGCTTGAGGTAGCTCAGGCTCGAATAACCCGTGCCGAAGTCGTCGATCGAGATCGAGACGCCCAGAGCGCTGAGATACTCTAGCGTGCGGACTGCCTCCTCGGTATTCACCATAAGGGAGCTTTCCGTGATCTCGAGCTCGATCAGACCTGAATCGATCTGGTGCTCCTCGAGAATGCGCTTGATCGTCGCGCCCAGGTCCTTCGAGGTGAATTGCCGCGCCGACAGGTTGACGGCCACCGGGACGGTTTGCACCCCGGCGTTTTCCCACTCCTTGATCTGCCGGCAGACCGCATTGAGGACCCATTGCCCCACCTGCACGATGAGCCCGGTTTCCTCGAGCACAGACATGAATTCGCCTGGTGATACTAGCCCGCGTTCAGGATGGCGCCAGCGGATCAGCGCTTCCAGGCCGGTGATCTCACCGTTCGCGATTCCGACCTTCGGCTGGTAGTAGAGCAGATACTCGTTACGGTCGAGCGCGCGCCGCAGGCTGTTCTCCATGCCGAGGATCCCGAGCGCCCGCGTATTCATCTCCGGCGTGTAGAACTGATAGCTGTCGCGGCCGATCTCCTTCGCCTTGTACATCGCCGCGTCGGCATTCCTGATCAGTATGTCCTGTTCGGTGCTGTCATCCGGATAGAGCGTGATGCCGATGCTGGCCGTCACGTAGACCTCCGTGCCTTCAAGCCAGAACGGCTCCGTGAAGCAGGCCATCATTTTCTGTGCCACCAGATTCGCGTCCTGTGCACCCGCCAGATTGGACAGCACCACCGAGAACTCGTCCCCGCCGAGCCGCCCCACCGTATCGCCCGAGCGCACGATTCCCATTAAACGTTCGGATATCTGCTGCAGCAAGCGGTCGCCGACGGAATGCCCCATGGTGTCATTGACGTTTTTGAAACGGTCCACGTCGATAAACATGACGCCCACACTCCATTGGTTGCGCTTCGCCTGGGCAAGCGCCTGCTTCAACCGGTCATAGAAGAGCACGCGGTTCGGAAGGTTCGTGAGCACGTCGTAGTGCGCCAGTTTCATGAGCTGTTCCTCGGCGCCCTTGCGCTCGGTAATGTCCTCGGCAATTCCAGTAATACGATAGACCCGGCCCGTGGCGTCATTCACGGGGAACGCACGGTCGTGCAACCAACGTATCGAGCCGTCCGGCCGCACAATACGGAACACCTCGTCGTAGCGCCCTTCGGCGGCCAGTCTGCGGGCAATCCTCACGCGCTGGCGGTCTTCATGGTGAATCATGTTGATCCAGCAACGCGGGTCTTCGAGAACCTCGGCGAGCGGGCGCCCCGTGATCTTTTCGAAGGCTGGGCTCAAGTAGATGGGCTCACGCTGGGCGGCATCGGTGATCCAGAACACCTGTGGAATGTTGCCGGCGAGCTGACGAAACTGCGCTTCGCTTTCCTGCAGCGCGGCCTCGGCACGCCGGCGGTCAGTAATATCCTCGGCGATCCCGGCCACCCGATAGGCCTTGCCCTCCGCGTCGCGCACCGGGAAAGCACGGTCTCGCACCCAGCGTTCTGCTCCATCGGCCCTCACGATGCGATAGGTCACGTCATAACCGTCGGTCAGGGCCATCTTGCGCGCTGCATGCACACGCTTGCGGTCCTCGCGATGTACGGCACGCACCAGGGAGCGGGGATTGTCGCAGATTTCCTCTAGCGGCCTGCCAAGGAGTTTTTCCGCCGCTGAGCTCACGAACAGCGTCCGCTTGTGCTCGACGTCGGTGATCCAGAAAACCTGGGGAATGTTGTGAGCGAGCTGGCTGAACTGCTCTTGACTTTCGCGCAAGGCCGCTTCGGCCTTGCGGTGCGCGATCCGCGTGCGCAGAATGGACACGCCAAAGGCGATGTCGTCCACCACCTCCGTAAGCAGAGCGATTTCCTCGTCGTCGAACGCGTCCGGTTCCGCCGCATAGAACGCGACCGCACCGAGCAACCGGCCCTCGTTTCTGAGTGGCAGGCAAATCGCGGACTGGCAGCCGAGCTGTCTGGCCCGCTCCCGCCGCCGCTCGTGCTGTGGTTCATTGAAGATATCGCGCGCGATATCGATCTCTCCCGTCGCCAGCACCAGTCCCATCGTGCCCTGGTAGCGACTGTCGGCAGTCCAGCTGGCGCTACTCGTCATGGGCTCATCGCCATCGCCGTAGCCCGCATGTGCAGCAGGGTAGACCGGCCGCGAGCTATCCTCGGTGGCATAGCCAACCCAGGCTTGCTTGTAGCCGCCCGACTTCACGGAAATTCTGCACATTTGTTGCAGCATTTCGGTCTCATCGGTGGCGTGCATGAGCACGTGATTACCCTCCGCCATCACGCGCCGCGCATGGCTGACTCGTGCGAGCCGCCCCTCCGTCTGTCTGCGCGCCGCCTCCTTGCGCAACGATCCGATGCCAAAAGCCACGTCCTCCGCCAGCGTGATAAGAAGCGCAATCTCGTCCTGATCGAATGCGTCCGGCTCGCCGGCATGCATCACCAGCACGCCCAGCACACTTTCCTCGGCGGTCAGGGGCAGGCCAATCGAAGACTGGAAGCCATGCTCGAGAGCGCGGGGGCGCCGCCACTCATGCTGCGGAGCGTTCAGGATGTCGCGTGCGATAACCGGCACCCCAAGGGTGAGGGCTTCAAAGGCGACTCCGCGATAGACGCCTTCCGGCGTCACGAAGGGAATTTTGGTCATCGGCTCGTTGTTGCCGTAGCCAGCGTACGCGGCCGGTTTGAGCGGGCGCATCGGATCCCCGGTCGCGAGCCCGATCCATCCCTGACGATAACGGCCCGATACTATGATGATTCTGCACATTCTTTCCAGCAAATCGCTCTCGTTCGTCGCGCGCGCCACAACGCGGGTGCACTCCGTCAGAACTCTACGCGCACGGTCGGCACGCGCGAGCCGTTCCTCGGCCTGCTTGCGCTCGCTAATGTCCTCGATTACACGGATGAAGTACTGCGGGCGCCCCCCGTCGTCGCGCGCGAGCGACTCCGTGCGCTTGACCCACACGATCTCGCCGTCCTTGCGGACATAGCGCTTCTCCTGGGTGTCATGAGCGATTGCGCCACTGGTCAAACGCTGGCGCGCCTCCTGGCTAATACTGTTGTTGTCCGGATGATTGAGAAATGTGGGCACCCGGCCGAGCAGTTCCTGTTCGGAATAGCCAACAATGTCGCAATAACGCCGATTCACCCGGATAATCTTCTCGTCCATACTCGCATGAGCGATCCCGACGGCGGCTTGCTCGAACGTGGCCCGGAAGCGGTTCTCCGCCTCCATCCGATGCTTGATATCCAGAACATAGAGCATCCGATAGCGTGGTTTTCCATCCGCCGCTTTTACGAGCGAAGCCGTGACCTGTGCCCAGACGACATGGCCTCTTTTATGCAGATAGCGCTTTTCACGCTGAGTGCTGCTGAGGCGTCCCACAACGAGTTGCTTTAGCAGCTCAACATCGCCCGCGACATCGTCCGGGTGAGTGACGCCGTTGCAGTCGGTAGCAAGCAGCTCAGCCTCGCTGTAGCCGAGGAACTGACACAGGGTATTGTTTGCATTGAGCCAACGACCATCGAGCGTGGTCATTGCCGTGCCAAACGCGGCGTTCTGGAAAGCGCCGCGGAAATCACTCTCCCTCTGCGCCAGTTGCTCCTGCACGTCGCTCGCGTAGCGACGCAGCTCGCTCATCCTGATCGCGGTACGGATCGCCGGCGCAAGCCGCTCGAGGTGTTGCCAGGAAATGAGATCGGTCGCCCCCAGCATCACAACCTCGGTCGTCTGCTGTTCGGTGAAGGAGCCCGCGATGAGAATCACCGGAATGTCGGGAAAACGCTCCCGGGTGAGCTGCAGCGCGTAGCGCCAGCTCACGGTCGTCATGTGGTAATCCACGATGACGGCATGCGGTCGAGTCTCGAGCTCGCTGCGAAACCCCGGTTCCGAGCTGACGCATTTGAGTAAGTGCCGCAGCGCGGCGACCGTGAGTGCGCGCTCGATCTGAATAGCGCCCTGCGCCCCCTCTTCGAGCAAGAGGATGCGCAGAATGCGGTCTGCTGTCGTATTGAATACGCCGCTATCCATCGCCTATCCCGGAATTCCTCCGCGCCACCTTCCGAGCAACCGGCGCGGTTCGTCAGCAAACCGCGTCAACCGCAGCGTCCTTGCTCGCCGCGCAACCTGTTACCCGACTCGTCGTGCGCCTGGTTCACGCGTGCGCATTCAATGAATCGTCGAGGATGACAATCGGGCCGTCCCCTGCCGTCACGATTTCCTCGAAAAGATGCCCTAAGCGCCTTGAAAAAGCTCGGAAATACTGCTCATACGGCCTCAGCGACCGGCTGCACCAAGTCGTCACCATATTAACTATTACAATCATATGGTTAAGGTCATCCTTCGCCACCCGAGACCAAATCGTTGGCTAGAAACGCAGCGGGAAGTGCGCTTTGGCCCTGCTCCCCTTTCAAGGCTGCCCCAAGGTGAGGCATCTGGAATGAGGGGCACGGAGCCGCTGGAGAAAGCGGAAAGACTTACAGGCCAGCCATGGCCTTCAATTGCGCCGCGACGCTGCGCTCCAAGGCCTGCAGTATATAGCCGCCTTCCAAAACGGAACTGCTCGTCCGAACTACCCGCCGCAAGTGGGATGTTCACCATGCGCTCGAAACGCCCCTCGGTACCGCTATAGGGGTAAAAAGGATGCTGAAACGTGGACACCATCAGCACGTGCGGATCGTCACGGAACCAACGTGATGTTTTTCCGTGATCTTCACCAGGTCGCCGCTCTTATAATGCCTCACTATGCGGAGTATAGCGCTGCGAGGCAGGCGCCTCGAATCCGGTCAGCCACGCGCAAGCTGGTCGACCATGCAGCCTCAACCCGATTAGCTTGTCGAGCGTTCTCACCTCACGAACAAACAGCGCAGCGAAGACAATCCGTCCGCTTCGCGAAGGCAAGGCGCCCGCCTGTGGATTTCTGCGTAACCTCGTGCGTGTCCCGCGCGGGCTCCGCTGCACCGACGCCATGCTCGAATCGCCGCCACCGTCGCGCTAAGGAGAATTTCAACCGTGCCAGACACAGGACGAAACCTGATGGATGTGGCAAACTCGACCACTGCTCACGTCACGCGAAACGTAATGCAGCAACTCGAGAGCGTTGTGGCCCAGGTCAGTAACATCGTCCTGGGCAAGGAACGGCAGATCAGACTCGCCATCACCTGCCTCCTGGCGCGGGGTCATTTGTTAATCGAAGACGTGCCCGGTGTCGGCAAGACGATGCTGGCGCATGCGCTCGCCGCATCGCTCGGCCTCGGATTCCAGCGCATCCAGTTCACCAGCGACTTGCTTCCTGCCGACATCATCGGCGTCTCGGTTTTCAATCGTGAGAATAGCGGGTTCCAGTTCCATCCGGGCCCCATCTTCAATCAAGTCATCCTGGCCGACGAGATCAATCGCGCGACCCCGAAGGCGCAGAGCGCGTTGCTGGAGGCGATGGAAGAACACCAGGTTACGGCCGAGGGCGAGACACGGCATCTGCCGCAGCCCTTTTTCGTGATTGCCACGCAGAATCCGTCCTATCAGGTCGGCACTTTCCCTCTCCCGGAATCCCAGCTCGACCGGTTCCTCATGCGGGTCCATCTCGGTTACCCGGATAGCGAGGCAGAGCGCGCCTTGCTGCAGGGCGAGGACCGGCGCGACCTGCTGCATGGGTTGACGCACAGCATGAGCGCGGCCGACTTGATCGAGCTGCAACAACGCGCTCAGAAGGTCCACGCCTCAAGCGCACTGCTGGACTACGTTCAGGCGCTCGTCACCCACACCCGACACGCTGTTGACTACGTTAACGGGCTATCTCCGCGCGCGGCGTTGGCGTTGCTCCATGCAGCGCGGGCATGGGCACTCATGTCGGGACGCGGCCATGTTGTGCCCGAGGATGTGCAAGCAGTATTGCCCGGGGTCGTGGGGCACCGCCTCGTCTCCACCGGAGAGGTGAGCCGAGTGGCGAGCAATGATACTGCTGCGCACCTGGTCAAGCAGGTCACCATCCCGTAGCGTTCAAGGTTTAGAGTTCGATGTTCAAAGTTCAAGGTCAAAACCTCGATCCCTGAACCTGGAACCTTGAACCTGGAACTCGGAACGGCTCATGTACGCGGCGCTCAGGAACCAATTCCAGCGATGGCTGTTCCAGCTGCGCGGCCCTGAAACGGGCGTGATCGTGCTGGTGCAGCGGCGGATTTTCATCCTGCCCACGCGGCATGGCCTGATGTTCGCGGCCATGCTGATGCTCATGCTCACGGGCTCGATCAATTACAGCCTGAGCCTCGGATTCATCCTGACGTTCTTGCTCGGTGCAATGGGCGTCAACACCATCATCTATACCTATCGGAACCTTGCTAACTTGCGCGTCGCAGGCGGCCGCGCGCGGCCGGTGTTCGCTGGTGACACGGCCCATTTCACCGTGCACCTCGAAAACATCGGAGATACGCCGCGCTACGCCGTCAATCTCACCCACGACAAGCGCGAATGGGAAACCGTTGACATTCCGGCTCGTACGACTGTTTCTATGGCGGCGGGCGTGCCTGCCCGCCGCCGCGGCCTCCTCAGGCCTGGGCGTTTGACCCTTTTCACGCGCTATCCACTGGGACTGGTCTACGCCTGGGCTTACCTCGATCTCGACTTGCGCTGCCTGGTCTATCCGCGCCCGGCCTCGCCAGGCCTGCCGCTGCCCGCGCCAGCGATGAGCGCCGGCGCCGGGAGTGAACGCGGAACCGGACAGGAAGATTTCTCCGGCATGCGGCAATATCACGTGGGCGACTCGCCGCGCCATATTGCCTGGAAGCTTGCGGCCCGCGCCCAGGGCCTGCTGACCAAGCAGTTCTCGGGGCGCGCCGAGGCCGAGCTCTGGCTCGATTGGTCAGTGCTGCCTGCCGCCATGGGCCCCGAAGAAAAGCTCTCGCACCTGGCACGCTGGGTCATTGACGCGCACGAGACTGGACTGTCGTTCGGCCTGCGGCTGCCCGGCAAAACCGTTGAGATGGCCAACGCCGACGCTCAGCGTGAGTGCTGCCTCGAGGCCCTCGCTCTTTTTGAATCAGCCGTAGCCAAGGAGTGAGTCGTGAGTCATGAGTGGAAAAAGACCATTGGTGGCCAGCCGACGCGGACTCTATCCAACCAACGTTCAGCACTCGCCATTGACGGGTTACGGGGATGATCGACCCGCGGCAACCGCTCGCCCTGCACCACGTGCTGTGGCTGCTGCTATCGCTCGCACTCATCACGACCCCTCACGCCTTTCGACTGCCATGGTGGATCGTTGCCCTGGTGGCAACGCTCGGCGCCTGGCGGGCCTATATAGCGTATGGGCGTCACGCGCTGCCCAATCGTTGGCTGCTGCTAGTGATTGTCATCGTGGCAACGGTAGGTATCTATCTCAATTACCGCACAATCTTCGGCCGTGATGCCGGGGTTGCGCTGCTGGTGGTAATGCTGGGCCTCAAGCTCCTCGAGATGCGCTCGCTGCGGGATGCAATGCTGCTCATCTTCCTGGGATACTTCCTTGTCATCACAAATTTCCTGTACTCCCAGACGATTCTAACCGGGCTCTACATGCTCGCCTGCGTCTGGATCATCACTGCGGCCATGATGAGCCTGCATTATGGGCGCGACGAGCCGCCCTTCGGCAGGCAACTGCGCGTCGGGGGGGTGCTGCTTGCTCAATCGATACCGCTCATGCTGGTGCTGTTCCTGTTGTTCCCGCGCGTCTCGGGCCCGCTATGGGGGCTTCCTCAGGATGCCTATTCCGGTGTAAGCGGGCTGTCCGACACGATGACCCCCGGCAGCCTTTCCAACCTGAGCCTTTCGGACGCGGTGGCGTTCCGCGTGAGGTTCGACTCAGACATTCCTCCGCCAAAGCAGCGCTACTGGCGCGGCCCCGTCATGTGGGACTTCGACGGCCGGACCTGGTTCGCATCGCGCTTCATCTACGGCTCGCCCCGTTTTACCAAGGCGGGCGATCCGATCACTTATGACGTCACACTCGAGCCGCACAACAAGCGCTGGCTGTTCGCCCTCGATCTTCCTGCGCGGGCGGTCCCGCAGTCTGCGACCGGCGCCGATTTTCAGATCCGTTCCTTCTCGCCGGTCCATAACCGCGTGCGCTACGAGATGGCTTCCTTCCTCGATTACAGCTACGGCACCGATGAAAACAGCATGGCGCTGCACCGCGCGCTCCAGCTGCCGGCCGGCTTCAATCCGCGCGCCCTCCAGCTGGCGCGGACGCTACGCCAGAAATTTCCCGATGACCGCAGCCTTGTGCGCGACGTGCTCGCCATGTTCCGCAAACAGAACTTCTTCTATACGTTATATCCTCCTCTGCTCGGACAGCACTCAGTGGACGAGTTCCTGTTCAATTCGCGCAGAGGTTTCTGCGAGCACTACGCATCGGCCTTCGCAGTGCTGATGCGGGCGGCTGGCATTCCCTCCAGAATCGTCACGGGCTATCTTGGAGGCGAAGTCAACGAGCTCGGAGACTATCTCATCGTGCGGCAGGCGGACGCTCACGCCTGGACCGAAGTCTGGTTCGCCGACGTCGGCTGGTTACGCGTAGATCCCACCGCGGCCGTCTCTCCGCTTCGCGTGGAAGCCGGCATTTCCGCGGCCGTCCCGCGTAGCGATCCTCTTCCAATGCTCGTG
The DNA here is from genome assembly GCA_029863175.1 of Betaproteobacteria bacterium. Next base: position 1,046 of record JAOTVX010000035.1, on the reverse strand, counting down.
CGCGGCGACTTCGAGGTTCTTCGCCAATTGCGGTTTACCTGGGACCTGATGGCGAACACCTGGAATCAGTGGGTTCTCGGCTACACGCCGGAGCGTCAGCGGCAACTATTGATCCGAATGGGAATAGATGACGCAACGTGGTACACGCTAACCGTCACCATGCTCGCTTTGGCCGGACTCATCGTCGTGATACTCGCGGCGTTCATTCTGCGCCGGCTCAAGGCCCGGGCGCACGACCCGGTCCGCAAGGCGTATCTTCAGTTCTGCGACAAGCTGCAGCGCAAAGGCCTGCCACGCGCCGCGGACGAGGGGCCGGTCGACTATGCGCGCCGGCTCGAGCGGGCGCGGCCTGATCTTGCGCTGCCTGTGGGTGCCATCACGCAGCTATACGTGATGCTGCGCTACGGCGCGGACACGAGCGCCGCCGCCCTCCATGAGCTGCGGCAGCAGGTGAAGCAGTTCAGCGCCTGAAGCCGATAACGCGTGACCGGGACTTCCCGGCTGCCGACGCATCGATCGCCGCTCGGTCGCGACCAAGCGCCACCATCAATGAAAATCCCCACTCAACGGTCATGATCGACTGGCCGCGCCTTCTCGATCGCTTGTCTCAGCCCAGCTAGCCGTGAGGCAGCAACGTCATGGGATCCACCGGCTTTCCGAAGCGGCGTATTTCGAAGTGGAGCTGAACCCGGACGGTGTCGGTCTTCCCCATCTCGGCGATCTTCTGCCCCTTGGCGACCGCTTGGCCCTCTTTCACGAGCAGCACATTATTGTGGGCATAGACGCTCAGAAACGTATCATTGTGTTTGATGACGATGTGCTTCCCGAATCCCCGGATACCGGACCCGCTGAAAATGACCCGGCCGGCGGCACTGGCAGTCACCGGCTGACCCAGCTTGCCGGCAATGCCGATTCCCTTCAGTTTGGCGGCGTCATTGAACGTGCTGACCACCTTGCCGCGGGTCGGCCAGGCCCAGGTGATCACGTCGCTTTCGCCTTTGGGCGCTTGTCGCTGGGGGGGACGAGTCGGCGCGGGGCGCGTCGAC